>NZ_CP037934.1:614121-1228243 GCF_004353225.1 Marinobacter sp. JH2 | reverse complement strand
GATAAGCAGGGAATTTACGTCCTGAAGTTTATTGGAGAAATCCGGCTGAACCTTTGTTCGACGCTGGACCAACTCGTCGAATCCATCACCCGGGACCCGGAATTCAAAACGGTGGTGATCGATCTCACGGAAACGGAGATTGTCGACAGCACCACGCTTGGGCTGCTTGCCAAGATTGCGTTGGCGGCTTACAAACAAAGCCACTTTCTTCCGACTCTGATATCTACCAATCCTGATGTCACCCGCATCATCTCGTCTATGGGCTTCGACAAGATTTTTATCATTGTCCGCGAGCCTGCTTCCCGCATTGAAGATTTAGAAGAAATTCCTGTCTTGAAAGCCAGCGAACAACAAGTTCGCGAAAAGGTGCTCGACGCTCATAGAGTGTTGATGGGCATGAACAGCAAAAACCGGGAAGAGTTCAAGAACCTCGTCAGAGCTCTTGAGTGTGAAGAGCCCGGCTGATTCAATTCTCCAGCGCCGGGTCTTGCCTAACACAAACCTACGGAAACACTATGCCAGAAAACGTAACGCCGGAGTCTGATATGGCGAAATCGCAAAACGTTGCAGTCCTGGGTGGCGGCAGTTTCGGAACTGCAATGGCCAAGGTACTGGGTGAAAATGGTCATACTGTGCATTTTTGGATGCGCGATGAAGGGCAGGTTGAGGAAATTCGCTCAACGCGGATGAATGCGCGGTACATGCCCGACATCCTTCTTGAAGGCGAGATTTTCCCTACAACCGATCTCGCCCAAGCCGTTGATCGGGCAGACGTTGTATTTGTGGCAATTCCTTCAAAGGCGTTCCGCTCGGTAATCCGCGACAACAAACGTGTTTTCAAAGATGATCAGATTGTTGTGAGCCTGACCAAAGGCATTGAGCAACAAGGCTTCAAACTGATGAGCGAAATATTGCTCGAAGAAATTCCGCGGTGCCGGTCCGGAGTACTGAGCGGGCCTAACTTAGCGGGCGAGATCGTTAACCGCGAATTGACCGCAACGGTTATTGCCGCGAAAGATCCAGCCGTGCGCCACGCGGTTCAGGAACTGCTCGGTTGCGACTATTTTCGTGTGTACGCCAACGTTGATGTCTATGGAGTCGAGCTGGCGGGCGCGCTGAAAAACATCTATGCCATTGTTGCGGGATTAGCATCTGCGCAAAACCTTGGCGAAAACGCCAAAGCCATGCTGATTACTCGCGGGCTGGCGGAAATGAGCCGGTTTGCGGTGAGTCTGGGTGCCAACCCCATGACCTTTATGGGGCTGGCGGGTGTGGGCGATCTGATTGCGACCTGTACCTCCAGCAAGAGCCGAAATTTCCGGGTAGGTTACGCCGTGGGTACCGGGAAAAAATTGGACGAGGCAGCAGGGGAATTGGGGCAGGTGGCCGAAGGCATCTATACTCTCAAATTAGTAAGAGACAAATCCGAAGCGATTGGCATTCACATGCCGCTGGTACGAGGGTTGTACGAGATTCTATACAACGATGCTCCGATTGAGGTCGTTATCAAAAATCTGATGAATGCCGTTCAAAACTCGGATGTAGAATTCATTCTGCCTCGTACAGTGGCTCAGTAATCCAGCAAGCTGGACGAGGAGAGTATTATGCAACTGATCATCATGCGCCACGGTGAGGCAGGCAGGCACTCCCTTGATCACGAACGGGAGTTGACTGAAGTCGGACGGAAGCAGGCTGCCAATGTGGCGGAGCAAATCGCACTATCCGATTCGAAGCCCAGTGTTATTTGGTGTAGCCCATACATCCGCGCTCGCCAGACGGCGGCTATTGTTGGTGACATACTGAGTGTCCCTGTCAGCGAGAAATCGTTCATCACACCGGATGATGATCCGGGACGGTGCCTGGATGCATTGCTCGAAAATACAGCGTCGCCGTTGATGTTGGTATCTCACATGCCCTTGGTGGGCAGCCTTACAACCCTGTTATCGGACGGTCATCGCAATGGCATGCCGTTTATGACCGCGCAAGCGGTTGTGCTCGACATGCCGGTGGTGGGGCCGGACTGTGCCACCTTGAAAACACAGTTTTTGCCCTGATTATTCTTCCTGTCGTCCTTCTTTCTTAAGCTTACTGAGCCGTTATGTACAGTTTCCCGATTGAATACATCGAGCCGGTCTTTCGGCCTCCAAGCGAAGCAAAATCTCTCATCTTACCGGTCACCAATGGCTGCTCGTGGAACCAGTGTACCTTCTGCGAGATGTATACCCAGCCCCAAAAGAAATTCCGGGCCAGAAAGCCTGCGGATGTTCGGGCCGACATAGAAAAAGCGGCTAATGCATTTGGGAGCGTTCCGCGGGTGTTTCTTGCCGACGGCGATGCCATGGTGCTGCCTACCCGACGGCTTCTCGAAATTCTCCATGATCTGAAAGAAGCGTTCCCGGGGCTTGAGCGGGTATCCAGCTATTGTTTGCCGCGCAACCTTGCCAAGAAATCCGTTGAGGATTTGAGAGCATTACGTGAAGCCGGATTGGGTATTTTGTACGTTGGCATGGAATCCGGCGATGATGAAGTGCTTCGCCGGATCAACAAGGGCGAAACCTGGGAATCTACCCGTTCGGCACTGGGTAAAATCAAGCAAGCGGGTTTAACCAGTTCGGTCATGGTGCTAAACGGGCTTGGCGGCAAAACTCTGTCGCGTCAGCACGCCATTAACACCGCAACTTTGTGCAACGAAACCCAGCCGGATTTTCTGTCCACGTTGGTGGTCAGCTTCCCGCAGGGCGAAGATCGTTTCCGCGAAGGGTTCGGCGACGATTTTGAGCCTTTAGATCAACAGGGATTGTTTGAAGAAATCCGTATGTTCCTCGAGCATCTTGAGCTGGAGAACACTACCTTCCGCAGCGATCACGCTTCAAACTATCTAGTGCTAAAAGGCACGTTAGGGCAGGACAAGCAGCGCTTGTTGGAGCAAGTGAATCTCGCCATAACCAAGCCGGGCGCCGTGCCTTTAAGGTCGGAGTCTATGCGGGGCCTGTGATATTGCCCGCTTCCAAGTAAAAGGAGTTCGTCCGTGGGCGCAAAGCCAGAAGACATTGCCAAGGTTGTTAGCGAGCACTCGAAAGAGCGCAGCCTGCCACCGCTGGATAAATGGCACCCGGAGCTCTCCGGTGACATGGATTTGGTAATCACCCGTGATGGTCGGTGGATCTTCAAGGGTAATCCGATCGAACGGGAAGCCATTGTGAAGTTGTTCTCGACTATTTTACGCCGGGAAAATGACGGTCATTATTACCTTGTAACGCCTGTCGAAAAGTGGCGCATTCAGGTGGAAGATTCACCCTTGCTGGCACACACGCTAACCGTAACGGGGGAAGGTGAGAGCCAAGTCCTGAGTCTAACAACGAATATGGGTGAAATACTTGAGCTTGGCAGCGACCATGTTTTGCAGGTTGAACGCTATCCGAACTCCGAAGAGCCAAGACCCACCATATCCGTGCGCCATGGGGTTGAAGCGCGCCTGCAAACCAGTGCGTTTTACGATTTAGTGGCGGTTGCTGAAGAGCGAGAAATCGACGGCGCTACGGTTGTTGGTGTGATGAGCCAGGGAAATTTCTGGAAAATCGGGCAGGGCGGTTGAAAAGCCCTGAGCCGTCTCCATAAAGAAGGTAGAAAACGCAGTCTGTCACTTGTTAAACTGTGGTTTCTTTCTTGTTATCGAGCCAGGCTCTCTAACGAGGCCGGTGGTCGTTAGTCCCTCTGTGCAGTGCAGCTGTTCACGTTCCTTTCGATTACCTCCATTTTAAATACATAGTCACTGCGACTCGCAAGGAGATCACATGGCCCAACCACGTGTTGTCACCATCCATTACACGCTCACCAACAACCAGGGAGAAGAGCTTGATTCCTCCCGTGTAGAAGGCCGTGAGCCTCTGACTTACCTGGAAGGTGCACAGAACATCATCGGTGGACTGGAAAGCGCACTGAACGAAAAGAATGCTGGCGATCAGGTTAAAGTTTCCGTAGAGCCTGCTGAAGGCTACGGCGAAGTTAACGAAGAATTGGTCCAGCCTGTTCCTCGTTCCGCTTTCGAAGGTGTAGATACCATCGAGCCGGGCATGCAGTTCCAAGCACAAACTCCGGGCGGCCCGCAGGTTGTTCGTGTTGTTGAAGTGAGCGAAGAAACGGTCACGATCGATGCTAACCACCCGCTGGCGGGTGAGACTCTGCACTTCGACGTGGAAGTTGTAGAAGCTCGCGAAGCAACTGACGAAGAGCAAGAGCACGGTCACGTGCACTGATCTCTTCCGAAAGGTTGATTTAAAGCGGCTCCCTCGGGAGCCGTTTTTTTATGCCTGAAAGACGCAAAAAAGCCGGGATTTTCCCGGCTTTTTTAGTCATATCAAAACAATGTATTACATGTTCGGATAATTTGGTCCGCCGCTTCCTTCCGGCGTTACCCAAGTAATGTTCTGTGAAGGATCCTTGATGTCACAGGTCTTACAGTGAACACAGTTCTGGGCGTTGATCTGGAACTTCTTGCCGCTTCCGTCTTCGGCTTCCATCACTTCATACACACCAGCCGGGCAGTAACGCTGCGCAGGCTCGTCGTATTTAGGCAGGTTGACCTGAATAGGAATATCCGGATCGGTCAATTTTAGGTGAATCGGCTGATCTTCTTCATGGTTGGTGTTCGAAATGAACACTGAGCTCAAACGATCGAAGGTCAACACGTTATCCGGCTTCGGATAGTTGATCTGTTTGCAGTCGGCGGCCGGCTTCATGGTTGCGTAATCCGGAGTGGTATCACGGAACGTGAACGGCAGGCTTCCGCGAAGAATGTTCTGTTCCACGAATGCGATTGCGCCGCCAACGTAGTTGCCGAATTTGTGCATCGCCGGGCCAAAGTTACGTTCAGCGTAAAGCTCTTTGTACAACCAGCTGTCTTCGAAACGCTGTGCAAAGCTGGTGATCTCTTCGCCGTTCTTGCCTTCTTTCAGAGCTTCAAATACCGCTTCAGCACCCAACAGGCCAGACTTCATGGCGGTGTGAGAGCCTTTGATTTTGGAACTGTTCAGAGTGCCGGCGTCACAGCCCAGAAGCAGACCGCCCGGGAAGCTCATCTTGGGTAGGGCGTTGTAGCCGCCCTTAGTGATGGCTCGAGCACCGTAAGCTACGCGCTTACCGCCTTCCAGATATTTCTTCACTTCAGGGTGATGCTTAAGGCGCTGGAATTCTTCAAACGGGCTTAGGTGAGGATTGCTGTAAGACAGGTCTGTAATCAGGCCAACATACACTTGCCCACCTTCAAGGTGATACAGGAACGAGCCGCCGGTAGAGCCTGACTCGTTCAGAGGCCAGCCAGTGGTGTGAACAACCAGGCCTGGCTCGTGTTTAGCCGGGTCGATGTCCCACAGCTCTTTGATGCCGATACCGTAGTGCTGAGGGTCTTTGCCTTCGTCCAGCTTGAAATCGTTAATCAGGCGCTTGCCCAGGTGACCACGACAGCCTTCGGTGAACAGGGTGTACTTGGCGCGCAGTTCCATGCCGGGCATGTAACCGTCTTTCTCGGAACCGTCGCGGGCTACGCCCATGTCGCCAGTAATGATGCCCTTAACCTGACCGTCTTCAACGATGGTTTCTGAAGCGGCGAAGCCTGGGTAAACCTCTACGCCCAGTTGCTCGGCTTGTTCAGCCAACCAGCGGCACAGGTTACCAAGGCTGATGATGTAGTTGCCGTGGTTGTGCATGTTCTTGGGTACAAAAGCATTCGGAATCTTGGTGGCTTTTTCCTGATCTTTCAGCAGGAAAATATCGTCACGGGTCACCGGCGTGTTCAGCGGCGCGCCTCTTTCTTTCCAGTCCGGGAAGAGTTCGTTCAGAGCGGTAGGCTCGAAAACGGTACCTGCGAGGATGTGTGCACCAACCTCGGAACCTTTCTCAACTACACAAACAGTCAGTTCTTCACCGGCTTCTTGCGCCAGTTGCATGACTCGGCAGGCTGCCGACAGTCCCGCAGGGCCGCCGCCTACGATCAGAACATCAAATTCCATTGATTCGCGTTCCACGTTGGTCTCCTCATCTCATACAGCTTTAATGAATGTTATTTTCCGAAGGATAACGCATTTGACAAATCAAACAAACGTTTGTTTGAAATTTGCACTTACCTTTGGCATTGTACGTATACACCGAAATAACGTGTGTTTTGAGTCGATTTTTAGTATCGTCTCATTGCCTGGCCGGGTCAACCCGGTCGATTGGCTGTGAACGCAGGCCTGGAGCGTCGGATGGGGCAATTACCCCTTCTGTTTTAACCTGCAGTATTGTCATGCTTTATGTGGCAGGCGCTCTTTTTAGTACTGTGCATCATTAAACCCATTGTAGAAGAACGAGGAATCTATGAAGGTTCTGGTCGCTGTAAAACGAGTTATCGACTACAACGTAAAGGTGCGCGTCAAGCCGGACAACACCGGTGTTGACCTCGCCAACGTCAAAATGGCAATGAACCCGTTCTGCGAAATCGCAGTTGAAGAAGCGGTTCGTTTGAAAGAAAAAGGCGTTGCCACTGAAATCGTTGTTGTATCCATTGGCCCGAAGGCCTCCCAGGAGCAAATCCGTACTGCTCTGGCACTGGGCGCTGACCGTGGTATCCACATCGAGACTGACGAAGAAGTTCAGTCCCTCGAAGCGGCCAAGCTGCTTAAAGCTGTCGTTGAGAAAGAAGAGCCTAAGCTGGTTATTCTGGGTAAACAGTCCATCGATTCCGACAATAACCAAACTGGCCAGATGCTGGCCGCTCTGAGCGGTATGGCACAGGGCACTTTCGCTTCAGAAGTCGCTGTCGACGGCGAAAAAGTTAACGTAACCCGTGAAGTAGACGGCGGTCTGATGACTGTTGCTCTGAACTTGCCCGCGGTTGTTACCACTGACTTGCGTTTGAACGAGCCGCGCTACGCTTCTTTGCCGAACATCATGAAGGCTAAGAAGAAGCCCCTCGAGACAGTAAGTGCAGCTGACCTGGGCGTTGAAATCGCACCTCGTCTGTCCACCCTGAAGGTAGAAGCGCCTGCTTCACGTCAGGCTGGTATCAAGGTGGCTGACGTTGCTGAGCTGGTTGATAAACTGAAGAACGAAGCGAAGGTGATCTAAATGAGCATCCTGGTAATTGCTGAACACGACAACAGCAGCCTGAAGCAGGCTACTCTGAACGTTGTAGCGGCAGCCAAGGCCATCGGTGGTGACATCGACGTGCTGGTTGCCGGTGAAAACGTAGGCGCCGTCGCTGAAGCCGCTGCTAAAGCAGAAGGTGTTAACAAGGTTCTGGTTGCTGACAACGCTGCCTACGGCCACTTCCTGGCTGAAAACCTGAGTGAGCTGGTTGCAGAAGTAGGTAAGGGCTACAGCCACATCCTGACCTCTGCCGGTACCACTGGTAAAGACTTCATGCCTCGCGTAGCTGCGCTGCTGGACGTTGCCCAGGTTTCTGACATCATCCGTGTTGAATCAGAAGACACGTTTGTTCGTCCGATCTACGCGGGTAACGCCATCGCTACTGTAAAAGCTAGCGACAGCATCAAAGTTATCACTGTGCGTCCGACTGGTTTCGATCCAGTAGCTGCCGAAGGCGGTTCTGCTTCTGTAGAACAGCTCGACGTTGTTAAAGATGCAGGCTTGTCCTCTTTCGTAGGCGAAGAGAAAGCTGCCTCTGACCGTCCTGACCTGGCTTCTGCCGGCATCGTCATCTCTGGTGGCCGTGGTATGCAGAATGGCGAAAACTTCAAGATGCTTGAGCAAGTAGCTGATCTGATGGGCGCAGCCGTAGGTGCTTCCCGCGCCGCAGTTGATGCAGGCTTCGTACCTAACGACATGCAGGTAGGCCAGACGGGTAAGATCGTTGCGCCTCAGCTGTACGTAGCGGTTGGTATCTCTGGTGCTATCCAGCACTTGGCAGGTATGTCTGACTCCAAAGTGATCGTCGCGATCAACAAGGATGAAGAAGCTCCGATTTTCCAGGTTGCCGATTACGGCCTGGTAGCGGACCTGTTCGAAGCTGTTCCTCAGCTGGAAGAAGAGTTGAAGAAGGCACTGTAACCTTCTGATCTCTATTAAAAAGGCACCTTAGGGTGCCTTTTTTGTTTTAGAGATGATGCGTTTCTCAGCTTTACCGATGAATAAGCTGTCGGCCAGTATGTGCGCGGCTCGATTCGTGGTTCTCACCACCTCATAAACCTTTTCACTTTTCTCGTGATGGGTTTTCTTTACCTTACGGGCTGTGTTCTTGAATTCTTCATCCTTGGCGAACCGGTCGATCAAACCAAAGGTGGTGTTGGCAATCACCTTGTGCACTTTCTCGACTGCGGTTGTGCCACCGGATACCGTATCTTCCATCAGCTTGGCTCGATTACGTACCTCCAGCAGCTCCATACGTTTTTGCTGAATCTGGCTACGAGCCTGTAGCCGACTGGCGTTAAGAATGCGCAGTTTTTTACGCGAATCGGCGGACTGCTTGAAGCCTGCAGCCAGCAGATAGCCGCTCAACGTCAAACCCACACCGGTTGCTATTAATGTCATCATGTTGGCTTACCTCAGCGGTATTCAATCTGCATATCAACATCAATTTCCCGCGCTTCCAGTTCGTTCGTTAATTCCTTAAGAACTTCCTGATACACCATTTTTGTCGCCATGGTCGGTAAGCGGTCGCCAATCAGTCGTCCGGCTCTTGATTCCCGTTTGGCCAGGCCGATGGGGTCGCTCACTTTCAGGACAATGGCAAGTTCCGGGTCGGGTTGCTGTGCGGATATATCTTCACGCTCAAGCATTTGGTCAATCATCTTGCGCTGCTCCAACAGCTGCCAGAGTAAAAGGCCGCTAATACACGCAAGTACGAAACTCGTTATAACCAGGAATACAGTCACGTATGTCCTCCGAGGCATTTGTTAAGGTAGCACCAGTTTGAACCTGCTTCGCTGTTAAACGATTGGCCGGAAAGACGCAGTTTTCATGAAAAGATGAAAGTAACACGCAGGATTAAACCTGTTACCATCGTTTTCATCATAAAATCCAATAAAGACAAGGACACGCAATGACCAACACACAGGCAAATTACGATCTGATTGTATTTGGCGCTACCAGCTTTGTCGGCCAGATACTCACCAATTACCTCGCCAAGAATTACGGTGTAGGCGGTGATGTGAAGTGGGCCATTGCCGGTCGCTCCGAAGGTAAACTGAATGATCTGAAGGCTACGCTGGGCTCAGGCGCTGCGGATTTGCCCGTGCTGATTGCCGATGCCAGCGACGAAACCGCGTTGATTGCTCTGTGCGAGCAAACCAAACTCGTGATCTCAACCGTGGGCCCATACGCGCTGTATGGTGAGCCCCTGATCAAAGCGTGTGTAAGCACAGGTACCGACTATTGCGATTTGACCGGCGAAGTTCAGTGGATCGGCCGAATGATCAAGCGTTACGAAGATCAGGCTAAGGAAAGTGGCGCGCGCATTGTGCATTGCTGCGGCTTCGATTCTATCCCATCCGATATGGGCGTTTGGTTCCTGCAGAAAAATGCCGAGGAAACCTTTGGCGAACCGTGCCAAGACGTTCGTATGCGAGTAAAGGTGGCCAAGGGCGGCCTATCTGGCGGCACGGTTGCTTCCATGATCAATATCGCGAAAGAAATGGGTGCCGATCCTAAGCTGCGCAAAGAGCTGGCCAACCCGTTCTCAATCTGCCCGCCGGAGCATCGCTCCAAAACACGTCAGCCGAGCTTGAAATCTGCAGAGTTCGACAAAGACTTCGATGTTTGGTTGGCGCCGTTTGTTATGGGGGCCATTAACACCCGCGTGGTTCATCGCTCGAATGCAGTGCAGGGCGCTCGTTACGGAAAAGAATTCACCTACGATGAAGCCATCATGACAGGGAAGGGTACCAAGGGCCGTCTGACAGCTTATGGTGTTGTGGCCGCGCTGGGTGCATTTTTCACGGCATCTGCGATCAAACCAACCCGTTGGCTGGTGGAAAAACTGGTTCCTCAGCCAGGCGAAGGCCCGACTCCGGAAGCACAGGAAGCCGGCTTCTACGATATTCGCTTCATCGGCCGTACCCAAGATGGCAAAACCATGATCACCAAGGTGACGGGCGACCGGGATCCGGGCTACGGCTCAACAGGAAAAATGCTGGGCGAAGCCGGTTTATGTCTGGCTTTGGATATTAAGGAAGAGTTGCCCGGCGGTTTCTGGACTCCATCCTCAGCCATGAACGGCAAACTCCATGAACGCCTGACCAGCAATGCTGGCCTGACCTTCGAGGTCCTGGAAACCCGATAAACGCCTAATTTAGGTGCAGTATGTGGTCGGAATGCAGTAGAGCTTCCGGCCCATGCCCCAGACTGATGACCGTGCGGCCTTCCAGCCATCGGTCAATCAGTGGCGCGATTCGGGTACGGGTATCGGCATCTACGCCGGTAAACGGCTCGTCCAGAATCACCAGCGGAGCGTTCGATAGCAGTACCCGAGCCAGAACTAACCGACGGGCTTCCCCTCCGGATAAGCGGTTGCCACTGCTGCCTAGCCAGGTGTTCAAACCCTCGTCTTCCCGCGCAAACCGTTCTGCCAGTTCCACCAGTTCTAGTACCCGCCACAACTCCGCGTCGGTGGCCTTTTCATTGCCCAATAGTAGATTCGCTTTCAAGGTATCTTCGAATACCACCGTACTTTGTGTCAGGTAGGCGCATAGTGGGCGCAGAAGTTCTCCTGCCAGAGCGGGAGTTACCCCCGCAAATGTATCGGCTAACGAAGACTTGCCGCTTCCAGACGCGCCGACAATACCAAGTCGTTCGCCTGCCTGTACGGCCAGCGAGAAATGCGTCATAACCGGCGCAGCGCCGGGATGGCCAATGGTCAGGTCTTTGGCTGTCAGCGTGGTGTGGGTAATTGAAATCGCCGGCTCTACCGTGGAAGGCTTAACCTCTTCATTCAAGCGCCTCGCAGCCGCCACCGTTGCCCCCAGTTTGCCAAACGCATCCGGGAGCATGGCATAGACTTCGTTGAGGCCCAGCAGCACTATGGGCAGCATAACTAACACCGGGCCCGAGACAGATCTGCTTTCAAATAAAGCAAACCCGGCCCAGAGAACCAATACGGCGGAGAGGTTAATCAATAGTTGAGTTATTGCCAAATGCCAGCCGGTTCGGGTTTCGATCACCGCCTGATCTTTGTCGAGTGCGAGTGATTGCCGCTTTAAAAGCGCCGCGTGTTTTCCGATTCGCCCTGCGGCGGTCAGCTCTGAAAAGCCTTCCAGGTGTTCAATGACGTCGCTGCGCAGGTGCTCCTGGCGCCCACTCAATTCGCCCGAAAGCGTTTGGGTTCTGCGATACAAAAGCCAGCTGGCGATCATGAACGCAGAAGCCAGTAACGCCAGTACCGCTAGAGCAATGGTAAGGTTCAGCAGCAGCCACACCAGTAAAACCACCAGCAATGCCACCAACGCGGCCAAACAGGCAGGAGCTACAAGGCGAAGGTACAGGGTATCCAGTGCATCAACATCGGCCGTAAGCCGAGAAAGCCAGTGAGCACCTTTCTGACGGCCTCTGTCGCGATGACCGGCTTGTGCCATTTGATCGAATAACGCTACGCGGATATCGGTTAAAAGCTGCAGCACCGTGTTGTGGTTATACAGGCGCTCCAAGTAGCGGGCTACTGTGCGTGATACGGCGAAAAACCGGATGCCGCCTCCGGGTACGTACAGGTTGATATACGCTTGAACACCCGCTGCAAACAACAAGCCCACCAACGCAGTTTCGGTTAAAAACCAGCCGGACAACGCGAGCAGGGCAATGCCCGAAATCAACGTGGCCAAAAGCAAGAGCGCGCCTACGACCAGGCGGCCACGGCGTTGCAGTATCAGGTTGAGCCACGGACGAAGATCACGCATCTTTCACCTCGCCGTCATGAACGATCAACAGTCGATCGGCCAGCGTCATCAGGGCTTGGTGATGCGTGGATAGAATCAGGGTTTTGCCAGCTTCAGACAGTTTGTGCAGGGCTTCCAGTACATGAATTTCGCTGGTGGCATCTAAGCCGGCGGTAGGCTCGTCCAGAATCACCAAATCGTAATCGGCGAGAAAAATTCGGGCCAAACCCAAACGCCGGGCCTGACCACCGGACAAACCCTGGCCATCTTCACCAATCGAGCTGTAGATACCCTGTTCCCGGTGTTCCACCAGATCGGCCAAACCCACCTGATGAAGGGCTTGTTCAATGGCAATGTCTGAGGCCTCCGGACTGGTCATGCGTAAGTTGTCTGCCCAGCTGCCTTGAATCCAGAAGCCTTTCTGACCCAACCAACCAAACGGTTGTTCACCGCCGGGCATACCAAATACCGAGATGGAGCCTGAAACCGGTCGAAGGAACCCCGCCAGCATATGCAACAGCGACGACTTGCCACCACCGGAAGGGCCAGTCAGCACAATGGTTTCACCCTTTTTGAAGGTAAGCGTGACGTTCCTGATAACGTCGGGGCCGGTGTCGTAACACAGAGACACCCGATGAATTGCGATCACAGAAGTGTCAGTTGTGTCCGCCGAGCCGGTTGTTGTTGCAGGGGATGCTGGTTGATCAAGGCGCGCCATAATCTCTGCGCTGGCGCCGAGGGCCGCAGCTCTATCATGGTAATGCTGGGACAGAGTGCGTAAGGGCTGAAAGAATTCCGGAGCCAACAACAAAATCAGCAGACCCGTAAACAACGTAAGCTCAGAGCTTGGCCCGAACGAGATATAGCCTAGCAGTCCGAAACCGATGTAGATCGCAATCACCGCAATCGCCACGGATGCAAAAAACTCCAGCACTGCGGAGGAGAGGAAGGCGATTTTCAGTGTTTTCAGAGTGATCAGGCGAAACTGGTCCGAACGCTGGTGCAGCGCGGCACTGGCTTCAGCCGTTTGCCCAAATAACTGAAGAGTGGTCAGCCCTCGTACCTTGTCCAGAAATTGCCCTGAAAGCCGACTCACGGTTTCGAAGTGCTGCTGGTTTACCTTCTCGGCACCCATACCCACTAATGCCATGAACATAGGAATCAAAGGCGCAGACAACACCAGAAAAATGCCGGCCAGCCAATCCAGCCAGAACACGACCGCCAATATCATTAACGGCACCAATACTGACAACATCATTTGCGGAAGAAAGCGGGCGAAGTAACCATGCAAGGCTTCAACGTGATCCAGCCATTCCCGGGTAAGCGACGCGGCAGAAGTATCGGCGAGTGCCACGGGCCCGAGTGACTGCCATTTGCGATGCAAGTGGCGGCGAACATCCCTGCGCACTTCTTCACTGCAGCGCGCGGCGAAGCGAGTTTGCAAGCCTTGGCCAAGAGCGCGCAGCACCAACACGGCCACCAACGCCAGGAATGCCAGGGTAAGATCGGCTAGGGGGTGTTGCTCAATAACGCCCTGGTGTACCAGCCAGGCCAGCAGGGCCATCTGTGCGATGGTTGCCAGCCCAACCCCTACACCGGCCAGTACCGTAGCCCGTATCCAGCGCTGACTGCTCTTGGTTAACCCAGACAGCCAGCGCCGGACACGGGCCGGGTCCGACGGTTCCACTTAATGGTACCCCTCTCCGGCGCGCACCTTGCCGCGGAACACCCAATAGGTCCAGGCGGTGTAAACCAGAATGATGGGAATCACGAACAGCAAGCCCAACAGCAAGAACAGCTGCGCTTCCGGAGCCGAGGCGGCGTCCCAAAGGGTGTAGTTGGGTGGCACCACATAGGGCCACCGGCTGACGATCAAACCGAGGTAAGTAGTAATAAACAGACCCATGGTGGCCACAAACGGCATGCCCTCAAACCGATTGCGCACCGAGCGCCAGATTTGGAATGCGCACAGCAACGTTATGGCTGGCAGAATCCAGATAATACCGAGGTTCGAGAACCAGCGGTCCCATACCATGTGATCAACGAAGGGGGTCCAAACACTGATAATGCCGAACACCACCAGAACGGTGATTAAAAGCGGTGTGGTAATGCGGTAAGCCCAGTCTTGCAGGCGACCTTCGGTTTTTAGAATCAACCAAGTGGAGCCTAGCAAGGCATAACCCGCCAAAGTGCCTAAACCGGTTAATACGGTAAAGGGCGTTAACCAATCCAGCGCACCGCCAACGTAAACGCCATCCACAGTGTTGAAACCCTGAATGTACGCGCCAACCACCGCACCTTGAGCGAAGGTCGCAACGGTTGAGCCACCCGCGAACGACCAGTTCCATAGGTAGCGAGAGCTGCGCGCTTTGAATCGGAATTCAAAAGCCACTCCACGGAAAATCAAACCGGCCAGCATCAAAAACACACCAATGTACATGGCGGGCAGAATGATGCTGTACACCATTGGAAACGCAGCCAGCAAACCGGCCCCGCCCAACACTAACCAGGTTTCGTTACCGTCCCAGACCGGCGCCACCGAATTCATCATGGTGTCCCGATCTTCTTCCGAAGGTGCAAAGGGGAACAGAATGCCGATCCCCAGGTCAAAGCCGTCCATCAGGACGTACATGATGATTCCAAAACCGATGATAAATGCCCAGATGAGGGCTAAATCGAACACTTCCATTATTGTTGCCCTCCTTCAGTGGCGGTTTTCGCCGGATTTGCCGCGTTTTTCTCTGCATCGTATTCGAACTGAACGTGAGCAGCAGACAGTGGGCGGGCAGGGCGGTCGGCCTCGTCTTCGGTATGGCCACCATCGTCTTCCAGCCCTACGTACAGAACCCGCATCAGGTAGTACAAACCGGCCGAGAAGATGGAGGCATATACCAGGATGTAGCCAATCAAGGTGAACAGCGCCATGCCACCGGTGAGAGACGGGGTAACCGATTCTGCCTGCGTCATCATGCCGTACACCAACCAGGGCGCACGACCCGTTTCAGTCACAAACCAGCCCGTCAAAACCGCAAGAAACGGCGCAATACTCATGGCCCGGAGCCCTTGCAGGTACCAACGGGCCTTATACAAACGGCCACCTTTACGCAGAACCAGCCCGGTAATCGCAAACAAAATCATCAGCATGCCAAGGCCGACCATCACCCGGAACGACCAGAACACAATCGCCACTGGAGGTTGTTCTTCAACCGGGACTTCCTTCAAACCAAGAATCTCACCATCGAAATCGTGGGTGAGAATCAAACTGGCGAGGCTGGGAATGCCGATTTCGAAATGATTGGTCTGGTTTTCCTGGTCTGGAATCGCAAACAATAAAAGGGGCACATTAGTGGAGGTTTCCCAATGGCCTTCCATTGCTGCCACCTTCATCGGCTGGTGTTCCAGCGTGTTCAAACCGTGGAAATCGCCCACAACCGCTTGCGCTGGCGCAATGAACAGCAACAGCCACAAACACATCGAGAGAGCTTTCTTGTTCGCTTCCACTTCGCGCCCTTTGAGGATGTACCAGGCACTTACACCGGCGACCACGAAACTACCGGTTAGGAAGGAAGCTAGCACCATGTGCATCAAGCGGAACTTGAAGGACGGATTAAAAATGGCCTCGCCCCAAGACAAGATATGAAACGTGCCGTCACGAAGTTCTGTACCGGCAGGTGTTTGCATCCAGCTGTTGGCAGATAGAATCCAGAACGTGGAAATAAGGGTACCGATGGCCACCATAATGGCTGAGAACAGGTGCACCCCAGGTGGCACCTTATCGCGGCCAAAGAGCAGAACTCCCAAGAAAGCGGCTTCCAGGAAGAACGCGGTAAGCACCTCATAGCTTAGAACCGGCCCGAGGAAGTTGGCTGAAGCCTGCGCGAAATTGCTCCAGTTGGTGCCGAACTGAAAGGACATCACGATGCCTGACACCACGCCCATACCGAACACTACCGCAAAAACCTTGGTCCAGAAGGTGGACAGAGTAATCCAAACCGGATTCTTCGTTTTGTAGCCAAGCCCTTCGAGTAGGGCAATATAGGAGGCAAGCCCGATCGTAAACACCGGGAAAATGGCGTGAAATGACACGACAAACGCGAACTGGATTCGCGATAAAATGAGGGGATCTAGCTCCATAGGAACCTCCAGCAATGACATGCTTACAAAAGGGCGTAGCCCGCACAGCAACAGTCTGGTGCATTTTGTAATATTGTTATTACCAGCGGTTACGGTAATGCTAACGTGATCATACCAGAGAAACGCGAGACAATTTGTCGCACTCTTGACATATCACAACAACAAATCGAGCCAACTACGGTGAACCAATGAGTTTTTACGAAAATCGCATCCTGCCTCACATCATCGACAAAGCCTGTTCTATGGGCCAGGTGATGAAGCTTCGTAGCCAGGTGGTTCCCCGTGCAAAAGGCCGAGTTCTGGAAGTTGGCATGGGCTCTGGCATCAACCTCGAATTCTACGATCCTGGCCGTGTTGAAATGGTGTACGGCCTGGAACCGTCTGAAGGAATGCGCCGCAAAGCCCAGGCAAACCTCAACCGCTCGTCTATCAAGGTAGAATGGTTAGACCTTCCTGGCGAGAAAATACCGTTAGAAGATGACTCCGTAGACACCATTCTGCTGACCTTCACCCTGTGCACCATCCCCGATTGGCAAGCCGCTCTCGAGCAAATGAAGCGAGTACTCAAGCCGGGTGGGGAGCTGCTGTTCCTTGAACACGGTGAATCGCCTGATAAAGGTACCTGCAAATGGCAACACCGGATCACCCCGGGTTGGAAAAAACTGGCCGGGGGCTGCCACCTCAACCGCAACATTGCCGACTTACTCAAGCAGGGCGGCTTCGAGATTCAGGAACTTGAAAACCTATACATCCCCAACGCACCCAAAATTGCGGGCTATATCTACAAAGGCATCGCGATAAACCCATAAAAACAGCCAGATTGCTCGCAAAATAAACAGCTTGGGCAGGAAGTTAAAGATCGGAATTGCGTTAGGCAACGGAGCCTTATACAATCTTGGCCTTCAGATTTTTCCCTCCTATGCCCGGATGGTGAAATTGGTAGACACAAGAGACTTAAAATCTCTCGACCGTTAGGTCGTGCCGGTTCGATTCCGGCTCCGGGCACCATTTAGATCCATAAGTTTGCCGATTCCCTCCTTGGTTGACCGTCTTCGTTCTCGCTATTCAAACCTGATGTAGACCGCTTTGGCTGTGTTTTCTTACGGAACCCAAGCCTGCATTCTTCAGCCCCGTCGTAAGTAACCTGTTTCATCCATGTTGCCCGATTATTCCCTCGTGAAAACTGTACTCTCCTCGGCTTTGCCGATTTGTAGCCACGCTGAAGCGCAACCACTCATTATTGAATGAGCAAAAACGAGAGGTCACGCGATTACTTGTTGCCAAAACTGCAATAAACTAAGCTACTGTTTAGGTTGGTAAATTGAATGCCCGAAAGGAAAGGGTGGTGCGGAGTTATGTAGAACGCACTTTTTTACAATATCGTGGAACGCGGTCTAATTGCTGTTAACTGTACGAACGGGTTTGGTGAGCTATGTCGAATAGAGCCGTGTTGGGAAGGCTTTTATCTGAGATAGATGAATACGATAAAAAGCGTGATGGTCGGGATGCCTTTGCAGAACGATTGTGCGACTCAATCGAGGCCTTGGAAGGTGTTCCTTATTCAGTGATCCAAGAAGGTCGAGATTGGCAGTACAAAGTTGAAACCGAAGGGTATTTCGATGAGGAGGGCTTTGAGTCTGAAGCTCAAGAAGTAATTCCTAAGCTTAAAGCGTGGGTGCATGAGCTTATCGCGTCCCACAGTTAACAAGGGCCTCCAGGCCGACCTTCGGCGGCTGAGGCGGGCGTTGAGGCTGTAGAAAAACCCTAAATCGGACCGGTTTTGGTAGCATTGAGCAAACAGACAAGGAGTCGTCGGGATGCCTCGTTTCAAGCACTACAACTACGACCAAGATGCGATGGTCGTGATCAATTACCAGGAGCAGCTCCAGCCGGGCACCTTTGAACACGCCGTTCATTACCTGATTGAACACAAGCTGGATCTGTCTGTGTTTCATCCCAAGTACCGCAACGACAACACCGGCCGCATGGCCTACGATCCAGCTATTCTTCTGAAAATCATCCTGTTCGCCTATTCCAAAGGCATCACTTCCAGCCGTGAAATCCAGTGGTGCTGCGAAACCAACATCATTTTTAAAGCACTGTCCTGCGACACCGTTCCGCACTTCACTACCTTGGCCAAGTTCGTTAGCAGCCACGCTGAGGAAATCGAAGAGCTGTTCGAGCAGGTGTTGCTGGTGTGTCACGAACAAGGCTTGCTAGGCAACGAGCTGTTTGCCATCGACGGCTGCAAAATGTCCTCGAACGCCGCCAAAGAATGGTCGGGCACCTTTAAGGAGTTGGGTGAAAAACGAGACAAGCTGAAGCGGCTGATTCGCCATCATCTGCGTGAACACCACGAACGGGATGAGGCCGAAACCGAAGCCGAACTGGATAGGGATATTCGCCGTGCGAAAACCATCCTATCGCTAGACGAAGCGATGACCAAAGTAGACCGATTCCTAAAGACGAGCAGCCCAAGGATGGGGCAAGGGAAACGGCGCAAGGAAGTGAAGAGCAACCTCACCGATAACGAAAGCGCCAAGATGACCACCAGCAAAGGCACGATCCAGGGCTATAACGGCGTGGCCACGGTGGACAAGAAACACCAGGTCATCGTGGATGCTCAGGCCTTCGGGGAAGGGCAGGAACACCACACCCTGCAACCCGTGCTGGAAACGGTCGAAGCTCGCTTCAAGAAGTTGGGTATTGCTGACAATATCTACCAGCAAGGTGTTGTCGTTACGGCGGACACGGGCTTCGCCAACGAAGCGAACATGAAGTATTTGCACGAGCGGCAAATCAACGGCTACGTGCCGGACAACAAATTCCGAAGCCGGGACCCCAAGTTCGCGCAGCAGAAAGGCAAGTACGGAAAACGGCACCAGAACCTGCCCAAAACCGGATGGAAAAACATCATTCCTGCAAGTGAATTCCAGTTCGATCCGGTGAGCCTTACCTGTATCTGTCCGGCTGGCAACGCCATTAGTTACCAAGGCACACGGGAAACCGAGAACGGTAAGACCCGGGTGCAATTCGAGGGCCGTCTGCTCCAGTGCAGGCATTGCCCAAAGAAACATCGATGTATGCAAAATCCGGCGTCAGCTAACCACCGCACAGGTTCTGGGCGGCAAGTCTCGTTCACCATCGCAAACAAACGGCTTCCGAACTACACGGATTGGATGAAGCATCGGATAGATAGCCCGCAAGGCAAAGAAATCTACAGCCACCGCATGTCGGTGGTGGAGCCAGTGTTCGGCAACATCGGTACAACGAAACGTCTAAACCGTTTTAGTCTGCGTGGAAAGCGAAAAGTGCAGGGGCAATGGCAGTTGTATTGTTTGGTGCACAATATTGAGAAACTGGCGAATTATGGGCAGATGGCTGCGTGAGCGGGGGGAAACAATGACCCTTGAAATGCCGCATGGCCGAAGGCTAAGAGCGCCTGAACACTGAAATAGCGGGATTGAGGTCTATAGCGGGCAATCAATCCGGAAACTGGAAATTGCTGGGCGAACTGGCCGGCTAACACAAACGAGATTGTAGGCGGTGGAATGCTCGCTTGTTTTTGGGTTTTTCTACAGCCTCGTTAAGTGCAATCAGCAATAGTGACATCAAAAAGTAGGGAAGTATGAGTATTAATATAAAGTGGGATGGAGATTGTCGTTTTAAAGTGTTAACTGAAGGCGGCTTTACGTTTAATGTTGACGCTACAAGTGAGAAAGCTCCTTGTCCAACGGAAGTTCTATTGTCGGCTTTAGGTTCATGCAGTGCGACGGATGTCGTCTTGCTACTGCAAGAGCAAGGTTTTGAAGTTAAGAGTTTAGAAAATACAGTTACTTTCGCCCTAACGGAATCAGAACCTCGTTTATATAAATCGGCAAACTTGCACTTTATAGTAAGTGGCGTCAGTTTTCAGGAGTCTGACATTTTGCGAGCAGCTCAAGAAGCTGTAGAAAAGCATTGTCATGTTTGTCTTATGTTGAGTTCTACGATCGATATCACTTATTCAGCAGAAGTTGGAAAAAATTGCACTTAACAAGGCCATTAAATATGCTCTGCACTTCCCCCACTTCAATAGACACGCATCGATAACTCCGAAACAGGAGAACTACGATGCCGAAGATGCTCATTGGGAAGAAAACTCAGCAGTACACCACTGAGTTCAAAGTCAAAGCGGTGGAATGGAGTCACCAAGCTCACCGCAGTGTCAAAAGCGTTGCTGAAGCGCTGGATATTCACCCCTTCATGCTGTCACGCTGGCGTAAGGAATACCGCGAAGGAAAGTTCGCCATGAAACGGGTCAAGAAAGCGCCAGCTGATGCCAAGAAGAAGATCCAGGAGCAGGATGAGATCGCGCGCCTGAAACGCCGTATCGCGGAGCTTCAGGAGGAAAACGACATCCTAAAAAAGTTTCAACGTTTTCAGGCCGAGGAACGACGGAAGCGTTCCGATTCGTCTGGCAGCACCGACGAGCACACGGCGTAAAAGCCCTGTGCCGCCACTTGAATATTTCACGCTCTGGGTACTACGCCTGGGCCAATCGCAAGCCTGGTAAACGGTCGATGGAGAATGCGGATCTGTTGCTCAAGATACGCAGGATCTTTAACGAAAGTGAGGGCCGCTATGGCAGTCCAAAGGTTTACCAAGCCTTGAAAAGCCAAGGGGTGCGAGTGGGAGAAAATCGTGTGGCCCGCTTGATGCGGGAATGGGGCATGAAGGCTAGGACCTACCGAATCTATCGGCGTTTGCTCACCCGGCGGGCCATCCTGCGGGCATGGCCAAACTATCGTCTGGCCACGGAGAAGCCAGTTTTCATGAACCAGCAATGGAGCAGCGACGTTACCTACATCAAAATGGGGCGGAAGAACGTGTTTCTGGCGGTGGTACTTGACCTGTTTTCACGTCGCATCGTGGGCTGGAAGCTGGAGGCCAGCCTGAACGGCGAGCTATCCAGCGGCGCTCTTAAACAAGCCCTTGCGGAACGCTCACCGCCGCCAGGTCTTTTACTACATACCGACCGGGGGACCGAGTTCCGGGCACTTAAAATGCGCGACATGCTTGCCCGTCACCAGATCGTTCACAGCATGAGCCGACCGGGCTACTGCACAGACAATGCCGAGGTGGAGTCCTTCTTTAAAAGCCTGAAAGGAGAACTGCTGCACGCAACCAGCTTTGTCACGCTTCGCCAATTAAGACACCATATAAAACACTATATTGAACGCTTTTATAATACCGAACGGCTGCACAGCAGCCTTGGTTACCGGAGTCCGCTGGCGTTCGAGAGCGCTAACTGATGGGAGCGTGTCTCATTATTTGGGGGAATACCAGTCCCGGCCTAAAGGCTGTCCATCTGACGGGCTGCGGCTTCGCCTACACTGCAAAGCCGTGCGTGCTGCAGGCGTTTTACCCCTCTGAG
Source organism: Marinobacter sp. JH2 (assembly GCF_004353225.1). NCBI lineage: Bacteria > Pseudomonadati > Pseudomonadota > Gammaproteobacteria > Pseudomonadales > Marinobacteraceae > Marinobacter > Marinobacter sp. JH2. The sequence goes on along the minus strand of NZ_CP037934.1, from coordinate 1,206,832 downwards.
GAGGTCTCTATGCAAGGTGGTTTTTCACGACGAATAGCTCCATACGTCGAAGGCGAGCTGGCGAATGCCAAGCGGGCAAATTTAGCCGGTGATGCTCAGCAAGAATTTGCTTATCTAGAGCGGTCGCACGTTATAGGACAAGAATCAACGTACTGGCACGTTAAGGTCCATATATTGATGCTAGTGTGGGCTGTTCGGAATCGCTCAGTCCGAGAGGCGGTTGGTCAGGCTTTTCGGATTGTGGGCGCTGCGACGAAAACAGCATTTGGCTTGGTCCCATCAGGCAATACGGGTGGCGCAAATGTTAGCCCGTTTAGAGCGATGCCAATCGGGCCAGATTTGGCAGCTATGATTCAAAAGGCGAAGGTTTCCAAATGACGATGGTCGCCAAGCGGCAGAGTGTCGGCCCATACAATAATCGAGATCGACCTAAGGATTAGTTTCTTTTGTCTGAGTTAAAAACCGTAGGCCTGTTCCTAGTCACCGCGTTGGCGGAAATTGTGGGCTGTTATTTGCCATATCTTTGGCTTCGTGAAGGTAAAACAATCTGGCTTTTGGTGCCGGGTGCGCTCAGTCTTGCGGCATTTGCCTGGCTGCTGTCCCTGCATCCGACCGCAGCGGGCAGAGTCTATGCTGCATATGGTGGCGTTTATATTTTTACGGCCATACTCTGGCTTTGGACAGTGGAGGGCATCCGTCCAACGGTTTGGGATTTCGTTGGCTCAGCGGTTGCGCTGACAGGTATGGCCATCATCATGTTTGCACCTCGCACCACATAATGGCGACGGCCGCTCTGTCTAATCAGTGCTACGCTGTTTAAAGGAGCTGTTTTAACCTTTTAGGTGACGCGGTTCACCCTGGTACCCTGACGAAATTGGAGTCCAAGATGACCAACAACTTAATCAAAAACATGCTCGATGATTGGGAGCAACATTCCAGCCAAGTCAAAGAACAGGTAAGTACCGAAGTTGTTCTCAACAAGGCGGACTTGATCAAAATAGAAGCGCTTGCCGAAACCTACGACTTACCGCCCAGTGATTTACTCGCCGATCTCATTAGCTCCACCTTGTTGGGGATAGAAGAGCAAATGCCCTATGTTCCTGGCGATAAAGTGATTCGAGTCGAAGAGGGCGAGCCTATATACGAAGACGTAGGGCGCACGCCTGTGTATATGGCCGCAAAGGCCAGGTTGGAACAAAAGCAATAAAACTATACAGAGTTTACGCCGCTTCATTTTAAAACTTCCCTTTTCGCAGTGAATTTGTCTGCGTAACATGGGAAGCTAGCTAACAATGGAGCTTACTAAATGATTCTATTCACTATTTTATTGTTACTACTAGGCTTAGTGTTACTAGCCGGTGGTGTGTGGCTGGCCTCTCTGGGAGGCAGCCTGTATTACGCCATCGCAGGTATAGCGCTCATCATCGCGGGACTGGCATCTAAAGGGCGCAGGCCAGTCGCTCGTTGGGTATACGCTTCGTTTCTGGCGGGTACAGCAATCTGGGCATTATGGGAGTCCGGCCATGATTGGTGGCCGTTGGCTTCACGCCTAGGGGTGTTCCTACTGCTTGCGATCCCGCTGCTGTTTCCTGGGCCAAAAGCTCAGCGAGGCGGCATTATGGTGTTGGCTCCGGTATGGGTCGTCGTTGGTCTGATCACAGTATCGAGCCTTGCCTTTGATCGGCACCGGATTGATGGTCAGCTTAACGATCAGATTGTTTCTGCCGATCCCGAAATGGGCGACATCTATGATGAGAGCTGGCATGCCTACGGGAGAAGCAACTTCGGGCAACGTTATTCACCGCTGGATCAGATTACTCTTGAGAACGTCGGCAACCTCGAAAAGGCCTGGCAGTATCAGACCGGTGATCTGCAATTACCAAAAGACGTGGGTGAGATCACTTACGAAGCTACACCGATCAAAATAGGTAACAGTCTGTTTCTGTGTACACCGCATAATTGGTTAGTGGCATTGGATGCAGATACAGGCGAGGAGCAGTGGGTCCATGATGCGAACGTTCCCATGGAAAGCCAGCGACAGCACCAGACCTGCCGGGGCGTATCGTATCTTCCGCCGTCTGAAGGTGATACCAACGAGATAGACGGTCAGCTGATTAAAGAGCCTGCTGAGGATCTGGCCAGCGTGCAGTGTGATGCCCAGATCTTCATGCCGACATCGGATGCGCGTCTATTGGCTGTGGATCCGGAGTCAGGCGCGCGTTGCAGCGGGTTTGCCGAAGACGGCTCTCTCGATTTGATGCATAACATGCCGTTCAAGCAGGCCGGTTTTTATTATTCAACGTCGCCGCCCGTGGTTGTCAATGGCTTGGTTGTTGTAGCAGGTGCGGTAAACGACAACTACGATATTAACTCGCCCTCCGGTGTCATTCGTGCGTACGACGCTAAAACCGGCGAGTTGCAGTGGAACTGGGATCCCGGTAACCCTGAAGAAACTGCGCCGATTGCTGAGGGCGAAGCTTACAGTACAAGCACACCAAACAGCTGGGCGGTTGCAAGTGCAGATGAGGAACTCGGGCTTATCTACTTCCCGATGGGTAATCGGGTGCCTGACCAGTTGGGTATGTACCGGAGTGAAAATGATGAGAAATATGCCTCATCGGTGGTGGCTCTGAGCATAGAAACCGGGAAGGTTGCTTGGGTGCAGCAATTTGTTCACCACGATTTGTGGGACATGGATACCCCAGCGCAGCCTAGCCTTGTGGATTTGGACACTAAAAACGGCAAGGAGCCTGCACTGGTCGTTCCAACGAAACAAGGCGACGTTTATGTTCTTAATCGGAAAACCGGGGAACCCATCATTCCGATTTCTGAACTGAAAGCGCCGCAGGGTACGATTGAGGGTGATTACGCTGCCGAAACTCAGCCGATATCCGGTCTTTCCTTTCGGCCGCCCGAGTTAACCGAAGCGGATATGTGGGGTGCAAGTGCGGTAGACCAGATGATCTGCCGTATCAAATTCCGATCTCTGAATTACGAGGGTCAGTATACGCCGCCTTCAGAGCAAGGCACGATCGTCTACCCCGGTAATTTCGGTGTCTTCAACTGGGGCAGTATAGCCGTCGATCCTGAACGACAGGTGATGTTTGGTATGCCGCTGTACTTAGCGTTTACCTCTACGCTTGTACCCAAAGATGGAGCTGATCTTGGCGAGACCAATCAAGGTGAACAAGGTGTGAACGAAAATGCCGGGGCCCCTTATGCTGTCGATATGAAGCCATTTCTCTCTCCCATGGGCATTCCTTGTCAGCAGCCCCCTTGGGGCTATGTGGCAGGTGCGGATCTACGCACAGGCGAAGTGGTTTGGAAGCGTAAAAATGGCACCATTTACGATATGACCCCATTGCCATTGCCTATCGAGATGGGTGTGCCGGGAATTGGTGGCCCCATTGTCACCGCTGGTGGTGTGGCCTTCATGGCGGCGTCGGTAGACGACTACCTCCGGGCCTATGACCTGACAACAGGCAAACAGATCTGGGAAACACGGCTGCCAGCAGGCGGACAGGCGACACCGATGACGTACCTCAACAGTAAAGGGGAGCAAATGGTGGTTATCGTCGCCGGAGGCCACGGTTCGATTGGAACCACCTTTGGTGATTACGTGATTGCCTATAAGCTGCCTTGATCTGATGTATCTAGCCCTGCCGGTAGGCTAGGGCTAGAGCTTTAGAAAGTAAATTCGAGCCCGGCGTACCAGGTGCGTCCGGCTTCGGGCTCAAAGTAACGATCATTACTCGCGTTTATACGGACATTAGCGAAATGGTTTCTGTCTGTTAGATTTCGTATGCCGACAAAGCCCTTCAGTAGGAGATTCTGGCCGGCGTACAGGTTGGTTCCGCCCCGCACATTCAACAGCCAGTAATCGTCGACTTTTACATCGTTTCCGTCATTGGCCACCATATCGCCCACGTAGAGCGCATCCAGTGCTGCAAAATTGCCCCGCAGACCGTGCCATTGAATGCGATTGTTCCACGTCTCCTCGGGCAGCCCCGGTAATCGGTTACCGTCATACCGTTCGCTCCCGGAGCGGTAGTCCTCAAATTTATAACTCGCCAAGGTCAGTGCGCTGTCTAGGCGCAAACTCGGAGTTAATAGCCAGCCAATGGAAGCCTCCATGCCTTTGCGAATTGTATCTCCGGCGTTGCGATAGAAAGTTCGGTCATCCGGTCCCTCCAGCTCATAAGGAACGAGTTCGTCTCGAACATCTACCCAGAAAAGCGAAAGGTCGTAATCGATCCCGTTATCGAATGCTCCACGCAAACCCAATTCATGATTCAGAGATTTTTGAGGTTCGGTTTCGGGGTTCAAGCCGCCGACCCCTGATGGATTGGCAAACTCAGAGAACGTTGGCGTTTCAAACGCGGTGCTGATATTGGTGTAGGCCTGATGAGCATTCAGGTATTGATAGCTCAAACCTGCAGAGCCGCTCCATTCACGAAACGTCCGCTTCCCGCTTTGGTCTCCATCCGATGCAAAATCGTCATCAACTGTCATGCGAATTCGGTCGAAGCGGCCACCCAAGGACAGCATCAATTGATCTGTGAAATTTAGATCGCCTTGCGCAAACACGCCTAACGCCGTTGCGGTTTGCAATTCGTCTGCAGTCAGGTTTTGCAGATTACCGCTGAAACTCATTTCTCTGCGAATGCGGTCATCTCGCTGTTTCCGTGCTTCTACCCCGGCTACGTAGCGAAAAGGTAGTCCACGTAATTCAAGGGACTGCCGATAATCAACTCTCGCCCCGAAATAGTCACGGTCATAATCTATTCGGCTATCACCAGGGTAGGGCAGCTGCTGCTCAAAATTACGCCGTATGTAAAAGCTATTTACGTGCAGTTCACCCGGCCCCGCGGATAGGTCCTGATACTGCAAGCCAAGTACTTGCTGATCGACGGTTTGCCCGGTATCAAACTTCTCGGTGAATTTACCTGCCTGGGATTTATCTTCTCTCACTTGCTCAGCGGTCAATGCTCCCGGATCTTCAGAGCGAGGGTTCTGTAGCAGGTTGATGATAGCGGTCACAGAGCGATCGTCTCCGAGTTCGCGGCGCAGCATAGTATTGAGCAAGTATTTTTCAACGTTCGCCTGATCACGATAACCTTCATAGTTAAGTGCGGAGGCGCTTATACTGTGCGACCAACTGCCATCCTGGCCGTTATTGGTTAGTGAAAGTTTGCCGAAATTATGGCTGCCGCCTGTCATTCGAACCGATGTTTGGGCTGGCTGAGAACGGCCATCGGCTGTTGTTACACTAATGACACCTCCCGCCGCATTGCCATACAGAACCGAAGCAGGTCCTCTGATCACTTCGATACGCTTAGCGGTATCAAGGTCGATTGCGTCTAGTTGTGCCTGCCCGTCGGGTAGGGTGTATGGAATGCCGTCAACCATAATGGTAATGCCGCGAACTCCGAACGGTGCTCGGGCCCCAAACCCACGTATCGCGATGCGTTCACCTTGAGCAAAGTTCTCATGATTTTGCATGTAAAGCCCGGGCACTTGGGTAAGGCTCTCATTTAGTTTTAATCGCGGCTGACCTTCCCGAATGGGGGCCTGTCGAACAACCGATAAGGCAGCGGGGGTTTCATGTAGGGAGCGCTCCAATATCGGGGAAGTAACCACTATATCGGCAGGCGCCTGGGCGTAAACGGTAGGTGTGATCGTGGGAGCAAGCAGCCCACTTAGGATAACAGAGGGATATTTGAGAGTTTTCATAAACCTAGTGTAACTAGGTATAATTTAAAGTCCTAGCTAGATATTGCAGTGGGTAGTTGGATCCACATCAGCACCTGCTTCCAAGCTCTGGCTGGCTGAAGCCAATACAACAACGCGATTTCGCCCCTGTTTTTTGGCCGCATAAAGCGCATTATCGGCACGATGCAGCACTGCACTCCACTCGCGGTCGCCAATACAGTATTGGGCCACTCCGAAACTCGCTGATATCGCCAAGTCTATATCACGGCCGAGTTCTATCTGGGTTGCAGCCGTTTTTGCTTTGAGTTGCTCCGCAACATGCATTCCTTGCTCGGTGTTATTGTTTGGCAATAGCAATACAAACTCTTCTCCACCGAATCGAGCGACTACATCATGTTTGCGGACTCGACCTCTGAGGATGTCGGCGAAGCGTTTAAGAACCTGGTCACCTACATGATGGCCGTACTGATCGTTTACTTTTTTAAAGTGATCTAAATCGCACATGATGATGGTGAACGCACTGCCCGAACGCAGTGATCGGCTGAACTCTATTTCACAGGCTTCGTCAAATGCCCGTCGGTTATAAGCCCCCGTTAATGGGTCGACGCGGGCGATTTCTGACAGTTCATGTTGCAGTTCATCGGAAGCCATCCAAATCGTGGCGAACGACGATAAAATAACCAGAAACTCACCAGCGATTACCGCCAGAGAACTGAGCAAGCCGGCATTCATGAAGTTCTCCGGCGGAACGTCATAAAACGACCAAAGCACACGGAAGATAAAAAAGGCAGTCACGATCAAAAACATGCCAATAAGCATTCTTGTGACCGAACGGCTTCGGGTTTCAGGGTGTTGTAATAGCCCCCAGGCACCGATAAAAGAAGCGACAGCAAAAGTGGCTGAGAATGCCTGAATGCGAGGACTTACATCGGGAACGTGGAACGTAAAAAAATACAAAACCGGTGCAAGAAACAGCAAAAGGGCGGGGCTTAACCAACGCTCAAAACGCAATGAAATACCAAGAAATCGGAACAGTCCCCGGTAGATCAGAATTACACCCATAATGATTGCCAGGTTGGAAAGCACAATGGAGGCAAAATCATGAATAAAATGACGCAGGCCGAGCAGGACGCAACCGCCACCAATCAGAAAATAACCGGTACCAATCGTTTTTATACCGGAGAATTTGGCATGCTCTCTGGAGTAAGCAAACATGCCCAGCCCGAACACAATACTGAACAGCATCAAGGTCAGGCTAAGGGTGCGAAAATCAAGCTGGATTGACATGGACATTCCTTTGACGACACGGCAGCAGCGTCCAGCGCCCCTACGAGGCTTTATAGTATACTTTAGCTACATTATCTGCAGCCGATAATGACACGCGTCTCAGTTGCTGCTTTGGCGCTTTTCTTTGTTTTTCTCTTTGTCTTTTTTCTTCTTATCCTGTTCCTTTTCTTCGCCCTCTGGCTTGGGCCAATTCGCCTTCTTCTTTTCGCACTCCACAATACCACTACTACTCAACCGAAGGCTCCAGCGTTGGGCAGACGAGTGTTCATGGCCGGTCTGTGAATACACCAGCAGCAGGTCGTAATCGTGCTGTTTCTCGATGGGATGCGCTTTAATCTCAGAGGTAAAATCGTCCTTTTCACTCCAGGTATACAGTTTATTGGTTGTGGGCTGAATCATTTCGCACAAGGCTTCGCAATCCAAGCTCAGGCGTTCCTGAAGATGGCTTTTCTGAAGTGCCGAATGATCAAAGTAGGTAACTGAGCGATAGCACACGATTTGCTGGGTTTCGTTTGTTACCCATTTGCCTGAACTCTCTTTTACTTGTTTGGGCAGGTCTGCACGTTTTCGATAATCCAGCCACACGCGTTTCCCCGCGAAAGGTTTACTAGTGTAGGGCGTTAGCAGGCGAATTTTCCAACGAGGTTTGCCTTTGCGTATCCAACGGGTGATGGCGCTGATCATATCGTCACGCAACAAATCACGGGCGGCGTAGATCAGTGCAATGCCAAATAATAGGCTGAGTGACAACTGTTCGCTGATTGTTCGGGTGTTAAACAGAATGTAAGTAAACAGCGCCATGATGAGCGTGGTTGAAACGGCCTTGACGATTTTGCGGGTGCCTTCGCCGAGTTCAATAACTTTAGGCCGAAGCAATACGGGATATTCAAGCAGTCGGTGATAAAGGCCCATTCGGTTCCAAACCCGTGTCGCATTACCCTTGAAACTGCTTTGGTACTCGTGTTCTTGGCGGTGCTGGTATTCCCGCTCAAGAAATGCGATCACAGATTCACGAATGTCTTCCCCCAGCGCATCAAAGTCTTCCATCGCCAAACATTCCAACAAAAACTGTTCGGTATGCCACGAGTAATAAATGTCGGCCAGACGGTAGTAGCGTTGTTGGCTGCTTTTTGCCGGGGAGGAGTTCCGCAAACGCTGAGCAAAGTTACGACTTAGGCGAAGGGCTCGGTTAATCAGGTCAACGCTCAGACCAGAGTTGTCGATTTGCTGGCGCAGCCTTTCCATGGAAGCGCGGTATTGGAATAGCCAGGAGCCAAAGGTGATCTCGTAATGAGGCGAGAGCAGGGCGAAGGCTTGGTTGGATTTGCCGATACGATCCTGCTCGGGCAGGCCCAGCAAACTGAACCGGTGCTCAATGGATGTGAACAGAAATTGCTGTTCTGAAAGCGTCCAGGCGGTCAGGCTATCTTCGTGCGGGGTGAACAGATACAGGTCTACCTGATAGCGCCCCGGTTCTGACACCGTGCGAGTCAGTTGTAAGCGATGGTTACCTTTGCGTTTCAGTAAAAACACGTTCTTCTCCCAACAACCAACGCACGAATCAAGGTTTATCTTAACGAATTTTGCGATTTATCAAGGAACTAGATGATCCTTAGAGTATAGGAAAATCCCGTGTTTCCGCTATTATTCGACAGTCGAATCGACTTGCCTGATACTAGGTCTTTCATAACAATTACGCATTTGGAGATACCGGTTATGCCAGATATGCTGACACTCAATACGGATGACAATGGCATCACAACACTGACCTTAAACCAGCCGGACCGTCGCAATAGCCTCTCTTTAGATATGCTACGTGCTTTGGGCGATGCGCTTTCAGAGATCGCCGCGAACGGTGCCTCGCGTGTAGTGGTGCTGGCGGCGGCCGGCAAAGTGTTCTGTGCCGGGCATGACCTTAAGGAGATCCGGGGTCAGTTCGATAGTCATGCTTTTCAAAAAGAGCTATTCGAAAAGTGTAGCGAGGTCATGCAGCAAATCGTTAACTTGCCACAACCAGTGATCGCACGGGTCGCCGGCGTGGCTACAGCAGCAGGTTGCCAATTGGTCGCTAGCTGTGATTTGGCCGTTGCAGAAAAAGGTGCACGGTTCGCGACACCGGGTGTGAATATCGGTTTGTTTTGCTCCACGCCAATGGTTGCGTTGTCACGGAACGTATCTCGCAAGCATGCAATGGAGATGCTACTCACTGGCGACATGATTGACGCCGAACGGGCCGAACAGATTGGGCTCGTGAACCGAGTTGTAGCGCCGGAGTTGTTGGATGAAACGGTATACACCATGGCCGCGACCATTGTGGGAAAGTCAGCCCACACGCTGAACGTGGGTAAAACCGCGTTCTACCGTCAACTGGAAATGCCGCTCAACGAAGCTTACGACTACACCGCAGAAGTCATGGCCCGCAATGCAGTTTCACACGATGCGAAAGAAGGTATTTCCGCGTTTCTCGATAAACGTCGGCCCGAGTGGCGCCACTCATAATCAAGGCGGGCAGGTACCTTCTGAAGGCCAGATAAGCCGGTCACCTTCATCGATATGATGAGCTTTGAAGTAACCGGCGTTCATTTCTACGGCGTTCCGAAAGGGTTTGCCCGCTGGGTAAATGGGGCAGCCTGATGAGCTGGACGAGGTGCACGGCAGCATATGCCGAATGCTGACAATCACGCCGCTCTCATCGAGAAATGCGATGTCGAGCGGGATCAGCGTTTTATACATCCAGAAACCGTACCGGGCAGGGCGCTGTTCCTGATACTCGAACACCATGCCTGCGTTTTCCGCCAAATGATTCCGGCCCATTAGTCCTTTCTTGCGGTCTTCCGACTCGCTGACGACTTCAACGGTTACGGGAAACCCCTTGCCTTGAGTCACGAAGCAAGCCTGCACCTGAGGCAATGTCTCCGGTGTGTTGCTTTTCCCCGCTTCGGCGGCACCGCAGCCCGTCAATGCCAGTGTGCAGGCCGAAATTAGAGTAGTGAGAACTTTCATGAGCGCAAACGATAGCCGGTTTTAAAAATCCACCAGATGGTGGTCAGACAGATGGCGAGGAACATCAGAGTCATTCCCACGCTCACGCCGATATGAACATCTGAAACACCATAGAAGGCCCAACGAAAGCCGCTGATCAGGTAAACCACGGGATTGAACAGGCTAATGGTTTGCCAGATCTCAGGCAGCATGTCGATGGAGTAAAAAGTACCGCCCAAAAATACAAGCGGTGTCACGATCATCATGGGTACGATTTGCAGCTTTTCGAACCCATCCGCCCATATGCCAATGATGAAACCGAATAAGCTAAAGGTGACCGCTGTGAGGGCCAGGAAGGCCACCATCCAGAACGGGTGCAGCACGGAATAATCAACAAACAAACGTGCAGTCGCGAGGATGATCAACCCCAGTAACACTGACTTGGTGGCGGCCGCACCCACGTAGCCCAAGACGATTTCAAAATAGGATACTGGCGCAGACAGAACTTCGTAAATGGTGCCGGAAAATTTCGGCATGTAGATGCCAAACGAGGCGTTAGAGATACTTTGCATGAGCAACGAGAGCATCACCAAGCCTGGAATGATGTAAGCGCCATAACTGATGCTGTCTATATCACCCATGCGTGACCCAATGGCTGACCCAAACACTACAAAGTAAAGGCAAGTAGAGATCACTGGCGACAACACGCTTTGCATAAGCGTGCGCCGCATGCGCGCCATTTCAAACTTATAAATTGATTTAACACCGTACAAATTCATTTCAATCTCCGTGCAGGCGCGGTTTTATTCGTTAACTAGGCCAACAAAAATTTCTTCCAAAGAGCTTTCCCGTGTTTGAAGATCACGGTACTCAATCCCCAAATCACCCAACGTGCGCAGCAATCTGGCCACACCTGCTTGTTGTTTCTGAGAATCGAAGGTGTAAATCAGCTGGTAGCCGTCGTCCGACAGTTCTACCGGCTCGAGCGTTAGCTCTCCGGGTACCGCTTCAAGCTTATTCTGAAGATGTAAGCGCAGCTCTTTTTTGCCCAGTTTCGACATCAAACGATCCTTGTCTTCCACCAAAATGATCTTGCCCTGACGAATTACGCCGATGCGGTCGGCCATTTCTTCCGCTTCTTCAATGTAGTGGGTTGTCAGGATCACCGTAGTGCCGTTTTCACGAAGTTTTCGAACCATCGCCCACATATCACGGCGCAGTTCGACGTCTACGCCAGCGGTGGGTTCGTCCAGAAACAAAATCCGCGGCTCGTGGGACAAAGCTTTGGCAATCATCACCCGGCGTTTCATACCACCTGATAGAGCCATAATTCGGCTATCGCGCTTGTCCCATAAAGATAGATCTTTCAACACTTTTTCAATGTGGCTGGGTTTCGGAGGTTTACCAAACAGCCCTCGGCTAAATGAAACCGCATGCCATACCGTTTCGAACGAATCGGTGTTCAACTCCTGGGGCACTAGACCGATTGCCTCTCGGGCTTTTCGATACTCTTTCACGATGTCATGGCCGGCCGCGGTAGCGTGTCCGTTGGTTTTGTTGACGATGCCACAAATGATGGAAATGAGCGTTGTTTTGCCGGCACCGTTGGGGCCGAGTAACGCAAAAATTTCGCCCGGGTAGATGTCCAGATTGATATCATTGAGTGCCTGAAAACCACCTTCATAAATCTTGTTCAGGTTCTTTACGGAGATATCCGGCTGCACGGCTATGTGTCCTGTTTATGTGGGTGACTCAATTCTTAAAGCCGCACATTTTCTCATGGCGACGGCAGTTTAGAAACCTTTGCCTTGTGCGCACATATCCCCATAATGTGAGCTTGCATACAAACTGAGGCTGATGATGTTACGTGTTTTAGGTGTGTTCGGTTTTCTTATTGCGGGTATTGGAATGACGTTTTGGGCATTTCAATATTCTGGAGATTCAGAAGAGGAGGTCGCACGCGCCGAATGTGATCTGTTGGCTGGTCCGTGTGCCTGGAACACGTCCGAGGGCCAATGGCAGGTTAGCCTGGAGCCCCAACAAGGTGCGCCAGCGCAGCATCGATACGTACTGAATGTGGAAGCCCCCGGTGCTCCTGATCGCTTTCTTGCTGTGTTACGCGGGCGTTCCATGTACATGGGCGAATACCCGGTGCCCCTGAGGCAGCAGTCAGTCACCCGATTTGTTGCTGAATTTGAAGCTCCCTTATGCGCAACCGGTTCCGAGATGGTTTGGCAGATCGATTTACAAAGCGGGCAAAAAAAGTTGGGAAGTGTGTCGCCGATCCTATTCTTCCAAGCGAAAACGTAGTTAAATTTTCGATGGTTTTACTTCCGGAGATTGGGTGATGGATTACGGTGAAAGTGTACAGAAGGTACTGCTACGGAAAATTCGAAAAACCGAGCAAGACCTCCTGCAACTTAAGCTCGATTACTGTCGCTTCGTGTTCGGCTTGAGCCATCGCTCGCGGGTAATCGCTAATAGCCAGTGCTGGATAGTGCGGGCGGTGGATGTTGATTCAATGGACCACACCGAAGAGGGTGGTTACAGTAAACCGGCGTTGACCGGCGTGCTAGCTGATTCAAGCGCGGTTACCGAGGTTGTCTCGCTAGGCACCAACTGGGAGCTTGAAAAATCTAGATAAAGGCATTGCTGGTAACCGCGTCATACAAGCTTGAAGACGCGGGTACGTGGTGGTTTTCTTCCCAGAATTCGGCACCCTCAAGCCCCGCCCGATAACAGACCAGCAGAATATCGCTGGACGTGAGGGTGGATAGAGTTTGGATCGCTTCCGATTGGCGAATGCCGGTTTTTCGGCTGGCGATACCCGCAACAATGCCGGCTAACTCTTCGGAATGACGCACAACTTTTGGGGATAAAGAGCAGCTTGCACCATAGAGCCATGCGGTTGCATAGGTTCGAACCGCTTGGGGCGCCTCTATTAAGTTCAACCCTTTCAATTTGCAATCCCGTTCCTGCAAGCCTGCCAAAATATGAAGCTTTGAGCACAACTCCGTGCGGTCCAGCGCTAAACGAGGCGTACCTTTCGCCTGAGGTCGGAGATGCTTCTTGGGAGTGAGGGTGCAATCCATTTTGCTAGACGAAGAAACGCCTTGAGGCTCAGCAAGTTCTTGGTTACTTAAGAAATATATACGCACACTTAGCAAGCCGACCAATAACAGAAGCCCAATCTGAGTTACTGCCACCACTCCGTAGATCATTGCGCATAGTTCCTGATAGCCAAGTTGATGATTCACTAAACGTCAGAAACTGTAACATTGAGTAACCAGCTCTCAGTACAACCCACTCCACAGTTCACGCCGGATTTTTTCGCGGACTTGTTGATCTGTGACCCTCGTCCCAACCAACGGGCGAGGGGGTCAGCAGGTCGGCATGGTTTTAAGAGCAAGTTTTCGGCGAATGTAACGACCAAGAGCGTCTACGCCAATGTTGAGTAGTGCGGTAATGAGGATCAGCACCATTGCCCGGTCAAAGCGAATGTTTTGAATCGCGCTATCGACATAGAAACCCAGTGTGTAGATACCCAAAATACCCAGAATGGCAGTTTCCCGCATGATGATTTCCCAGCGGTAGAACAGGAACGCCAAAAAGGAGCGATATACGCGGGGGACCAGTTCCCAGCTATAGCGAGACAAGCCGGTGGGTGCATCGGGGCGAAGTTCAATGGTGTTCGTCTGCCGGCCAATGAGGTGCCCGATAATGCCGCCGTTGTGTAGAGCGAGTGCGACCACTGCAGGGAGCATGGAAGGCCCCCAAAGCTGAAGAAGGATATACGCGAGAATGTATTCGGGGGTGGAACGAGCGATGACCAATAAGACATGGCCAGAGGTGCGTCGGACGGGGCCGCCGAAATGTCTTGATATCAATGGGAAAGCTAGCAATGACAAAATGCCGGTCGCGACCAAAGCAATCTGGGTAAGCACGACGGTGTTCCAGATTCCGGGTAGAGCCTCGTTTATCCAAACATCGCCCAACCATTCCGAAAGTCCGACTAAGCCTTCGCCGTTGCGAATGGGAGCCGGAACAATGTCTTCAGTAAAAAATCGCTTTACGTTGCCCCAAATGATGGGCATGCCATCTCCAAGGAAAAAGGGCGCAGCCAGTACATAAGCCGGGAGTAGTTTGGGGCGAACCCATAGCGGCATGGTGGCGATCAGAATATAAAACAGCACCAGCATGGCGCCGGCATCGGAATACAAACCCTGCGAAAAGGACGACTCCAGATAGAAACCCAGCGTGGGTAGGCCAACAAATCCGAGAATGGCGGAAGACCGCATGCCGCATTCAAGGCGATACGCTGTGTAGGTTCTCAGCTGCACCCAACAGTCCGGAATCTTAGTGTAGAGGAATGCAGAAACCGACCGGGTGCCGGGTGGCAGAAGCCGGCCCGGTTCCGGGTCGGATTCTTCGAAGATTTCCGAGTACACCTTGGCGAAGATGCCCGCGTATGGAATAGCAATCGCCAACACACCGGTGAGGGGATGAAAACCGAAAAATTGCAAAAAAATCAGTGCCCAGAACAGCTCGTGAATAGAACGAATGAACGCGCAGAACATGCGAACAGGTAAAAACCGATACACCAGCGCGAGGGCGAAGCCGAAAACACTGCCAAGGGCCACCCCGACGAACGCAAACGCGACAGTGCGAAGAAGGGCTGTTAGTAAACCTTCCGTGCTGAAAAAGTTGGGTGTTACGACGCCCCAGAACAATCTGCCCAGATCTTGCCAAGGGTTTGCGGTGGTAATGGCAATATCGGCCACCAACAATCCTGCTATGGCTATTGCCAAGAAGATGAAGCTGGTACGGACGGTAGGGTAGGCGAACATGAATTTTGAGCGACCGGTCAGTAAATCGAAGCGATGTCAGACGCTACCAGATTGGCTGCGGGTTCATCCAACGCGATTTGGCCATCTTGAATGCCGATAATCCGGTTGCAATAGGCCAGGGCCATTTCCACATCGTGAAGTGCAACAATGCTGGTAAGAAAGCGGCCGGTCAGTAATTGCATGGCAGTATGAGCCATAGGGCCATCCAGAGCGGAAATGGGTTCGTCAGCTAATAGTATGGGTGCTTTGCGGTAGAGTGCACGAGCAATTGCTACACGTTGACGTTGGCCGCCAGACAATGTTGCAGCCGGTATCCAAAGCTTTTCTGAAATCGAAAGTTCGTCCAACAGGCCTTTGACGGCGTTTTTGTCTTTCGAAAAGGGGCGAAGCAATGTCAGCGTATTGTACCAAGTTGGGTGTTGGTCGAGTTGGCTGATAAACACGTTGTGAAACACCGGCAAGGCATTTACCAGCCCCAAACCTTGCGGAATCAGCGACGCTTCTTGCTGCAGGCGTTCGTAAATTACTTTAATCAGCGTTGATTTACCTGCACCACTTTTGCCGACCAGCGCGATGTGCTCTCCTTCTTTGACATGAAAAGACAGCGGGCCGATAACCCGCTGTCCCTCAAAACTGGCTGTGAGGCCATGAAAATCAAACCCTGACATTAATCTAGGATTCCAATGTTAACTGCGGTTTTACGAATGGGTTCGTAATCGTCGTTAGAGGCGGGGATAAACCCGGACCGAGGGAAGCTTTCCAGTAGAGCAGGGTCATCCAGTTCCAGTAGGGCTTTCGTCACGCGGTCCTTGAAGCCTTCTCCGAAGGTTTCGTTAACATCGCCTCGGATAGTCCACTGGTAGTCTGGGTAGGCAGGTGTTTTCCAAATCACCTGAACAGCGTCGGTATCGATGTTGCCGTTGGCTAATTCTTTTTCCCAGACTTGGAAGTTTAGCGCACCGACTTCATAGGTTCCGGCTTCAACTAACCGAAGAGTACGGGTGTGGTTGCCGCTAAAGCCAACGCGGGAAAACACGGAGTCTGGCGCTTCATCAAATGTGTCGCGAATGTAGAACTCTGGCATCAAACGCCCGGACGTAGAACCTTTGGAACCAAACGTGAAGGTCTTACCCTGAAGCTGCTCTTTAAGGCTTTCAAGAGAATCGGAAGGCTCGATACCAGTTTCGGTATTGGCGATGAAGTACGTCTCGAACGCCTCGTCTTCAACACCTTGGGCAATGGCTTCGGAGCCATCAACCAATCGACGCGCCTGAACACCCGACAGGCCGCCAAACCATGCCAGCTGAACTTGATTGTTGCGGAATGCCGATACTGCAGCGGCATAGGATTTCACCGGAATATAACGGACATCTACATTCAGTTGTTCTTCGAGATAATCCGCTACGCCCTGAAAACGTTCAACCAGTTTGGTTTCGTCTTCGTCCGGAATTGCGGTGAAAATAAACGTTTCTGCTTGAGCTGCTGAAAACACAGACATTGAGATTAGGCCAGTGGCTAACCACTTGCGAAATTGTTTCATCGCCATGGAATTCATTCCTTTGTTATTTCAGATCAGCGAGGGAAAGGCGGGTGCCAATATCAACTTCAGGATACCCTGAATTGGGTGTTTGATGAACCGCTTTCCCAGTCAATACTTTACCTACTGCATCTACCCATGCAGAATCCTTGAAACCTCTGAACGTGGCGATTATGAACATCAGCATTATTACCCCGGCAGGGCGCGATTCGAAAGCAGGCAACCGCGCTACTGCGATGCGGTGGCAGCGGTTGCTCCAACAGTCTGGTCATCAGGTTACGGTTGAAACGGAATATCAGGGTGTGCAATGCGATCTTCTCATCGCTCTTCATGCCTGGCGTAGCGCTAAGGCCATTAAAGCGTTTAAGGCTGCCTGGCCGAAGGCGCCATTGATTGTGGTGCTTACAGGCACAGACATCTACTACCATCGGCACGAATACCCTGATGTAACTTACCGGTCGATGGAACTTTCAGATCTGCTGATCGGCTTGCACGATCTCGTTGCGCAGGACATTCCCGAACGTTATGCGCACAAATTACTGACGTTACGTCAGTCGGCCGAAAAACCGGATGCATTCGGTGGCTCACGCCTGGAACCTGGGCAGTTCCATGTCTGCGTACTAGGGCATTTGCGAGATGAGAAAGACTCTTTGAGGGCCGCCATTGCCAGCCGCCACTTGCCCGACGAATCAAATATCATTGTGTCTTGCGCAGGCAAGCCTCACAACGAGGAATGGCGAGAATTGGCCCTACAAGAAAGCCGAAGTAATCCACGGTTTCATTGGTTAGGGGAGTTGAATCGCCCGGAACTGGCAACCTTGATATCGGTTAGTAGTGTGATGGTCATTAGCTCGGTTATGGAAGGTGGCGCAAATGTCATTTCCGAAGCCTGCCGAGCTGAATTGCCGATACTGGCGTCGGATATACCGGGTAACAAAGGCCTGCTAGGTGAAGATTATCCTGGTTATTTTGCGGTAAAAGACGATAAAGCCTTAGCAGAACTTATGACTCGCACCGAAACTGATGGCGCCTTTTTGGCTGAGCTTAAGAGGAGGGTAATAGCGCTAGCTGAAACCTTCGAACCGGAACAAGAACGCCAGAGCTTGGAGAAAGCTCTGGCGCTTGTCGGTGGAGCAACAAATTAAAGAACTTTTTTCGCTTCACTGGAAAGGTTATCGAAGCCTTTTACGCTCTTAAAGCCTTCTAGTTTTTTCTTGTCGGCATCGCTGGGATTGGCGATTTGTTCAATCGACGTAATGCCGGCCTCTTTCATTTTCTTAGCGGTTGCCGGGCCAATACCCTTCACTAAGGTAAGGTCAGATTTATCGACCGACTTTGCTGTTTTTTTGGCTGCTGGCTTCTTAGCGGCAGCGGTTTTTTGAGCTGGAGCTTTTTTCGCTGCCGGCTTCTTCGTAGCTGGTTTGGCAGGCGTTGGGGTGCTTTTCACCTTGTTTGCCGTTGTCTTGGCAGCCTTCTTTACGTCGGTTTCAACTTCTTTTGACGCAAGCCCCAGCTTATCCAGCAAGCTGGCTTGCAGCTCGTGAAAATCATTCATGCGGCGCTCAAGCTCGTCGTTAAAACGCCCGATTTCCCGTTCCCTCAATTCTTCAACTTCCTTAAGCAGTTTCCGAACCGGTTCCTGAACCTGAGTTTGAAGTTGATCGAGCTGTTTGAGGGCATCGTTGATTAAGTTTTCAATTTGATTAGATGCTTTATCAAATTCTTTATTCACCGACTTTACGATTGCATCAATGCTTGGCTTGGATTTCTTTGCCATCAGGCTGTCTCCTTGCGGGAAAGGCTTTGTTAGAAAACAATTCAGGCTGTTTGCCGTGACCATGTTGTAGGGCCAGCAGCCCTGCGCGATCTGAGAGTCTGTTTTTTGTACAGCACTTCTCGGATGCGGCGTAGTTTTTCACTTAACGGAGTGTTTTCATTCGATTCAAACTTAATGAAATCAATCGAGTAAAAGAAATTGCTACAGTGCTTTCTTTTCTCGGTAACCAGGCCGGATATTCCCTCGGCCCGAATATCATCGAGAGGCATTTTCATCACAAGATCAAGCGTAACGGTATCGCCAGGTTCGAAAGGTTTGTCGGTTTTCATCACGCACCCGAAACTGTCCAACTCATACAACCGAGCACGAACGTCTTCGCGGCGGAAGAAGCTATGTCGGTAACGAAAATGGGCAACAAGATCCGGTAAAGCGTTATTCATGAAACCTGTTCTCTTTTCCTAATGGCGACAACTTGAAGCGGGCGTAATTTGAACCATAGACGGACTCTATGCATTTGGCAATTACACCCGGTTTCAACAGTATTTATGATACCGATGGTTCGCGCGTTTTTATTTGATATAGATCGACTCGACGGTCCAAAAGATTGGTCACAGACCCTTCATTGCGCACCAACTTGAGTTTGTCGAGATCCATGTCGGAAAACATGATCATTTCTGTATTAGGTGTTGTCTCAGCCATCACCGCATCGTGGGGGAAGGCAAAGTCTGACGGAGAAAACACAGATGACTGGGCGTATTGTACGTCTAGGTTCTCCACCTTCGGCAGGTTACCTACACTGCCTGTAATCACAACATAACATTCGTTTTCGATGGCGCGAGCCTGAGCACAATGCCGAACTCGCAGATAACCGTTTTTAGTGTCGGTCCAGAAAGGCACGCAAATGATATCGACCTCTTTTTCGGCAGCGATGCGGCCCAACTCAGGGAATTCAATATCATAACAAATCAGAATCGCGACCCGACCAGCATCCGTCTCAAATACGTTAAATTCATGGCCACCTTCGATCACCCAGTCGCGACGTTCGTGAGGGGTGATGTGAATCTTACGCTGTTCGTCAACGCGGCCATCGCGGTGGCACAGGTACGACACGTTGTAAACGCGGTCGTCTTCGATAAGGGGCATAGACCCGGTGATGATGTTGATGTTGTAGCTCACCGCCATGTCCGACATTTCGTTACGGAACTGTTCGGTAAATCCGGCCAGAAAGCGAATGGCACGGGTTTGGTCCATCTGATCCGTAAGCCCCATCAAGGGCGCGTTAAAGAATTCCGGGAACAGCGCGAAGTCGCTTTTGTAATCGGATAAAGCATCAACAAAATACTCTACCTGCTTAAGCACTTCATCAACCGATGTGAACTCTCGCATTTGCCACTGGACAGCACCCATTCTGACTTGTGTCTTCTTGACGTCCAGAACAGAGGTGGGCGGCAAGTAAAGGATGTTGCGCCATTCCAGCAAAGTGGCGTAGCCCAGTGATTTCTCATCCTCAGGCAGGTATTTGTGCATCAAACGGGTGACCTGAAAATCATTGGACAGCTGGAAGCTTAGAATCGGATCGTAGATTTCTTTCCGGTCTACCCGCTGAATGTATTCCTCCGGGGTGTATTGATCGGCATACTTGAAGTAATTGGGGATACGACCGCCGGCAAGAATTGCTCGTAGGTTCATGGAGCGGCAAAGTTCTTTGCGTGCTTCGTAAAGGCGGCGACCTAAACGGTAACCTCGGTACTCAGGATGTATGAAAACGTCCAATCCGTACAACGAGTCTCCGTTGGGGTTATGCCAAATCTTTTCGTTACGCAGGATCAGATCATCGTAGGCATGAGGGTTACTGAACCTTTCGTATTTAACGCATACAGTCAGGGCAACGGCCACGAGTTTTCCGCTTTCTTCTATACAGACTTGCCCGTCCGGAAACTGCTCAACTAGCGTTTTAATCGTGTCTTTTGGCCAGGATCCGCCGATGTCGTCATACACATCGTCCATCAATGCCTGCAATTCGTTGTAGTCATCGAGGGTGAGGTTTCGCAGATTCAGGTGTAAATCTTCATGGGCCATGCAAGCTCTCTCCGTTAGGTTCAGCATCGGCAAAAAACGATGATGCGTCGAATATTAGCAGAGTACGCAAGCACCCACACGTTCACCTAAAGAACCGTTAATGGCCG
The DNA here is from genome assembly GCF_004353225.1 of Marinobacter sp. JH2. NCBI lineage: Bacteria > Pseudomonadati > Pseudomonadota > Gammaproteobacteria > Pseudomonadales > Marinobacteraceae > Marinobacter > Marinobacter sp. JH2. The sequence goes on along the minus strand of NZ_CP037934.1, from coordinate 1,186,504 downwards.
CCGATACACTTGGTAACTGCGCCACCCAAACAACTGGATTAAACTCGCGCACCGCGCTTTCCTTGGAGGAGTTTTCACCGTGCAACTTTCATTCGGGCAGAAGCTGCTGGTTGCTGTCGGCGTTCTTATCACCGTCATCATGGCTGTTTTTACCTTTACTTCTGATCGCCAGATCCAGAAAACCACAGACACTTATGTGTTTGCCATGTTAGATGGGGCCATTGAGCAGAGCACTGCTAGTATTGCCGACTGGCTGAATACCCGTTTGGATATGACCAGTGCTACCGCGAAGGCGCTTTCCAGCATCGAATCCGATGAGCAGGCGCGCCTGCTGTTAAACACGATGACGGAAGGTGGTAATGCGAAAGATGTCTACGTTGGCACCACCGGTGGCCGTATGATTATGCGTTCCAGTGCTTCCGAACAAGCGCTGGGCAGCAGCTTTGATCCCCGGGAACGCCCCTGGTACAAGCAGGCCCGAGCGGAAGGAGAAGTGTCTTTTACCGGCACTTATCAGGATGCGCAATCCGGTGAAACGTTGATCTCTGCCATCGCTCCGGTGTCTTCGGGTAACTTTGAAGGCGTGGCTGGCATGGACATAAGTTTGAATGTCATCCAGAAGCTACTGGCTTCCATCACCCTTGGTGATGCTGGTTATGCCATGCTGATAGATGATAGTGGCACCATCTTATTCCACCCCGACCAGTCTTTGATCGGAAAAAGTGCCCGGGAATTCTTGGGGTACAAGCCAGAAAAAGATGGTACTCCGGCAAAATTCGAGCGTGATGGCACAGAATGGAGTGTCGCGTTTTTCCCGATTTCGGATGCCCGAAGCGTGGATTGGTACATTGGCTCAGTCGTTAACTGGGATCAAATCACACAGCCTGTCGTAGACGCTCGAATGACCAGTCTGATCATCACCTTCGTCGGCTTGATCCTTGCTTTGATTATCCTGCACATTGGAATTCGCGCATTGATGGCTCCGGTGCGCCGCTTGAACGGAGCCATGTCTGACATTGCATCCGGCGATGCAGATCTCACTCAACGACTTGATGATAGCGCCCGCGACGAATTCGGAATTCTCGCGAGCAACTTCAATAAGTTTGTTCTGAACATTCAGCAGGTAGTGAGTGAAGTGAAGGAGCGCAGCGAAGAGCTTTCCCGGAATGTGACTTCACTCCGCCAAACCTCCAGCAACAGTCGTGAATGTGTGGAAGGGCAGCAAGGCGAGATCAACATGGTCGCTACGGCTATTAACGAGATGTCAGCCGCTGCCAACGAAATTGCGCAAAGCGCGCAACAAACCGCGGAAGCTGCCGAACAGGCGGACCACGAGAGTTTGGACTCCCGAGAAACCGTTGCAGCTTCTCGCGATGCGGTTCAAAAACTGTCCCATGAGATCACGGCAGCTGCCGAAGTGATTGATAAGCTCGGTCAGGACGTTTCTTCAATCACCACGGTGCTTGAAGTGATTCAAGGTATAGCCGAGCAAACCAACCTGCTGGCACTGAACGCTGCAATTGAGGCGGCCCGTGCCGGAGAAGCCGGGCGTGGCTTTGCAGTAGTGGCGGACGAAGTGCGAAATCTGGCACAGCGCACCCGCACTTCCACGGAAGAGATCAATAGTATGATCGAGCGTCTTCAGGAGGGCGCTAGCGACGCGGTTGACGTAATGAAGGCTTCGACGGCAGTGTCGAATGTGAGCATGGAAAAGGCGCAGGATGCGATGGAGTCTTTGAACCGAATTGCGGAAGCCATCACCTCGATCAGTCAGATGACCTCTCAGATTGCCACGGCTTCTGAAGAGCAGACGTCTGTTACCGAAGAATTGAATGCGTCCATTACGCGTATTGCTGAGCAAGGCCAGGCTGCGGCAGAAGCAACAGGCGAAAATGACGTGTACAGCAGTCAGATTGAAACCATCGGCCACACGCTCAACGATAGGGTGAGCCGCTTTAAAGTCGACTGATTTGGCAGATTTCAGATGGGGCCAAGGATGGCCGTATTGGATATTTACTGATCGTTGGCCAGGTAGTCAATCCGGCGTTTCAGATTGTCCAAGATTCGCCTTGCGACATACTCGGAATCATCTGTCAGGTGCGGGTTTTTTAACGCGATCACTGTCCGGCGATTCAGATTTAGGCTGGCGACGCTTTCACCGAAAGACTGCTTCAAGTAAACCGCAAAACTACCATCACGGATCGCACGTTCAAGCCCCAACTGTATTCGTTGGGCGATTTCGTGGTCATTCGGCGCTACGAACAAATAAGAAGGCATCGGATAAGCCAGTAAGAGGGTAGGCTCGATCACCAGTCCTTTTGCGTCTTCACGTTCCACTTCGAACATCACCTCACTGATACCCCGGGCAAAGCATTCGAAACGCCGGTTTCTCAACATACCGAACAGGATTTCGTAACGCGCATGGGTGATTACGCTCACACCGTTTCTCTCCAGAATAGGTGTGTCTGGCCAGTGAACCCCTTGGCCAATGCGGATATTCCGTGAATAGAGGTCTTCTATGTTGGTGATGCCGTGAAACTTTCTAAGGTTTTCGGGCAATACCAAGCAGACCCGAAAACCTAGGAGCCCGCCGTCCACGGGAATTGGAATGGCTGTTAGAGCGGCCTCTCGATCCGGTGATGTGGCCACGTTTGCGATATCGACAAGAGTAGAATCGTTGCCGGCGAGCTCTTTAAGGGCGCGCCCTTGGCTTAATTCCTCGCTCCGGATGAGTTGAAAGTCTCCGTATTCCGGCGTTTTATTAAAGGCAAGCTCAACAAGGGTATGTATGGCAGGGTTATCGTAATTGCGATACCAAAGAATGTAATCTTTGGCATCTTCCGTTACCGGTGTCTCTGCGGCAAGTGGTAGACCCAGCATAGCGCAAAGTAAGCCCAGTAAACCTCGCGCCTTAACACCTTGTTTCCTTGTGAGTAATGCCACGCTCAAAGTCCTTCTTTTCGCAGGGAATACTGTCACTCGATTAGAGTGTTAGGTCACAGACTACCGTAAAACGGTTAAATTGCACGGAATGCACGTGATAATGCACGAAGTTTCTTGAACCCAAGCAACAGTATTGTAATCATTCCCGCCTGAACAATTAAAGGAGCCACACTATGGCCGTCATCGATAAGCTTATTGGCACTGCGGGGCAGTGGGTTGGACACACGAATGCAAACGCCACGTTGTTGCAGCCGCTGGAATGGATTAAGAAAACCGGAAGTTATACCGCAATCAACCGCATTGTCGGCATGGCGATTCCGTTTACCACTCGCAACGGGTTTTCGGTGCAAGAAGTTCGTCCGGGCTACGTTCGTGCAAGGATAAAACTGAAGGGCAATAAAAATCATTTCGGTAGTCTGTACGCGGGCGCGTATTTTTTGGTTGCTGAGATTCCGGGAGGAATTTTGGCATTTTTTGACCTTGGCCCGGCCTACACCCCGATTCTGAAAAGCATGACCCTGGAATTCTTGCAGCCTGCTGACTCGGATGTAGAAGTGGAATTCAGTCTCCCGAATGAAACCGTTGCCGCGGTATTGGCGGAAGCCGATGCAACAGGTCGTGGTAAATTTACGCTCGAAGGCGTGCTAAGAGACAAAGACGGAAATCATATGGCCACTTCTTACGCCCAGTACCGAGTGCGCAAGAAGGGCTTCAAGCCTCAGGCCTGAGGCATTTCGCGCAGCGTTTGCAGGAAAATGTCACCGTATTTTTCCAGCTTCGCTGCGCCCACGCCGCTGACTTCTGCCAGCTCATCCAACGACGTTGGCCGACGTTCCAACATGTCGAACAGGGTGGTGTCGTGGAAGATCACATAAGGCGGCACACCTTGCTTGTCCGCCAGCTCTTTTCGGCATGCTCGCAGGGCATCCCATCCAGCCTGGTCCGTGATTTGATCTTTAACATTGGCACCGCTGCGCTTGCTCGAATTATTGCCGGACGATTTCTTCACGACCGGATCTTTTCGTAGCTCGACTTTCTGTTTACCTTTTAATAACGGGCGACATATTTCTGTTAGTTGGAGTGCGCCGTACCCTTCTGGATCCGCGCGCAGATAGCCGTTGGCGACCAGTTGCCGGAATACCGATTTCCATTCGTTGGCTGATAATTCGGTACCGATGCCGAAGGTAGATATGGTTTGATGGCCAGCTTGAAGAATACGTTCGTTACTTGAGCCTCTCAATACATCAATCAGATAAGTCACGCCGTAACGTTGGCCGGTGCGGAATACACAGGACAGCGCTTTCTGCACCGCTACGGTGCCATCCCAGGTTTCAGGTGGAGTTAGGCAGGTATCACAGTTCCCGCAAGGTTTTTCCAAGGTATCGCCAAAATAGCGAAGCAGTACCTGGCGACGACACTGAGTGACTTCGCAAAGCCCTAACATCGCATCCAGTTTCTGACGTTCAACCCGCTTGAATTGATCGTTGCCTTGGGAAGTTTCCAACATTTGGCGCAGTTTGATGACATCTTGCAAGCCATAAACCATCCAGGCGGTCGAAGGCTTCCCATCACGGCCTGCACGGCCGGTTTCTTGATAGTAGGCCTCTAGGCTTTTCGGTAAATCAAGGTGTGCCACGAAGCGCACATCGGGTTTGTCGATGCCCATACCAAAGGCAATGGTCGCGACAACAATCACACCATCTTCCCGGAGAAAACGCTCCTGATTTCGCGATCGCTCTTCGTTGGACAAACCAGCGTGATAGGGCAGTGCGGTATAGCCTTTTTCCGCCAACAGTTTGGTCGTGGCATCTACCTTATTCCGTGATAGACAATAAACAATACCGCAATCATCTTGATGTTCGACTTTGATAAAATCCAGTAACTGTTTGTTTGCATTAGTTTTTGGTGTTATTCGGTATTGAATGTTCGGGCGGTCGAAGCCGCTGACGAAGTGCCTCGCGCTGGTGAGCGAGAGGCGCTCCGCGATCTCTTTGCGCGTGCGCTCATCTGCTGTGGCTGTCAGAGCGATGCGAGGCACACCTGGGAATTCTTCTGCCAGCATGCTGAGCTGTAGGTAATCCGACCGAAAATCATGCCCCCATTGAGACACGCAATGAGCTTCGTCAATTGCGAACATCGAAAGCGATGCGCTGTGAAGCAGTTCAATAATGCGAGGTTGAATCAGGCGTTCTGGGGCGCAATAAAGCAGATCCAGCTCACCGGTCATCAAAGCGTACTCTGTGGCGCGAGCTTGCTCAAAGTCCATCGAGGAGTTCAGGAATGCCGCTTTCACGCCTAGTTCACGCAACGCGTTCACTTGATCCTGCATCAACGCAATCAATGGCGAAATCACGATGGCCGTTCCGGTTCGAACTAATGCTGGTACTTGGTAACAAAGCGATTTACCTCCGCCAGTGGGCATCAGTACCAGAGCATCGCCGCCTCTAATGACTTCTTGAACGATGTCACCCTGTAGCGGGCGAAAACTTTCATAGCCAAAAACCTCATGGAGTACCTGTTCCGGACTTTTATCAGAAACCGATGGGCGCTCTTTGGCTAATTGCTCGAAGTCATGATCCTGGTACATGATGGGCGCTGGCCTTTGGGGAGGGTAAATTTCAGGCTGGGAATCATACCAGATATAGATGCCCAAGGCGTTTAGGTGGAGGAAAACCGGTGATAGACCGGTTACAATATCGCACCGTTAAAACCTCCAATTAACATCCGCGAACAACAACAGGGCCCGCATGCAGGAATTTGACTCAATTCGCCCCTATTCGGACGAAGAAACTGCTCCCACTATCCAGCGTCTGCTTAATGATTCTGAATTCCTAAACATGATCGGCCGCTTTAGGTCACCACGATTGGCGGCCTGGGCACCAGCCCCATTACGCTTTTTTATACGCCGTTGGTTGTTGAGTCACTTTGGCGGTATCAATACGATTGATGACCTTCAAATGAGTTTGTCGGGTTACGTGGATGATCTGGTTGGGAACACTATCTCAAAGGTCACTCATAGTGGTCTTGAGAACCTCAGTAAGACCGATGCACACCTGTTTATCTCGAACCATCGAGATATCGTGTGCGATCCGATGATTGTTAACCACCTGTTGTTTCATAACGGGTTTCAGACAACCCGGATTGCCATCGGTGACAACCTGCTGTCTAACCGTGTGTTTGCCGAAATGATGAAGCTTAACAAGAGCTTTCTGGTGCGTCGAAATATCACCAGCCCACGGGAAATGCGCGATGCGTATCTGACGCTTTCCGGGTTTATTAACCATAGTATCGATACCAATCACAGTGTGTGGATCGCTCAACGCGAGGGCCGTGCGAAGAACGGAATCGATGCGACCGACCCGGCTATTATCAAAATGTTTTACATGAACAAGAAAAAGTCGGGGTTGGATTTTGGGGGGGCGCTTAGCCGTTTGCATATCGTTCCGGTGTCTATCTCTTATGAATACGACCCGTGTGATGTCGATAAAGCCCGAGAATTGGAAATTCGTGAGCGTACCGGGGAATACCAGAAGGCGGACGGTGAAGATTCCGCGCAAATCATGAAAGGGCTGACAGGGCCGAAAGGGCATGTTCACGTACACTTTGGGGGCCCGATATCCCAGGCGCCGGACACGCCGAAAGAATTGGCCGCGCACATTGATCATGAGATGCACGCCAACTATCACCTGCACGCTTCGAACCTGGCCGCGTATGAAATGCGCAACCTACAAGTTGAAACCCCTGAAACGACAAACAGCTTAGGTATCGATGCCATTGCAGCAGGCACGTATTCGAACAAAGAGAGAGAAGAAGCCAAAGCTGAAATCAGCAAGCGCTTAGACGAGTGTGATGAGGCCGGTAGGAAGTACTTGCTCGATATGTATGCCAATCCGGTTATGAACGCCTTAGCGGCGCGCAGGTTGGCTGACGGTAATGAGTCCTGATCGGTCCGGGTTTCAGGCGTGGCGCTTTCAACCGCGCCAGAACCCCGGAGATAGCACGATCACGACGCTTAGAATTTCCAGACGCCCCATCAGCATACCTACCGAAAGAATCCATTTTGCCGCTTCTGGCAGCGGACCGAACGTACCCGCAGGACCGATGATATCGCCAAGCCCCGGTCCGACGTTTGTCAAAGAAGTTAACGCACCGGACAACGATGTGATGAAGTCTAGCTGTAACGAGGCCAGCAATACGGTGATCAGCAGCAAACACAACAAAAACATAAACGTGTAGGCAATCATTGATGAGATAATTTCATCGCTGACCGCCCGGCCGTTATAGTTTCGGGTAAAGACCGCACGAGGGTGTAGAAGTCGCATCAACTGCTCACGCAGAACAATGAGAGACAGCTGGAAGCGGAATATCTTCATGCCGCCCGCCGTTGAACCCGAACACCCGCCGACGAACATCAAAAAGAAAAACACCACAAATGCCAACGGCCCCCATGCGGAATAGTCTTCCGATGCGTATCCGGATGTACTGATGACCGACGTTACGTTGAAGAGCACAGAAATGTAATTATGAAGCGGGTCGAAATGCACCGGTGATACCCACCAGCGGTAAAGTGTTAACAATGCTGGAACGGTGAACAGGATAGTCAGAAATAGCCGGACCTGTTGGTCCCGGAACAGGGCGAAGTGCTGGCCGTGCATCTCTCGTACAAATAAGAAGAACGGCAAGCTGCCGAGAATCATGAAAAATGTAGCTTCCGCCAGTATCAAGTCGTTGAACTTGCCCATCGAGAAGTCAGACGTAGAAAAACCACCGGTGGCGATGCTGGTCAGGCCGTGGTTGAAAGCATCAAACAGTGACATGCCAGAAACCCAGTAGGTCAGTACCGCAACGGTTGTCAGCGTTGCGTACACAATCAACAGGCCGCGGCTCAGGGTTTTCATGCGGGGCAGAGCTTTGTCTGTCCACTCGGACGATTCAGTGGCAAACAAGCGCATGCCACCCACACGAAGGAACGGGAGTACGGCAACGAACATGCCGATGATGCCAATGCCACCAAGCCACTGAAGAATTGATCGCCAAAGCAACAGGTCTTTATCGAAATCGTCGAGCCCCGTTAATACGGTTGCGCCCGTTGTGGTGATGCCAGATGTGCCTTCGAATATGGCATCGGCAAGCGATAACCCATTGTCGCTTAGGTAAAAGGGGAGTGATGACAGCGCCGAGATAATGAACCAACTAGAGACCGTTAACACGAACATGTAACGGGGTTTCAGGTCCCGTGACTTGCGGCGAGTGCTGAGCACGCCGATTACGCCGAGAAGAAAAACCAGGGCGGCAGATTCCGCGAAGGCAACCGCATTGGGCGCACCGCCGGGCGTAAAAGACAGCAAAGCGACCGGTAATGTCATGAATACACTAAGAAGTATAAACATGATGCTGACGATTAAAATGACAGGACTAAGGTTTCTCAAGAGGCGCCCAAAACAGCTAACAGTGAGATGCGGAAGGATACCCCCCGTTCCATGCAACCGCAAGGAAACAGGGCGTTCAGGAAGCATTAACGGGAAATTAAAAGACATTAAAGTTGGGTTTCACCTATGGCCATATCGACGTTGATCGTCCAGATTAAGTGGAGAAGCAACAACAACTCTGTTCATGCTGAGGAGAACGCTGATGACTATTAGAAAAAACGTGCTGATTGCATCCATTGCAACCGCTGGTTTCGCGTTGGCTGGTACAGCATCGGCTGCAGACATGTACAAGTCTGGAGTTGGGGCTCTCTATGTAGGTCTAAATTATACTTTTATGAACCTGGACTTTGATGGCGAAGACGCAGACGTAGGCACGCTATCCGGCAAAGTTGGGGTAATGGCTAACGAATACATTGGCTTTGAGGCACGCGCGGGCTTTGGAGTGAATGATGACAATATCAACTTGGCGCCAGGTATAAACGGCGATGTAGAGGTGAATAATTTCTTCGGTGGCTACGCGACCTTTAACATGGTCAACGAAAGCCCCGTCACGCCATATGCTGTCATCGGTTTTACGCGAACTGAGGTTGAAGTTGATACAGCCTTTGGTTCGGAATCGGACGACGACTCTGATTTTTCATATGGCGCAGGTATTAACTTTGAAATGGCCCAGAGCGTGTCAGGTAACCTCGAGTACATGCGTTACTACGATGACGACGACGTCACCGTAGATGGCATTGGCTTGGGCGTGCAGTTTAATTTCTGATCCGACCCATCTAAGCTCAAATGCCCGTATGGCCTCGACCTACGGGCATTTTTTGTTACGCCAATATAAAACGCCCCAGAAGCAATACGCCTGCATACCCCATCGAATAAGCGAGCAGTAGATGTACGGCATAACGCATATACGAACCAAAGGTTAGACCGTCGATTTTGCTCATAGCGACAATACCTGCTGCAGAGCCGATCACCAGCAGCGACCCACCTACACCAACCGCATAAGTTAGCCCCATCCACTCAGCCGGACTCATGTCGATTCCTGCTTTCAGCAACGCAGCGGTTAATGGCACGTTATCGATCACCGCTGAAAAAATACCCATCAGATAGTTGGCGTATATCGGGGGCAATACGTCGTATATGGCAACCAATGAGTCCAGAGCATGTATTTCCTTGAGCATACCTACCAGCAACAAAATGCCGAGGAAGAACAGTAAGGTTTCGAATTCAATGACGCGGATGTATTCGAGGATAGGGTCCAGATCGTTATCATCGCTCATGAAGCGGGATACCAGGAACATGATCGAAAGACCGAACAAAAAGGTGAGCACCGGCGGCACACTGAACAGAGCGTTTCCTGTGATTGTCCCGATAATGGTAACCAGAAAGAGCCCCGCGATAACCGCATCTACTGTTCGAACTTCAGTGGTGTTTCCTTTCAGTTCTACTGTTCCATCCAGGCCACGGGATAGCAGCAACGCCAGTATGAACACAGTAATAGAGGCTGGAATCGCAAGCGTAAGCAGTGTCAGAATCTCGACTTTCTTGGCTAAGAAGATCATTAGCGTTGTGACATCGCCAGTGATCAGAGAAACCCCGCCTGAGTTAACAGCAAAAACAACTAAAACAACGAATTGCAGGCGTTTCTTAAGCTCAAGATTTAAAGACAAGATCAGGGAGCAAGACACCAGTGTGGCGGTGATATTGTCGGCCAAAGAGGAAAACAGAAAGCAGAACAGGCCGGTCAGAAACAGTAAACGCCGCTCCGTAACGTGTCGGGGCATGATCAGGTAAATCATGTTCTCGATCATGCCTTTTTTGTTCAGATAGGCAACAAACGTCATGGCCGCAACCAGAAACAGCCATAACCCAGCAATTTCAGCGATGCTTTCTGCCAACCCCGCGTTAATCGCGGTCGTTTCATTAGCGCCTGAACTAAACAAAAACAGCAACATCCAGCTCAATGTTCCGAAGAACAGCGTCGTTTTTGCTTTATTAACGTGAATGACTTCTTCGAAGATAACGCCAAGCAGCGCCAATATGGCAAGGGAGATGAGAGTGATATCAAAAACGGTCATAAGGCAAGGGCGCCTGATACTCAGTTGATCGAAAGGTGGCCTAAGACAGCCGAAATTGGCGGAATTTTATACCTTTGATGGTGAGCAGGCTATTACCTGAAAGTGCCGAATATGACTTATGTTATCGCGGTTTCTGGGGCATTGAGAGCGGCGGCATAACCTGAACAAAATGGCCGCCCGTTGGCTTCAGAGGTTACTTTCGTTTCGACCCTGAAAACCCGCTGTATCAGCGATTCGGTTATAACCTCGTTTGGGCTACCCATGGTTTGCAACTCGCCTTTTGCCATAATCGCGATCTGATCGGCAAATTGCGCGGCCTGATTCAAGTCGTGCAACGACATAACAACAGTTAGGCTTTGCTCACGGTTCAGCTTGGCTAACAGCTCTAACACCTCCAGCTGATAACCCCAGTCCAGAAACGTGGTGGGTTCATCCAACAACAAAACACCGGTTTCCTGTGCTAAAGCCATGGCGATCCATACCCGTTGCTGCTGACCGCCAGACAGAGCTTCCACCGGTCGATCAGCCAGTTCGGCTACACCGGTCATCGTCATCGACTCATGGGCGATTCGATTATCCTCAGCCTGATTCTTTTGCCACCATTTGCGATGGGGAAAGCGCCCCAGAGCCACCAGATCTTTTACCAGAATGCCATCTGGAACGATTGGTTTTTGCGGCAACATGGCGAGGCGTAGTGCCAATCGTCGGCGGTCCCATTCATTGATCGGCTGGCCATCCAGTAAAACTCGTCCCGAACGGGCAGGCAATAAACCAGCGAAGCTTTTGAGTAACGTGCTTTTGCCCGACCCATTGGGGCCTAGTAGACAGGTAATCGCACCTTCAGGAATTGTCAGTGAAACATTATTTACAACCGGAGTTGCGCCATAAGCTAAGGAGAGGTTTTCAGTTTGTATCATGGTGCCTCAAGATTGCCGTGCTAACAGATAAAGAAAGAAGGGCACGCCCAAGATAGCGGACACTACGCCAACGGGTACTTCATAAGGTGCAAACAAGGTTCGGCCGAGCACATCAGCTCCTACCGTCAGCAAAGCACCGAGCACCACGCATAACCACAGTTGCGCAGAAAGACTGGGGCCGCCCAGTTTACGGCTAATGTGCGGAATCAACAGACCAATGAACCCAACGGGGCCCGCAACGCCAACGGCACTGGCAGCCAGCAAGGTGGCAATCAGCAGAGCAAACGCTCGCCACCGATTAAGCGGCAGTCCGAGTGTTTGAACGTGTTGATCGTCGAGTTGCATCACTTTCAAAGGGCCTATGAGTAATCCGACGCCTGCCAGCCCAATGATCGTCCATGGTAACAGTGAGCCAAGGTGATTCCATTTTGCGCCATACAGAGAACCAGCCAGCCATTGCGCCACTAATTCGGTATGAGCATGGCCCCAGAAGGCCAACGTGCCGGTGGTTAATGCGTGCAGCATGCCAGCGATGACAGCGCCGGTCAGAGTCATCTTCAAAGTGGATAAGCGGCCGTTGCTCAGACCTAGAAAATACACCGCAACGGCCGCGGCTAATCCACCGCCCATTGCGAAAAATGGCAGGTAGTCCAGCGCGGGAGAAGCACTACTGTATGGATTATCGCCGGAAAACAGCCAGTCTCCGATGATGAACGCAATCACAGCCGCCAGGCTGGCACCGGCAGAGATGCCTAGGATACCGGGTTCGGCTAATGGGTTTCGGCTGAGTAGCTGCAACAGCCATCCAGACAGCGCGAAGTGGATGCCAATCAATAACCCCACCAACGTTCTAGGCAACCGTATTTCTAAAACGACCCGATGAACGTGTTCGGTGCTTTCACCTGCGAACACGGCCCATATCTGCTCCCACGAAAGATCGACAGCTCCTGACTGAACACCGATCACCACCGCTAAAATCAGACCCATCCCGCCCAATATAAGGCCTGAAACGAGGCGATTGGAGAATTGCAGTGCCGTTTCGGTCGCCATCGCTCTATGCGCTCCGGACTGATGTTTTAATATTAAGAAGGTAGATTAACCATGGCGCGCCAATCAGGGCTGTCAACATACCCACCGGCAATTCTTGGGGGAAAGCCAGCTGTCGAGCGAGTATGTCGGCGGTCAACAAAAGCAGGGCGCCAAGGAGTGCGGATAAAGGCAGCCAGTGTTTGATCTTGCTTCCGATCATTCGCTTGGCAATGTGCGGCGCGACCAATCCGATAAACACGATCGGGCCGGTGAACGCCACAAGCGCGGCGGCGATCAGAAGTGCCAGCAACAAAAAAATAAGCCGCCAGCGCCCAACAGCCAAACCCATCGCAAGTGCGAGGTCGTCGTCGAGCTGAAGTAATTTAAATGGGCGGCGCATGACCAGAAGTGCGGCTATCGGGAACACAAGCCAAGGCAGCACTAATTCGAGCTGAACCCAACCGCGGCCCATCAAGCTACCGGCCAGCCAATAATATAACTCCGCAGTTTCAGCGCCTGATACCAGCAACAAGCCTGTGGTGACGGCAGTCGCCAGGGAAGTAACAGCAATGCCCGCGAGTACAACTCGCTCGGGCTGAAGCTGGCGCCTGCCCGCAATCACGAAAGTCAGCGCGCCACCAAGCAACCCCCCGGCCAGTGCCATCAAGGGTAGCCAGAAAGCATCCGGATTGGCCAGCGTTCGAAGGGAAACCACCGCCAATGCTGCAGATGCAATCACGCCTGTCAGGCCTGGAGACGCGAGCGGGTTTCGAGTAACTCCTTGCATGACGGCACCGGCCACACCAAGCGCGGCTCCACCGAGCATACCGAGAAGGTTTCGAGGGAGCCGCAGTTCCATCACACTGACGTTGGTCAGTAGATCACCGCCACCGTTCAATACAGCCCATAAAGAGGATAGCGACACCCATCGGGAACCGGCCATTAAGCCCAGTAGAAACAATACGAACAGCACCAAAATCGCTGTTCCATATACCCTATGTATAGGCACGCTGGTGTGATCAACCATTAGTTATCGGAACTGCTTGCAGGGTTAGGGAGCAGAAACCGCTCGATGTCATCAAGGATTCGCCGGCGAGCGATAGGCCCCGCACCTTCTTTCCAGTAATGCGGCACTTCAAAAACCCGGTCATTCCGCACGGCTTCCAAGTATGGCCAAACCGGGTTCATCGTAAAGGCGCGCTGCCTGCTTGTCGGAAGCATTAGGATGACGTCAGGGTTCAGCTCCAGTAACGCTTCCAAGCTGATCCGGTATCCAAGTGGAATGCCCTTTTCGGGATTTTCCAATGCGCCGCCAACGCTATTGAAACCGAGTTTTTTCAGCAACGCGGTCGCTAAAAAATGGTCATAGTAAATAAAGGGGGTTTCGCTGCCACTGGTCAGCAAGGCAACAGTTTCAACGGGACTCCCTTTGCTGGCAGCAGCGAGCTCTTTAATCCGATCCAGAAATTCCGCATTCAACTCGATGGCTTTTTCGTGGGCGCCCAGTGCTCGCCCCGTCAACTCTACAGCGCGAAGGCTGTCTTCTAAGGATATGAGGTCCAGAGCGAGCAGGGGAGCGATGGATTCTATATGGGCTCCGTCTTTCTCGGTATAACGCCGAATGGCAATCACAAGATCGGGCGAGAGCTTTGACAGAATTTCCAGATTTGGCTGGTGCCGTGGTCCCAACGTTGGGACCCCTTCCAACTGATGGGCCAAATACTCAGGCACACCTTGAAGGCCATAATCTGTCACCGCGACAGGCACGACTCCAAGTGCCAAAGACACATCGGCCCCGAACGTTGAGATCGCGGCCGGTTGGTGCGCCGCTGCCGATAACCTCAGGGTAGCCCCGCGATCATCGGTCAGCTCTATGGTCTGATTGCTTGCCCAGCCAGCCGGTACAACCAACGTACAGATCAATACTATTGCCAAATTCCGGATAATCATCAGAAATCAAGCTGGGCTTCAAGGACAAGGCTGCGGCCAGGCTGCGGTACACGGCCAACCGGGCTGACGTCTACTCCGCGGAAGTAATAATCTTCATCCAGCAGGTTGTTGACCGCTAGACCGAGGTTCAGCACGTTGCCGCTGCCCACTGCGAAATCTCGACCAACACGTGCATTAACCAGATCGTAGTGCGGTAGCTTTCCGGCGCTTCCGTTGTCGGTTTCCTGCTCGGTATTGTCTGCATCGCTGTAGCTTGAGCTAACGTACACCCAGTTCACGCGGGCATCCCACGCTTGATAGCGGTAGACGGCATCAGCACTGACTTTGTGGCGAGGCGCGTTAGGTAACTCATTGCCCTCGTTGTCGCCGGTCAGTTGTTCAGTATCCAGGAAGGTATAACCAAACCCTAGTTCCCAGGCATTGCTGAGGTACAAGCGATTCGATAGCTCGATCCCTTGATGGCGAGTTTCACCAAGATTTTCGTAACGGCTAGTGGATCGATTGAATTGAATCTGATCTTCGTAATCAATTCGGAAGAGCGTCGCTGACGATAGCAGGTCCGGCGTTACCTGAAGGCGAGCGCCCAGCTCGTGGTTCCAGGCGGTTTCATTAGCGACTTCACCCTCACGAGTGGTTTGCGCAATCTGAACGGGTACAAGTGAACGCTGACTGTTGGCGAATACGAAGAGGTCTTCATATGCTTGCAGACCAACCGTTAGTCCGGGTAACCATTCTTCAGCGTTATTTTCTTCTTTCTGGTTGCTCAGATTGTCCCGGAAGTCCATGGCAACATCTTCGTACCGCAGTCCCGGTGTAACGGTCAGGCGATTATCAAGAAATGACACCGTGTCGCTCAAGTAAAACGCCATAGCGCTCGTATCCAGATGCCAATCGCGGGCGACATTGCGTTCGTTGGTAGCCAGGGTCAGGCGGTTTACATCAAAATCAACATCTTCGCTGACGAATCGCGCTCCAACGGTGATATCGTGTCGGCCGTGCTTGATTGCCAGTCTGGGCTCGGTGCTGTAAACCGTGAACAGTCGAGGTGAGTCGGCAACCAGCGTGGATTCTTCGGCAGGATCTGCCCAATGGCCACCACTACTGAAGTTCTGGCCAAAGAAAAACGTGCGATCGGCATCGTGCACGAAATTGCGCCACTGAAATTCAATGTTATCGGATGGTGTGTAAGTCCAGGTAAAAGTTGCACGTGTCATGTCTGCATCATAGCTATCGTGCGGGCGCTGGCTTTGAGTGCGATCTTGTTCGTATGCGTCAGCCGAAAGTGCGCCAGGCAGGTCGGCTTCGACCCGGTAATACTGGAGCTGGGAAGCCAGTTCGTGCTGGTCATTCATGTAATAGCGAGCATCCAGTATCAGGTTGTCTACCTGAGTATCGGAGTGGTCGCGGAACCCGTCACCGCGCTGAATGTTGGCCTGTAGCTGCAAATCGAGGTTATCTGTTGCTCTTCCTCCGATACGGTAATAAGTATCGGTGAATACATTTCCGGTCTCCTCGGCGATCGTGATGCGCTCGCGCAATGTTTGCGTGGTTTCTGCTGGAATGGGCTTGGTCACCATGTTGACCACTCCGCCCACGTTATTCGGGCCGTAATGCACTGAGGCACCGCCCCGCACGATGTCTACCACCTCAAGACTGGGAAGCGTGACGGGAAAGAGTGAAACACCCACGTTGCTGTACGGACCAATTGCGATAGGGTAACCATCAACCAACAGCTGCAACCGCTCACTTCTTAGCGGGTTCAAGCCTCGAACGCCAATATTCGGCAAAATACCCGTGCCGGTTTCGTCCAGTACCGTTACGCCCGCCACCGGACGAAGCGCATCTTCCAGGTTCAGAGCACCAGAGTTTTGCAGTTGGTCCTTCTCTACAACAGTTCGCGCCCCGGTGTAGATTTTTTCAGATTCTTTGGTTGGAGCCCCTAACCAGTCCGCAGTTACGGTTAAACCCGGGAGCAGGGTAGTGCCGTTCTCTTTGTCTTGGGCCATTGCCGGCATTGCACCGCCTGCCAAAAAGGTCACGGGTAGTAGTGAAATCGCAACAGCCAGTGGGTGGCGGTTAAGCGGTTTTTTAGCTTCGCGTTTTGACATGGGGGTTCCAACAGCTCAAAGATAGGAGATGCGCATTATACTGAGAAGCGTTCTCATTACAAATCGTAGAAGAAAAGATATTGAGCCATCTAACGATCGTCAGTACCCAGTAGCGTTTTTTGCGGATACACTCTAGCCACTGGCAGACAATGACATAAGTAAGCTGCACCGCCAGATTCTCTGGAAAACCCAGCTCGCTCTAATCAGGAGGCTCGGATTGACCACTGTTGCCAGCCGTTCAGGCAATAAACGACATAAAGGTACTGGCCGTTTCACGGTTGGATGGATGCCGGCAATTTTCGTGTGGTTGTGGAGTACCGGCTTTATCGGTGCAAAGTATGGGCTGCCATACGCAGAACCTTTCACACTGCTGCTATATCGAATGCTCTCAACTCTGGTCGTATTGGGCGTCATTGCATGGTGGCTGAAGTCCGAATGGCCAACCTTGGGCGGTGTGGCTCATACCGCGATCACCGGTTTGCTCGTGCATGGACTCTATCTGGGCGGCGTGTTTTATGCGATTGAGGATGGCATGCCTGCGGGCGTGGTTTCCATTATTGTCGGCCTGCAACCGTTGGTTACTGCGGCGGTTGCCGTTGTGGTTCTGAGGGAAGCTATCACCATTCGTCAGTGGTCAGGCTTGGTGCTGGGACTGATCGGCGTCAGTTTAGTTATTCTGGAGAAAATGGGGGATACGAGCCAAGCTACAGGCTTTCCCGTCTGGGCATTGCTTTGGGCTTTGATCGCGCTTGGTGGTATTTCGTTCGGCACAGTGTATCAAAAGCGATATTGCCAGAATGTTGACCTAGTGCCTGGCGCGTTTATTCAGTATTGCGCGGCTTCGGTTCTGTTTGCCCTCGGAGCTTTCGCGTTGGAATCACGCGAGGTGTCTTGGAACATGCAGCTAATACTGGCAACAGGTTGGTTGGTGCTTGGCCTATCGGTGGGCGCTATTCTACTACTGATGCAATTGATTCGTCGTGGCGCTGCGTCCAACGTTGCTAGCTTGTTTTATCTCGTGCCTCCGGTTACTGCCCTGCAGGCCTATATTCTTTTCGACGAGCGACTGGGTGTGCTCGCACTATGTGGCGGCCTGCTATCGGTTTTGGGGGTGGCGTTGGTAATCATTAAAAGAGACAGGTAGCCACGTCAACGTTCTATAAATTCGTTGCCAGTATCCACGTACCCACGCCCACAAGCGTGAGGCCGCCAAAGACTTCAGCCCGATGGCCGAGTAGGGAACCGATCCTCCTTCCCAGCAGCACACCCATGGTTACCATGAGAGTGGTCGCTGCACCTATCAAGCCGGCCGCAATCCAGATGTTGACGTTGATGAACGCCAGGCCGATACCCACAGCCAACGCATCAATACTGGTTCCGATTGCGGTCAGACACACTTTTAATGGAGAGTGACGTATGGCTTTTTCGACGTCTTTAGAACCCGGCTTCAGGCCTTCAAAAATCATGTGCGCGCCTAAACCCACGAGCAAGAAGAACGCAATCCAATGAGCCCAAGCATCAACGTAACTGGAAGCTGTTCGACCAAGCAGCCAACCGATAAGCGGTGTCAGAGCTTCAATGCTTCCGAAAATGAGCCCCATACGCAGGGCATCAAAGAATCGCGGATTTCTGAGGGTCGCTCCTTTACCAATCGCAGCGGCAAAGGCATCGGTGGACATGGCAAATGCGAGTAACAGAAGGGCTACTGGGTTCATAACTTCACTCCGGCCGGGCTTATTGAGTCCACGATATCGCCACACGCCCGACCACAGGCATGGGTATATCGATGGTCTCGCCAACCGAAGTGGTGTTCGCACCATGGCATGTGGCCAAGTATGTTGATACGAACTCTTCCAAGGAATGGAAGCAGGCTACTCCCCAAAGAGAACGGTACTTTAGCAACGAGTTATTCCGATTACAACCGAAATTGAACGGATTACCCCAATGCACTCGAGGTCACACTAAGCGGCCCCTTTAAACAGGGCCGCTAACGCGTAAATTATTCTCGTAGCTCAACGGATTCCACGACCGCCGCTGCGATGTCTTCATCTTTAAAAAGAATCGGTCGCCACTCCAGGTCGCTGTATAGCTGTGTCTGGTCTTTGAAGTTCTCGCCTTCGGGGTCGTGATTCTGGCTATAGCTTAGGAACATATCAGCCTTAGGACCCTCATCCGTGTATTGAAGCGCCATTACAAAGCTTGATCCATAGTTGATCCTGTAAGCCAATTCATCCTGACCATCCGCATCTTCGTCCAGTGCGAACAGTAGGCTATCCTCAGTTGGCTGACCCGTCACGGTGTTCGCCAGGTCTGCCGTGCTTCGAGAACTGGCCTTGGTTTCGGCCATGTTGAACACGCCTTCAAACGAATAACCGCCGGAGACAGGAATAGGCTGCTCGCCTTCAGCTTTTAGGACATACTGCAACGAACCCAAAGAGGCAGTCAGTGAAAGACCATTGTCCTCCAATCTTACGGCTGCCGCAGCAAGGGCCTGAAGTACCGGATCATTGGTCGCGTCACTAGGGTCGATCGACACCAGGCCGGATGGTGTTGTTGCCGGCGACTCTGGATCAAAGCCGGTAGCAAACAAGGTATCGTCCAGAGCCCTATGGCCAGACACACGAAACGCTGCAAGGAATTCCCGCATTAGGTGTGCACCTTCGCTGTTCGTATTGTATCGGCCATCCCAGTTAATCAAGGCCTGACAGGCCGCGGTAAGATCAAATGCTGCACCCTGGTAGTTAACCGTCGGGTAGTTGGTGCAACGCTGGGTCAAAGCGTACTTCCATTCATTACCAAACAGCGAGCCATTGTGTGTCATCACGCTCTTGAGCTCCTCCACCGAGAAACGGCCGTCCGAACCAGCGAGACCGGAACTGCTGGAGTCATCGATCAGCTTAGCGTTGAAACGAGTGCGTGTGCTGCGAATGGTCTGTTCCGGCCCGTAAAGAATACTGAAGCCTTCCAGTGGTTGCTCTAAATTCGAGAGCCAGTGGCTGCTGTTGGCGTTGAAAACATAGTCCTCGCGGGTCTGTTTCGGCGCGTTGGCAAATGGAATTAATCCGGGGGTCAGAGTTTCACCGGTATCGACCCATTCGTAAATGGAACTGTTTCCTGGCAGTAGGACGCTTCCAGCGCCATCCTGCCAAACAGGTGCCAATTGCGGGGACTGCGATGCAGACCGCCAGTATTGCTCGGCCTGTGGAGTGAGGTTGGGCACCAGTGTGCCGTCAACATAATTGGCGGTGCCTTCCTCGTCGATCATCAGAGTGTTCACCCAAGGGATGCCCTGATTCTCTTCAAACGCCTCAAAGAATGCTATACGACTGTCAGCCTTGCCCATTGCAATCCACTGATCCAGCATCCGGGTATTACCTAAGTTGGCATCCCGGAAGGCGACTGCAGAGTTCGTAGTCCAACCCAAAGCTGGCGACAAAGACGCCAGATTCACGACAGGGCCATGGTGGCTGAAATAAACTTCCTGACTGTAATCAGTAAGACTACCGTCTGGCTGTTTCACCGCTATTGCCACCGTTTTGGTCGTCATATCACGGTAGTTACCATCATATTTATAACGGGTTGCATCAGCGGGATCGAGTTCCAGTTGATATAGGGTAAATCGCTTGGATTGGGAAACGGTGTGGGTCCATCCCAGGTTGGTATTAAAACCAATTACCACTGCTGGCAAGCCAATCATCGTGACACCAGTGACATCCAGCTCGCCCGGAATGGTCAGGTGGTTTTGGTAAAATCGAAGTTCGCCATCCCAAGGGAAATGCGGGTTGCCCAATAGCATACTGTTGGCACCGTCTGCTTTCTCATTCCCCAGAGCCCAGCCATTGCTACCGATACCTTCGGACGTAAACACTTTGGCAGGGTCGAGCTGCACATTGAATGCAGCCGCCTTGGAAGAGGGCGGCCGCGCTGCGGCGATTGCCTCGAGAAAATTTCGGGCACTGGCCAGCCCGGCAAGATCCAATTGGTAGGCGAGCAAATCCTGGGCCGTAATTGGCTCGACCCAGTCCGCACCGCGGCAGGGTGAGGGATAATCGTTGGGGCCCTGACGTTCCGATAGAGAGCGATTGAAACCTGCAGCGTACCCCTTCAAAAGTTTACTGGACGTAGGGGACAGTTCTTTGAATAATTTAGCGGCCTGAGCCGGATAATCAAGGGCCTTGTAGCCAACGTCCGTCAGTAAGTTCCTGTTCTGCTCGCCAGGCCCAAAGTAGCGGCTCTTCTGGGATTTCAATTTGACCAACTGTTCAGACAGCGTGCAGAGATTGTTTCTAGCATGATCATAACCAATGCCATAGCCTAGAGAACCATAGTCACTGGCGGTAACGTGGGGTACGCCATACTCGGTATAGCGAATATCAGCTTGGTAGCGTTGAGCTTGATCCGATGGTGAAGAGCTTGCGTTATCCGACCCATCGCTGCAGCCTGATAAAATAACCGTACCAAGGACGAGAAAGGCGGTACATGAGCGAGTTTGCATAAAGAGTCCTCATTATTTTTGTGTTTCTGCGAGGGCTATTTAATAGCATCCGGCGAGCTAGGTCGTTCGCATCGATAGATCCGAAAAAACTATTATTTTTTCATACAAAACAACAAGTTAAAAGTTCGAATCGATCCATTCGAACGTGGAGAAGAGATGAATTACTGGACAGGCACCGTCGCACTAATATGCCTTTGCATCGGGGTTATTCTATTTTTTGCCAGTTTGACATGGTTTGTAAACAGGCAGCACGACCGGCTGCCAATAGCATATCTGCTCGCGCTGGTGACCCTTGTTGTCCTACAGTCCCAGGAATTCATATACCAGGCCAGTGATTTGATGGAACGGTTTCCGTTCTTTCTCAAGCTGTTCGATCCGCTTATCGTGATGATCCCTTTCTGTATCTACGGCTACATCCGAGCCATTCAGGGCGACAACGCACTGCATCATGCAAGGGACTGGTGGCTGCACGCTGCCCCCATGATCCTGGTGGCGGTTCTTGCAATACCGTTCTGGAGCATGCCGGGGGAGGTCAAGGTCTACTGGATGTTTCAGGGGAGGGTTGCCGAGTCTCTCTGGGAACCAATCACGCTCTATGGCAATTCCTATCTGGCCGTTGTCGGTGCTGCCAGTCTCTTTTATTGGTGGCTACAACGAAAAAAAGGTGTCAACACCCGCAAGGCGGCCATACGTGAATGGGTGAAACATCTTCAGCTCATTCAGTTGATTATCTTTGCCAGTATGACCATCAGAATCATCGTCTACTTCCTTTTTGATGAAAGCTTTTCAGTGGCTTTTGTGTTGGCGCCAACCACGGCTTATCTTACTTACCTACTGCTGACACATGCACACCCGCCCACTTACATAAAGCGGGCGGTTCCTGTTTCATTGTCATCAAAGGAATCAACCGAGCACAACAATCCTATGCCGGCTGAAGGGACAGACGTAACTCTTTTCAAAGAGTTTGGGCACGCTATGGAAGAGGGGCTCTTCAGAGAAAATACGCTGACCCTTCGAACGATAGCCGAGACCTGTGGCACCACGACTCATCAGGCATCGGCTGCCATCAATCTCTGCACTGGATCGAATTTCTATGATTGGGTCAATGGATATCGTATCGAAGCGGCTTGCAAAGCCTTAAACGAGACACCTCAGAGCGTTTCTGAGATCTGTTACGAAGTAGGTTTCAACTCGAAATCAACATTCAACACAGCGTTTCGCAAACAATTGGGCTGCACACCAACCGAGTATCGCAAAAAACATGGGCCACAATGAAGGTCGGCCCGAGATCATACGCGAGCGGTTCAGCGAAACAGTCATGCGTAACCCTACACCCAATTTAACATAATATACATTATGCGCATTTGTGGATTGCCAGGAACGCTATACTTTCGAAAACCAGAGGTGGAGAATCTTCGCCTTATTCTGGCCAACCCACACTCCTATAAAGAGCTCCTAACAACGTGCGCCATTTTATTATTCTCTTAATCGTGTTTCTGACCGGATGTGCCTCTACCGACAACGTACCGCCAACGGGCACCGATTTCGTGCTGGATGAATGCCCGCCGTTTTGGAACTGCGTCTCTACGTCGTCCTCCACAAATTATCACACCATCGAACCGATTCAATTAACAAAGCCATTGAGCGAATCCGTTTGGGCAGCCATCAAAGCCGAAGCTCTAGAGTTGCCAGGAGCTTCATTGAACGAGGCTCGATACGGATATGTGAATATCACCTGCTACAGTGATGGGCTTGGTTTCCCGGATTATCTCGAGCTGTTGATTGATACCGACATGCAGCAGTTGAACATTCGATCACAGTCGCGCCTCGGGTTTTCCGATATGGGTGTGAACCGGCTCAGGGTTGAGCGGTTGAGAAGCCAGCTTATTGAGCGTGGTATTGCGGTCGATTAACAACAAATTTGGTGCTTGCGATCACAAGCGCAGGCACCCGCAGTCAACATTACTCGCTATGAAAGACTGAGCTAAAAGCCCTTCGGACGGGCGTATTTGGAATGTCCAATATTTAGGTGTATTGGACATTCTAGGCAAGGATCCAGGTTGAGCAATGCCACGGTTCGAATCAAAAATTAACTCAACCAACGCGGCTCTCTGCCTATTCTTTCCACCAAAAAATCGATGAATACCCAGACCTTAGCACTTAATACATTGGACGCTGGATGCACGCCAGCGCCGCCCTCTCCTGCGCCAGAATTTCTTTGGCAAACGGCAGAAACTCAGCATGAATACGCCCTGGATTGGTGGGGTGTTTTTACTGAGCACCCTGCTCCCGACTCGGATCTCTTCAACCCTGGATAACCGCGAACCGGCTACGGCCTGAATCCGATAGCCGGCACATCTGCACCATACAACGTATTGTGCGACTATCGCCCACCCGTGCGATACTTGACACAAAACTTTCAGGTGAGCTAACCTGAAATTGTTAGGTGTCGAAGTAGAAGAAACAGGAAACAACAAAACGTTTGGCCTGATTAAACCAACCAAATTTCTAAGCTGTTGTGAATACGTTGGTTTGTATGCTCCAAAATACGGGCGATATACCGTCTCCGGAAGGCGGGATGCTCAAACAAAAACTGGTTAACTATTGAAAGATGTGTTGCATGAAGTATTTCAGCACGTTTTTCTTTAGCTCAACGGAGAACAAAATGTTTAAAACAATAATGATTGCCGCTTGTTTTGGCATAACTGCTTTATCCGCACAATCTGCCGTTGCGGCAGAAACCACATTGACCCTCGCGCATAACTTGAGCAAGGATCACGTTCTAGCGAAAACTTTCGCGCAATTTGCTTCCGATGTGGATGAGCTATCTAACAGTAAGATGGAGATAAAGATATACCCTAGCGGTCAGATGGGAGAAACCAATGCTGTTATGGCAATGATGCAGCAAGGTGCCATTGATATGACGAAAGGGTTCTACGCTGAGTTGCAGGCTTACGATCCATCATATTTCATCTTCAGCGTGCCATATCTTTTTGAAAATGATGAGCACCTTGCAAAAGTACTAGAAGGTGAAGTAGCAGAGAAAATCAATGAAGCTTCTCGCAAGAAAGGCTTTTTTAACCTTGCGGGCTACCCATCCGGAACTCGTAACTTCGCGACAAACAAGCCAATTCATACGCCTGCTGATCTTGAAGGCATGAAAATTCGAACGTTTTCGACACCAACAACTAACCGCACGCTCGAACTCATGGGCGCCTCACCTGCGCCTATCCCATTTGGCGAAACGTATACCGCTGTTCAGCAAGGTGTGATTGATGGGATGGCAAACAACGTAACTACTTGGGTTTCATCCCGTCAATTCGAAGTAGCAACAATCTTCTCGGAATCCAAGCATTCGGTGGTGGTCGACTTTTTGACTATTTCTAATAAAAGCTGGGATCGACTGACATCGGAAGAACAGGAAATTTTGCAGAAAGCTGCAGAACAATCCATTTCTTATGAAAAAGAACTTTATCAACAGGACCTGAAAAAAGCTCGGGAAACCGTGTTGGCGGCTGGTGGTAAGTTCATCCAAATTGACACCGCGCCCTTTAAGGCTGCTGTTCGGCCACTCATCGACGAGCTGATGGCTGACCCAGAGAAAGCCGAACTCATTGAAATTGTGCGAGCCGCTGCGAAATAAAAACAAATAGACATTGTTTTATGAATAGTCCCGAAGCTTTATTGCCTCGGGACTCATATAAAGGCGAGATATGTTAAATCACATTTTCAGAATACGCCAACATTTGACGCAGCTACTATCAATAATTGGCGCTTCTATAATGACGGTGTTAGTCCTGTGCGTCAGCTGGCAAGTGATAAGCCGGTATTTGCTTTCTCAGCCTAGCACGTTAACAGATGAGTTATCCCGTTTTTTGCTTATATGGTTAGTGCTCATCGGGGCAGCCATTTGCAGTTCATCGCGGCGCCATATTGCCATTGACTTGTTGCAAAGTATTCTTAAAGGAAGATCAAGACGTTATGTAGACATCTATATCCAACTGATGGTAGGTGCTTTCTCTTTCGTCATTATGGTTATCGGCGGACTCCGTATGGTCGAAACAAGTATGGGCGAAACTTCTCCTGCGTTGCAGATATCAATGAGTTACGTCTACGCTTCCCTACCGGTTTCAGGTTCCTTGATCTGTTTATTCTGCATAGTAAATTTGATTGAGTCTTTATTCAGTCTGTCATCAGATACTGGGAGTGAAGCTCCTTCTATAGACGAGGTTCGCAAATGAATGCTGCCCTAGTCCTTCTTGTCTCGTTCTTTTTCCTGGTTTTCACTGGTGTTCCAATTGCTTTTGCTTTAGGTATTTCCGCCTTTATAGCGGGATGTTTCATTCTTCCGCCGGAAATAATACTGACGATTATCAGCCAACGGATGGTGTCGGGGCTAGACCAATTCTCTTTGTTGGCGATTCCATTTTTTATTCTTGCTGGCGTGTTAATGAATCACGGTGGAATAGCACGGCGGTTAATTGCCTTGGCGCTGGTTCTTGTTGGGCGAACACCGGGATCGCTGGGGCATGTCAATGTACTCGCCAATATGATGTTTGGTTCCATTTCAGGCTCCGCGACAGCCGCGGCAGCCGCCGTAGGTAGCGCGATGTCCCCCATGCAACGTAAGGCTGGTTTTCCAGACACTTATTCAGCTGCTGTTAATATTTCCTCATGCGTAACAGGGTTATTGATCCCCCCCTCTAACGTCATGATTATTTATGCGGTAACAGCGGGGAATATATCCATAGCCGCACTTTTCGCAGCAGGCTATTTACCGGGTTTCCTAATGGGTTTTGCGCTCATGGTGACAGGGTATTTTCTGTCGAAGCGTGCGGGGTACGCAGTAGGCGAACGATCGACAATTAGAGATAAATTAAAAGCCTTTGTCACAGCACTACCCAGTCTTGCACTGATAATAATCGTAATAGGAGGAATTTTGGCTGGAGTATTCACTGCGACTGAAGCCTCCGCAGTTGCCGTTCTCTATGCTTTCTTCCTTTCAGTATTTGTTTATCGGGAGATTTCCCTGAAAGACATTTACAAAGTTATAGTCGAGTCGGTAACCACAACGGCACTGGTGCTCATTCTGGTCTCTTTGTCCATTGCAATGTCATGGGTCATGACCCGCGCCGATATCCCTCAAATGATTACCGAGGCTCTGCTGGCGATCTCTGAAAACCCCCTAATACTGCTTTTGATCATAAACCTGATTTTGATCGCAGTGGGTATTTTCATGGACATGACGCCGGCAATTTTAATCTTTACTCCAATTTTCCTGCCAGTGGCCACCAGCCTCGGAATGGACCCACTGCATTTTGGAATCATGATGATTTTCAATCTCTGTATCGGGTTGTTCACTCCGCCGGTGGGAATTGCGCTGTTCATAGGTTGTTCGGTGGCGGGCGTAAGTATTCATTCGGTTATACGACCACTGTTTCCTTTTTTTGTAGCAATGGTTGCAGCTCTGGTGCTGATCACGTCTTTTCCCCAACTGAGCTTGGCGCTGCCCCAGTTCTTAGGGCTTTATAAGTAACGGCGTGTCATAGAACAATAAAATTATAATTTAAACGGTTACGGTGATTATTAATGGACGAAAAATCGATGTCCCTGACTTTGCTTAAAGGCATGTCTTTAATTGATCTATTTTCTTCTGAAAAAGAAGGGCTAACCCCAACCTTGGTTGAGAAGTCCACAGGCATTAGCAGGGCTGCAGCTAGAAGGTTTCTCCTGACCTTTAAAAGCTTAGGTTACCTGGACCAAATCGATGATAAGTTTTTTCTGACTGCCAAATGGTTAGAGATATCAGGCAAGTATCTAAATCAAAATCCTATTCTGGATGTCTTGTCTAAAGAGATCGTAAATTTATCTCAGGAAATAGACCTTCCGGTCTCTATCGTAACGCTACAAGGAGGAAACGTGATGTTCCTCTGCAGGTCTCCGTTACGAAGGGTTTATGCAAGTAAGCTTGCTATTGGTGACCTGATTCCTGCTCACGCCTCGGCAGGAGGCAAGTTGATTCTAGCCAACGAAGCAGATGAAAACATTGAAAGCTGGATAGCAGAACACGGCCTAAAGAAGATAACAGAAAACACCATTGTCAACTCTGACACCTTCTCTCAGGAGTGCAAGAAAATAAGAGATCGCGGCTACGCCACCTCTTATGGTGAGTTGGAAATCGGCATGATTTCATTTTCGCTTCCCATATTTATAGAGAACCACACAAAAATGGCCGTTGTTATTTCCTCGAAAGCGCATGGAGATATGAGAGAAATCGATGACGAGCTGATCTCATATGTTGAGAAGAAGGTCTCTGAAATTAAAGAAATATACACAAACTATCTGCATCACGGAGGGTGAGGTTATGAGTTCAAAAACCTTGAGAAGCAATCGTTGGTTTGAGAGAGATGACCTGCGCTCTTTCGGACATCGCTCGCGAGTCAAACAGATGGGGTACTGGGGCGAGGAGTTCGTCGGTAAACCGGTGATCGCTATCATCAATACCTGGAATGATCTTAATACCTGCCATTCTCACTTCCCCGAGCGGGTCAAGGATATCAAACGCGGTATCACCGCTGCGGGCGGCTTTCCGGTCGAACTGCCGGCTATGTCTCTGGGCGAACAATTGATGAAGCCCAGCGCCATGATGTATCGCAATATGCTTGCGATGGAGGTAGAAGAATTGCTGCGCAGCTACCCCGTTGATGGCGCCGTGGTCATGGGTGGGTGCGACAAAACAACGCCCGGCGTACTGATGGGGGCGATTTCCATGAACCTGCCCACGATATACGTGCCGGCAGGCGCGATGCTGCGGGGTAATTATCGCGGGCAAGTACTGGGCAGTGGCACCGATGTATGGAAATTCTGGGACGAGCGACGTATCGGAACTGTCAGCCTGGATGACTGGAACGAAATCGAGAATGGCATCGCCAGATCACCGGGCACCTGTATGACAATGGGTACCGCTGCAACGCTGATGTCTATCGGTGAATCCTTGGGTATGAGCCTGACGGGCGCCTCCAGTATTCCAGCGGTAGATGCCAACCATAACCGCATGTGCTATGCCAGTGGCAAACGGATAGTTGAGATGGTCGGGGAAGACCTTAAACCTACAGACGTAATGAGCGCCGCTTCCTTTGATAACGCCATCGCCGTGGACATGGCCATTGGCGGCTCCACCAACGCCATTATCCATCTCGTCGCCATGGCGCGGCGCCTCGGTATCGACTTGAAGATGGAGCGGTTCAACGAAATATCACGGCGCGTGCCGCTGGTACTCAACCTTAAGCCCTCCGGGGAATATCTCATGGAAGATTTCTTCTATGCCGGAGGGTTGCCAGCCCTGATGACCAACATTCGTCGGGAACTGGATCTGTCTGCCATGACCGTCACTGGTCGTTGTCTCGGTGACAACATCGAGGGTGCAAAGGTCTGGCGACCAGAGGTAATTCACTCGCTGGAAAACCCGGTTAATGCCTCAGGGGGTACCGCAGTGCTCACCGGCAGCCTGGCCCCCAAGGGGGCTATCATCAAACCCACTGCTGCTGACCCGCGTTTGCATGTGCATCAGGGGCCGGCCTATGTCTTTGAGACGATTGCCGAACTTAAAGCACATATCGATGATGAAGATCTCCCGGTCACGGCCGACAGTGTCATCGTGCTTAAAAATGGAGGCCCCGTTGGCGGCCCTGGAATGCCTGAATGGGGAATGATGCCGATCCCCGGCAAACTGCTGAAGCAAGGTGTTCGCGATATGTTGCGTATCTCAGACTCACGGATGAGCGGCACCAGCTATGGCAGTTGTATTCTTCATGTAACGCCTGAAGCGGCCGTTGGTGGGCCCCTAGCGGTAGTCAGGACTGGTGATGTCATCTCTGTCGATGTACCTAACCGGCGCCTCGATCTGCTGGTCGAGGAAGACGAAATTCAACGCCGTCTCACAGAATGGAATCCGCCGGAAGATCGTCACCCGCACGGTTATGCCTCCCTTTATAAAGCCCATGTTCTTCAGGCCGATGAGGGCTGTGACTTCGACTTTGCCAAGGGGGCACCGGGAAGTACGCCAGAGCCTGATATCT
Source organism: Marinobacter sp. JH2 (assembly GCF_004353225.1). Taxonomy (NCBI): domain Bacteria; kingdom Pseudomonadati; phylum Pseudomonadota; class Gammaproteobacteria; order Pseudomonadales; family Marinobacteraceae; genus Marinobacter; species Marinobacter sp. JH2. The sequence continues at coordinate 1,157,480 of NZ_CP037934.1, read as the reverse complement.
ACTGAATGTTTGGTCGGAAGTTAGCTGAGCAGGCGGCGAACAGCGAAAACAAAAGGTTACTTTAATGGCTGAGCTGGAACTACTAATTGAGTCTAAAGCAGAGTTAGGCGAATCACCGGTGTGGGACGCCAAGCGAGGCTGCCTTTTGTGGGCTGATCTTTACGCACCGGCCATTGAATCCTATCGCATCAGTGATGGAGAACGTCAGCGCTGGGTTATGCCTGAGACAATGGGCGCCTTCGGGCTCTGTATGGATGGTCGTTTGATTGTCGCAATGCGGTCCGGCATCTACCTATTTGAACCAACGAGCAGTACCTTGGAATGGCTTTGCTGCCCGACCGGGGAACCCCGAGAGGGCACGCGGTTCAATGATGGAAAAGTGGCCCCGGGCGGGCGCTTTATTATCGGGTCCATGGACGAACAAAAGAAGTCGAGGCCGCTGGGACGTTTTTACAGTGTGGATTCTGGCGGTAAGTCGGTCTGTTTGCATCGGGACCTGATCGTCTCCAATGGACTGGCTTGGAGCGCCGATGGCCGCCGTATGCACTTTAGCGACACTCGACGGGACACCCTTTACGTTGCCGACTACTGCCCCGAACGCGGTGAAATGAGCAATCCGCGTGTCATGGCAGTCACCAATCCTGAAAAACATGGCATGCCTGATGGTGGAGCCACGGATATAGAGGGTGGGTACTGGAGCGCAGGGGTCTTTGGCAGTGTACTGAACTACTGGGACCGCACCGGACGACTGGCGCGTCAAGTGCGTCTTCCCTGCCCTGGCCCAACCATGCCCTGTTTTGGCGGGGCAGATATGAAGACGCTCTATATCACCACGCTGCGTCATGGGTTGACCTCCGATGCTCTGGCCTCCGCTCCCTTGTCAGGTAGCGTGTTTGCGTTAGAAGTCGAGGTGCCCGGTGTAGCTGTCGCGACCTTTGGGGCGGGCAGCTGACTTGCCGGATCGGCAGGACCACTCTTCACCATCTTGTACAGTGACCATGTAGGTCCGAAACTGGAGAATTTCATGCGTTTTAATCGACTTATGCAACGCTTTAATAAAGGAGAGGGTGTTGTCAACGGATGGCTGTCAATGCCTTGCGGGTTTGCCGCCGAAATCATGGCGCATCAGGGTTGGGATAGTCTGACCATCGATATGCAGCATGGCCTGATCGGTTATCCGGAACTTGTTAGCATGCTGACCGCAATTTCCACAACTCCAACTGTGCCGTTAGTCCGGGTTCCCAGTTTAGAGCCCGGGTTGATCATGAAGGTGTTGGATGCAGGAGCCTATGGCCTTATCGCGCCGTTGATCAATAACGCTGACGATGCACGGGCCCTGGTGGAATCCAGCCGTTACCCCCCAATGGGAAAACGCAGTTATGGGCCCCACCGCGCCATGCTGTATGCCGGCGCGGACTATGCCACTTATGCCAACGATGAAGTGCTGGTTCTGGGTATGATCGAGACCCGCGAAGGCGTTGCCAATCTTGATGAAATCCTTGAGGTTGATGGTCTCGATGGCATTTACATTGGCCCCGCGGACCTTGCGCTCTCACATGGAGAAAAACCCGGTTTTGATCATGGAGAAGGTCAGCTGGACACAATCATTCAAACGCTCATTGCACGCTGTCGTCAAAAAGGCAAAGTGGTGGGCATTCATAATGGCACCCCGGAACATGCGAGCAGCATGCTGGCCCGCGGTTGTAATCTGGTTACAGCGGGTTCGGATGCAAGTCTGTTGGTTAATGGCTCCCGCGGCATTCTTAAAGCCATGGGCCTCCAGACTCAGAACGGCGACGTTTATTGAGGGTGGCACCTTCCTTACGTTAACCAGCGACAATCAGAAGGATGATCAATATGAGTCAGTATGCGCGTTACCCCAGTCTAAAAGGTCGGCATATTTTTATTAGTGGCGGAGCCAGCGGAATTGGCGCCTGTATGGTGGAGCACTTCTGCGAACAGCAGTCAAAAGTTACCTTCGTGGATATTGATGAAAAGGCGGGCACCGCGTTGGCGGAGCGCATGCAGGCCCAAGGCGCCCAAGTACGCTTCTCTTACTGCGATGTTACTGACATTACCTCGTTACGGGAGGTCATCAATGCGGCAGTCGGTGATTTCGGTACCATCGGGGTGCTGGTTAACAATGCTGCCCGCGATACGCGAGTGCCACTAACAGAGCTTGACGTTGAAACCTGGGATGAGCTGCAGGCCACCAATCTTCGACACGTCTTGTTTGCGAGCCAGGCGGTGTTCGCTGGAATGGAAGCTGCCGGGGGTGGGTCAATCATCAACTTCAGCTCACCTAGCTCCATGCGCCGTTCGCGAGATATTAGCGCATACTCCAGTGCCAAGGCAGGTACCATCGGTTTAACTCGTACCTTATCCAGAGATATGGGAGATGCCGGTATTCGTGTCAACACTGTGTTGCCTGGGTGGGTCATTACCGAGCGCCAGAAGGCCCTGTGGTGGGATCCAGAGCTTGAGCGCCAGGTACTCGAGAATCAGAGTCTGCACCAGAGGGTAGTGCCAGCAGACGTAGCCCGGATGGTGCTGTTCTTGGCTTCAGACGATAGCCGTATGATTACGGCCCAGACCTACATCGTAGATGGCGGCTTGGTTTAATCGCCATAAAATGGCTTGTGTTACGTACTAAACTGGTACTCCCAGTTCGAAGTTAGCGTGTGGCACGCTCCAACCCCCATCAATCCAAAGGTCGGCTAAACGATAAGCCATAACATCTCATCCATCAAAGCTTGTCATGTGTCCGGACTCTGGCAACAGCCAGACTTCGGACACACATTTATATCAATGAATGCCTAATAGCGAATGTCCAACATTCAAAGTATTGGATCTTTAAAGGGCACGTAGCTACCCTTGGCTGAAAACCGAAATCAGTCAGGTTCCAGATGTCATCATTTTCAGGCCACCCGCTTTTTGATACCGCCGAAAACCTTGAAGACCAGGGTGATTTTCACCGGCACCCGTCAATACCAGAGTTCTTTCAGAACCTCAGCATTCCCGAAGAATTGCTGCGTGCGGACTACGAGATCACGCGTAAATTTCTTCTAAAATATTCGGATGTCCAAGGCACCTTTGTTCGATTCCGTTCTGAGGTTCAGCGTTTCCTGAACTATCTGTGGGTCACATCGAAACGCACCCTTTCACAAACAGACTCCGACGTAATGACGGCGTACTTCAAAACATTGACCATGCCACCCAAAAGCTGGATTAGTAAAGGAATTTACTCCGCCTTCCAAGACCGTCAGGGGCTTCGCTTACCGAATGCCCAATGGCGCCCTTTTGCTATCCGTTCCAAACTGGAAAAAACCGAAGGCACGATCCACTACGCCATTACTCAAGCCTCGCTCAACGCCAGCAAGACCGCTCTTCAGACGTTTTTCAAATACCTCCTGATTCAAGACTACATCCAGAAAAATCCAATGATTGGCATGCGCAAGCGTGACCAAAAGGTCCAGACTATCAACGATGTCGATTCCGAAACCGATGTTCGCCGTCTTTCGGATATACAGTGGGCTTATCTACTCGAATCGCTGCTGCTGGCAGCAGAGGAAAACAGGAAATACGAACGTCACCTGTTCGTTGTGGTCACCATGAAATCGTTATTTTTGCGGGTGAGCGAATTAGGACCAAGGCAGAGGCAAAACGGCTCAACAAGAACGCCGGTGTTTGGAGATTTCAAACGAAAATTCGTCCAAGGTGAAGAGTACTGGGCCTATTACGTGTTCAGTAAAGGTGATAAGGATCGTACGATTACCCTGCCAGACGAATACCTGCCCTACCTTCAGCGTTGGCGAGAACACCTTGGGTGTTTGACTGCGATGCCTGTTCAGGGCGACAACCACCCTATTCTGCCCTCCGCCAAGGGCGGTGCTTTAAGTAAGCGCCAGGTCCAGCGAGTGTATGAACAGGCCATCATGCTTACCGTCGAAAGATTGGATGCCGAAGGTCGGACGGAGGAAGCTCGCCAGCTCGAAAGCATCCGAACCGAAACCCATTACCTCCGTCATACCGGTGCCAGCCAAGCCATTGAGGCCGGCGCTGATATACGGCATATCAGTGAAGAGCTTGGACATGCCAGCGCCGCCTTCACTGAATCTGTTTACGTAAATTCAGATCAGGCGATGCGGCGGTTCGCTGGGCGAAAACGGCGGGTTTAATGAGTCAAACCGACTCCGCTGAGATTTTTTCTCAGCAACTGCTGTAATTCACCGACCGACAGGCATTATCGCCAGAAGTTCTGATTACTCGAAGCCTTCCAGAACGATCTTCCCTACCGCTGTTCCTGCTTCCAATTCGGCATGTGCTGCACGCAGATGTTCAGCATTGATTGCCCCCAGATTCTTCCCGGCGGTGGTGCGAATGTAGCCCTGTTCCACGAGACTAGCGACCTTGTCCAGCAGCTCGTGTTGAACCTGCATGTCTTCGGCGCTATGCATGGAACGGGCGAACATGAACTCAATGTGAAGCGACAGACTCTTCGGTTTCATCTTCATTACATCCAGGGCCGCTGGATCGTCAATCAAGGCAATTTTCCCAAACGGCCGGAGCAACTCCACATAAGCATCGAAGTACTGATCGGTGGCGTTCAAACTGGCCACGTGAGAGATCGAAGTGATTGATCCCTCCGACACCAGTTGCTCGATCTGCGGCTGCAGCGGCTCACGATGATTCACCACAAAATCTGCACCCAATGATTCCACCCATTGGCGCGACTCAGGCCGCGAGGCGGTCGCCACCACAGTGGCACCGGTCAGTTTCTTGGCCAACTGGATCAGTATGGAACCAACCCCTCCGGCGGCGCCAATCACCAGGATTACCTCATTACTCGGGGTAATGTTCCCTGGGTCCTGCTGCACAAGACCGAGATGGTCGAAGAGCATTTCCCAGGCGGTGATGCTAGTCAGGGGCAGTGCTGCCGCCTCCGAATCGCTCAGGCTAGCGGGCTTTCGGCCGACGATGCGCTCATCAACGATCTGGTACTCCGCGTTACTGCCCTGACGGGTAACATCGCCTGCGTAGTAAACCTGATCGCCAGGCTTGAATAATGAGACGCCCTCGCCCGTCGCGACGACTTCTCCGACGGCGTCCCAGCCCAAAACCTTAATCTGACCCTCCTCTGCTGCGGCACGCTGGCGCACCTTGGCATCAACCGGATTGACGCCAATCGCCCTAACCCGGACCAACAGGTCCCTTCCTGTAGCAACTGGCTGTGGCAGTTCAACGTCCTGCAAGGATTTTGGATCGTTGATGGGTAAAGAGTCGGTGTATCCAACAGCTTTCATGGTTTTCTCCCGAGTGAGTTGGTAGTGGCACTCAGTTTGATCCTTAATTACACTACGAAAAACAGGCTAATCCCATAAACATATTCAAATAGTTTTTGAAAATGACCTTCGATGATCTGACCGTTGTGCTCAAAGTGGCCGAATTCCGAAACATCACGGCGGCGGCCACCAGCCTTGATATGCGACCTGCGACCGCAAGCGCGGCCGTCAAACGCGTTGAACAGACATTGGGGGTTGAGCTATTTGTTCGCTCTACCCGCCACCTTCGGCTTTCAGCGGCCGGCGAAAAGTATCTGCCTCAATGCGAGCAGGCACTAGAATTGCTCGACGAGGCCCAACAGAACATTCGCTCCGGCGAAGAAGCCGTTGCAGGAGAAATTCGACTATCGGTGTCATCCGATCTTGGCCGGAACCGGGTAGTCCCGTGGATCGACCAATTAATGACCTCTCACCCGGGGCTGAGCTTGCGTGTTCAAATTACCGACAGTAACGTCGATTTTTTCCGGGATTCCGTTGATATGGCTCTTCGCTACGGCTCCCCCGATGACTCCAATCTGTATGGTTTCAAAATCTGTGACATTCCACGCCTCCTCTGCGCTACACCGAGCTACCTGAGCGAGCATGGAACCCCCGCGCACCCACACGATCTGGCCAACCACAACGGGCTCTTCTATCAACTGCAGGACATTCCCTACGACTTGTGGACCTTTAAGCGGGGTGACGAGGAGTTTCGAGTAAAAATGAAAGGCAACCGGGCGTCCAACGATGGCGATCTGGTTCGGCGCTGGTGTGCGGCGGGACACGGCCTGGCCGTGAAATCCTGCCTCGACATCTCGGACGACCTGCTGGCGGGAAGAGTCGTCAATGTCATGCCTGAGTATGCGCCACCGGTCTCAGAGTTATGGTTGATTTGCCCAACACGACAATCGATCACGCCAGCCGTGCGATTGCTGAGGGATACCCTGAAAGAGCATTGCCAGGACATCATCCAAATGATGAACCATGAAGGAGTGCTCTCAGGGCAAAACCCATTACCCTCACCGGGGAGCGGGCGTTAAAAACGTAGTAGGTGCGACAATCTGCCGATCGGGCTTTTCGAAAGTGGTCACTTCAAAGGAAACATCGGTAACGGCGCCCTGGACGCTTGAAGCATCTTTTTCCAGTACAACCGGAATTTCCCTTTGTTCGCCAGCGCCGAGTGTCACTCCATCCGGCCCACGCATGCTGAATCCCTCTCCACCGTAGACCGCAATGAAGGTATGTATCGTTTCATTTGATTTATTAGTTAAATTCAGCAAGTAACTGTTTTCAATGAGTCCCGAGCCGTTGTAACGGAAAAGGCCCCTATCCCTTTGGACGTCCAGCGTTAGCAAAGGTCGTGAAGCCAAGCCCCAGGAAAACAAACCTATCATGGTTACCAGTATAAGAAAGTATGCGACGAGGCGAGGCCGTAAGAGATGCCTGGTACCGTTCTCTATTTCGTTGTGACTCGCGTAACGCACCAGTCCCTTTTCGTAGCCCATTTTATCCATGATCGAATCACACGCGTCGATGCATGCAGCACACCCAATACATTCCATTTGCAGACCATCACGAATATCAATGCCGGTCGGGCACACCTGCACACACATTTCGCAATCTATACAATCACCCAGCCCTTGAGCAGAGGGATCTGACCCAATGGATCGGCTGCCGCGAGGGTCGCCCCGGCCAGCATCGTACGCGACCACCAATGATTCATTATCAACCATGGAGGACTGGAAACGGCCGTAGGGGCACATGTGTAAACACACTTTTTCACGGAACCAGCCAGCATTTACGTATGTCGCTGCGGTGAAGAAAAACACCCAGAAGAGTGCGGACCCTGAGATGTTAAACGACAGCAGGTCCGGTACCAAGTCTCGTATCGGTGTGAAATATCCAACAAAGGTCACAGCGGTCACGATACTGATTAGTAGCCAAAGACAATGTTTCAGCAATCGTCTTAGGACTTTTTTCCGACTCAATCTTGCGTCATCTAACTTTATTCGTTGGCGACGATCGCCCTCGGCCAGTTTTTCAGCCCAGAGAAAAACCCACATCCAAACACTTTGCGGGCAGGCGTATCCACACCAAATTCGACCCGCGACAGCGGTTATGAAAAACAGTCCGAACGCACAGATGATCAAAATAGCTGACAAGAGAACAAGGTCTTCCGGCCAGTAGGTAGCGCCAAATATGTGAAATTTTTTGTCTGCAATATCCCATAGAACTGCCTGCCGCTTTCCCCAGTTCAACCAGACGGTTCCAAAATACAAAGCAAATAGAATCGCGCCGCCGCCGATTCGGATTCGTCGGTATAGGCCAGTAAAGCTCCGTGGGTAAATCTTGCTGGACGACCGACTTGATGGAGAGCTCGGGGTAATCTGTGTGACCGGGATCAGTCGATTCATTGACCGTTTACCTTCCCAAAAGTTGTATGAAACTGATGGGGAAAGTATGGGGCCTGGAAAAAATAGAGACAGGCACAATTTTTTTAAGTTTTATAGGTACAACGAACCATCACGGGTTTTGAACCAGCTCCAAGACACGCTTCAGCGCTTTCGTTCTCTGAACGTCCCATGGGTGGGAAAAGCTGATTCTTAAGCAATTACCGAATCGGTCTGCCCCTGAGAAAAGGCTTCCTGGCGTGATGACAATGCCCTCATCCAACGCCCTAGAATAGATATCAATTGTATTGATCGCTTCTGGAAATTCGACCCAAACGGCTAAACCACCCTGAGGTGCCGTGGTGCGCACGGCCAGTGGACAGACAGCCAAATGTTCCAGCAACTGGTCTCTCTGCCTTCGTAATTGAAGACGAAACTTACGTAGGAAGGCAGCGTAATCGCCTTCTTTGATGTAGCTTTCGACACCTTGCTGAACAAAACGACTACTCGCTAGCTGAGAAGTAAGCTTCATTTGAAGAATGGCAGAGTGCCATCTGCCTCCACTTACCCAGCCGAGTCTGAGATCGCGTGAAAGTACTTTTGACAACGAGCTGCAGTGAATCACCCGGCCTGATTTATCCAGAGATTTGAGGGTGTCCGGTACACCGGACCAGCCGGTTTCCGCGTAAATATCATCCTCGATTATGGCGAGGTCGTGCTTCTCGGCTAGTTCAAGTAACCGCCTTCGGGCGGCTCTTGGCATAACCGCACCTCCTGGTGTTGCGAACGCGGGTTGTACCACGCAAACACGAACGTCCCAATGTTCCAAAATATCGGAGAACGCAGCGACATCCATGCCTGTCTGCAAAGACGTTGGCACCTCGATGACTTTTAACTTCAATTGCTCCAGCAACTGAAGAACCCCATAAAAGCCCGGTGATTCTACGGCGACAACATCGCCTTCGGAACAAACCGTCAGCAAAGCCAAGAATAAAGACTGCTGGCATCCAGAGGTTATGCAAATTTCCGAGGCATCCGCGGTCCAGCCTCTTTTGGCAAATAGCGTGGCAAGCTGATGTCTCAGGCCGGGATCGCCCGCGGGTTCATCATAATATTGGAACCCCCCTTTCTGACGCCGCAGGGCCCGACCAATTGAACGGTTAAGCTGAACAATTCCTTGAGGCATTTCTCCCGAGTGCAGACTCGGCGTCAAATCAAACGCCGCACTTCTCGTCATAATGTCCCGGAACAGCTCGCTTACCGATACGGGCTTGGGTGATTCAATGCGTTCCATCCGGCAGGGCGTGTCAAACTCTTCATTCTGATAGGTAACAAAGAAGCCTGCGCGCTCGCGGGATTCAACCAATCCTTTGGCTTCGAGCCGTTGTAGCGCGTGCTGAATGGTTATCTTTGCACAGCCGTGCAGGTCGCACAGCGTTCTGATGGAGGGCAATCGCTCGCCACATTTCCACCGGCCAGCGACGATACCTTGCTTTATTTCATCTTCAAGTAACTGGTACTTCGGGAGGCTACTATCCATGGTGTTGGCTCAACAGATACAACGTCGGGCCATAATATAGATTCAAACGATCGTCCAAGGCTACACAGAGTTCCAAAACTGCGCCTATCTCTCCGGAATCCGCGAAGCTCTCGAGAACGCCAGAGCCGCCTTTCCTGAATTTATGTCAATTGCAAAGTGCCATGGGCCCTATCCTGCAGCCACCAACAGTGGAGCCTTAAAACCATTCGTCTCCGGGCAGACATTACTCTCAAGCCAATCCGAAAACTGACTAAGCGGTAAAGGCCGGGATAAAAAATAGCCTTGTATGGTGTCGCACTGATTTTCACTCAACCACTTGAGTTGTTCCGGTCTCTCTACACCCTCGGCAACAATTGGAATGCCCAGACTGTGAGCCATAGCGATAACAGTAGACACGAATGAAGCTTGGCGTTGGTTTTCAGGTATCGGATCAATGAAGGACTTATCCAACTTCAGCCTGTCGGCCGTGAGGCTGGTCAGATAACTCAAAGAGGAATAGCCTGTACCAAAGTCGTCTAAGGCAATCTTAACGCCCAGCTCAGAGACTTTCCCCAGGGTTTTTCTGAAAATAGCCTCATCGGTAATCATAATACTTTCAGTAATCTCAAGCTCCAGCGTACGGCCTGTCCCCTGCAGCTGACGAGCGATCTCCTGAATATCGGGGACAAATCGTGGGTCGGCCAGTTGCTTGACCGATACATTCACAGCTAACGAGAACTTTGACGGTAAGCTTGTTCCCCCCAATATACGAGCCGCTTCCTTTAGCACCCATCGACCTAACGGCACAATATCGCTGGTTGATTCTGCAACGGGTATAAATTCTGCTGGGCTAACCATTCCCATCGTCGGGCTTTCCCAACGAACCAGCGCTTCAGCACTGTCTACCGTATTCGATTGAAGATTCAGCTTCGGCTGAATGTGCAGTACGAATTCTTCGTGTTTTATGGCGCTTGCTAGCTGTGAGCGAACAAAAGCTCTGCGATTCAGCTGGATCGCCATGTCGTCGGTGTACAACTCCAGATGATTCCCCGCTTGACTCTCTGCCGCCTTGAGCGCGGTCAACGCGTATGGAATAACGCCCTGTCTACTCGTGGAATGCTCGGGATAAAACGCACAACCAATCGCCACGCTAAAACTCATCGGGCCTAAAGGGCTATTGAAAGGTTCTTCGAAAAGTGTAAAAAAATCTTGTCCGACTGAATCCAGATTTTCGCTATCCGCTCCCGGCACCAAAATCAGGAACTCACCCAGACCCAAGTGGGCGATTGTTTTTTTATCAAAACTACAGCCTTGCAACCGGCCCGTAAGGTCGCGAATAAGATCGTCGATGGACGCTTTACTGTGGCTTGAGTAAAGCGTGTCGACATCCCTAACTTTCAACGCAAAAATTATGAAGGTTGAATAATCCTCGCCGGAGCTGCGCAGATAGGTTATCAGCCCCACCTTATTGAATAGATCGGTCACTGAATCGTGGTATCTATCGCGTTTTAGCCGCCTAATGGTTATTCCACTAGTCTTTAAACGACGCTTATCTTCGGCGGAATTCAGGATTTCTTTTGCAATCCCCCACTGATCATACAAATAAATCAATGAACCCAAAAAAACGACCATGACGAATACTGAATGCCGATCAAAACCGTCATGATGCGAAAGGAAAGCAATAGCGACTAACGATATCAACAGGATTGAGTAAACCATGGACTTCCCCCAGTTCAGTGGACACGCATCGATAACTCCGCAGGAGGAGAAAACCGATGCCGGAAATGATCACGGGGAAGAAAACCCAACAGTACAGCACTGAGTTCAAAGTCAAAGCGGTGGAGTGGAGTCACCAGGCCCACCGCAGCGTCAAAAGCGTTGCCGAAGCACTGGATATCCACCCCTTCATGCTGTCACGCTGGCGAAAGGAATACCGTGAAGGAAAGTTCGCCATGAAACGGGTCAAGAAAGCGCCAGCAGAAGCCAAAAAGAAAATACAGGAACAAGATGAGATTGCCCGCCTGAAACGCCGAGTATCGGAGCTTCAGGAGGAAAACGACATTTTAAAAAAGTTTCAACGTTTTCAGGCCGAGGAACGACGGAAGCGTTCCAGTTCGTCTGGAAACACCGACGAGAATACAGCGTAAAAGCGCTGTGTCGGCACTTAAAGGTGTCGCGGTCCGGTTATTACGCCTGGGCAAACCGGAAGCCCGGTCAGAGAGCCGCTGAGAACGCCGCACTTCTGTTAAAGATCCGTCGTGTTTACGACGGTAGCAAGGGCCGCTATGGCAGCCCTAGGGTCTATCAGGCCCTGCGCCGGGAAGGCGAACAGGTTGGCGAGAATCGTGTGGCGCGCCTGATGCAGGAATGGGGCATGAAAGCGCGAGTGATGCGAGTGTATCGCCGAATGAGCAAGCGCCGTGACGAGCTCAAAGCCCTTCCCAACCACCGCTTGAGCGTTGAAAAGCCTGTGGAGGTGAATCAGCAATGGAGCAGTGACGTTACCTACATCAAGCTGGGTCGAAAGTACGTGTTTCTAGCGGTGGTTTTAGACCTGTTCTCCCGCCGGATCGTCAGCTGGCGCTTGGATGAATGCTTAAATGCAGCTCTGGCCAAAAGCGCTTTGAGAGACGCTTTTTCAGCAAGGCAGCCGAAAGCGGGTCTGTTGTTCCACACAGATCGTGGCACGGAATATCGTGCCCAGAAAACACAGGCATTTCTGAACCGGAACAACGTACGCCACAGCATGAATCGACCGGGACAATGCACCGACAACGCTGAGGTCGAATCATTCTTTAAAACCCTGAAGGGAGAATTGCTGCATGCGACTAGCTTTGTGACGATGCGGCAATTACGGAAACATATAAAAGACTATATTGAGTGCTTTTATAACAGCCAACGGCTGCACAGTGGCCTTGGTTACCGGACTCCGATAGAGTTCGAGGGAATTAACTGATAGGGCGTGTCCATTTTAGTGGGGGAAGTCCACCATGACAAGAGGTAAGCAGCGGGAAAGCGCTGGCGCCGGAACCGACAATACGGCGAACAACATCATGATCAGAGCCAACTGCTCAAAATAGCTTACGGACGGGAAAACAATCGAAGGGAATAGCCCCCACATGAACCCAGCCAACCAGCAGGTAGCAGAGAAACCCCAAGTCCAGGATATGTAGGTTTCGCTACAGGGTTTCGCAGCTTTGCCAAAAAAACGAAACTGCATGAACACGTAGATAACAGTGAACGCCGCAACCCAGGATATTAACGGAAAACTGATTTCTGGCTTATAGAAGTAGCTCGATAACAAAAATACAACGGATAACCCAAGTGCCGGTATAAATTTCGCGCGGAAATGAAGCTCTCTCGCGAGCTCCAATCGGAAATATTTTGTCGCCCAACCATCTGCGTAATCTCTAAAAAACGCCATAGTCGAATCGTCCCAGAAACAGTCTTATATCTTCCCTATCGAAACGAGCCAACCGAGTGGCAAATCTTGTGTAGTTCGCTTCGAGAATCTCCTCATAAGACTATACCCCGACTTTTTGTTACGCAAACCACATAATATATAACCTGTGCAGAATACTTCTCCTACGGTTTAGCCTGCACTATCAAAAAAGCGAATAAATTCTCAGGGCGCATAACGAAAAAAAGCCCAGCAACTCACTGGGCTTTCACTTACTCGGCTCACTCCGGCAACGGAATAAATTCTTCCTCATCCCCGGCAACTTTCGGGAACTTTTGTGCTTTCCAGTCAGCTTTCGCTTGTTCAATGCGCTCGCGCCGGGAGGAAACAAAATTCCATTCTATATAACGGTGACCCAGGTTCTCTCCTCCCACAATTGCAATGCGGGAATCACGCTTCGCCGTTAACTCGATTCCCGGAGCATCGGTGAAGACCGCCATGGAATACACAGCCACCGTGGCATCGTGAACGGCAACCTCTCCTTCAGCAACGTAAACCGCACGCTCTTCAGCCTCAGGAACCACGATCCGCTGACCGGCTTTGAGGTGTGCTTCCACGTATAGCGTATCCGCGTACACTTTGACCGGGGAAGTTTTACCGTACGCACTACCCATGATCACTCGGATGGGCACACCATCAATTTCCACACGGGGGATCTCTGCATCCGGATAATGGTAGAAAGCGGGATCAATTTCTTCGTCCGCTTCAGGTAGCGCCAACCAAAGCTGCAATCCGTTCAGACGACGTGCTGCCCGGGTTACTTCAGGACGTTCTCGTTCAGAGTGAGTTATCCCTTTCCCTGCGACCATAAGGTTTACATCGCCGGGGCGAATTGGCTGATAACTACCGACAGAATCCCGGTGCAGTATCTCGCCTTCGAACAGGTAGGTCACCGTTGCCAGATTAATGTGCGGATGAGGCCTTACGTTAATGCCGTCGCCGGCCGGAAACTCGGCAGGTCCCATATGATCAAAGAAGATCCACGGCCCCACCATGCGGCGCTTTATCGTGGGCAAAACGCGGCGAACTTTAAAACCACCGAGGTCCTTTTGCCGGGTTTCAATCAACAGATCAATCGTCTGGCATCCATCCGGTTTAAGACATTCTTGGTCAAGAACCTCAGTTCTTTGCGTACTCATTATTTCTCCCCTGTTGGCAGTTTCCGCATTCAGTCACCCAAAGCAGTTATTCCGAGCGTCTTATTGACCGAATCGCGAACTTCCCGGTAACGATCTGCGTTGTGTGCCAAAGCTTCCAGGTCATCTTCAGGAAACAGTTCTGATTTCCTGCGTTTGACTTCTTCATTCGTGAAAACCGCCGGAAATAAACGTTCCAGGCAGCGTAGCATAACCTCTGGCGAAACTGAGGCCCCAGGGGAGGCACCGAGCAAGGTCGAGTAGGTTTTGTCGGTAGATACGATGATTTCTGTCCCCATTTGCAACGCGCCATCTTTGATAATTTGAACACGTTGACCGGCTTCAATCGGCGCCCAATCAAATTTGCTACCCAGCCCGGGTGCAAACTTGTCCAACTCGGCGAACATACTTTTCTTGCCTTTGAAACTTTCAGAGACCAGATATTTCACTAGCGGAAAGTGGTCGAGCGTGACATTCAATAGTCCGGGGATGTCGTGCAGCCGTAAAGAGGTCAGATAATCGAAAAAACCACGGCCTTTTTCGAGTACGGGTTTAAAGGAAGCGAACGGCCCGAACAGGAGATAGTGCTGACCATCCACCAACCGTAAATCCAGGTGTGGCACGGACATCGGAGGCGCGCCCACTTCCGCCTTACCGTAGGTTTTAGCACGGTATTGCTGGGCTTGCTCCGGTGTGATCGGTGCCTGCAAAAAACGCCCACCTACAGGGAAGCCAGTGAATCGGCTGCGGAATGGCATCAAACTCTTCTTGAGAATCGGAAAGGCACCGCCGCCCGCGCCGACGAACAACACGTCCGCCTTATGCTGAACAGGCCCTGCGTCATTTTGCGCTTCTATTAACCACTGGCCAGCCGGGCTTCTGTGCACTCGTCTTACATGAGTGCCAAACTCAATGTGAACGCCTAGTTCACGCACCGCATAGGCCGCCATTTGTTCAGTCAAAGCGCCGAAGTTAACGTCGGTGCCGGTTTCGATGGCCGTCGCGGCCATTTTCTCATCCCGTGACCGACCTTCCATGGTAAAAGGAATCCACCTTTTGATTTCATCGAAGTCTTCCGAGAACTTCATCTGCTCGAAAAAATGGTGGCCAGACATTTCCTTGAAACGAAGCCTCAGCATCTCTATGGCGGATTCAGAAACGATGGTGCAATGCTTGGTAGGGTTAATGAAAGATGTCGGATCGTCGATGGCACCTTTTCGAACCAGATAGGCCCAAAACTGTTTGGACACATTGAACTGAGCGTGAATTTTTAACGCTTTCTCAACAGAGATAACCTCTTCATCGACCGGGGTATAGTTCAGCTCGCAGTTGGCTTCATGCCCGGTTCCAGCATTGTTGAAAGCCCAGGAATTGCCTGCACCCGGGCTATCTAGCCTTTCAAGGACGGTCACTTCGAGATCGGGAACCATCTCTTTTGCCAGCACCGCAAGGGTGGTTCCCATAATGCCGGCACCGATGATGATCAGGTTCATAATTCCACTCGCTACAGTTGAGTTTACAGGCTTGATTTTTCAGCCATCTTCTTCAAAAGTAGCACGAAACCTTTCGTTCTGCAGGTGAGTGGAGGTTATGCCAGCATACAAGATGATTTACTGCATTCGGCGACGTTCGGCCTCTCGCCGGGCATCCTCCAAAAACGAGTCCACGGTTTCCCCTGGTAGCAACAGTTGTTTTTTGATCATCTCATCCCGCCACTGGGACTCTTCGAAGATACAGCGGTATTCGTTCGGGAACTCGGTGTATAGCTGCTTGAAGTGGTCGCGGGCTTTCGCCTTGCTGGGTGGTTTTCGGCGAGACTCCAACACGGCAATATTGTATAACGCGCCGGCACGAACGTTGTCAGGCAGCGCTTGATCTTGGTAAATCGTATCCAAACGCTCAATTACTTCGTTAACGCCCGTTAAACGGTGATCTTTGATGATCCTGATGGCAGGTTCCATAATGCGGTCTTCGCCATGTTGACAAGGTGAATTGGCATGATCTCGCTGGTATTGGTCGACAGCCCGTTCTACACCGTGCTTATACTCCTGATCCTGTTTCTGCTCATATACGTATCCCGTGCCCACCGTGGTGGCTATGGTTCCCGGCATACAACCGGCGAGCATGAATGTGCAGGCTGCACCAAACGCAGCAAATTTGGTTTTCATATTTGGCAGAGGGGCTTTCATCATCTCATTCCTGAAGAAGCTATAGACAGGGATTACATTCTGTTACAGATGACGTTATCTATATTCAAATGCGAGTACCGTGCGCTCTGTAGAAAAACTTGTAATTAATGAGGAGAAAAGGCGAAGTGAAGTACCGTTTTGTGACCAATATGAAAAGCCTGAAAGAGAGCTGAGACGAACCGCTAATAACCATTCCGGTGGCGCAAGGTTAGCATGAGGTCATTAATGATCGCTTTTGACCTTGGACGCCACCCATGACTTACGCACGCATCGCCGGAACCGGTTCTTACTTGCCGGACAACGTTGTCACCAATCTCGATCTGGAAAAGAAGGTAGATACTTCCGACCAGTGGATTCGCGATCGTACCGGCATCGAGCAACGCTACATTGCCCTGCCTGGCCAAACGACCGTAGATTTGGCTGAGCAGGCCGCTTTGCGTGCGATTGAAGCGGCTGGCATCGATGTGTCAGAAATCGATCTAATCGTTTTTGCCACCACCACTCCTGACAAAGTTTTTCCCAGCTGCGCCTGCATTCTTCAAGCACGCTTGGGCATTAACGGCTGTCCTGCCTTTGACATTCAGGCAGTTTGCAGCGGGTTTGTTTATGCCTTGGCGACAGCCGAGAAGTTCATCCGGTCAGGCAGCAGCAAAAAAGCGTTGGTAATAGGGGCCGAAGTGTTTTCCCGCATCCTGAATTGGGACGACCGAACCACCTGCGTACTGTTCGGCGATGGTGCGGGTGCGGTGGTACTCGAAGCCAGTGAAGAAACGGGTATTCTATCGACCCATCTGCACGCCGATGGTCGATATGAAACGTTGTTGCATGTGCCCTGTGGTGTGGCCAACGATTTCGATACGGTGAAAGCGGGTCAGGCGTTTGTAGAAATGAAAGGCAACGAGGTGTTCAAGATGGCCGTGAACACGCTCGGCAAGATCGTTGACGAAACCCTTGAAGCCAATCAAATGCAGAAATCTGACATCGACTGGCTAGTGCCCCATCAGGCTAACCTTCGAATTATTTCCGCCACGGCAAAAAAATTAAATATGTCGATGGATCAAGTGGTGGTAACGGTCAATCGCCATGGAAATACGTCCGCCGCCTCGATCCCTCTGGCACTGGATGAAGCAGTGCGTGACGGTCGCATCAAGCGAGGAGAAGTCGTACTTCTGGAGGCCTTCGGTGGCGGTTTTACTTGGGGATCTGCGTTACTTCGTTTTTAACCCAATATGCGAAATAGTAATTTAAATAGTTCTTTAATGTCTTTTTAGTTCTTAGCAAGCTTTGTTAAATTGCTCTTCAGATTCACCCAATAGGTTCTGAGGAGCTCTACATGAAAACGTTTTTAAAAGGCATCGCAATCGGCGCTGCCCTACTCTCTGCTCAGCCAGCTCTTTCTGCTGATCGGGAGCTTCTCAATACCTCTTATGACATAGCCCGAGAGCTGTTCGCTGCCTATAACGTCGAGTTCCAGAAACACTGGGAAGAAAAAACAGGCGAAACCGTTGAGATCAAACAATCTCACGCAGGCTCTTCTAAGCAGGCTCAGGCCATCATCCAAGGCCTGAAGGCGGATGTTGCTACCTTCAATCAGGTCACTGACATCGATATTCTGAACACTCGGGGCCAACTGATCCCTGAGAACTGGGCAGAGCGCCTGCCGAACAACAGCTCTCCTTACTATTCCACCATGGCGTTTCTGGTACGAAAGGGTAACCCTAAGAACATCGAGAATTGGGATGATCTGATTCGCGAAGACGTCTCTTTGGTTATGCCAAACCCGAAAACCTCGGGCAACGGTCGCTACACCTATTTGGCCGCCTTGGGATTCGCGCAGGATCAGTTCGGCGACAACCAAGACAAGATTGATGACTTCCTCGCTTCTTTACTAGGTCAAGTACGCGTATTCGACAGCGGCGGCCGCGGCGCCACGACCACCTTTGTTGAGCGCGGTATTGGTGACGCCTTGCTGACTTTCGAATCCGAAGTGCTGAACATTGCTGATCGTCTGGAAGGCGAGTACGAAGTCGTCACCCCGAAAGTTAGCTTCCTTGCTGAATTTCCGGTTACCTGGATTGACGATTACACCAAACAGAACGGCACCGAAGAGCTGGCGAAAGAATACCTGAGTCATCTTTACTCCGAAGACTCCCAGCGCTTGCTGGCCAGTTTCAACTACCGGGTTCAGAACGAAACGGTTTTGAAAGAGAACGCTGACCGCTTCCGTGACCTCAAGCTGAAGTCTATCGACGAAATCGCCGGAGGTTGGGAAAAGGCTATGAAAGCCCACTTTGCCAGCGGCGGTAAGCTCGATCAGCTCCAGCGTCGGCGTTAAGAGCCTCTAATGTCTGCTTCCGCTCAAACAAGCGTCGCCCCAGTGCGGCGCTTTTCTGGTCGTAATAAGCGAGTCCTACCCGGATTCGGGTTAAGTCTGGGAATCTCTCTATTCTTTGTCAGCTTGGTGCTGCTTCTGCCGTTAACCGGTTTGGTGGTGGAAACGTCTGACATGACGTGGGATCAGTTCGTGTTCACGATCACGGATCCGCGAGTGATTGAATCCTACAAAGTGACCGCCTGGACCGCTTTAGCCGCTTCCCTGTTTAACGGTGTGTTTGGGCTACTGCTTGCTTGGGTCTTGGTACGTTACGAATTCCCCGGCAAGCGTTTGATTGATGCTGTTGTGGATCTACCTTTTGCCTTACCCACTGCAGTAGCCGGTATCACGCTGGCAACCTTGTTTGCAAAAAACGGTTGGTATGGTCAGTGGCTGGATAAAATGGGTGTTGAAGTAGCGTTCACACCTATAGGTATTGTGGTAGCCATGGCTTTCACGAGCATTCCATTTGTTGTGCGTACCGTTCAGCCAGTCCTTGAAGAGCTCTCGCCAGCTGACGAAGAAGCGGCTGTGAGTTTGGGCGCATCCGACGGGCGAGTATTCCGAAAGGTCATCTTCCCTTCTCTCTGGCCTGCATTGGTGACCGGTATCGCGTTATCGTTTACAAGAAGCCTTGGCGAATTTGGTGCGATCATTTTCATTGCCGGTAACACCCCGTACGTCAGCGAAGTAACCAGTTTGATGATCTTTATTCGCTTGCAGGAATACGACTACGCAGCCGCCAGTGCAATCGCGTCTATGGTGTTGTTAGTGTCTTTAATCTTACTGTTTGCAATCAACCTTTGGCAGAGTCGGTACTTGCGCCGATTGGAGGGTCGATAGATGTCGCCCCATAAAAACAGAGTGGGTGATCAGCCGTGGGTTCGCCGAACGCTTATCGGCTTAGCCATGGCTTTAACTGTGGTTTTTCTGGTGATACCCGTTGTGGTGATCTTCACACAGGCACTCAGTGCTGGATGGAGCACCCTCGCCGGTAACATCATGGACGAATACACGCTCCACGCGATTGGGCTGACGCTTTTCGTTGCGTTGTTGACCGTTCCGCTGAATCTGATTTTTGGTACGGCACTGGCGTGGTCGGTCACACGGTTCAAATTCCCCGGGCGCAAACTACTGATCACTCTGATCGACATTCCGTTTGCCGTATCCCCGGTTGTAGCTGGTCTGCTCTACTTGTTGTTGTATGGCCGAAACGGGTGGCTTGGCGGTTGGCTCAGCACTCACGATATTCAACTCATGTTCGCTTGGCCAGGTATTGTGATGGTCACGGTATTTGTAACCTGCCCATTTGTAGCGCGAGAACTGATACCGCTCATGCAGCAGCAAGGCAGCGAAGAAGAGGAAGCGGGTGTGGTTCTGGGCGCGTCGGGCTGGCGTATATTCCGGAAGATCACTCTACCCAATATCAAATGGGCGCTTATCTACGGGGTAATCCTCACCAACGCACGTGCGGTCGGCGAGTTTGGCGCGGTATCGGTAGTATCTGGTAACGTTCGTGGCCAAACCAACACCCTGCCACTGCACGTTGAGTTGCTGTATCAGGATTACAACATTGTCGGGGCATTCGCCAGCGCCTCGCTACTTGCAGCCATAGCCATTCTTACGCTGATCGCTAAAGCTTTTGTTGAATGGCGACAAGCCAAATCCGAACATTCCGCGCCGGAAACCAGAGGTGTCTGACATGAGCATCACTATCCAGAACATCAACAAAACCTTCGGGAAATTTCAGGCGCTTAACGATGTGTCTTTGGATATTCCGGAAGGTAAGTTAACCGCTTTGCTAGGCCCTTCCGGCTCGGGCAAGACCACTCTGTTACGGATTATTGCCGGTTTGGAATCCTCCGACGCAGGAAAGATTCTGTTTGGTGGCGAAGACGTCAGCAATTTGCACGTGCGGGACCGCAACATCGGGTTTGTGTTTCAACATTACGCCTTATTCCGCCATCTGACGGTCGCGCAAAACATTGCTTTCGGGCTGGAATCCTTGCCCCGTAAAGAGCGCCCCTCTAAACAGGAAATCACTCGGCGCGTTGAGAAGCTGTTGGAGATGATCCAGTTACCACAACTGGCGGATCGTTATCCATCCCAGTTGTCAGGTGGCCAAAAACAGCGGGTAGCTCTGGCCCGGGCCCTCGCAACACAGCCTCGTATTCTGCTTCTCGATGAGCCATTTGGTGCTCTCGACGCCAAAGTTCGAAAGGATTTGCGCCGCTGGCTGCGTGCGTTGCACGACGAGTACCACTTCACCAGTATTTTCGTGACTCACGATCAAGAAGAAGCTCTGGAGCTGTCCGATCAAGTGGTTGTCATGAGTCAGGGAAAAGTAGAACAAGTGGATAGCCCAGCGCAATTGTATGCTCGTCCCGACAGCCGGTTCGTGTTCGATTTCCTGGGGCATGTAAATGCCTTTTCCGGTGTGGTGAAGAGCCAGAAGCTGGTGCAAGGCGAAGCTTGGCTATCGTTGCCCGGCACCAAAGGTGATCAAGAAGCGCAGCTTTATCTGCGGCCACACGAAGTACAGTTGTCACGCTCACCCGCCACCCATGCTCGTCTGCCCTTGCGAATACAATCCATCAGCCTGATTGGATCAGAAGTTCGTCTGGAACTGGCTCCGGAAGGCTGGGAAAGCCCCGAGCTATGGGAAACCGGGATAAGCCATGCTGAGTTCGCGCAGCATAATCCCACTCGTGGAGAACTCTGGTATGCCGTACCGAGCGTAGGCCATCTATTCGAAGCAGATAAGCATCAGCCGCGTACGGTTAATTGGAGTTTCCAAGACGCCGCGAACGCCAGCAGCATGTAAAAGCTGATTGCTTCACACGTCTTTCTGAACAGCCCTGCCCCCTTAAGACCCGCTCGGGGCTTTCTGTTGTCTAGGTAGGGCGCTATAGTCTGGTGACAAATAATAACCAGGCAGCAACGATGACGCGGCGTCAGCAGAAGAACCTTTCTATCATCATTATCGGCACTGGCTTTGGCGGTATTGGCATGGCCATTGAGCTAAAAAAAGCCGGTTTCACCAACCTTATCCTGCTCGAGAAAGCATCTAAAGCAGGAGGTACTTGGCGCGAAAACACCTATCCCGGTGCCGCATGCGACGTACAATCCCATCTGTATTCATATTCCTTCGAACCAAGACATGACTGGAGTCGGAAATTCGCACCTCAACCGGAAATTCAGGGTTATATTGAGCATTGCATTGCTCAGTATAAATTACAGCCGTACATCCGTTTTAATCAAGCAGTCATAGATGCTCACTTTAATGAAACCGACAATTCATGGACGGTCACGACAGAGTGTGGCAACACCTATACAGCTAACGTATTAATTACCGCGACGGGTCAGCTTAATCGGCCAGCAATGCCAACTATTCCCGGTTTAGAGTGTTTTAAAGGTCGTACATTTCACTCCGCCACCTGGGATCACACTTTTGATTTGTCAGGTAAGCGCGTTTCCGAACATGTTTATGCTTTATGGTCCAAACACCAACTTGGCCCACAACTCAATTCTCTATATGCTCGAATCCCAATTCAGGTATGTCATCAGCGCAATAAACGCGTTGGCAAAGTACCCAAATTCTGCGATGGACGTGCGGGAATATCGCCAAACCCGCTATTGTTCGGTTATTCAGAAGGGGTTGGATGGCACAGTCTGGGACTCGGGTTGTCGGTCCTGGTATTTAGACGAACACGGGAAAAACAGTGCACTTTGGCCCGGCTTTACGTTCAGCTATCGATTTGCAACCCGTTCCGTAGATACGGCGGACTATAGGTTTATCACTCCGGAATCCGGCAATTGACTTAAGGTTTACTCATGAAGTTTCGCATTGACACCTTCACCTTGCTGCTGCTGGGTGCGATTGTTTTAGCGTCTTTTATGCCGGTAACCGGCGAGGCTGCTGATGCCCTCGCAACCATAGGCACCTGGGCGGTAGCATTACTGTTTTTTCTTCATGGTGCAGCTCTGTCTCGCCAGCAAATAATAGATGGCGCAACCCATTGGCGCTTACACATCCTGATCACTTCACTGACCTTCGTTTTCTTCCCGTTAGTGGTTTTGCCTATTAACGGGCTGAGCAACATCATTCCTGAATGGATGCCGAAAGATCTTGGCCTCGGTTTTCTTTATCTGGGCGTATTGCCATCAGCGGTATCATCTTCCATCGCTTATACCGCGATGGCAAAAGGCAATGTACCGGCCGCCATATGCAGTGCTGCAGCATCTAATGTGTTCGGAATGATGCTCACACCTTTCCTGTTGCTCTTGTTGGTGTCTACGTCCGGAGATGGCAACTTTTCAGTGGCAGAAGCCCTGAAAGATATCGTGTTGCAGCTTTTGCTGCCCTTTGCAGTTGGCCATGCCATGAGGCCGTGGCTAGGAGGATTTCTTGGTCGTAACGAGTCGTTTATGTCACGGTATGACCAATTCGTTATCTGGATTATCGTCTACTCAGCGTTTTCTCATTCGGTGGTCAGCGGCCTGTGGCAAAACCTGCCTGTTCAAGCCATTGTCTTGGCTATTCTGCTGTGTTTCGGGCTGCTTGGACTGTTTATGTTGGCAGCAACCGTAATGGTCCGACGATTCGGGTTCAGCTTAGAAGACGAAGCCGCAGTGGTATTCTGCGGCTCAAAGAAAAGTTTGGCGTCTGGTTTGCCCATGGCTAAAGTGCTGTTTTCCGGGCACCCCGGCTTCGGGATGATCGTGCTGCCGATCATGTGTTACAACCAAATTCAGGTCATCGTGGGCGCTATTTGGGCGCAGAAGTACCGGATAAAAATTGAACAGGCCTCAGCTGCCAACGCCCATGCCACCAAAGATCATGGTTAGGATCACTAACCCGATGATCCAGCCTATAACCGCGGGCCAAAAGTTAGTGGTTTGCGAAAGTGGTTCTATTTCGTCCCGCGAATCCTTTTCATCAAGTTCAAGTGATTGCTGTTCCTGCTCAGTAATCGCCTCCTGAACAGTGAACCATTCAAACCACTCCCCAAGAAAGCGGGCAACAGGCTGCGGGAACGATCCGTTCTCAGCCATTGGCCGAATCCAAGACTCCAGTTGTTGCCCAATTTCCCGGCGAAGCGGTAGCTGATCCGCAGGTGGCTCGCAGAGTATTGCTTTCCAGATACCTGCATCTTGTTGGCGGCCTGAATCATTCATCAGAGCCTTAATCTGAATAACGACCTCGCGCACTATTTGGGATTCGTTAGCGTCTAACTTATGATCGATTCCGAGACTGGGGTCTGGTGCTGAAGCCGCGGCCGGCATGACCATAGGTTCGCCCCCTGCGGCCTCCCGGTATGCGTTGTCTAGCCGAAGAGCCTCCTCGGTTGACGCAAATTTCATCTGGCGCTCATAAGCCTGGCGAATTTCCTCACGATCACTCGTCGGCTCAATACCCAGAATCTCCCAGCAGCTCATACAACAATTACTCCGAATATGTCATCTCTGTAAACTTTCTAGAGACAAATGGTTTAGGTTCTCCTAGGATTGGAGAATAAATGCAACTAAATCTGCACACTGAATACCCAATTATAGAACGACTACTATGCCTGAGACGAATTGCTTGTACCGCCATCCAGATGCAAAGAGATTCGCAAGACATGTGGGGTGGTCGATACTAATCAGCGGTCTAGGGTTCACAGTACCCATATCTGCAACTGCCGAGCAACCTCCCTTTACGGGTGGGCTGTTGGAGTTTGACAACGATATTCCTCAGGTTCTAACCACCACACGCCTCAGGCAGCCAAAAACCCGGGTACCTGGCAGCACAACCGTTATTCCAGGCGACAAGATCCGTGACCTGGGCATTATGAATCTGTACGAAGTATTTCGATTGGTGCCAGGGATGACCGTTAACTTTGTCGGTAGCCATCAACCCGTCGCTACCTATCATGGCACGGTTCATTACGAGCAAAGACGCATGCAAGTGCTGATTGATGGCAGAACAGCTCACCGAGCCACCCTTTCCGACATGGATTGGGAAACCATGCCGGTACCACTAGAATTGATCGAGCGCATAGAAGTTGCCAGAGGCCCGAACTCAGCTGCCTATGGTATCAATGCCTTCCTGGGCACGATCAATATCATCACACGAGACCCCGTTGATACCGTTGGCGCTGAAGCACGGGTAACGCGAGGCTCGCGTAACCATATCCGCACATTCGCTTCAGTCGGCGGTGCCGGTCAGGTCGTAGATTGGCGGCTTTCCTATGAGAAACGCAAATTTGGCGGGTTTGATTACCAAGAGGATGGTGGCGAGCGCGTCTCTTTCAATGACGGTCACAACATTAATTCGTTCGGTTATGACTCTCGCTTCAAGTTAAATAGAAGTACGAACATTGAGGTGAAAGCGGGGGTCACGGATGGAGTCAAGCAGCAGGACAAAGGGAAAAGCGGTGAACTAGACCCCATCGAACATCCAAACGTTGATGTGCGAGATTATTTCATTCAAAGCCAATTCAACCACAGCAGCTCCGAGCATCACTTTTTTCATGTCCTCGCCAGTGTTTCAAATTTCAAACGCCGGAATCGGTATGACATAGAGCTCGGAGAGTCAGCGATTGCTTGTTTGCGTGGTTCGAATGGCCCGTCACTCTATTTTCGAACTCAGGATCCAAACGATGGCAGTCGCCTGGAGCCTTGTCAGGTTCCTGTCCCAGGGGAAACGCCCTTGCGTGCAAACGTCAACGAGGATTACGAGGACACAAGACTGGAGCTGGAAATCCAAGACACCCTGCTCTTCAATGATGATCTAAAACTGGTGTCAGGTGCTGGCTTCCGAAAAAACATTCTTCGATCTGAAACCTACTTTAATGGCCGTGAACACAGTTATCAGTCACGATATTTCGGTAATCTGGAGTATACGCCCTGGCCCTGGATGACCTTAAATTTGGGTGGTAACTGGGAGCACTCCCATACCACCGATGAAGACTATTTTTCACCACGGGTTGCAACCAACTTTGTTATCAATAGCCACCACGCAATTCGATTCGTATACTCTCAAGCTGTAAGAACCCCGGACACCTTCGAACAGAGCCCCAACACGGGGTATACCCTCCGCCATGTAACCCCTGATATATATTCTGACCTTGAAGGGCGCCGGCTAACCATTGTTGATGCCGCACAAGAGCCCCACGCTTTAACGCTCGGTAGAGATCTCGAGGAGGAACGCATTAGATCCCATGAGATCAGTTATTTTGGCCAGTTCCCGTTACCGTCTGCATTATTATCGATAGAAGTTCGCGGCTTTAAAGACGAAATGCGGGATATGGTCAGCGGCGTCATTCAATTAGCCCAATGGACCCTCGGTAATAATGTTGATGTTGACCAAAAAGGCTTTGAGGTGGAAGCGACGCTCGACTATCCGAACACAGCTCTGCGAGCCACCTATGCGTATCTTGACCAGGATTCACGCTACATTGGCCCGCCGATTCTCGACGCTACAGGTGCAGTGGACACCCAACAGCAGGATTACCAGGAAGGCCTGCTTTCCCGAATGTCCACCCGACACTCGGGTAGTTTTTCCATTATCCAGAACTTCCCCTTTGACCTAAAAGCATCGTCCGCATTTTATTGGGCTGACGAGTTTCTGCGCACCGAAAACCAATTTGAGCGCATCGATGTTCGATTGGCCAAACAGTTTTTTCGAACGGATTATACCGCTGAAATTGCGATCACGATGCAGCACTACCTGAACCGGGAGCCTGAGCTTAGTTCAGACAACAATATTGATGACCACAATCAGTTCTTCGTGGAAGCAGGCGTCAGATTTTGAACGTGAAATTCATCCTGAACTTAGTCGCCATATTCTGCCTTTGGGCCGCATGGCCGATAAACGCTTTTTCTCAAGCTGATCACCGCAGTGTTCAGCCAGTGACCGTCATTGGTTCCGGCAAGCAAACATTAGATTCGTATTTCATCGGTTTGATTGAAGATCGAGTGGGCCCAAATTTTGAGCTGAACCTGCTCTCCCCTAGCGCTGACTTGGGGATATTGCCCACTGGGCCAGTGATTACCATAGGCCCCAAAGCGTTCGACCGTTTGTACCGTGTTAAGCGGAATGCTCCGATACTCGCCACCTTGGTTGAGCTTCAGTTTCTCGAAAAATACCCCCATGAAACTTCGGGAAAGATAAGCGCCATACTCTACGATGTACCCATTCTACGCCAAGCACTCACAGGCAAAGTCATTCTGCCTCACGCCACCAAAGTGGCTGTGTTAGCAAGCCCTCATAACCGATCTCTGTATACCTCTTTGTTAGAACGTCTTCCTGAATACGGTTTGGAAGGCCAGGTATTTCTCGTAAATAAGCCAGAACAATTAATCTCCACCCTCATACGTGCGTTGAACTACGGTGACTTACTATTGGGTACGCCGGACCCTGATATTTATCACCCCCGGAACATCAAGCATATTTTGCTCACGGCTTACCGGCGAAACAAAATATTGATCGGGCCGAGCCTAGCTTATGTTAAAGCCGGATCACTCGCCTCCAGTTACCCCACTTATTCTTCTATGGCAGATAAAATAGCTGAGTTCCTAACCAATTATCAGGAAAACGGTGAGTTTCCACCGGCGAGCTATCCCGAAACCTTCAGCGTTGAGGTCAACCGACAGGTAGCGCGTTCGCTAAATATCCCCTTGAATCAGCCCGAGCACATTGCAAATAGGATTGATGAGCTCCTCCTGAATCCATCTGAGGAGGAGTTAGATGATTAAATATCGAAATAAACCTGCCTTTCTATCACTTTCACGACGTTTGTTATTACTCGGCCTTCTACCGGCAGTTTTGATGTTTACGGTACTTGTCGTTTTTTTTACATCAGTAAGGATGGATGATGCGCGAAGTGCAATGGCTCAGAGTAGCCAGCTATTGGCAGACAACCTCGCTCCGGTTCTTGAATACGCGATTGTGTCAGGTAACAGCTTTGCACTTGAACAAATTCTCGATAATGCCCTCGAGCATAGTGATGCGCATTGGGTAAGAGTAATGGATGTTGTTGGTGAGGAAATAGGATTTGCCAGTGCAGAAGATCAGAAAATCGATATAAACGCCCCCCACTACCAAGTGTACGAGTCTGAAATTCTTCAAGAGCCGTTGATGCTTGAGGATAGCGCCGGGATAGAATGGTTCCAATCCGGATGGGAGTCCGGCGCAGGTATTCTTCGCATAGGCAGTGTTCAGGTCGCTGTGCAAACCGAGGCATTGGACCTGAAACTTCAAAACATCTGGTGGTCTTCCATAGTGGTTGGCGGCAGTACGCTTATGTTCGCCATTGTGTTAGTTCAACTGTTTCTCGGAAACATTCTTCGCCCGATGCAAAATCTCGGCAGGCGGGTTGGCAGTCTTATACGTGGCGACTACCGTCCTGAGCCCATCAAATCGAAGGGTGTTGCAGCAGAAATTGTCGATCTGCAAAAGCAACTCAATGAATTGGCTCAACGTTTACAAGACTTGAAAAAAAACCGTAACGAAACCCTCGCCATTTCAGAATCTGAGCGGAATAAAGCGGAGCACGCGAACCGGGTAAAATCAGAGTTTCTGGCCAGCATGCGTCAGGAACTAAGCACTCCATTGACGGGTGTGATCGGGATGATCAACCACATCGAGCAGGAAGCACTTTCTCCTCAACAGGAGGATTACCTCACTACCGCAAAGAAATCGGTGCAGGATTTATTAACGGTTATATCCAATATGTTGGATTATGCCCATTTGGACAGCGGGGCAAAAGCATTGGACGCTAAACCGTTTGACCTCCGAGAGCTAATCTCAAACTGCATTGCTTCATACCGCCATGCCGCAGAACAACAAGAGCTATGTCTTGAATCTCATTGCTTAGGTGACTGGCCGGAACAAGCTACGGTAATCGGAGATGGGCCTCGCGTCAGACAGGTGCTTAGCGGATTACTCGATAACTCTCTTGAGATGACCAGTAATGGCTTCATCACGGTGCGGACTGTTTGGGTGAGCATCGATGAAAAGCACATTTTGATGTCTTGCACGGTACGAGATTCGAGCTCGACCACTCGCAACGCCAATACCATTCATAACCCGCACACACATTCTCGCTTCGGCGGACCAGGCTTCAATCTGTCGATGGTTCAGAGGTTGGTCGAACTGATGGGCGGGCACGTTCACATCGAACTGGATATGGGTCAGGGTACCTCGTTCCGTTTCGAGATACCCTTTGATCTGCCAGTTACTGAACAGGCGAACGCATAGTTACGAACTCTTCTGCCGAGGTTGGATGAATACCCAGCGTTGAGTCAAACTGCGCTTTGGTCGCCCCTGCTTTAATCGCAACAGCTAAGCCTTGGGTGATTTCCCCTGCGTCAGGCCCAACCATATGCGCCCCGAGCACCTTGTCTGTTTGATCATCTACAACGAGTTTCATCAGGCACCGTTCATCACGACCGCTCAAGGTGTATTTCATCGGGCGGAAATCAGATCGGTATATCCGCAAACGATGGCCTGCCGCAATCGCTTCTTCTTCGGTTAAGCCCACAGTGCCAATGTTAGGCTGGCAGAACACGGCGGTCGGAATAGCACTGTAATCCATCTCGCCCTGGCCATCACCAAACAGGCGACGAGTGAGCACCATAGCTTGAGCCAACGCAACCGGGGTGAGTTGCGGGGTACCTATCACATCCCCAAGTGCGGAAATTGACGGAACACGGGTGCGGAAATGATCGTCTACCACAATGTGGCCCGATTCATTGAGCTCGACCCCAACCTTCTCAAGCCCTAACCCATCTACAAGTGCGCGACGACCGGTTGCGGCCATGACTAAACCTGTCTGAAGGCTACTGCCATCGTTTAAATTCACTTTATAGAGCGCGTTGTCGGGCTCTACGGATTCGATTGTTACGTTAAAGCGCAAGTTTACGCCTTTTTTACGCATTTCCTGTTCGGTGAATCGGCGAATATCGTCGTCAAAACCTCGTAGGAACAAATCGCCGCGATACAACAAGGTGGTTTCTACACCAAGGCCAGCCAAAATACCGGCGAATTCGACAGCTATGTAACCCCCACCCCATACCACGGCATGACGAGGCAACTGTGGGAGGTAAAACATCTCATTGGATGTGACCAAACACTCTTTTCCGGGAATGTCCGGGATGACCGGCCAGCTGCCGGTCGCAACCGTGATGTGCTTGGTGGTGTACTGAGTACCTCCTACCGTAATCGTTTCCGGGTCGACGATACTGGCCGTACCTTCAATGATCGTAACACCGGCATTTTCCAGCATTTGGCCGTAGATCCCGTTAAGCCGCTCAATTTCAGCGTTCTTATTCGAAACCAGTGTTGTCCAGTCAAAACTCACATCTTCAGATGGAATGTTCCAGCCATAGCCTTGTGCGTTTTTTAGCTCATCTCTGACCTGGGCGCCGTAAACAAACAGCTTCTTGGGCACGCAGCCTACGTTTACACATGTTCCGCCGAGGTAACGGGATTCGACAACGGCTACCTTCGCGCCGGTTTGAGCCGACATTCTGGCCAAACGAACGCCGCCAGAACCCGCTCCAATTACAATCAGGTCAAAATCGTGGGAATTAGACATTCTGTCTCCTGTAAATTCTATAGAATGCCAACAAATCAGATGGCAAGAGTAAGTCGTACGGATACCTTTCCGGGTTCGTTGCCTCTATCCATTGCGGCTTGATCAATCAGAATTCCATGCTGAGCGTCCAAACGCTCCAACCAAGCGGCGACGTCGGCATACAGGACATCCTCCATCCATACTCGGATGGCATTATTACCCGAAGGTTCAAAACGCTGGAGCGAAAGGCCCGCTTCACTGGCGGACCGGGTCACCAAAGCCATCAGCGCACGACCGTCTTCGGGCCGATCAGTAGCGTTGGAAGCCGAGTTACTTGCGCCCGTATTACCAAGTCGTTGTATGGCGCTTTCATTAGCCTGCATCCAGGCCAATAACTCACCGGCATTCTCGCGGCTAACCTCTGCGCTGCTGCGATAATCTGAAACCGGACGCCAAATCGCAAAATACAGCACGGCAATCGCCAAGGCTATCAGCAGAACTGTCAAAGCCTGACGGTCCCTTTGAGGTAATTGATCGTAACGGGCTATCAATTTTTCAATAGCGGGTTGATCTTTTAGGCGCTGAAACATCGTTTACCCCCCTGACACCGTCAAACGGCCACGGGCACCGCTCGATTCGTTAACCACCGAACCGATCTGCGCCTGCAAGCCCTGGTCCGCCAAACCGTTGCGTAAACGACTGAGACGATCATAACTGTCGGCCCGTACATCAACGATCAGTTCACCACGAGTGCGACTGTAGTTAATCGAATTAAACGTCACCGTTCCAGCTCCCGCCAAACGGCCATACTGGTCGCCAGTGAACTTCATCAGCGTGATGAAATCGACATCCGCGCCCTGAGAACCCGCAACCCGCAGCTGCCCTTCAATGACCCGCCGGACATTCCCGGCATGGGTACGGCGGTCTGTGGGAAAGGCTTGCTGGTAAATAACCATAGCCTGCGATTTCAGCTCATCGGCTTGTTGTTTGTGATACATCCCCAACCCGATGTCGAGCCCAAGCTGTATCACAAACCAAAGTGAGACAACCGCAATCAAAGGCTTCCATGGCTTTAGCGGGCTGGAACCCGAAACTTTGACGGAAAAAGCGCCCTGACACAGATTCACCGGTTGGCACAAATGTTGGTGATGGGACCACGCCAGGAATTCGAGCACCGAAAACTCTAGAGGCTTCTGCTGAACGTACACACGCCCCGTGGAGCCTGATAGCTCGTTCACCAAAGGTTGCTGGCGCTCTAATTCCGTTTCAATACCGTACAGCTGCACGGGGATTTCAGCAGCAACGTCATCGGCGGAAGGTGCCGCCATGGTCATCGCAAACAACGGCAGGTTGTCGGCCTGCATCCTTAACCATTCGCCCCGCTGGCTTTGCATGAGCACGAACTCGTCGTCAAGGCACATCATCCACCCTGAGTCGGGAGTGGGCAATAAAGAAGCGTCCGCGTAAATGGCGTCAAGACGCGCCTGCTCCCAGCCCGTGAACAGGCTCTTCCAACGCTCCATTTGAGCTAAGTCGATTGCAGCAACCAGATAACCCTCGTCGGAATGCTTTCCGAGCGCCAGATGAACTGTCTCGATGTCCTGAGCTATCTGCTCTTCAACCGCATACGGCAGTGCTTGCTGTACAAACCGGCTTTGTTTGGCCGGAATGTCGGCCATGCAAAATGCGGCTTCATCACCGGGAACCAGGCCAATGAGAAGCACCTTATCTAGCGCATTCTGCGCTAACGTCTGTTCAATCACGGTCTTGGGGTCAGCCGTACCCCTTGCTTGAGAATCGCCACTGGCGTCGTGCAACACCCAGCTAAAAAGCTGGGCATCCGGGCTCTGTGCCGGGTCAGCAAAGGGCGACAGTGGCCGCACATAGAGACGATAAGACATGGTTATCCTTCTGAGAAAGTGTAAGGTTCCTTGGAGATCCTGTTCTTTTGTCCGGTATCCCTGTGAACCGTTTGGACCTCACCTTCCGGATTACGAAACACCGTGCTGACCATATTTACGACACGATTATCGTAGGTAATCCGTGATACAACTTCAAAAAATCGGGTTTGCAGCATTAACCCGTTTTGCTTTAATCCCAGCCCAGAGAATTCAGGTAAAGCCAGAAAATCCTGAAGATTCTCGAACCGTTCTTCTTCCCTCTTGGCCATGATAGCTTCGGC
Organism: Marinobacter sp. JH2; assembly: GCF_004353225.1. Lineage (NCBI taxonomy): Bacteria > Pseudomonadati > Pseudomonadota > Gammaproteobacteria > Pseudomonadales > Marinobacteraceae > Marinobacter > Marinobacter sp. JH2. The sequence continues at coordinate 1,125,348 of NZ_CP037934.1, read as the reverse complement.
CTGAGCTTCGTTAATCTCACTGTGTAAAGACATCAGCACCGGTGCCGTGGCGCTGTTAACGTTAATGCCACTACCACTAACCGGCAAAGCAGCAACGTGAGGGCGAAGCGCAACATAAATTTCTTCGGTCATGCCCTCAATCAATCTTAGTTCAGTAACCGAGACAAAGGGTTGGTTTGCAGCTCTGAAACCGGGATCGGCCATCAAGTACTGGCCATCTTCAGCGCCATAGGCGCTTAAAGTTTGGTCATCGGAATCAATCCAATCTATCAGAGTATCAACATTCAAACCGTTGATACCCAACGCGATCAAAAGCCGCGAGATTCGGTCCTTGGTGAGCGGGTTCACTTCCCCATTGGTTGCGATTAAATCGTTTAAATTAATTCGTCCACCAAGGTCATCAATCTGGACTTCAACTACGCCGTTTTCATCAAGGGGCAAAACGGCCGCGTGCATGGCCCAGAACTCGTCCGGGCTGTCCACCATGCTGCCGTCTTCTTTGTCTTCTTCGTAATCGCGAATTAGGATTCGCTTAGCAAATTCTTCAGCTCCCAGAGCAATACTGTGCCCTTGCTGCTGCGCCAAATAATGCCCGGCCTTATAAATCCGTAAACTTTGCTGTTTGGTCATACCGGTAGCGAGCAAAACCACTAACGCCATGGCCAAAAGAACCATAATAAGAGCCACGCCAGACTGCCGGTGCCCGCTTATACGCCGGGTCGAATTCATGTGCTACCCCCGGCCGCATTTTCCTCACCGTTTTCTTCGTTATCTTCTGAAGCGGCTTCTTGCTGCTGATTCACCACAGACTGCGCCTGATCTTGGGAAAAGTCCGGCAGGGTAAACAGTCGAACAATCTCACCAAATCGTTCGTGCTCAAGGGTGATTTCTAAGCCTATCGGTAGAGCAGTAACAGGTCGTTGGCCAGGAGTCATGGCAAACATGGCCTGATCGGTAGGCCAAGTGTCGTGCCATTTGCCATCTTCATCCAGAAAGCGAATTTCGAACGCATTAACGTCCTCAAGCAAAAGGATGTCGCGACTTTCTTCGTCCTGCCCTTGGTCGACAACAGGCCAATACCGGCGCCTAAGCTCTGTGCCAGTGTATTCCCAGCCCGCACGCTGCAAACTGCTCCGCCGTAACCCCAAAGGGTTGCGCCAGCCCTGGCGAGTAAGCAGCAGCTCGAACGCTTCCTCTCGGGCAGTTAATGCGGGTTTAAAATCTCCGTACACATCCCTCACAGACCGGTTGACCACTTGGGTGACGTCTCGTTCCAGCAACAGCATGGCTTTTTGCAACCCGTCAAACTGCTCAGCCAGGGCATTCACTCTATCTCTAGAATTCACCACGCTGCCGACTACCTGCCACACACCCAAGCCAATCACCGCTGTAATCGTCACAGCGATCAGCATTTCCATCAAGGTGAAACCTGATTGTGTGCGTACAAAACCTATCGGCTGCATCATTTCGCCCCTAGGAATGCGGACAAAGAGTGCACCGGAAAGGGTTCATTCTTTTGATCGGGGTATTTGGCGACAGTCACCTCTACACGTCTCATAGACGGCTCGGCCGTGCCTTGTACAACCGTGGTGACTTGCCAATGGTAAGTGCCGAACTCTGTGTCGGAGGAATTCTCAGACGTGTCAGGTAGCGTCTCCTGAAGCCGCAGTTCATTAATGTGATTTTCAGCTATCCAGCCGGCGAGCGTTTTATCTCGTACCCTCTCAAAACTGGAGATGTATTGGCTCCCAACTTCCGCGGCCGCTGTCGCTATGAGGCTGAATACCAACAGTGCAATAAGCACTTCCAGTAGAGTGAAGCCCTTCTGCCGCCTTACCATTCTTCTTCCTCAAAACCGGGCTGGCGCCACTCCAGCGGAGACACGCCATCGGAAGCCAAAGCATGCATCAGTTCGGTGTCGTTGCTGATAGTGAACTCAATTTCGAAGGGTGTGTTTTCTCCGCTGGAGAAAAACACGATGGTAGGGCGTAGTTTATCCTCCGCCGATGTTAAGCGAGGGGCGTCACTTTCAACGAATTGGGTAACGGTCATCCAATCGGGCAGTGTCCGCCGGTGGAAAAGCCGCTCACCAGAGGGTTTCCATTCACCGGATTCATCTTGGAACGCGACGAACTGATAGCCATCGTCTTCCAGTAACAACCCGAGCTCCAGGTTGTTGAGAACGGCTTGCTCTGATGCCGTCTGCATGAGCAGGTAAAGTTCGCGTACCTGGCTTTCGAGCTCACGCTGCTGTGAATTGCCGCCCATGCTAAAAACGGCAAGCGATGCCAGCAGCCCGACAATAATCAGGACAACCAGAATTTCGATCAGCGTAAAGCCGGAATGGGCTGCCCTGCGGTCCACAGTCAATTACTGCTCGGTATTCCAAACACTGATGTCTGCGGCATCACCGTCACCACCTTCCTGACCGTCAGATCCGTAAGAATACAAATCATAGGGCCCTTCAGTGCCCGGGCTAACGTATTGGTACTGATTGTTCCAAGGGTCTTCGGGCACGGATTTCAGATATCCGTCCGGGTTCCAGTTACGAGGCTCGGGGCTACCACTGGGCTTTCGAACCAATGCTTCCAACCCTTGCTGGGTAGATGGGTAATGGCTGTTATCAAGACGGTACAAATCCAGCGCGTTGGCGATGTTGCTTAATTGGGTTTCGGCAACGGTTACTTTCGCCTGGTCACTTCGCCCCATAATGTTTGGCGCCACAATCGCGACCAAAAGGCCCAGTATGACCATCACGACCATAATTTCGATCAGGGTGAAGCCTTTAGACCTGGCTAGTTTCTGGTTCAGTTTGTTGCTCATAATATCACTCGTCATTTACTCATGGTTCTTAGTTTTAAAGCGTTCGGTATGTCTTATGGTGAGCGGACTCAAGCTAGCCCACCAGATTACTCATGTTCAGAATCGGCAACATGATTGCAAGAACAATGATCAATACCACCACACCCATGATCAACAGCATCATTGGTTCAAACAGACCAACGATCGCGGCGATTTTGGATTGCAAGGTATTTTCCTGCATTCGTGCCGTTCGCTCCAACATGCTATCCAGTTCACCACTGGATTCCCCGCTGGCAATCATATGCAGCATCATCGGGGGAAAATAGCCGGTTTGATCCAAGGCACGATGTAGCGAACCGCCCTCGCTCACCTTACGAGCGGCTTCCCGTAATTCTTGTCGAAGAAAATCGTTCGATAACACTTCTCCCGCAATACGCATGGCCTCAACCAGAGGCACCCCACTGGTGGTCAAAATACTGAGCGTACTGGCGTACCGAGCGGTATTCACGCCACGTACCATACCCGAAAACAACGGTAAATGAAGAAGTTGCTTGTGAAACCTCAACCTAAACCTTGGCTTCGTTAAGGCAACCCGGAACGCGATGATTCCAAGTACCAGGAGGATTAGAAGATAGACACCAAAACTGCCCAAAAAATCCGACACGGCCAGCATGGCCATCGTTAACCCGGGCAAATCCTGACCTTGTTTCAGGAACACTTCTATGATGTCTGGCACCACGTAGGTCAGCAGGAAGACCACGATGGAAATGGCAACGATACTGAGAATGATCGGGTAGATGGCTGCAAGCTGGATTTTCTGACGCGCTTCCTGCCGGCTTTCGGTGTAATCCGCCAGCCGGTTTAACACAAGGTCTAGATGCCCTGCATGCTCACCGGCAGCGACGGTCGAACGATACAGGCGCGGGAACGCTTTGGGAAATTCGCCAAAGCTATCTGCCAGCGTATAACCTTCCATCACCTTAGAGCGAATGGCAATTAACATACCCCGAATGCGAGGTTTCGCGGTTTGCTGGGCGGTCGCGCTCAGCGCCTGCTCGATGGGAATGCCAGATTGAATTAACGTAGCCAGTTGGCGGGTTACCAACGCCAGATCCGAGGCCGACAAAGAGCCGCGGCTGCTTAGTGGATTATTTCGAGTTTGTTTTTCAACTGCCGGTTGTACGGTCAAGGGCGTTAGCCCTTTCTCCCGCAATTGCTGGCGCACCGCCCTCGCTGCATCCGCTTCGACGACACCTTGCTTTTGCTTTCCTCTCGGGTCCAGCGCTTTGTACTCATATGCTGGCATGAATTATTTGCTCCGGTGGGTAACGCGCAATACTTCTTCCACGGTGGTCACGCCATCGAGAATTTTCTGGACACCATCAGCATGAATGCTGGGACTCGACTTCCTCGCTTCGTGTTCAAGCTCGAGTTCCCCTGCCCGCTTGTGAATCTGGGCGCCCAAGGCTTCAGTCACCTCGACAACTTCATAGATGCCAACCCGACCGCGATAACCCAGCTGGTTACAGTGCTCGCACCCTTTGGCGCGGAAGATGGTGGGAGGATTGGCCGGATCCTGCTGCAGGAACTCACAGTGTTCATCCGTTGGAATGTATGGTTCACGGCATTGATCGCACAATACCCGCACCAAACGCTGGGCAACAATCCCCACCAGGCTGGAGGAAATCAGGAAGGGTTCGATGCCCATATCCATCAAACGGGTAATCGCACCCACTGCCGTATTAGTGTGCAACGTCGACAACACCAAGTGACCGGTCAAACTCGCTTGTACAGCGATTTCTGCGGTTTCTAAATCCCGGATTTCGCCAATCATGACCACGTCAGGGTCTTGGCGAAGAATGGCCCGTAAGCCCCGGGCAAACGTCATATCAACTTTTTGGTTGACCTGGGTCTGGCCAATGCCTGGCAGGTTATACTCAATAGGGTCTTCGACCGTGAGAATGTTTCGGCTTCGGTCGTTAATTTCTTGCAGGCCCGCATACAACGACGTGGACTTACCCGAACCGGTTGGCCCGGTGACCAGCAAAATTCCGTAAGGGCGATGAATCAGCTTGCGCAATGTTTTCAGGTCGCTTTCACCCATGCCTAACGATTCAAGGCGTATAGCGCCGGCCTGTTTATCCAGCAATCGCAGCACCACACGTTCGCCGCTTGAGGACGGCATGGTGGACACGCGAATATCCACTTCCCTACCAGCAACCCGAAGCGCAATTCGGCCGTCTTGCGGAATTCGTTTTTCCGCAATATCGAGCTTAGCCATAACTTTGATACGAGACACCAACAACGGTGCCAACGCGCGCTTAGGCTGCACAACTTCACGAAGCACGCCATCGATTCGGAAGCGAACGATCAGTTGTTTTTCATAAGTTTCGATGTGCACGTCCGAGGCGCTGGTTTTAACGGCTTCGGTCAAGATGGCATTGATCAAACGAATAATCGGAGCGTCGTCTTCCTGTTCCAGAAGATCTTCTGTTTCTGGCACCGAATCTGCCAGCGACGCCAAGTCCATGTCATCACCGATGCCCTCGACCATCTGCATAGCTTCAGCGGAATCGTTCTGGTAGGCAACGTTAAGGGCTTCATCGAACCGACTGGGTTCGATGGTGGAAAAGCGGGCGCGTCCACCGCTCACCCGATTTGCTTCAGCAAGCGCGGTATGGGAGGCGCCAGGCCGAACAAGAATCACCGGCTCGCCCTGCTCGTTCCGAGTAAGGATTACGCCGTTACGCTTGGCAAATGTAAACGGCAGCCTGCCCAGCGGCGAATCTTGCGGCTGAATTTCGGTTTCGGTGATCAACTTTCCCTCGTTAAATCCGTCTGTTCACTGGTTTTTGTTATAGGGCCAGTGTTATCCCAACCTGCCATGCTGTCAGCATTCAAAAAGGCTACCACAGGAATGGGAACCACTAAACAACTCTGTACACTATACTGCCACTAATTACGTTCCGTCTGATAACCTGTGGGCTTTTTAAAGTTCACGCCACTCGTGTTCAGGATTACTGATGCTAGCCACTCCGAAACAAATTTCACGTATTCTAACTATTGCGGTTGCGCTGGCCATGGTTGGCATTTCCGCTTGGCAGGGGTATCAATTCTGGCAATCTGAGCAACGGGCATCAACACCTAAGCCGAGCAGGGCAATCGATTCTATTGCCGACTCAAACGACAATGTTCCTCAAGTAGAACTGGCCAGCCTAGCGGTGTTTGGCAGCCCATCCGCAACTGCAGAATCACCCAGCGAAAACACCGAAAATCTTCCAGAAACCAATCTCAGACTGTCCTTGAGAGGCGTCTTGGCAGCTGAAGGCGAATTTCCGGGCAGCGCTCTGATAGAAGATGACAAAGGTGATACCGAAGCCTACCTGGTAGGTAAGCCTCTTCCCGGCAATGCAACGCTTCGAACCGTGTTTCCGAACCGGGTGATCATTGAACGCCAAGGCAAGCTTGAAAATCTGTACTTCCCCGAAAACGAAAAAAGTACCGGGGTATTCATGGCAGACACAGAAACAAACCAACAAACCACCTCGCCACCCCCTCAACGGCAAGTGCAAACGCAACAAAGCTCACCTGACCCGCAATCAACCAGCCAGCAGCAACGACGAGAAGAAATCCGAAAACGCTTGGAACAATTGCGCCAGCGGCTACGGAATAATAACTGAGGCTCATTATGGCAACGGCCGCCCTTTCCCGCTCCCGCCGTTCCTTCATCCTGCCTTTGCTGCTAGCAGTTACCTTTGCGAGCGCGCTGGAACTCAGCAACCAGCTGATGAATTACGTGCTCAGTGACTTCGGACAAGAAGCTCACCAGCGTCTGGAAAACTGGCAACGCTTGCACGCCCTTGCCTCCAATGCTCCCGTGGATCGTCAACTTAAACTGGTGAACTCGTTCTTCAATCGGGTTCGATTCATCAGCGACATTCGGCATTGGGGTGAAGAAGACTACTGGGCAACCCCCATAGAGCTTCTAACGACGAATGGCGGTGACTGCGAAGATTTTTCGATTGCCAAGTACCTGACTTTACGCGTCATGGGCATTCCTGATGAGCAGCTGCGAATTGTGTACGTTAAGGCCTTAGAATTAAATCAAGCCCACATGGTACTTGCTTGGTACGAAACCCCGAGCTCCGATCCCCTGGTGCTCGACAATCTTATAAATGACATTAAGCCAGCGACTCAACGCACTGATTTAGAGCCCGTTTACAGCTTCAATGGTGACGGCCTCTGGCTCAACAAAGAATCCGGGGCCCGGTCCCGGATTGGTGATGCCAAAAAGCTGGAGCGCTGGCAAGACCTCAACGAACGATTGAATAGCGCCCTCACACCCTAAGATCCGTTTTTACGACAACTGTCGCAAAATGACAGTCAGGTTGTCGCACACCGACACACACATTTCGTCATCACTCTATAAAATGCCGCTAACTTACAAATAATGGAGTAGGCATAGATGCGACGCTGGAACGGTTGGGGTGATGACAAATTTAACCTGGATATCCCAGAGGGCGGCCAAGACTTTCTGGCTGAACGCATCGGGCAAGCCAGCGCGCTGAGTGATTGCACGCTGGAAGAGGTGTGCGCCAAAGTTCCGGAATCCCGCCTACCTTCTTTTGACGGCTTGCGCGACCTGATCGATACCAGCGCCGAAACCCGTGTGCGCCACGCCCGCGGTCAGAGCCTCCCAGATTGGCTGGCAATGCGCAGCGGTGAAGTTGGCCTGTTTCCAGATGGAGTCAGTCTCCCCAACACCAACTCGGATGTGCAGAAACTTCTCAAGTACGTTCAAGAGAACGACGTTCACCTGATTCCATACGGCGGCGGCACCAGCGTGGCCGGACACATCAACCCGGTTGATCAGGGCAAACCTGTACTTACGGTCAGCCTCGCCAATATGAATCGTCTGATTGACCTTGACCGTGAGAGCCAGTTGGCCACATTCGGAGCAGGAACTCCCGGTCCATTGGTTGAATCGCAACTTCGTGCACATGGGTACACCTTGGGCCATTTCCCTCAATCGTTTGAACTGTCTACCGTTGGCGGGTGGGTTGCTTCCCGCTCCAGCGGACAGCAGTCGCTGCGTTATGGCCGAATTGAGCAGCTGTTCGCAGGCGGTCGCATCGAAACGCTTCAGGGAACGCTGGATATTCCTACCATCCCAGCCTCAAGTGCCGGCCCGGATATTCGTGAAATGATTCTGGGCTCAGAAGGCCGCCTTGGATTGATAACTGAAGTGAAAGTCCGAATTACCCGGTTGCCGGAACACGAGCGTTTCCATGTCGTGTTTTTCCCAAATTGGGACCAAGCCCGAACAGCCGCCCGAATGCTGGTTCAGAACCGAATTCAACTGTCCATGCTACGGCTTAGTAACGCCATTGAAACCGAAACCCAGCTCGCCTTGGCCGGCCACCCAGGCCTGATCAACCTTCTGGAGAAGTTCTTGTCACTTCGTGGCGCGGATGAAGGTAAATGCATGATGACCTTCGGCGTGACTGGCTCGAAAGACCAGGCATCGGCTAGCCTGAAGCAAGCCCGCAAGGTTTGTAAGGAATACAACGGTGTGTACACCGGCACCAATCTGGGCTCTAAATGGGCTGAAAAACGCTTTACCATGCCCTACCTTCGTGAAGCCCTCTGGCAGATGGGCTATGCCGTAGACACGCTGGAGACAGCAACAGATTGGGATAACGTTGACAGCTTGCTGGAGAAAATAGAGGCCAGCTTGCGGACTGGGCTTGAAAATAAACAAGAGAAGTCTCACGTCTTTACGCACCTATCTCATTTTTATGGCCAGGGCTGCTCGATTTACACCACTTACGTGTTCCGTGTTGCCGACACCTACGCTGAGACACTTCAGCGTTGGAAGCACCTTAAAAACACCACGTCGGAGATCATCGTTCGTAACGGCGGCACCATCAGCCATCAGCATGGGGTCGGCAAAGACCACGCGCCCTTCATGCCAGTAGAGAAAGGTGAGCTGGGCATGCGGGCTATCCGGGCCCTGACTTCCAGCTTCGACCCGGATAAACGTCTGAATCCGACCACGCTGCTGGATTGATAAGGCCATGGCTAAGACGCGGCAGGAAGTTCTGACAGAACTGCGTAGCAATGCTCAATTTGATGTCGTCATCGTCGGTGGCGGCATTACTGGCGCAGGTGCTGCTCGGGAGGCCGCAGGCAGCAGCTTACGTACACTACTGGTAGAGCAGAAGGACTTTGCTTGGGGCACGTCTAGTCGATCCTCGAAAATGGTTCACGGTGGCCTTCGATATCTGGGTAGTGGCCACATTGGTCTAACCCGTCAAGCGGTACGTGAACGCCAACGCATGATGGAAGAAGCGCCCGGGCTGGTTGAGCCGTTACCGTTTTTGATGCCTCATTTCAAAGGCAAGTTTCCGGGCCCCCGCATTTTCCAAGTGCTGCTTGCCGTCTATGACAAACTCGCAGGGGTTCGTACACGAGAAAAGCTTACCCCCGGTGAAACCCTTCAGTGGGTGCCCGGACTCGTGCAGAACAACTTGATTGCGACCAGCCGCTTTACCGATGCACTGACCGACGACGCACGTTTGGTTCAGCGCTTGATCTCCGAGGCCCAAACCGATGGCGCGACATGCCTGAACTATGTAGCGGCATCCGAGATTATTCGTGATGAAAATGGCTACGTCAGCGGCATTAACGTAACACCAGAAGGCGAAAGCCCCATTCACATCCAGACCAAACGTGTGATCAATGCTACGGGGGCGTGGGCAGACCGGCTTCAGAAACAGGGGCCTCACGACACTCCCCTGCATATACGGCCTCTGCGTGGCAGTCATCTTGTACTTCCGTGGCAACGGCTTCCGGTAACCTGCGCAGTTTCACTTCTGCACCCAGAGGACGGACGCCCGGTGTTCGCCTTCCCCTGGCGTGGCACGACTGTTTTGGGGACAACCGACCTCGACCACAAAGGAGACTTGAATCTTGAGCCCAGCATCACCGAAGCCGAAGTCCGCTATCTATTGAAGGTGTCATCAAAGCTCTTCCCCAGTTCGTCGGTTAAAGCTCAAGACGCATTGTCGAGCTGGGCCGGCGTGCGCCCTGTTGTTACCAGCGGCGAAGGAAAATCACCCTCCAAAGAAAACCGAGAACACGCCCTGCGAAGTGACAAAGGCTTAGTCAGCGTTGCTGGCGGAAAACTTACGACCTTCCGGCAGATTGCCCGTGAATCCTTGATGGCAGTGTTTGACGGCGACAAATCCGTTTTAAGAGATGAACGCGCATTAGTGTTTTCTGCATCGTCAGACGACCCAACCATTGCATTGCACAACAAGCTAACTCTTAGCCGGCTTAAGGGTTTTTACGGGCAACATCTAACAGCGATGCTTGCAGGGAAGCCATACGACTATGTGGCCGGCACAACCACGTTGTGGGCCGAACTGGAATGGGCCTGCACCCAGGAACAAGTTATCCATTTAGATGATTTGCTACTGCGCCGAACGCGGCTGGGGCTGGTGTTGCCGAATGGCGCTGAAGCGCTCTTTGCCGAGCTTCATCATCGGTGCCTGCCTCTGCTCGGCTGGAGCGAAGACCAATGGCAAGCCGAGGTCGACCGCTACCTGACGCTGTATCACCAGTCATACAGCTTATCCGCTGCGGGAGGTGTATGAGATGGCTGACGATTCACTAATATTGGCCATCGACAATGGCACTCAAAGCGTTCGGGCACTGCTGTTTGACAGGCACGGCAATCTAGTGGGCAAAGGCAAACAAGAGATCGAGCCTTACTTCTCGGAACAACCCGGCTGGGCGGAGCAACATCCCGAATACTTTTGGGAGAACCTTGGGTTGGCCTGCCAGTCTCTGTGGCGCAACACCAGCGCTAAGCCCGAGCAGGTTCTGGGCGTTACCGTCACCACTCAACGCGGCACGGTGATCAATTTGGACGCGAATGGCAAACCACTGCGCCCTGCTATTATCTGGCTGGATCAACGGCACGCGACCGTAAACGGTCCCGTGAAAGGCCTTTGGGGGGCCGTGTTCAAACTAATCGGTGCCGAAGAGCCCATCAAGCGGTTTCGCGAGAAAACCCAAGCCAACTGGATCATTCAAAACCAACCGGACATCTGGGCGCAAACCCACAAATATCTCCTGCTTTCAGGATATCTGAATTATCGACTTACGGGTGAGTACCGCGATTCTACCGGCAGTCAGGTCGGTTATTTACCGTTTGATTACAAGAAGCACCGCTGGGCCGGCAAGCACGACTTCAAATGGCAGATCACCCCGATTACCCGCGATATGCTGCCGGATCTGGTCGAGCCTGGAGAAAAACTCGGTGAGTTGCTGCCCGTGGCCGCCGAACATATGGGCTTACCGAGCGGCTTACCAGTGATTGCCGCGGCTTCAGACAAAGCGTGCGAAATTCTCGGCTCTGGTGGCTTGTCGCCAGAAACGGCCTGCATGAGTTATGGCACCACCGCCACGATCAATACCACCAACCGAAAGTACGTTGAACCCACTCGCTTAATGCCGCCTTACCCTTCGGCGCTACCAGGCCATTACTCTTCGGAAGTTATGATCTACCGGGGCTTTTGGATGGTGAGTTGGTTCAAGCAGGAATTTGGTTTGCGTGAGCAGCGAATTGCCGAACAAAAAGGAATCGAAGCGGAAGCTCTGTTCGATGAGTTGGTTAATTCTGTTCCGCCGGGCTCCATGGGCTTGATGCTGCAACCTTACTGGAGCCCTGGCGTGCGTCAGCCCGGCCCAGAAGCAAAAGGTTCGATCATCGGTTTTGGCGATGTGCATACGCGAGCACACATCTATAGAGCCATTCTGGAAGGGTTGGCTTACGCCCTACGGGAAGGTAAAGAACGGCTGGCAAAGCGTAACGGAAAAGCCATTAAACGATTAAGGGTCGCAGGCGGCGGGTCTCAAAGCGATGCTGCTATGCAGCTGACGGCGGATATTTTCGGTCTACCCGCAGAAAGACCACACACCTATGAAACGTCAGGCCTGGGCGCAGCGATCGATGCTTCTGTCGGCTTGGGACTCCACCCGGATTTTAAAACAGCCGTAAACGCGATGACGCGCGTGGGGGAAGTTTTCGAGCCATCGAACGAAGCGTCTGCCCTCTATGAAAAGCTGTATTCAGAAGTGTACTTGGAAATGTATGATCGCTTACAGCCACTGTATCGTAAGATACGAAATATCACGGGATACCCAAAATAGCGGGCCAATTTCTATTTGGCCCGCTATGGGTTTTTGCCTATTAAAAATAACTTTGCAAAGCCATCTAGTAGGAGTAAAGTGACCGTCGTTGGAAAGATTTAGCAAAGCATTCATCAATAAGACGTATACCTGTTGTCATCAGTAGTGCATCGTCCTGTTTATGATCACGCAAGTTTTTTGTTTCCGCACAACCCGCTGATCTAGCGCCATGTAGGCGAATAGACAGCACATAAAATGATTGAGTTCAGGATTATATATATGTCTACTGTTACCGGTACTGTTAAGTTTTTCAACGAATCCAAAGGTTTTGGTTTTATCACTCGCGAAGGCGGCCCTGACGTGTTCGTTCACTACAGTGCCATCCAAGGCGGCGGATTCAAGACTCTGGCAGAAGGCCAGCAGGTTGAGTTCACCGTAACTCAGGGCCAGAAAGGTCCTCAGGCGGAAAACGTAGTAGGTCTGTAATTTACAGCCCTCCAGCGTTTTAAAAAAGGCAGCTTCGGCTGCCTTTTTGCGTATTAGGCTGATAATTCTCCTCCCCTACCGCTGCAAATCTTCCCTCAATTGTTAAACTGCTTTAAAACGGAAACAATCCGACAAGCGTAATCACAACAGAAACCATCGGATAGCAAAAACGCATGAAAATACCCAAGCGATTACAGCCCCTAGTCGACGACGGCCTGGTGGATGAGGTGCTGTATCAGTTAATGAGCGGCAAAGAAGCTCAAGTATTCGTGGTTCGCTGTGGCGACAGTGTTCGCTGCGCGAAAGTCTACAAAGAGGCTCAGAAACGCAGCTTTAAACAAGCCGTTCAATACCAGGAAGGTCGAAAGGTCAGGAACAGCCGCCGAGCTCGGGCGATGAGCAAGAAAACACGGTACGGCCAAAAAGAGCAGGAAGATGCCTGGCTGAACGCTGAGGTCGATGCTCTATACCGTCTTGCACAGGCCGAAGTGCGCGTACCAGAGCCTTTTGGGTTTGTTGACGGTGTACTTCTGATGGAAATGATCTCGGATGAAGACGGCAAAGCAGCTCCGCGATTAGACGATGTGGTACTAACACTGGAACAAGCTAAGGCTTACCATAGCCAGGTCATATCTGACGTCGTTCGAATGTTGTGTGCGGGTTTAATCCACGGCGACCTCTCCGAGTTCAACGTTCTTGTCGATCCTCAAGGCCCGGTCATTATCGACTTGCCGCAAGCGGTTAACGCGTCAGGGAACAATAACGCTGAACGGATGCTAGAGCGTGATGTTGACAACATGCGTCGCTATTTCGGGCGCTTTGCACCGGAATTGTTGAATACGGACTACGGTAAAGAAATCTGGGCACTTTATGAATCTGGAGAACTCTACCCCGACACCGTACTTACCGGTTGCTTCCAACACAACACCGAAAGTGCAGATGTGGATGAGCTCATCGAGATTATTGAAGCAGCCAAAGAAGAAGAACGGGATCGCCAAGAGCGCCTACACGAGGCAGAAGCCGGTAATGATTAAAGGAACTTTATGTTTTTAGACCGCTTTTATTCTATAGAAAATGAACGGGTTGTTATCACAGCGCGTCAGGCGAGCCTCTTTGCAAAGGAAGTAGCCGGAGATTTCAATCCAATCCACGACGTGGATGCTCGCCGCTTTTGCGTGCCGGGTGATCTGCTGTTTGCCATCGTGCTATCACGCTTTGGATTGTCCAGCTCCATGACGTTCAAATTCCAGAGCTTGCTGGGCGCGGAGGTACCGCTCGATTTTCGTGAAGGTGAAGACGGCGCGATAGAAGTTTGCGACGAAGCGGGTAAAATCTACATTAAAGTTAGCCGCAGCGGTGAGCACACCCGCGACGAAGAGACCATCGAGGAATTCATCCGATGCTACGTTTCAACCTCAGGTAAAAACTTCCCCCATACTTTAAAGCCGCTCATGGAATCACACGGCGTAATGTTCAACCCTGACCGCCCAATGGTGATGTATCAGAGTATGAGCCTGACTCTTGAGCAGCTCAATACCTCTAGCCCGGACCTGGAACTGAGCAATACCAAGCTGGAGGCGGCAGGGAAACGAGGCAACGTCACGCTGGACTACCGACTGTTGTCAGATGGACAGCCAGTTGGAGAAGTATCCAAACACATCATGCTCGGCGGTCTTCGGGAATACTGCCCGGATGCGATGGAACAGGTTATCGAAGAGTTTTATCGGCTAAAAGCTAAGGGCACAGGCGCGTAAGCGGCCACTTCCTATGAAGTTATCCCGCATGGTGAGTAATCAAAACGGCGTGAGTCGCAAACGCGCTAACGCCTTGATTGCCACCGGTCGTGTTTCGGTGAATGGCAAGGTGTGCAGGAACACACAACATGACGTAAGCGAGTTTTGCGCCGTCACCGCAGACGGCGACGTTATTCAACAGGCTCGGCCCTCCCGGTACATTATGCTCAATAAGCCCGCTGGCTACTTAAGCGCAACCGTCGACGATATCCATCCGACCGTACTCAAATTGATTGACCCCGCCCTTCACGAAGACCTGCATATAGGCGGGCGCCTGGATCGCGCCAGCACTGGCCTCCTGATACTAACCAACGACGGCAATTGGTCTCGTCGGCTGACGGAACCGGAAATCAAAATTCCCAAAGTGTATCGAGTAACAACAGAAAACCCGATCACTGCAGACACTCATCAGCGATTCTCGGATGGCATCTGGTTCGAGTACGAACAGTTGACCACCTCGCCGGCTCAGATTGAAGTACTTGACGAGCGCGAAGCGCGAATAACCATTTACGAAGGGCGATATCATCAAGTGAAACGAATGTTTCACGCTGTTGGCAACCGAGTCACGTCACTTCATCGAGAACGTATGGGCAGAATACAACTCGATGACGAGTTAACAGCTGGCGAGCATCGACCACTTACCGCCGAAGAAATTGCCTCCGTCTAACCCCCTAGCCATCACGCAATCGGTTGCTCAAACTCGTTCGAACGTGTGCAAACAAACATCGACCGTCAAAGACAAAGATTCCAAAGCAGCGGCCCTTGCCCTACCCTCTTGGCTGGCTCGGTAGAGGTGGGGGGTCATGGCGAGTAGGTCAGCAATCGACTCTGCTCCAGCTAAATGCAGTGGGAAACGAATATCTTCGCTCGCTCGGCGACGGAAACCTTCCGGGGCACTTGAAACCTTCTTGGATTCGGTTCGCACTTCCGGATAGATAATCTCTCTTAATTCCCGCAGGTGATCCTGCCCGGCATCGACCTGAATCAGCAACCCACCTGGTCGGAGTACCCGTACAAACTCCGAATAGACCGGAAAACCGAACATACACAAGATTCTGTCGAGCGACTCAGATACAACCGGCAAATTCGCATTACTACCCACTACCCAGTTAGCCCGCGTGTCTTGCTTCGCACCTGATAATACGGCCCATTTAGAAATATCGAGCCCTAGCAAACACCATTCGACATGGTCAGCGCTATGCTCAAGCTGGCGGAGATAATAACCCTCTCCACAACCCGCATCCAGGCAACTTAAAGGCGAACCATTAACCGCACCGACTAAGGCGGCCTTTGTTACCGCTTCTGCGATTGGCCGATAAAAACCTGCCTCAAGGAATCGCTGACGCGCGGAAACCATCGCCTTACTGTCTCCCGGATCCTTGGAGCGCTTTTTCTGCACGGGAAGCAAATGGACATACCCTTGCCTGGCGACATCGAAACTGTGTCCACTCTCACACCGCCAGCTTTTTTCCTCTCGACAGAGAGGCATGCCGTCTAGTGGGCATGCCAGGTGTTCGAAGGGTACAACACTCATGAGTGATTCCTGAATCTATAAAAGACATTTACCTTGGGTGGTCATCGTCACTGCTCGGCAAAAGGTACTCGTTCACGTAAATCTGGTTTTTACCTCTGCGTTTAGCTTCGTACATAGCCTTGTCAGCACTTTGCATGACGCCTTCAATGGTTAAGCCCGCGCCCCTGGCAATAGTGATCCCAATACTCACGCCCACTCGCGCAACCCCCAATGGCAACACTACAGGGAGTGAAACGGCAGCAAGAATCTTCTCAGCCACCACCCTTGCGTTCTCAGTAGACGACACCTCGGGCAGAAGGACGATAAATTCATCGCCCCCCATTCTTACTACCGTATCGGTTTCACGAACGTTTCGCTCTAAACGTTCCGCGATGTCTTTAAGCAATATATCGCCGGCGTCGTGGCCGTAGGTATCGTTGACTTGCTTAAAATGATCAAGATCGAGGAACATTAATCCTAGGTGACGGGCATGGCGGCCTGATAATGCGATAGCCAACTGCATACGATCTTCCAGAACGCGACGGTTTGGAAGGCCCGTTAGGCTGTCTTTGAAAGCCAAGCTGTGAATGGTTTCCTGATACTCCTTTATTTCAGAAAAATCCTGAAAAGAGATCACAACACCTTCATCACCGGTATCGCTGGTAAGAGGCGCGGCATTGAGGATGACCGGTATCGTCGAATCGTCTTTACGGCGAAACTCTTCGTTTTTGCTTCGATAGAGCTGCCGAGTTTTCATGACATCCATTACGGAACAATTGGGATCATTCTGCTCGTGAACGTGGAATACCTCATGGCCTTGCTTATGGACAAGATCGTGCGCCTCCCAGCCTAATATCCGCTCAGCTTCCGGGTTCATGTACGTCAACACGCCATCTTTATCCATCACAATCAAACCGTCACCCAATACGCTGGAGATTTTCCAGAAGCGTTTCGACTGTCGTTCGTTTTCTCGGCGTAGCTCCCGTCTCTTGTGAATCAGGAAGTGGGTATAAAAGGAAATAACAAGGGTAAGGAACACACCAATAATGTAGAAGCCTATTACCCAGGGATGGTTCAAAAGTGCCGAAGATGGCAGTGCGGAACTTGGTATGAACGAAACGGTCTTCCAAGTGTATTGCTCGGTTGAAAAGTCTTCATTGGATTGTTTCAATGGATGGACAGTTTCGTAAACAAATAGCCCGCTGCCTGTTTCAATCCACCCATGATCATCCGCCAAAATCCTTTCAAGTGCCTCGGGATAATCCCGGGCAAAGGACGACGGAAGCCCAAACATGAAACCCCACTCATCGTGTTCATCCGGCCCGGCAATGACATGTCCTTCCTTGTTCAGTAGAAACGCGGGATAAGAACCTGCCATTCCTGTATCAAAGGTGTTCAACAGAGCATCACCTTTCATGTTGAGAATCACTAACCCTTGATTACCGGTTTTCTCATCGACAACCCGCGTCCCAAAACGGATCATGGGCTTGAACGGCACCTCAACCTGTCCTGTCTCGACATTCAAATCTAGGGGCGAGACGTAAACTTCACCCTTTGAGAGGGCAGCCGTTTCGATGACATAATACCGCTCGCCCTTAAACTGCATCGCCGCGTCTTGCCTATTAAAAACTCGTTGATTGGTTTTTTCTAACCTGACAAGCTCCATGCCACCGTAGTCGAGAAAGCGCAATTGGCTATAATTAGTTTTATTTTCTAGCTGAACACGAAAGACCGTTTGAAGCGCACCTTTCCATTCCTCACTGCGCCCACGATTAAATCGAACCGCTGCGGGCATCGTTGCGATAGCAAGAAGATCGTCCGCGGTATACTCGAAAATTTGCTCAAGCAGGCCCGATGTCATCCTGTTTTTTGCCTGTTCAGCGACCTTTAGATCGTCGCTTTGCAGCGCTGCTTGATATTTAAGCGCGCCGTAAACCAGCAACGTAAATACGAATACGCAAACGAACCCAATTATTAGAGCTGATTTGACGAATCCTTTTTCCTTCCAAAAGGTATTTTCCATGCGCAATCGTACAACCTAAACGTGCGGAATGATCAGACAATCATGAGGCATAACGCCTCATTGTGCACGATTTACCGGCGAAAACGCCGGATAAACCGGCATTTTCGCTAACTTCGATAAATCTTGGGGTTACAATGGTGGCAACTCAGTCCCGTCCGGCACCCGCACCTCAAAACCGGATTTCACGCTTTTGGTCTTCCCTGCCGGGACTTCACGATCCCAAACCAACACGCCTTTCTTATCCTCAAAATTACGTTGAACAGGCTCGCTGATTTCCAGGGGTTTAACGGTTAGCACATCTTGCTCAGAAACAGGAATTCGATCGAATACTTTAACCCGGATCGGTTTATCGTGATGATTGGTGATATCAAATCGGTTTTGGCGACGCTGTACGTTCTCACTTTTCCAGATGCCCTCCTCGCCGGTTTTCTCGAGTTCGTTGACCACAGCAATGCTCACCGCTTGATCAGCACCAAAGCCTAAGGCAATGTCTTCGCCGGGAGAAAGCTCGCCGAGATGCCATTGGCCGACACTTTGACCATCTCTATAGAGCATCGCTTGCCCTGCGGGTATCGGCACCTCACCCTTGAAAACGCCTTTTGCATGGATATAACCCGTAGGGTCCAGCACCGGTGCTGACCACACCGCTACCTCAACAGGTACGATGTGGTCAGCCACTTTAAAGCGTTGCCCGGAGGCATCACTTGGAATCTGAACCGGTCCAGACAATCGATAGCTTTGGGTAAACGTGCTGGCTCGCTCAGCAATTGCAGAATCGGCCATTGACGAGCCCGCCCGCATTTCAGCCATCGGCGCGAGCGCCTTGGCCTGGAAACGCTCAGGCTGACCAGGGATCACAACCCACGAGTTAACCGGGGGCATGGACGTTCCCTTTCGAGCGCTGGCGGTTGCGAGCTGCACTTGAACATCGTCCCAATCGGTACCCGTTGTCTGCTGAACAACCGCCACATGCTCCAAGGTCAGTTCACCGCCCGCACTACCTTTAGTGTTCAAACGCGCATTGTAGTCACTGCGCCAACGGGCCTCGGAAGTCTGGAACCGAAGTTTTATTTGAGCTGAGCCACTGTTCGGCGCCCGATAATAAACCTTCACGTTCTTGGTTGCTTTGGCGTTTTGAGTGGTTTGAGAAAGCTCACGCGTAAGACGGTCTTTCAAAGCAAGATCTTCCTTCATGCTTTCCCGTGTTTCGCGTATTTCCGCTAACGCAGACTGTGTTGTCTCTTTCAATGCGATTGCCAGCTCGCTTAACTCAGATGCAGTGAGTTCATTAGGCGATTGGGCTGCATGAGTCATGAGGGTGACTTGTTGTTTCCAGGAGCTGATGAGGTCTTCTTGTTCCTGGATACGCAGATTTACTTCGGACAACTCTTGCCGTATCCGGCGTGCTTCGGCAGCCACGAAGTCTTCACGCTCGGCTCTGCTCACCTGGATCTGTTGCAACGTCGCCCCCGGAACACCATCGAGCATTACCTGTAACGACTGATCTTGCAGACTCAACGGGAGGCCATTTATCTCAATCGTACCCGTTCCCGCATTAATCTGTTCCGACTCATGCCACGTTAACTCTGCATGAGAAGGATACAGCGTTGCCTCAGCAATTTTCGCAAATGTCGGTAACGGTATAGCCGAAAGCGAGATCGCTAATGTCAGCAGGCCAAGTTTATTCATGTGAAGTTCCTTGTGTGCGCAGCCAATTGAGTCAGGCGCATCCTATCGGTTTTGGAGGTGCTTGCCATGGCGAGGGTAATAAATGCGTAGCAAGAAAGGATAGCAGAATAAGGTAGTTGGGGAGATTACACGAGAGGCTTTTAGGTTACAAAGGAGAAACCTTTCAACCACTTGAGGGGTGAACTTATAGCGCTTTGTTTACGCTTGTCAGGCGTGGCCGTAACGTTGATTTGTTGTATAGCGCGGGCTAAAAGCAGGCTATTCGCGGCCGCATTATGTTCGTCACGGCGAGCCAAGAGGTAGCGATGCAACTCGAATCGTCTGCGGGAAGGCACGGCGTGTTCTATGGGGATCAGCTTTGCAGGGCATCTTTTGCCTGCAGACCTGAACAGCTTATCTAGCCACCGCTGGTCTTGGATTGGAGATTCAGAATATACCGGATAGGGGCCCGACCGGTGTGTACACCGGCCGAGGCCTACTTCAAGGAGTCAATCGATTAACGAACACCTGCGCGACGCAGAGCAGCCGGAGTGTATTCTCGTGAGCTTCGCTCAACATCGTACGAGTACGGATCGCTCTCTTCATTGGTCATACCCATGACCAGGTAGCGGCCAGACAGAAGGTCATACAGCGTTTCGAAGGCGTAACCCGGAATGCGCGCATCATAAACCTGCATGGCATGAGCTTCCGCTACACGCCACAAGTTGTCGCGGCCGTCGTAGTGGTCAACCACGGCAATCTGCCAGGTGTCTTCATCGATGTAGAAATCACGCTTCTTGTACACGTGCCGCTCGCCGTCTTTCAGGGTAGCGGTCACGTGCCACACACGGTGCAGCTCGTAACGTGCCAGCTCTTGATTTACGTGACCTGGCTTGATGATGTCTTTGTAGCTCAGGTCTTCACTCGCCATACGGTAGGAGTTGTAAGGGATGTAAAGCTCTTTACGGCCCTTAAGTTCCCAGTTGTATTTGTCTGGCGCACCGTTATACAGGTCAAGGTTGTCTGACGTACGCTGGCCGTCAGCCGCGGTACCCGGACCATCATAAGCAACACTCGGGGCGCGACGCACACGACGCTGACCAGAGTTGTACAACCATGCACGACGTGGCTCTTTAACCTGGTTGATGGTTTCGTGAACCAGCAACACGTTACCGGCCAAACGAGATGGTGCAGTGATAGTCTGCTTGAAGTAGAACATAACGTTCTCGTCTTCAGACGGATCATAGTCCTTCAACTGGACTCGTTCAGTGAACGACTCAGTGAACTTAACGGCACTGAAGTCACCGTTAGGCTGAGGAGTCACCTGCGCAACGTTGCGGGTTACCGAGCCGCCACGGTAGCGCGTGATGTGGTTGAAGATTGCCTCAAGACCGTTCTTTGGAATGGGGAACGGAATGGCTGTCTGGTAATTGCTTAAACCGTTACCGCTCTCAATCAGCGAGACGTCAGTGGCATTTGCCTTCGTCTTGTTTTGAACAACTTCCGGGTAAGCACCCGTACGACGAGTTTCATAAACCGGGATGAAATAACTGTCGTAAGTTTTGATCATCGCAACCTGACCCGGGGTCAGCTTGTCGGCGTATTCGTTGACGTTGCTTTGATCAATCCGGAACAGCTCTTTGTCATTCGGAAACGGATCCACGTAACGGCCGTCGCTTTTATAGTTGGCCGGCGGAGTTACCAAACCACCGTCCCATGCAGGGATAGCCTCGCCATTGCCGGCCTTGATCGCGCCCATCGGAGTCAGCGTATCGCCAAGCTTAGCGGCTTCATCCTGAGACACCCCGGCGGATGCCGAGCCTCCAGCCAGCATGGCGCTGGCGACTGCGCTGTATAGGAACGTACGTATCATTTTCATAAGTCAGGTCTCCTTGAGTTCCCGGGTATTAAAAAGCGTATGAGATTGAAGCGGCCACGAAATCGCGGTCATTGGTTTCGTTGAAGTCGCCGCCAAAGTAATTCGTGTAGCTAAGAGAGGCCTTGTAGGCATTTTGATAAGTTGCATCTAAACCAAGCCCTACCGACTTATTCCCTTCTTTGAAGTTGCCGCCTGGATCGGGTGCATACCCTTCAACGTCGTGCGAGAGGAACAACTTAGGACGCAAGTTCACACCGGCGACCGCGCTTGGGTAATCCCACACAAACAAGGTGCGATAGCCCCATGAAAAGTCTGTTGTGAAACCATCGTTGGTACAGTTGGTCGCGTTGATGTTCAGACGCTTCTCGCTGTCAGTACCCTGGCTACAGAAGTCACCGGAGAAGTTGGGGCCATCCAGAGGAACCGGGCCCACACCGAACATGCCGGAGCGGCCATAACGCGCTTCCGACAGGTCAGGTAGGTCATGCACGTAGGTCGCACCAATTTCGGCCACGATGATGAAGCGGTCTGCTCCCATAATCTGATCGATAAAGTGAATCAGGGTCGTCTGGAGCTGGGACACGCCATAACGATCGTATCCGTCGACTGCTTTACCCGCGTAGTTGCCACCCTTGGCCTGCTCACGCTTCTCAAGCTTACTGATCACCTGACCATCAGGCCCGCGCTGCTGCAAACCACCGTAGATCAACTCAAAGGTGTTCCACTGAATTGGCATGTTGGGACGGTAGCTGTACTCCGCACCCAGCGACGTTCCGGTTGGCAGCGTGGTGTTGAAGCTGACACCAAACAGATCAATGCCTTTGGGGTAATCGATGAAGTAGCTCGGGAAACGAGAGTCCGGTTTGCTATCGTCACGCACTTGGCTGCCTTCTGGAGCAGCCGGATTGCTCACCACACCACTGATGTAGGGCAAGCGGCTATGATAACGCGTGTAATAGAAGCCCACGTCGGCTTCTAATTCGGTGACGTACCAACGTACAGCTGCACCAAACTGATCCTTATCACCAGGCTCTTTATCGCCGATTCGGGGAGAGATAAAGCCTTCATTAAAAGCTTGCGAATCTGGAACTTGCCCCGCCAGCAACACTGGGCCACACCCATCCGCAGCCACATCGGCCGTGGAGAAGAAAGTACCGCAATCGTCAATGCGGAACGGCTCCCAGTCAGTTTGAACAAACGCTTCCACGGTTACTTCCGGCGTCAGCCCAACCGAGGTGTACAACATTTCAACTGGCAGAAGTACGTCTTTGAGTTCAGCGCCGGGTGCTCGAAAAGCAGGTACGTCAATTGGGTTGATGGCGTTGATACCGCCGAGAATGAAGGTACTTTCACCCCAGTTGACTACTTGACGGCCATAGCGCACCGCTACCGGCACGTCGCCTACTTGCCAATCGGTGAAGATGTACGCATCAAGTAGATCAATGCCCGAAGCGTTATCTTTGGCTTCCGGGTTCAACTCTCTTTGCTGACCAACAGGGTCAACGGCCCGCTCGTTATCTTTAAGTTCGAAGTCGTAGTAGTAGCTGGCCCGGCCCAAAAAGCCGACACGAGTCAGTACGTCGCTATCCGGCACATAATCCAGGAACAGCTCACTGCGGCCACGAAGGATAGTCGAGTACGGGTCACCTTTATTGAAATTGAGGTTACCGTCATCGAAGTTGTTGGAAGACGCACCAGTGTCGCTGTAAGCAAACTCGGGGCCCAGGTTACCTTGAGTGATCAGATCGGGATCTTGATCTTCCAAACGGTAGGCGGTGCCTGCGGTCAGTGTGGTGCTAAACGACGCGTCGATTTCGTAGAAGCTGAAGTCGAAAGCCGCTGCGGTTGGTGCAAGGCACGCGATCTGGGTCGTCAGCGCAAGCTGAATAGACCTTGCTAAAATAGACTTTTTTGTTGTCATTGCAGTTACTCCGCACATTTTTTGGCGCAAGCGCCCCGCCAAGCGGGGAACACGCCTTGGTTATCGTTGTCGTTGTGAGAGGTTTTGGGCGCCGCCGTATGTGGCGGCGCGAGGATTACTTTCTCGGGTTAGAGACCTGGAATCGGAATTGGAATCGGAATTGGGAATCCGCTATCGCCGCCTTCATTTGGTTGCTCACCCGGATTGCTGTTTTCAGGATCATCACAATTGCTTCCGGCGACACCCTGAACAACGCAACCGTTACTGACAGAGACGGTTCCCGTAGTAAACAGCTCGAGCATCTGCGCAGTCATCTCGCTAAAGACTGCCCCGGACGAGTATGGCTCTGCTGCTTTTTGACCGGCGGAAATCGGATTTCCGTGAGCCCCTTCGGTGTAACGGGTGATTACTGGAAGTGTGTTGTTTGAAGCCAGTTCCTGGATAGCGGCAGCAGCCATTGAAGTCGCCAAAGGGTCGGTACCGGCAAGCGGTATGTTTTCGCCTTTAATCACGAAACCTGTCTCGGCGATTGTTGTTTCAAGCGGGGGCAATGCCGCTTCTTCATCAGCAGCGTTCGGGACCGTGTTATCGGTGGGCTTTTCTGGATCTTCCGGATCACCCGCGATCTCCGTCAGGAGCACCGGCTTATTTTCGTAGAACGGCGCGAAGGCAGTTGGATCAACCGAATCCAACAAGGATTGGAACACGTTAAAGTAAATATTCAGCTCGGTACGACCTTGTGCGAGCAGGCCATCGGAGGCGTCATCCAAACCTGGCAACACACGGGGTGCAACCGACTGAGAGTTTTCAACGAGACGAGTGAAACTGCCACCGGTATTGAAGAACACAGAAGCCTGGATGCGGTTCAAGTCGGCATTATTGCCCTCATCAATTGCCATGTTAGTAAGATGAGGCACTGCTGCACCACCCATGCCACTCAGTGAGTGGGTCATAAAGTAGACGCGGCTTGGGTCGATGTTCAGATTGTTATCGCACTGGGAACATGCAGCGATCGCATCTTCGATGTTCTGCAACGAGGCATTCACGTTCAACAAATCAATCGCACTCTGGCGCATGTTGTCCCGGGTATTGGCGTAGTTCGCAAAGTTGAGGAACAAATCACCAGAACCCGGCTCTTCAAGACTCCCGGCTGGCACTGCGTTCAATTCAGCATCAGCGGCAAACCCGAAGTGACGCTCAGTAGCCTCAGCAGACGCGCCGGTCTGAGTCGAAATTGGGCTTAGACCTACGGCACCGCCATCTTCTTTGAAAATACCGTGCAGTGGCTGGTCGATACCAATCGTCACAAAACAATCATCATCTGAAGTGATGCACGTGAGCCCTGCGGCCGTTGCCATTGGCAAGATAGCCGATCGATCCTGCGTGGCTGCGTGCTGATAGATAATCACCGGGAAACCGTTAGCAGGAATCTTGTTGGGGGGTGTTATCGTTGACGGGGCGGCAACCACAATCGGCACGGTGGTATCGGCAGTTTTCGCTGCAAACGGGAACCGGTAACTGATTCGATCAGACGGAGCCTGATCAAGAGACGTGTCAGCGCTAAAGTCTGCTGGCGCCCAGCTCTTGGTCTTCAGTACCGAGCCGTCGCCGTCAGCAGGCAACGCTTGGAAATATGGCAGAGTAATCTCGCCTTCATAAACACGAATGTTTATCGGTGTAACACCCGTAGGGTCTTGTTCAAGAGCCTCATTTACATCGCCCCCGGTACGTTGACTGAAAACCTTAACTGTTCTCGGTTTAGGCGTGTCCAGTAATGTATCAGCTGCATCGGCCATGCTCTGCGCATTTGCAGAAACGTCCATGCTTTCGTCACTGGCTTGCGCTGCAGCTGCTTGAATAGCGTGCGCAAGGCGGCGGTCGCGCTCTGCGTTTACGATCACATCGCCGTAGGCAACAACAACACCCTTAGCATTGGCAGCCGTTAGAATCGCAGCCAACTCTGCGTCATAAAACTCACTGCTCGAAGTGATCAGTTTGGTGTACAGCGCTGCGTTTAAACTTTTCTCAGCGGCGCTGGCTTCAGTGAGCGTTTGGCCGCTAAGGTTATAGAAGCCTTTAAACAGCTTATTGAGGTCTGCCTTACGCTGCTCAATGGTCAGCATTTCCTGGTAATAAGTGACCGGCGCCGCATTGGCCAACAGCACATCATCCACGGCCGTGGTGGTGATCATGGTGGCGTAAGGAATGTCGGCAAAGGTCGCTGAAAATTGTGCCGATACTTCGCGCTCGCGCTTAAAATCAAAGTAATCGGCCGCCAGCTTGCGCGCAGGCAACATCGCATCTCGGAAAGGCTGATAAAGCCCGTTAGACAACACCCGGTCCGGGTTAGCGACACTCTGGTAAGTCACAGAGCCAACCAGAGGCTTACCCTCAGCGTCTACGATAGAGTCGCTTAGCGCCAGCACGTACTGCGTTTTTTCGTCAAGTGGGGTCAGAGGCAGAATGCGGATCAGGTTATTCTCGCCGCCGTCGATGTCTAGCATCTCAACACGAAGTGTTTTTTCGCGCAGTTTTGCAAAGATGACTTCTGCAGCTTCAGTACCGCCCTCTTCTTGCAACCGCAGCGCTTTACGGTACTGTGCCGCCGTTGTCAGACCCGGGGCTTCGCCATCGAGTGTCTTCAATGGGTCGCCACCGGCATAATCAACCGGAATCAAGAAAACGTTCTGGCTCGGATTCGGGATGGTCTTACCATCTTCGGTCAAAACAAATTCGTTCGCATCCAGAGTTTGCCCTGCATCCAAGCTGGCACTGATCTTCACGTCAATGGGGGCGAGAACAGAAGCACCGTCAAGGTAGCCGATACCTTGGGTAACAGGGTTGGCAGGATCAGTGCCATTAAGCATGGTGCCATCATCAACATCGCTCAGATAAAAAAGCGCGTCGCTCGGAATGACAAATTGTGTATCCAGAGGAGCAAATAAAGGGTGGGTACCGCGCTCTATGCTGGGTCCGCCGTTAATTTTGTATACCGGGCTAGCGTTTTTATTGGTTTGACCACCGCTGTCCAAACAGCCAGTGAGTCCCAGTGAAGCCGTCGAAATAGCGGCAATTAAGGCATTGCGGATGAACATAGTTTATACCTCAGGGTTTCTTGTAATTCGGCATCTTATGCGCCTTTAGTAGCCCCCACGTTGGTCTAACGCCAAAGGTTCCCGATTTCTCAAGTTTTTAGCATTGGAGCCACACGAAAGTTCAATTAACCCCTTGATTACTTATACAAAAAAACATGAAATTATTTTTTTCTTCCGGATACCCTGAAAGCTCTTTGGCTGGTACTATAGAGCCAGAATTAAAATAACCACCGCCATGTTCATTTCTCAACGGCGCAGCACCGAGGTACCCGGTTGGCTCTGTTTCCATTTCGCCAGTCCAAATCAAAGCGTTTCGAGCGTCTTGTCCAACCGCATCTCAAAGCTATGTTTGCCTTCGCGTATCGCTTGACGGGTAGGCAGCACGACGCGGAAGACTTGGTTCAAGATGTGGTGGTAAAGCTGTATCCAAAACTCGACGAACTCGAAGCTATTGACCAGTTGCGCCCTTGGCTAAATCGAGTGCTATACCGTCAATTTGTTGATTCAATTCGCAAACGCCCAGCCGGCAGAGAAATTAACGCCAGCGTGATGGACGACACCGAATCCGCCACGCCGTACCTGGATACCTTGCCAAGCGATGTGGCCGATCCCATTACGGGCCTGGCTCAGGCTTCAAACAACGTCGCGTTGACCCGTGCACTGAACCAACTGACACCAGACCAACGGACACTTATACTCCTTCACGATGTGGACGATTGGCGGCAAGATGATATTGCCGAAGTTCTGGAAGTCGCTGTGGGCACTGTTAAATCTCGGTTGCATCGCACTCGGGCAACCCTCCGGAAATTTTTACAAGCAGAACTGGAACCTTTTGAAGGTGAAGAACGTGAGCTTCAGTAAGGTGGACGAAATGAACTGCGAAACATTTATTACCAACATCGATACTGAAGCTGAGTGCGACCTTACGGCCGACATGAAGCAGCATGCAGATGCCTGCCCTCAATGTGCACGGGCGCTTCGTGCTGCCCTTGAGATTCAGCAAGGCCTGCAGGGTATTACAATCCCAGAGCCTACCTTGGATTTTGAAGAGCGAGTGCTTGCCGCGGCGACCGGTGGGAATTCGAAAACAGGCTACCGAAACTGGCACATCCCAGCTTGGAGTGGCGCTATCGCTGCCGCCCTCGTGGTTGGTGTTTTTATTGGAGGCCAACTGACCTCACCCAGTTCGGAAAACCAGCCTGTTATTGCACATGAATCAGTTCAATCCGTAACAGTGCCCGGCACCGCGCCGAAACAGCAGACCGTAAAACTTGCGTTCAATTCTCACGAATCCGTTGAAAATGTCACCCTGACTCTGGAGCTGCCTCCGAATATGGAGCTGGCCCCCTTCCCCGGCCGGCACCGTGTGAGCTGGAAGGTTGATTTAAAGCCCGGCGACAACTTATTAGCGCTTCCGCTGAATGTACTTTTCCCCGGTGCAGGTACACTGGTTGCGCATCTCGATGATGGCAACAAAAGGAAGACATTCCGTGCGGACATCGGCAAGACAAAGGAGCCGTCAACATGATGACTAAGCTAAACCCACTAATCTACGCGGCCTTTGCATTGGGCTTGGCGCTTGGCTCTGGGGCGGCTAGTGCCGAACCTGATCTGGATGTCACTATGCGTATGGTGATGGACGACGAATCATTAGATGATTCCTTTGTCCAGGAAATGGAACTCCCGGATTCGGTTAACGAGCTGACGCTTGGAGAATCCTTCGAAACACCCGATATCGACGACCTCAAAAACGAAGCACGAGAAATGCAGGAGTCTCTTGCATCCGAGGCGCGGGAAACCCGAGATGCTCTTGAATTAGAACTACCTCAAGAGCAGCCTTCTGATTTGCCTGAACTTGAATTGGGGGAGCCGGAGTTGCCTACGGACAATCTTCCGGATCCCGGTTTAGAATTACCCATTGATACGACGGTAGAGTTGCCACAAACAACAACGCCCTGATTACCCAAAGGTCGATCGCGCAAAATACCTGCGATCCACAAGTACCTTCTCTTCCTCACCGCTAATACGATAAGCTATCCCTTAATGCGCCAGCACCTTGCCAGTATTAAGGGATCTGCTTTTGTCGTCTCGCCTCACCACATCTCTGTTTTTCATTCTCGGCTTGAGCATGTGCTTCGTCGCTTCAGCAAGCACCCATACTGATGGCACTCGAGATTTTCGTTATGGTGTGCAGGCCTTTCAACAAGGTGATTTAACGCTAGCGAAACAATTGCTCGAATCCGCCCAGAGTAAAGGTATTGAGTCACTCTCTCTAAGCTACAACCTTGGCGTGGTCTACTACAGACTGGCTGAATACGCTCGATCGCGACAAGCGTTTTCAAAGATTTTGGGCACGAAGCAGTCGTCTTTGGCCCATTACAATTTGGGGTTAGTTGCGCTGGCTGAAGACGACGCGACAACGGCCAGAGATCACTTCAAGGTAGTGGCCAGCAATAGCGGTCAACCCAAACTCGCTAAACTCGCCTACGCTCAGCTTCAAAAACTCGGCAGCACGCCCCTATTGCCCAAGCAATGGCAGGCATTTTTATCGTTAGCCACGGGTTATGAAGACAATTTAGGTTTGTTTCCGGACACGGCCGCCAGCACGCTCGAGGACGGCTTTCTCGAGGCAATCGGTGCCGCTTCAGGTTATGCCTATCAAAAGGGCAAGAATGCGATCAAGTGGAAGGCTCAGTTCTATACTCGCGATTATTTCGAAGAAGACGACTTCAACACTCAACTGCTTCGACTTGGTACCGCATGGCATCATGATCGAGGTCGTAACAGAATCAGCTTCGGCCTTGAAGGAGACCAACTTTGGTTAGCCGATTCATCGCGGGAACAAAGAGCTCGGCTGGTCGCGGGATGGGTTACCCCAGCCTGCGCTACAACATCCATGAGTGCACGGTGCCAAATTAAACTTGAGGCTGAACAAATCTTCGCCGACAAGGAGCGATTTGAGGCATACGAAGGGCAGCATTATCGGCTGGACACCCGCTATAGAGCCCGATACGGCAACTGGTCGGGTGAAGCGCAGTATCGGTTTGACTTAAACGACCGGAAAAATCGAGACATCGGGGATGAGTTTTTCAGCGTGTCCCCTATGATGCACACCGTAGGTTTCAAGCTTTCCTATGCAATAACTCGGGCCTTTACGCTTGGAACCGATGCGAGTTTCCGACAAAGCGATTACACGCTTGCGCACAGATTGAAGAACGAAAAAACCACAAAGAGATCAGACCAACGGCTGTCCTACAATCTCAATGCTCGATATCAGGTTGACCAAACCTTCGCCATTTCCACAAAGCTTGGCCGCCTCAGTAACGAAAGCAATATCGATCGTTACCAATACGACCGTGAAACCGTTACGCTGGGCGTTAACATTCGCCTGTAAAGACTTCAGCACTGAAACAGCGCGGCAGTCTAGCCTGGCCCTATTACGCGGCTTATCGAAATCAAACGTCGGACCCACCGGTTGGCCGAGCATTGCCATCCGCTGTTATCCAGTTACAAACTGCGATTCACTTTGGGCAAGGCGCCCGTTAGTAGATTCAATGTCATATCACTGATCAAGCTACTTTCCCTCTACAAGCAGTCCTACGTTTTGCTCCCTCTCTCACTTCAATTGCGTTGTACGATGGAAGCACTATAGTTTCACAAGAATGTAGAACGCAGCGGAAAAGTTTTAAATTTAGGATCAGGAAAACTGAACTATGATTTCCCCAATTACACTTGATGCGCTACTCACCTTAGACGCAATCGAACGTAGACACAGTTTCGCGGCGGCTGCAGAGGAACTCTTCCGTGTACCCTCTGCCATCTCATACACGGTCAACAAACTGGAGGAAGATCTTGGCGTCCCGCTCTTCGATCGTAGCCGGCGTAAAGCCGAACTAACCCCGGTCGGGCGACTGGTTTTGGAGCAGGGCCGGCAGATTCTTAAGGCAACCGATGAATTGACAGCCATGGCCAGAAGAGCTGCTGACGGCTGGGAAGTAGAGCTGCGAATTGCTATCGACAGCGTGCTTGATTGCGCTCCGTTCTACAAACTCATCGAAGAATTTCAACATATTCAGCCTAAAACCGAGATCAGACTGACCGAAGAAGTCCTAGGTGGAAGCTGGGATGCCCTAAGCGGCGATCGATGCGACCTTGTCATTGGTGCCCCGGGCGCGCCCCCAACGACAGGTTTTGCGATACATTCGTTAGGTTATGTAGGTTTTGATTTCGCTGTATCAGCAGGCCATCCTTTGACTGAACTGCCCCAGCCGATCCCGGCCAGCGCTATTCGAGACTACCCTACCGTCATTGTTGCAGACAGCTCGCGGCATTTTCCAGCGCGCTCATCCGGCTTGCTCGACGGTCGAAGTCGGATCATCGTACCAACGATTGATCATAAGATTGATGCACAGTGCAAGGGGCTTGGCGTTGGCTATTTGCCGCACCATCGCATTCTTCAGGAACTGGCCGGTGGCCAACTGGAGGTTTTGGCCCTGGACGCACCTCGCCCACCTTCTGAGGTTTCGGTAGCCTGGCCGCGCCGTAAAACCGGGAAAGGCTTGAAATGGTTTGTCGACCGCCTAAAACAAATGCAGTTTGATCCGGAACAAGGAGTTATCGTTAAAGGAAACGTAGATTAATATCGCCAAAGCCCTGCAACCTCTTCATTTTAAACTACACTTGTTGTTCAGATCCCGTCGCCACTCATCGCCCTAGTACGTGCCATGTCGTGTCATCAGGGCCAGACAGGAGAACATCTGTGTTTAAAAAAATCGTTGGAGGTGTAGTCGCGCTTAGCGTGTTGGCCCTAGCTATTTTCCTGTTAATTGCCTGGGAACCTTCCATAGATCCGATTAATACTCCCAATCCTGGCGCGTTCAGCGAAGAGCAAATCAATCGCGGTGAAGTGCTAGCAGGATTAGGAAACTGCGAAACCTGCCACACGACCGCCCCCAACAAACCTCTAGCGGGCGGGCGCGCAATGCCGACTCCGTTCGGCACCCTTTATTCCACCAATATTACGCCGGATCCTAAAACCGGAATTGGCCAATGGTCAGAAGAAGCGTTTGCCAGAGCCATGCGCGAAGGTGTAACGCAATCAGGTTCACATCTGTTTCCTGCTTTTCCTTACACCCATTTCACCAAACTGTCGGATGACGACACCTCTGACTTATACGCCTACATCATGTCCCAGTCAGCGATTCAGGCGGAACCGCCTGAGAACACGCTGGAATTCCCTTTTAACATTCGCTTGTTGTTAGCGGGCTGGAAATGGTTGTTTTTTGACGAAGGCCGGTACGAAACCGAGACCAGCAAAAGCGAGGAGTGGAACCGCGGCGCTTATATTGCGGAAGGCGCTGGCCATTGCAGTGCCTGCCATACGCCTCGTAATGTTTTAGGTGCTGAAGACACGAGCAAAGCGTGGGAAGGCGCTATCATCAATAATTGGTACGCGCCCGCTTTAAACACCAGCAACCGCACGCCTGCAGGCTGGACCGAAACTGAGGCCTATAAATACCTTCGCAACGGCGGTTCCCCTTTCCACGGTGTGGCTGTCGGCTCAATGGCCGATGTCGTTCATGACGGGCTAAAGCAAGCGCCAGATAGCGATCTCCGAGCTCTATCCGTTTGGCTGAGCGATCTGGCTCAAGCTTCCGGTGATCAACAAGCCAGCGCAAACTCGGTTAGCGCTATTCACTCCGCACATAACAACCAGAGCCCCTCAACCATGATGGGCGAAGGCGAGCGTTTGTTTACCTACGCTTGTGCTGCCTGCCATTACAACGAGCCGAATTCCACCAACACGCTCCGCCCCGACATGGCGTTGAATAGCGCCATCAGTGCGCCCACCCCAATTAACCTCATCCGTGTAACGCTGAATGGGGTATCGCTGAAAGAAGGTTTACCCGAGGCGATGATGCCAGGTTTCGCTCATGCTCTGGACGATCGTCAAATCGCGAGCCTGCTGGCATACCTCCGCTCCACCCACACTGACCAGCCTGCATGGACAAATTTGGAGCAACAGGTTCGCGACCAGCGTCCATAGACCGAGGCAAAGTGACGATGAAACGGAGCAAGTAGAATGGCTACAGAATTCGAACTCAACGGTCAGCCCGTTACTGTTGATATTGAAAACGATACCCCCCTGCTCTGGGCCCTACGGGATGAGCTTGATCTGACCGGCACTAAATATGGGTGCGGCATTGGCATGTGCGGCGCTTGTACCGTGCTAGTCAATGGCCGCGCTATTCGGTCCTGCATAACCCCCGTGAAGGCAGTATCTGGCGCTTCGATCACCACCATTGAAGGCCTGCACCCTGAAGGCAACCACCCCCTTCAAAAAGCATGGATTGAAACACAGACCCCCCAATGCGGTTACTGCCAAAGCGGCCAAATCATGCAGGCGGCCGCCATGCTTCAGGATTTCCCTGAGCCAACCGACGAACAGATTAACCAAGCAATGGGCGGAAATTTGTGTCGATGCATGGCTTACGTGCGTATCCGCAAAGCGATCAAACTGGCAGCAGCAGAAATAAAAGAAGCTAGCAGCCCGACAGCGCAGGAAACAGGAGCGGCAGCCAATGAGTAAGTTCTACCGTTATCTCAATCAGCCCGACGGCATCGAAACAGCCACCCTCCAGGCTTCGGAAGAACGTTTACAGGTTAGCCGTCGTGGTTTTCTGATCGGTGCAGCAGGAGCCGGCTTTACGTTAGCATTTTTTCGTTCTGGCCTGAGTTTTGCGCAACCCGAAGACGTGGTTGAAGCAGGCACCTTCGAGCCCACCATCTGGTATCACATTGAGCCAAACGGTCGGATTGTTGTGAACATCGCCGAAGCCGAAATGGGCCAGCATGTCGGTACTGCTCTGGCCCGCATCGTTGCCGATGAACTGGAAGCTGACTGGTCCATGGTCGAACTCAATCATGTGGACAGTGATCCAAAATGGGGCTTGATGGTCACCGGTGGCAGCTGGTCGGTCTGGGAAAACTTCACGCCTCTGAGTCAGGCCGGTGCTGCCGGACGCAAGGCCCTCATCGAAGAAGGTGCACGTTTGCTTGGCGTGAGCGCAGATCAGTGCGAAGCACGCAACAGCCATGTTGTAGCCGGCGATGAATCCATCAGTTACGGCGACATCGTTAGCCGCGGTGATCTTAGCCGAACCTACACCGCAGATGACCTCAAGCAGATTCCCATCAAGCCGGCAACCCAGCGTCGCCTGATTGGCCGTGACTCGCGGGCTTTGGATATACCCGATAAAACCGACGGTGCCAGCCGCTATGGTTTGGACGCAAAAGTAGACGGCATGGTTTATGGCCGACCGCTTATTCCGCCCACCCGTTATGGCGCGATCATCAACAACATTGATGACAGCGACGCCAAAGCTATAAAAGGCTATCAACAAACCATCATGTTGGATGATCCAACAGATACTGTTCCCGGCTGGGCCGTGGTTATTGCCGATTCGTTTTATGCTGCTAATAAAGCCGCAGAAAAAGTGAAGGTCGATTGGACCGCAGGTGATACTGCTGATGTCAGCGAACAAGACATTATCGACCACGGTGTTAACCTGATCGAGTCTCCGGGCAAGGGCTCCATCATGTTCCCCGACGATGGCGTAGACGAAGCCTTCAACGACGCAGCGGATATCTTTG
Organism: Marinobacter sp. JH2; assembly: GCF_004353225.1. NCBI lineage: Bacteria > Pseudomonadati > Pseudomonadota > Gammaproteobacteria > Pseudomonadales > Marinobacteraceae > Marinobacter > Marinobacter sp. JH2. The sequence continues at coordinate 1,091,317 of NZ_CP037934.1, read as the reverse complement.
AGCAGGACTACATCACTCATACGGTACTCCACGTCCAAATGGAACCGGTGAACGCGCTGGCTTACGAAAAAGATGGTGTTTGGGAGATTCATACCGGCAACCAATGGCAATCCATCATCATTCCGGTACTCGCAAAGGCATTAGGCGTAAAAGAAGATAAGGTCGTCATGCGTACTTATATGCTGGGCGGTGGCTTTGGTCGCCGCCTGAACGGTGATTACTCGATACCTGCGGCACTAGCCTCTCAAAAACTCGGGAAACCTGTAAAGCTGGTGTTTACTCGCGAGGATGATGTTCGCTTTGACTCGCCCCGCTCCGCCTCGTTTCAGCGTATGCGAATGGCATTCGACCAAAATGGTATTCCAGTAGGCATGGAACACCATGCCACTGCAGGTTGGCCAACCGAAGTGATGGCGCCGTTCTTTATGCCCAAAGGGGCAAACGATGAACCGTATGATCCGTTCTCGATTCAAGGGGCTGCGCATTGGTATACCGTGGGGCCACACCGCGTCCGCGCCATTTCAAACGACCTTGCCAATGCAACTTTTCGACCCGGTTGGTTAAGGTCTGTCGGGTCTGGTTGGATTAACTTCGCTCTTGAATCATTTATGGACGAGGCGGCTCGTCATGCCAATAAAGACCCTATCGAATTCCGACTGGAACTGCTTAAATCCGAGGGCAAAAATGCCGGTGAAGCACCCAATTCGGTTGGCGGGGCATCTCGCCAAGCCAACGTTTTGAGGCGCGCTCGTGAACTCTCTGGCTGGGGGCAAGAGCTCCCCGAAAATACCGGTCTCGGCGTAGCCACATCTTACGGCCAAGAGCGAAACATGCCTACATGGACGGCCTGCGTAGCCAGAGTCCACGTGAACCGCGATACCGGCCACGTAAAACTTGAGAAGCTGACACTGGTAACCGATGCAGGCACGGTCGTTCACCCCGATGGTGCCCGAGCACAAGTTGAAGGGGCGGCATTATGGGGTGTAAGCATGGCGCTCCATGAAGGAACCCGGTATGAGAAAGGTGAACCCGTTGATAGAAACCTGGACACCTACACGCCGATGCGCATCAGAGATGTACCCGAGATGGAGCTTGAATTTATCGAAAGTACTGAAGTTCCTGTCGGATTGGGTGAGCCGGCAACAACCGTAACAGGCCCTGCAATCGCCAGTGCAATCCAATCGGCGGTTGGTGTACGGATTCGAGAAATTCCGATTACACCCGCAGCCGTTCATAAAGCATTACAAAGATAAAAACAACCTTTGAAACGATACATTCATAATGCCAACAGTATTTAAACGGTCAAGGTTACTCTGCGCTTGTGTATTCGTCGTATGTGTCGGCGTGTTCGCAAGCATAAACGCCTATGGCGAAACAAAGTTACTCATACACAACGACATTGAAGTCGAAAAGCTAGACACAACCTACCTGAACCAGATATTCGCCATGCAAGTGCGGAAGTGGCCGAATGGAACGCCCATTCAGGTGTTTGTACTTCCAAGTTCCAACCCATTGCACCGTGATTTTGTCGTCAACCACTTGAACACTCAAGCCCATCAACTTGACCGCATCTGGAACCGAATGCTGTTCACAGGGACAGGAAAACCCCCGGCATTGGTTCAATCTGAAACTGAAATGTATTCGAAACTTTTAACTACGCCAGGTGCAATCGGTTATGTGTCGACAGCATACCCGGTCAAGGACTCAGAAGTACTGGGAGAAAAGCAACAATGAGAATTCAACGTAAAGAGCTGCTTCTGCTCACTGTGCTTTTTGGCCCGCAGGCTAATGCCATCGAGCTTAACGACTCTACCCAAATTCACGGTTTTATAAGTCAGGCTGCGGTCTATAGCCCAGACAATCCCTACGCAGGAAACGACGCAGATAATGGCTCCGTCAAATTTCGAGAAATCGGATTGAATGGCTACTCGGAACTCACTCCTGACTTTCGACTGGCAGGCCAAATTCTGAGCCGACAAAGAGATGAATCAGACGATGGAGATGTTCGTGTCGACTTTTTACTCGCGGACTATCTTGTCTTCAGCGACCATTCTACGTCCTTTGGCGTAAGGGCTGGTCGCGTCAAAAACACAATCGGTTTTTACAACTCGATTCGTGATATCCCGCCTGCCCGGCCCGGGTACAACGTGCCTGAATCCATCTATTTCGACGCATTCCGTGACTCATTGCTATCCACAGACGGCCTCAACCTTTACGGAGCCACCGTGCTGGGCAACAATCAGTTCACCTGGGAGCTTACGGCAGGCCGTAAAGGCGTAGATAGTGATGACTTCGCATACTTCGCCTTCGGTTATCCCGTTCGTAAAGGCAAAGCGAAAGACGCTCCGCTTTATGTGCTCAACGTCAACATGGTTCCCGGCGCCCTGAATGATCTTCGCTTGGGCATCAGCGTGGTCGATACCGAAATTGAATATGAAAACACTATGTCGGTCGCCGAAGCGCATATGGCGTTAGCGACAGCTCCGCCTGGCGATGTATTAATCAATCCACACCGCTACGTTACTGGAGCGACGATTAAAGCGTTGTACGCAATTTTCTCAGTCCAATACAACTTCAAAAACTGGGTTTTAACCTCGGAATATCTGCATCTCGATGCTGAATTCAAAGGCGAGTTTGCAGGCATCCCGGCAGATAATCGTGACAAGAGCCATGGGTACTATCTACAGGCAGAATGGCTGCCCACACCCAATACCACTTGGTTGGTTCGGTATGAGAAGCTCGACCTAGGTACCAATAGCACTGAGATCGCCTACAACCCTTACCGTAACTATGGCGAAGGTTGGACCGTTGGTGGCCGATGGATGTTTACAGACAATTGGTCGGTCACCGGCCAGGCAAGCTTCAATGAGGGTACAGCCTGGTTGCCTAGCTTCAAAGGAATTGAGGACAAGAAAATCGAGAAGTACTGGAACTATTACGTGTTGTCATTGAGCTATCAATTCTGACCCGCAGGACGCGCGCTCATGTTTCTCAGTGTTAAATGGAAGGCAGTTATTTTTCTGAGCCTCGTGTTTGTATTGATCACCGGGGCTTGGGTAACTCAGCACATATACCAAACGTTAAAAACCTACGACAGTAAGGTTCAAGAAAGCCACCTGAAGCAACAGCAACTATTAACTCAGTTGCTTGACGACAATTTCTTGAGACTTTCACAGCTGTCTCAACTGATCTCTGAAATACCTGAAATCCAAAAAACCACGTTTCGGGGGCATCCGTCTCACCTTAAAAACTTTCTAAAGAAAGAGTGGGTTCAACTCAACATCAATACTGGCATCGATTTTATTGGCCTTTACAGCACGAATGGAAGCCTCGTCGCACATACCTACAATCAAACGTTGTTTCAGGATCAATCCGCATTGGATGAAGCCATTGCTACGGCCATGAGGGCCAACCACGCCAACAACCCGGATTCCTTTTTGTTCTGTCATACCGGATGCTCACAGTTCGCGGTAGAGCCCCTTGTGCTGGGTAATGGCAAAGAAGCAGTGATGGTGACGGGGCAGAACATAGCCGACACCATCCTGCGTTTTCATCAGATTTCTGGCGATAACCTCGCTGTTCTATTGCCGTCTGAATCAAACGGTACTCCCGAAGAACGCATGTTACGGAATTGGGATCTCAGACTATGGGCAGCCAGCAGTTTCCAGACATCTCTTGGCCAACTTCGCGAGATACAAGCTAGATCGCCGTTAAATTCCGTAGCTGAAGGCAACGCACTCGATTTCGAAAATTCTATGCTGTTATTTCATCAACTTGATTTGGAGGAATACTGGGCGTATGGAGATTCTCCAACCCTCCTGACGATCAGTGATGAAACCGATCAGTATCAGGGACTTATCAACGCATTGACTTCGACGGTTGCCATCGGCCTCATGGCACTATTTATTTCGGAGCTGATCCTCCTGATCATTATGTTAACGCCATTGAAACGCCTCACTGCGGTCGTTGAAGCCCTGACTTTACTTCCTAAACATCAATACCAAGCTGCTCTAAAGAAAGTTGAAAAACGCCCTATTCGCCTGCGGGACGAAGTATCTTTACTTGAAAGCAGCACTCGCTATGTCATCCGCGAACTCGAAGCACTGCACATTGAAGTCGAAGACAAAAGCCGTTCACTTGAGGGGCAGGTTGCCCTACTCTCCCGTTCCAGGGCGTTTCTTGAACGTCTCATCGACAGTTCGCACCTGTTCATTGCGACCCTCTCTCCAACCGGCAACATTCTGACCACCAACAGCCGGTTCGATAAAGAATTCAAACGTCCGGCTCGTAACTTTTCGGAACGGTTCATCAACAGCTCAGGCACAGAGGATTTTCAACGAAAATTGACGCACCTGGTCGCTGGCGATTGCGAGGTCATTCAGTTTGATGCCGAGTTCATGAATGACCAAGGTGTTGTCATCTATTTCGATTGGACGTGTTCAATCGTCGAAGACGAAAAAGGTAGAGATACCGTTTTGGCCATAGGCATTGACCTTACCCAACGTAAACGCGATGAGGAAGCTTTGGAGTGGCTTGCGAATAATGACCCTTTAACAGGAATCGGAAACAGACGCTGCTTCCAGCACGATTTACACCATCTACTGGACACTCAACGAAGCGGTGCGGTGATTTTTATCGATGTAAATCGCTTTAAGCAAATCAACGACCTGTACGGCCATACTGTCGGGGACACAGTGTTGATTCAAATTGCCGAGGCGCTGAGTAATACCGTGCGGGCAAGCGACTCAATCAGTCGTTTAGCCGGCGACGAATTCACCGTCATTTTACCGCATATCGACACCCAACAACTTGAAGGCTTCTTGGAGAAGTTGTCTCAAAACCTGAACGGACAGGTGATATTGGACGAGGAAGATCGAACGATCGAGTACAACGTGAGCATAGGCGCAGCGCTGGTTAATGAGCACGGAAACACGGAGCAGGAATTGATTGTTCATGCCGACATGGCCATGAATCAAGCGAAGAAAAAAGGTAACGGACAATGGCAGATCTTTGATCCCGATAACAACGATCTAGCCAACCTGCGACGCGACCACGACCTTACCTCCTTAATTAAGCTTGCGCTTAAACGTACCGATCTTTTTCAACTTAACTACCAACCAATCTATTCCATTGAGGAAGCCACAGTAAGTCATTATGAAGTGCTGCTAAGACTGAAAGATAGCCTCGGTAATGCGGTATACCCCAGTGATTTCATTCCTGCGGCAGAACGCATGGGACTTATCCGTCTAGTGGATGAATGGGTTCTGGATAACGCCATAGAAAAACTTGCAACCGACCATCAAAATGGCGCTGACTACACGCTTTCAATCAACATCTCGGCCCCTACCCTCCAATCTTCAGAGTTCCCGAAAACGCTTTTAGGAACGCTCAATAGCCATCGAGTTGAACCGCGTTTCGTTGTCATTGAGCTGACCGAAACCGCCTACATAGAAAACTTTCAGATGGTGCTGAATAACCTCCAACAAATCAGTGACGCAGGCATACTGGTCGCGCTTGACGACTTCGGCGTTGGCTTCTCGTCATTTAGCTATCTGAAGAAACTACCACTGAGTTACGTGAAGTTGGATGGCTCGTACATTCTTGATCTGCAGAACAACCCAGATAATCAGGTGTTCGTTGAAAGCCTAACCAATATGGTGTATGCATTTGGCATGAAAACGATTGCCGAATTTGTAGAAGATGCGGAGACCCTCGATAAACTGCAAGAACTCGGGGTTGCCTACGCGCAAGGGTATTACATTGGGCGCCCTCTGCCAGAGCTCGATGATATGCTTTGCGCTACGGGATTTGGGCAATTGAAGAAGTCGAGGGACTGAAGGAGTTAGGCCTTATACGTCGCGTCGTTGGTGACGTCATTGAACTGACCAGCAAGTAACAGAATGGGCATCCAGAAATGAAAAAACCCCAGCCTCGTACGAAGCTGGGGTTTTTGGTATTAAGAGTCTGACGATGACCTACTCTCACATGGGCAAGTGCCACACTACCATCGGCGCAGGCTTGTTTCACTTCTGAGTTCGGGATGGGATCAGGTGGTTCCAAGCCGCTATGGTCGTCAGACAAAACGGTTTGATCACTGGGGGACGAGATGGAACGTGATACGATTTCTTTAGTGCGTTATCCGCAATTGTCTTGGGTGTTATATAGTCAAGCCGCACGAGCAATTAGTACTGGTTAGCTCAACGCCTCGCAGCGCTTACACACCCAGCCTATCAACGTCCTGGTCTTGAACGGCTCTTCAGGAGGCTCAAGGCCTCAGGGAGATCTCATCTTGGAAGGGGCTTCCCGCTTAGATGCTTTCAGCGGTTATCCTATCCGAACATAGCTACCCAGCAATGCTTCTGGCGAAACAACTGGAACACCAGCGGTTCGTTCACTCCGGTCCTCTCGTACTAGGAGCAACTTTCCTCAAATCTCCAACGTCCACGGCAGATAGGGACCGAACTGTCTCACGACGTTCTAAACCCAGCTCGCGTACCACTTTAAATGGCGAACAGCCATACCCTTGGGACCGGCTTCAGCCCCAGGATGTGATGAGCCGACATCGAGGTGCCAAACACCGCCGTCGATGTGAACTCTTGGGCGGTATCAGCCTGTTATCCCCGGAGTACCTTTTATCCGTTGAGCGATGGCCCTTCCATACAGAACCACCGGATCACTATGACCTACTTTCGTACCTGCTCGACGTGTCTGTCTCGCAGTCAAGCGGGCTTGTGCCATTACACTAACCGTACGATGTCCGACCGTACTTAGCCCACCTTTGTGCTCCTCCGTTACGCTTTGGGAGGAGACCGCCCCAGTCAAACTACCCACCACACAGTGTCCTCAACCCCGATAAGGGGTCAGAGTTAGAACCTCAAACATGCCAGGCTGGTATTTCAAGGTTGGCTCCACCAGAACTGGCGTCCTGGTTTCAAAGCCTCCCAGCTATCCTACACAAGCATATTCAAAGTTCACTGTGAAGCTATAGTAAAGGTTCACGGGGTCTTTCCGTCTAGCCGCGGATACACCGCATCTTCACGGCGATTTCAATTTCACTGAGTCTCGGGTAGAGACAGCGCCCCCATCGTTACGCCATTCGTGCAGGTCGGAACTTACCCGACAAGGAATTTCGCTACCTTAGGACCGTTATAGTTACGGCCGCCGTTTACCGGGGCTTCGATCAAGAGCTTCGCACGAGTGCTAACCCCATCAATTAACCTTCCGGCACCGGGCAGGCGTCACACCGTATACGTCCACTTTCGTGTTTGCACAGTGCTGTGTTTTTAATAAACAGTCGCAGGGGCCTGGTATCTTCGACCGGCTTCCGCTCCACCCGCAGGGGTTTCACGTACACGCCGGCGTGCCTTCTCCCGAAGTTACGGCACCATTTTGCCTAGTTCCTTTACCCGAGTTCTCTCAAGCGCCTTGGTATTCTCTACCTGACCACCTGTGTCGGTTTGGGGTACGGTCCCGAATAGCCTGAAGCTTAGAAGATTTTCCTGGAAGCAGGGCATCAATGACTTCGCGCCCTTGGGCACTCGTCGTCGCGTCTCAGGATTGTGGACCCGGATTTACCTAAGTCCACTCCCTACACGCTTAAACCGGGACAACCGTCGCCCGGCTCACCTAGCCTTCTCCGTCTCTCCATCGCAGCTATCCAAGGTACGGGAATATTAACCCGTTTCCCATCGACTACACCTTTCGGTCTCGCCTTAGGGGCCGACTCACCCTGCGCCGATTAGCGTTGCGCAGGAACCCTTGGTCTTCCGGCGTGGGAGTTTTTCACTCCCATTGTCGTTACTCATGTCAGCATTCGCACTTCTGATACCTCCAGCAAGCTTCTCAACTCACCTTCGCAGGCTTACAGAACGCTCCCCTACCCCGCATACAAAGTATGCAGCCGCAGCTTCGGTAACCAGTTTGAGCCCCGTTACATCTTCCGCGCAGGCCGACTCGACTAGTGAGCTATTACGCTTTCTTTAAAGGATGGCTGCTTCTAAGCCAACCTCCTAGCTGTCTGAGCCTTCCCACATCGTTTCCCACTTAACTGGTATTTTGGGACCTTAGCTGGCGGTCTGGGTTGTTTCCCTCTTCACGACGGACGTTAGCACCCATCGTGTGTCTCCCGGATAGTACTCACAGGTATTCGGAGTTTGCATGGGGTTGGTAAGTCGAGATGACCCCCTAGCCCAAACAGTGCTCTACCCCCTGTGGTATTCGTCCGAGGCGCTACCTAAATAGCTTTCGGGGAGAACCAGCTATCTCCGGGCTTGATTAGCCTTTCACTCCGATCCACAAGTCATCCCCTGGCTTTTCAACGACAGTGGGTTCGGTCCTCCAGTTGATGTTACTCAACCTTCAACCTGCTCATGGATAGATCGCCCGGTTTCGGGTCTATGCCCAGCGACTAAATCGCCCTATTCAGACTCGGTTTCCCTACGGCTCCCCTAAACGGTTAACCTCGCCACTGAACATAAGTCGCTGACCCATTATACAAAAGGTACGCCGTCACAGAACAAGTCTGCTCCGACTGCTTGTACGCATACGGTTTCAGGATCTATTTCACTCCCCTCACAGGGGTTCTTTTCGCCTTTCCCTCACGGTACTGGTTCACTATCGGTCAGTCAGGAGTATTTAGCCTTGGAGGATGGTCCCCCCATGTTCAGTCAACGTTTCTCGTGCGCCGACCTACTCGATTTCACTAGACTCAGATTTCGGATACGGGGCTATCACCCACTATGGCGGCACTTTCCAGAGCCTTCTCCTATCAGTTGTCTAGCTTAAGGGCTAGTCCCCGTTCGCTCGCCGCTACTTAGGGAATCTCGGTTGATTTCTTTTCCTCGGGGTACTTAGATGTTTCAGTTCCCCCGGTTCGCCTCTTACACCTATGTATTCAGTGCAAGATACCCGATCGAAATCGGGTGGGTTTCCCCATTCAGAAATGTCCGGATCACAGCTCGTTTGCCAGCTCCCCGAACCTTATCGCAGGCTTCCACGTCTTTCATCGCCTCTGACTGCCAAGGCATCCACCGTATGCGCTTAGTTGCTTGACTATATAACCCCAAGACAACTGTGCTCGATTCAGACTTGAACCAGGCAAGCCTGATGCAAGTTAAAAAGAGACAGTCACTTGAAGCGATATAACAACCACTTCAACGACAACACCGGATAACGCTTGAAATCGTTATCACTTTGAATATTTTCTCTCGGAGATAATGAGAGAAGAATATTCGTGTTCTATCTCGTCCAATTTGTTAAAGAGCAAATCTGACCCAGTGATCAGAAAGAAGGACTTCGACGAATGACCGTTGTCATTAGATCGAAACACTTGTTTCTGTACACTGCTAACCGAAGTTAGTCAGTAAAATTTTGGTGGAGCTAGGCAGGATCGAACTGCCGACCTCCTGCGTGCAAGGCAGGCGCTCTCCCAGCTGAGCTATAGCCCCATTTAAGCTATTGTCGTTTCACTCTATGTGAGTAAAACTAAATCGTTCAGATCGAGGCATCGGATGGCGCCGCGTAGCCTGCTACGCAAGTCATTCGATAACGCTGAGCTGAGCGATTTTGGTGGGTCTGGGTGGACTTGAACCACCGACCTCACCCTTATCAGGGGTGCGCTCTAACCACCTGAGCTACAGACCCGGTTTTGCTTGTTGCAATAACAAGCCAAGTCGGGCCTGAAAGACCCAATTGCTCTCTTTATTCGCTAACCAAGTAATTCGTGTGGACTCTGACCGAAGCATTCAGCTTCGTTTAAGGAGGTGATCCAGCCCCAGGTTCCCCTAGGGCTACCTTGTTACGACTTCACCCCAGTCATGAACCACACCGTGGTAATCGTCCTCCCGAAGGTTAGACTAACTACTTCTGGTGCAATCCACTCCCATGGTGTGACGGGCGGTGTGTACAAGGCCCGGGAACGTATTCACCGCGACATTCTGATTCGCGATTACTAGCGATTCCGACTTCACGCAGTCGAGTTGCAGACTGCGATCCGGACTACGACGCACTTTAAGGGATTGGCTCACTCTCGCGAGTTGGCAGCCCTCTGTATACGCCATTGTAGCACGTGTGTAGCCCTGGCCGTAAGGGCCATGATGACCTGACGTCATCCCCACCTTCCTCCGGTTTGTCACCGGCAGTCTCCCTGGAGTTCTCAGCATTACCTGCTAGCAACCAAGGATAGGGGTTGCGCTCGTTACGGGACTTAACCCAACATCTCACGACACGAGCTGACGACGGCCATGCAGCACCTGTGTCAGAGCTCCCGAAGGCACCAATCCATCTCTGGAAAGTTCTCTGCATGTCAAGGCCAGGTAAGGTTCTTCGCGTTGCGTCGAATTAAACCACATGCTCCACCGCTTGTGCGGGCCCCCGTCAATTCATTTGAGTTTTAACCTTGCGGCCGTACTCCCCAGGCGGTCAACTTAGTGCGTTAGCTGCGCCACTAAGGATTCAAGATCCCCAACGGCTAGTTGACATCGTTTACGGCGTGGACTACCAGGGTATCTAATCCTGTTTGCTCCCCACGCTTTCGCACCTCAGTGTCAGTGTTGGTCCAGGTAGCCGCCTTCGCCACTGGTGTTCCTTCCTATATCTACGCATTTCACCGCTACACAGGAAATTCCACTACCCTCTACCACACTCTAGCCGAGCAGTTCGAAATGCCGTTCCCAGGTTAAGCCCGGGGCTTTCACATCTCGCTTACTCAACCACCTACGCGCGCTTTACGCCCAGTAATTCCGATTAACGCTTGCACCCTCCGTATTACCGCGGCTGCTGGCACGGAGTTAGCCGGTGCTTCTTCTGCGAGTAACGTCAATCCCTAAAGGTATTAGCTTTAGAGCCTTCCTCCTCGCTGAAAGTGCTTTACAACCCGAAAGCCTTCTTCACACACGCGGCATGGCTGGATCAGGGTTGCCCCCATTGTCCAATATTCCCCACTGCTGCCTCCCGTAGGAGTTCGGGCCGTGTCTCAGTCCCGATGTGGCTGATCATCCTCTCAAACCAGCTACGGATCGTGGCCTTGGTGAGCCTTTACCTCACCAACTAGCTAATCCGACTTAGGCTCATCCAATAGCGCAAGGTCCGAAGATCCCCTGCTTTCCCCCGTAGGGCGTATGCGGTATTAGCAGCCGTTTCCGACTGTTGTCCCCCACTACTGGGCAGATTCCTAAGCATTACTCACCCGTCCGCCGCTCGACGCCTGATAGCAAGCTATCATCGTTTCCGCTCGACTTGCATGTGTTAAGCCTGCCGCCAGCGTTCAATCTGAGCCATGATCAAACTCTTCAGTTTAAATCATACAAGAATCCGAAGATTCTTAATTCTTGCTCAAGACAAAACTCAATTTTCGACGAGTCACTGTCCTGATATTTCGTATCTGAAATACCTCGGCCAGCGCCCACACGAATTACTTGGTCAACTTTTTAAAGAGCGTTTGAGCGTCTCGTTGCTCAACAGTGGGGCGAATTCTACAGCGTTCTAGGATCCTGTCAACAAGCATTATCAACAAATTTCGCTTTGTTTCGGTTTCCCGCAACCCACTGAAACATATTCGTTTATTAATTAAACAGAGCGAACAAAAAACAACCAGAACACCCAACAAAACCGCTCTCGAATATGGTGTTAGTCTAAACCAAATGATACGTTGCCACTATAAATAGAACTAAAGATCGTCACCTTATGCCAGACACACTACAAAACAGCACGCTCTGTGGACCGGACTCCACCCAAGGCACCTCTATAGAAGAGCAACGTTACCATTCGCTTCTCGCGCTCCACCCCGATGCGGTTTTTGAGCTTGACGGGTATAGCCACTTTACGGCTGCCAACGACAAATTCGAGAGCCTGTTTGCGATAAGTAAAGCAGCGCTTACTGGCGAACGGTTCGAAAAACTGGCCCATCTCGATGATCCTGGTGCTTTGCATCAAGCCATACAACTCGCACTCCAAGGATCCCAGACTACGTTCGAATGCAGAATCCGTCGGAGCTCGCACAAAGACTCGTTAATAGAGGTCACCCTTTCCCCGATATTTGTTGATCGGACGGTAAGAGGCGTGCACGGCATTGCGAAGGAACTATCCAGCCATCAGGTCACCATGAGTGACCCGCTTCGCGAAGACATCCTTACTGGACTGCCGGATCGATCAGCCTTTGAAACCCAAATTCGAGAAGTTCAACAGCATGACGGACAACTCTCTGCAGTTCTCATCATTAATTTAGACGATTTTGGGTCCGTCAACCGACATCTTGGCCACGCCATAGGCGACCGGCTACTGCAAGAAGCAGCAAAGCGCCTGGAAGAAGGCCTTCAACCCGGCTGCTTCTTAGCGCGATTTGCCGGCGACGAGTTTGGCCTGCTCCTTTCGAACATTACTAATGAAGAGATTGCGCTACAAATTGCAGAAGGCTATTTGTACCTGCTCTCCTGTCCTTTCATTATTGATCAGCAAGCGCTTCAAATAACCGCAAGCATCGGCATCGCATTCCATCACAGTGCCAGTCCACATAGTTCGACATTAATTCAGCGCGCGTGTATCGCGGTGACAGATGCAAAAGCTCAAGGCCGAAACACCTGGGGCTGGTATTCTGAGGACTCTCATTCGGTTGTACTCGAACATGTTTCGCTCCGCCGGGAGCTAGCCGCTGCCATCGACGGTGATGCCCTCGTACTGCACTACCAACCGCTGGTAGATTCGCGAACGAGCACCGTAAAATCTTTAGAAGCACTCGTGAGGTGGCAACATCCCAGCCGCGGCTTGATGTCACCACAAGAGTTCATTTCACTGGCTGAGAAGACCGGACAAATCATTGATATCGAACGCTGGGTGCTTCGCCGAGCCTGCAAAGACATCTACGAGTTAAATTCCACCCGGGAGTCCCCTCTAACCATCGCCGTTAACATCTCCCCGGCCCACTTCGGACGCAACGGATTTATTGAGGAAATAGAACACGTACTCCAAATCAGTGGGCTTAACCCACAGTACTTGGAACTCGAGGTGACAGAAAACTCGTTGATGATGGACACAGAAAGATCGGTAAAGCGTTTGCAGGACTTGCGATCGCTAGGTGTCAGGGTTGCAATCGACGATTTTGGTACCGGGTACTCAAACCTCGCGTATCTTCATCGGTTCCCGATTAACAAAATCAAAATCGATCAAGCGTTTATCCGCCACATCAGCAACAACAATGCGAATGCAGCGATTGTAGAGGGGATCATCACCATGGCGCACCGCCTGGGCCTCGAAGTTGTAGCGGAAGGCGTAGAAACGGCTGAACATCGAGATCATCTTGTTGATCTTGATTGCGACTCTTTGCAAGGCTACCTGTTTTCCAAAGCTCTGCCGATCGCCCAAATTAGAACGCTGCCCGCCCTTCTATATCGTGAAGTCGAATCGCACTCGATGAGATCGACCTGACTATCGAGCAAGGCCAATTTGGCGTGATTATTCATCTGTCGGGCGAGGGCCAAGCTGCCACTTTTTAGAGTGACTGTATATCCGAGCCCATCGCTTCTTTGGCAACTTTTTGCTGATCGCTACTTTCACAATGAACGACCACTGTCCAACGACCTACATTCTGGGCCTTGCGCGTTTTCTCTATGAAAGGATCATGATCCGGGCGAATGGAGATGACCCCAGCGACCAAGAGCGCTAACACCGGACACAGGAAACCAAACGCGATATAGGTCATTAACGGGCTCGACTGTGTGAGGGTGGGCCCGACTAACACCAATACAGTGGCAAGTATGAGACCAATAACGAGCCCCACACTGCCGAAGGTGATATGAGTGTTAATAAGAGATCGCGCCACACCCTGAACTTCAGGCTCTACTTTTCTCGCCATATCGGGGTCATCGGGTCGCACTACTTTGATTTGTGAGGCGGACATTCCCGCTGAATTAAGAGCATCTACCGCTTTATTTGCGGCGCGCTCGTCTTCGAATTCAGTAGCGATCTTGTGAGAGAACTTTTCCCCTAGCTGCATGGCGCTAGACATTATATTCCTCCTGTATGCGGACGTGTCCGCCCTCCATGGCACGCTCTTCCCGGACGATTTATTCGACCGCGTCCTTAGTTTCTTCACCCATTTCAGCTACACCACGCTTAACGTCATACCAAACTGAAGAGGTAGCTTGCTTAGTACTCTCCCAAGCGCTTTCACTGATGTCCTTTGTGCTTTCCCATGCTTGCTGAAGGCTTTGGCTAGTCTCGTTCCACCAATCCTCATTGTATTGAGGTAATACCTTTAACTCTTCCTGAGACAATTCCATGTGAACTTCGTACTCAACGTCATCGAAACTGCGTTTATCGGAAGCTACAGCCACGGTGAACGTACCGCGCTCGGCAATAATCTCGCCGCCTCCTAATCCTAGAATTTCACCAGTTTCGATAACCAGCGAATGTACCGACATGTCATTCGTCAACAGAACATCTTCAACCTCACCGATTTCTTCGCCAGTGCTGTCAAAAACATTTGCATCCGTCAGCTCATCCATAGAATACAGACCTTCCGCAGCAACAGCCGAAAGACTCAACGCCATCCCGCCTACCAACACCGAGGTTCCCATAGTGCGTGAAAGAAATTTACGCATTGTCGTACTCCTACCGATTGTGGCTTTGGCAATCGCCCAGAAAATTATTTCAAAGGGCGAGCTTCTGGTAAATATGACCAATAATCGAACCAGTTGATTCGAAACATCTTGTCGCACACCCAACGTAGCAAAGGATTTAACGGGGTCCAAATGACGCTAAGGTAATTCCCCGTTAACTGTTAAAGCCACTAAGGTGCGCGCATGAAAAATGCAATCGATGTCGCGGTTTTGTCACAAGGTATTTTGGGATTTTTGAAGCACTCAAAGTAATTCAAAGAAACTCCGTCATGATTCCTTTGAGCCCCCTTTAACAGCCTTCAACTTTCCGACTCATCATTTTCGTGACTCGCCTAAACGAACCATCTTTGGTGCCGATTAGAACCCCTCCCACAAATGCCGACAAATTTTCTAGTCTCCGTGGACCAAGACCAACAATGTCGTTTTTTGATCCTTTTCTGTCGATTTTTAGAAGTTCCGCTTATCACCTCGTGAGTAACACTAGGTCATGTTCCGGGTAAACATCTCAAGGAGCAGTTGAGCTCCAGAACTCTCTACCTGAGTAATGGCGAAATATAGCAAAAACAAAAAACCAAGCCGGAGGGATTAATCCTCATGTTATCTGCACGTTTCTTACGCCCAAAATCCATTGCTGTGTTTGGTGGGCGCGAAGCTAAAAAAGTTATTGAACAGTGCGAGGCTGTGGGGTTTACCGGAGAAATTTGGCCGGTCCACCCTAGGCACACCGAAATTTCCGGGCGTAAAACATACCGCTCGGTTGCCGAGCTACCTAACAGCCCAGACGCGGCCTATATCGCCGTCAATCGAAACCTGAGCATCCAGATTGTGTCGGAGCTAGCCGCCCGGAATGCAGGTGGTGTGGTTTGCTATGCCACTGGGTTCTCTGAGTCAGGTGAGGATGGCAAGGAACTTGAGCAGCAATTATTGAAGGCAGCCGGAAACATGCCGTTGCTCGGGCCTAATTGTTATGGGTTCCTGAATTATATTCAGGGGGCCATGATGTGGCCTGACCAACAAGGCGGTCGACAGGTAGAACAGGGCGTCGCTTTGATTACCATGTCGAGTAACATCGCTTTCAATCTCACGATGCAACGGCGCGGCTTGCCAATCTCGTACCTCGTATCTTTGGGCAATCGCCTCAAGTTTGACCTGCAAGACGCGATCACCACCTTTGCCCAGCAAGAAGAAGTCACCGCAATTGGGCTGTATGTCGAAGGTATTGCAGATCCTCGAGCATTCCAGGAGGCAGCCGAAGTCGCGCGTCAGTTTGGCAAGCCAATTGTCGCCCTAAAGTCCGGCCATTCAGAAGTCGCCAGCCGGGTTGTCATGTCCCACACCGCTGCTCTCAGTGGTTCTGACGAACTGATCGACGCGTTATTCGAGCGTTCAGGCGTAGCCAGGGTGAACTCTTTGGAGACGCTAATTGAAACGTTGAAGCTGCTACATGTGCACGGCCCTCTAAGCGGCGCCCGAGTTGGCGCGATGAGCACCTCCGGTGGAGACATGACAATCCTGGCAGATGCTATCAGCGAGACTACGCTAACACTGGCGCCACTATCTGACAGCGGCGCGATAGCGCTGAAACAAGTAGTTCACGAACGTATGGTGGTTGGCAACCCGCTGGATTACCAGCTGTTCGATTGGGGGGACCAAGAACGACTACAGATCACGTACGAAGCGTTTATGAATGAGGGCTTCGACCTAACCGTGAGTATGCTCGACCTTCCTCGCGAAGATCGGTGCGACGGGTCTGATTGGCAAAGTGCCGAATATGCATTCATCGAAGCCAGCAAAAACGCTCAGTACCCCACTGCCGTCATGTCGACAATTTCAGACAACCTACCTGAAGCACTGGCACTTCGTTTATTTGACAGCGGAATCGTACCCCTAAACGGCATTCAAGCAGCGGTTCCGGCGATCGAGGCGGCAGCCCGTATCGGCCAACTCTGGGCGCGTCCTTCGCCAACGGAACTGATACTACCTAGTGTCCCAACATACCTTCCGGACGAGCAGATTATTGATGAAGCGAGCGCAAAAGCAGCGCTCGCTAAACACGGCTTAGCTATCCCTTCATCCCGCATTGTTAATACCGAAGAGGAAGGCGTTGCTGCCGCTAACGCTCTTGGGTACCCAGTGGTTATTAAAGCATTGGGCATCGCTCACAAAACCGATGTAGGCGGCGTTCGCCTGAACCTAACCAGCCCAGCGTCTGTTGCCGAAGCGGTATCTGAAATGAGGCTGCTGGCTCAGGATGTTCTTGTCGAGAAGATGGTAACAGGCGCTGTCACCGAGTTGATCGTCGGGGTTAACCGCGACGAGCAGTTCGGGTTACATCTTGTGGTTGGTGCCGGCGGGATTATGGTAGAGCTGCTTAAAGACAGCCACCCACTTTTATTACCGACCAGCCGATTTGAGATAGAGGCAGCGCTTCGATCACTTAAAACTTCAAGCTTGCTGTTTGGCTTTCGGGGGCGGGAAGAAGCTGATCTTGAAGCCGTCATTGATGCCGTGTTGGCAATCGCTGCTTACGCTCAAGCACATGCTGCTTCGCTGATTGAATTAGACGTCAATCCCTTAATGGTTCTGGCTAAAGGCCAAGGCGTGGTAGCTGCAGATGCATTGATTCGCCTTGCACCCGGAGCCCTCCATACAAAACAAAGCGTTCGCGAGATAGCCGATCAGGAGCCTGTGTGATGAATAACTATTTGGAACTAGAACGTCGTGGAGCGGTACTCGAAATCACGCTAAACCGTCCGAAGGCAAACACCATTGATATTCCGTTGAGCCAGGAACTGAGCCGGGTTTTTGCTGAGTTTCGCGATGATTCCGAGCTTCGTGTTGCCATTATGACCGGGGCGGGAGATCGTTTCTATTCTGCGGGCTGGGACCTTAATGCTGTTGCTGATGGCGAAGAATACATCGGCGAATTTGGCGAAGGCGGATTCGCCGGCTTTCCCGAATTGAAATCACTCAACAAGCCGGTGATCTGTGCGGTTAACGGTATGGCGGTAGGTGCTGGCTTTGAAATGCTAACCCGTGCTGACTTTGTCGTTGCCGCCGACCACGCCGAGTTCTTATTACCAGAAGTAGGTATCGGAATCGCTCCGGACATCGGCACCTTCATGCTACCCAAGTTGTTAACTCGCCAGCGCGCCATGGAGGTCCTGATGACTCGACGGCGCTTTTCAGCCCAACAAATGGCGAGCTGGGGCCTGGTAACTCAAGTGGTGCCGGGGGCGGAGCTAATGGCGGCTGCCCGGGCGCTGGCTGAGAGTTTACTGCGCTCTGCTCCACTTTCATTGTCAGCTATCAAAGAAACCGTTGACGCAACTGAAACCACGACGTTTTCTGACTGCTATCAACGCTTGCGGAACAGTCCATGGCCCGCATTCAAGGCCATGCTAGAGAGCGATGACGCGGTAGAAGGTGCCAAAGCATTTGGCGAACGTCGCCCTCCCCGCTGGGCTCAAAATTAAGCAACCCAAATCCACCCAGAACAATAAAGGATGATCGTAATGTCTGACTTTTTACGCGCTGTGCGTAACGACGAAATTTTCGAAATCACTATAGATAAGCCAAAAGGCAATGCCGTCAGCGCTGCCCTTAGTCGGGAAATGGGAAAACTGTTTGCCGAATTTCGCGACGACCCATCCCTGCGGGTCGCGATACTGACTGGTGCGGGCGAGAAATTCTTTTGCGGTGGCTGGGATCTGAATTCTGTAGCAGACGGAGAGGAGTATACCGGCGACTTTGGTGAAGGTGGTTTTGGCGGATTCATCGAATTGCCGAAGCTCTATAAACCCGTCATTTGTGCAGTTAACGGCTACGCGATTGGCGCTGGTTTCGAAATGTTGCTTCGCTCCGACTTTGTGATTGCTGCTGAGAATGCACAGTTCTGGCTTCCAGAATCTCAGCTTGGCGTTGCGCCAGATGTCGCAACCTTCCTGCTACCGAAACTCTTACCACGCCAAAAGGCCATGGAAATTTTAATGACCGGCCGTCGATATACAGGCCGCGAGCTGGCCGACCTAGGGCTGGTAAACAGTGTTGTACCAGCAGGGCAAGCTATGGCGGCGGCACGTGATCTTGCAGAGGAACTCATCAAAGCCGCTCCGCTATCGCTGGCCGCTATAAAAGAAGCCGCTGAACTGACTGAGGGGCTCACATTTAGTGAAAGCTACGCTGCCCTTCGCTCGAAAGAATGGCCGGCCTTTATGGTCATGCTCGAAAGCAGTGACGCGCAGGAAGGCGCCAAAGCTTTTCTCGAGGGACGTTCACCCGAGTGGACCGGACAATAACAATATTCGAATCGGAAAAACGTTATGGATTTTCAACTGACTGAAGAACAGAACATGCTGGTGCAGACCGTTTCCACATTTGTGGAAAAGGAACTGCTTCCTTATGAAAACGAAGTTGAAGAACGCGGTTTTGTTAGCCCAGAGTTGGCAGCCAGCATCCGGTCAAAAGCCCTACATGCAGGTCTCTATGCCTTTAATCTCCCTGAATCGGCTGGTGGGCTCGGAATTGATCACGTTAGCCAAGCGCTAATTGAGCGGGAGCTATCGAAAGTTTCGTGGGCGATTCACGTAAACGTCGCTCGCCCCAGCAATATCTTAATGGCCTGTCGAGACGACCAAATCAAAGATTATCTGATGCCATGCGTACGCGGCGAAAAATCGGATTGTTTTGCCCTTACAGAGCCAGGAGCCGGTTCGGACGCCGCCGGCATCACCACTCGAGCACGAGAAGACGGCGAAGAGTATGTTATCAACGGTGGCAAACATTTTATAAGCCACGCCGGTGAGGCTGACTTTGCCATTGTCTTTGCAGTCACAGGAGTTGACAACTCCTCATCACGCCCACGCAATCAAGTAACGGCATTCCTAGTCGACAAAGGCACCGCTGGGTTTGAATGCCGCCGCGGCCCGATTTGCGTCAGCAACCGCGGTTACGAGCAATATGAGTTGTTCTTTGATGATTGCCGCGTACACAAGTCCAAGGTGCTGGGCGAAGTCGGCAAAGGTTGGGACGTCGCCAACACTTGGTTGACAGCGGGACGCGTCATGGTGGCTGCAAACTGTGTGGGACAAGCGCAGCGTGCCATGGATATGGCCGTCCAATGGGCTGCAGATCGTAAGCAGTTCGGCAAAGCCATAGGCAAAAATCAAGGCGTGTCGTTCAAACTTGCGGATATGGCCACAGAGATTCGCGCCGCAGAGCTGCTGACACTGCATGCTGCCTGGAAAATGGACCAAGGTACTATGACTGATTCAGATGCTGGCATGGCAAAATTATTCGCAAGTGAAATGCTCGGCCGGGTCACCGATGAGGCGGTGCAAATCTTCGGCGGCATGGGGTTGATGAATGAAACTCCTGTAGAAAGATTGTGGCGAAACGCACGGATTGAGCGGATTTGGGAAGGCACGTCTGAGATTCAGCGCCACATTATTTCAAAAGACCTGCTGCGAACTCAGGCACAGTAAAAGATATTGCCCAAAAAGATCTTCCAACAATAAAACAGATCCAAACAAAGGCATTAAAAAATGAATAACAATACTGCTGGGGCTGCCCGCCCCAAAGATGCTCCAATCGATAAACACATATTCTGGCCTTCTTGCCTAATCGTTTCAGCCGTCATCATAGGGATGATCGTCTTTGAAGATCAGGCGTTAGCGGGTATCAAGGTAGCATTTGATTTTGTCACCAACCAGTTCGGCTTTGCCTACATCTGGGCTGGCGCGTTCTTCTTCGGTGCCGTGTTATGGTTATCGCTGGGGCGCTATAGTCAAGTTCGCCTCGGCGGGCCCGATGCTCGCCCTGAATTCACCCGCCTGAGCTGGATCACCATGTTTTTCTGCTCAGGTATTGGGACGTCGCTAATTTTTTGGTCTTCGATCGAGTGGACTTATTACTTTACGGCGCCTCCTTTCGGGCTGGAGCCCAGAAGTGATCTTGCCGCAGATTACGCTGCGATGTACGGTATGTTCCACTGGGGACCACTTGCCTGGGCGTTTTATTGTTTGACCGCCTTCCCTATCGGATATGCCTTCTACAACCGAAAAAAATCTCAGCTGCGACTAAGTGCTGCCTGTTCAGGGCTTCTTGGCGATAAGCACGCCAATGGCCTCGCCGGTAAGGTCATCGATATCCTTATGGTATTCGGCCTAGTGGGAGGTATCGGCACAGTACTCGCTTCGGGCACACCGATGCTTGCAGAGGCCGTTAGCCGTCAATTGAACATTGAACACACGTTTAAAGTCGATATCGCGGTTGTCCTTGTTTGGGTGGCGATCTTTGTCACCTCGGTCGTGCTCGGCCTTAAGAAAGGTATCCAGCGTCTAAGTCGGCTCAACATGTATGCGCTGACCATTCTGTGCATCCTTGTGTTTGTTGGTGGCCCAACGTTCTTCATGTTGAACAGCTTTACCAACAGTCTCGGCCTGATGGTCACCGAGTTCGCACATATGGCGTTCTACACAGATCCCATTGCTAACAGCATGTTCCCGCAGTGGTGGACGATTTTCTACTGGGCTTGGTGGGTAGCGATGGGGCCCTATATGGGCATTTTCATTGCACGGATTTCTCGTGGCCGTACCTTCAGAGACATTGGCCTGACTGTTTTGTCGGCGGGCAGCGCCGGGTGCATGTTGTTCTTCGTGCTCTTTGGCAGCACCTCTATGAACGCAGAACTAACGGGTGCTTTCCCGGTACTCGAAACAATTGCCAACGAAAGTCCTTCAGCTGCGATTTTGGGCACGTTAGAGCAGCTGCCATTTTATGACGTCATCCTCATCCTGTTCATCGTAGTTGGCTTCGTCTATTCAGGCACAACGGTCGATTCCTCAGCGTATGTTTTAGCCTCCGTCACTTCCTATAACCTCCGTGAAGGCGTTGAACCAAACGTTGCCAACCGTTTTTTCTGGGCGATTGCATTAGGAGGGGCTGGACTGGTTCTTATGAATGCGGGTGGTCTTGAGCCCATTAAAACAGCGAGTCTCGTTGTCGGCGTACCGCTTCTGGTAGTGATGTGCATGTCCTTCTTCTCACTTTTAAATTGGTTGAAGGCGGACTACCCCATGCTTACCCCAGGCATCGAGAAAAAAATGACGGGCAACCAACACATGAATGTCGAAGCCAACCGTAACTCAGCAGTAGGAGCAGAGAGCTATGTTTAAGACTCGAATAACCGAACTTTTCGGTATTGAGCACCCCGTTATTCAGGGCGGAATGCAACGGGTCTCAACTGCAGAGTTGGTTGCAGCTGTGGCGAACGCCGGAGGGCTGGGATTTCTGAGCGCCCTCACCCAGCCCACCCCTTCGGCGCTGGCTGACGAAATTACACGAACTCAGGTGATGACGAACAAGCCTTTCGGGGTGAACCTGACGATCTTGCCGAGCATTACACCTCCTCCGTACGAAGAGTATGCTCAAGTTATCATTGATTCTGGCGTGAAGGTCGTCGAAACCGCAGGACGCAGCCCCAAGCCGTTCATGGCCGCATTCAAAGAAGCGGGCATAAAAGTGGCACACAAGTGCACGTCGGTGCGCCATGCGCTGAAAGCACAAGAGGTCGGTTGCGATGCTGTCATTATTGACGGGTTTGAGGCGGCCGGCCACCCTGGGGAAGATGACATTCCGTCGCTCGTGCTGCTCCCTCGCACCGTTGATGCTCTGGATATCCCCGTTATAGCCTGTGGTGGGTTCAGCGATGGCCGAGGGCTGGCCGCAGCTCTGGCAATGGGCGCAGAAGCCGTTAGCATGGGTACTCGTTTTCTGGGAACTGTAGAAGCACCTATACACCAGAACCTCAAGGACAAACTTCTTGAAGGTAGCGAGTTAGATACGCAGTTGATTTTTCGTAAGTTCCGTAACACGGCCCGAGTCTACCGAAACTCTGTAGCCGAAGAGGTTGTCAACATTGAGCTAAAAAAGGACACCGAGTTTGCGGATATAGCGGAGTTAGTGTCCGGGAAGCGCGGTGCCAAAGTTCTAGAAACCGGTGACATGGAACATGGCATTTGGTGGGCAGGTATGTCACAAGGCCTGATATCTGACATACCAACCGTGGATACTTTAGTCAAACGATTGGTTTCAGATGCTTCCGAAATTATTCAAGGGCGTCTGTCTAAACTGCTCAGCGAGTAGGACACATTTGGCAAGAAAGATTTCTTAACCTTTGCCCCTTCGGGGGCTTTTTTATAACTAAACAGAAGCAGAAATACGCGCCCGATGAGATTTTCGGTCGTTCGACGGGGTACAGCTATACACAGAATGGTAATTTCGTGTCAGTGCAGCAGAAGAACTGAACCCACAACGCACAGCTATCTGAGTAATACCGAGACTCGTTTCCCTCAATAGCCGCTGAGCTGAAGCTACCCGCAATTCAATGTAATGACGAGCCGGTGTTGTTTTAAACATTTCATGAAACTCGCGCTCAAGCTGACGTTGCGAAGTACCTACCTTTGAAGCCAAATCTGAGATCGCAATTGGCTGCTCAATATTCGCCTCCATGATTCTCACGGCTTTCGCCAATCGCGGAGCCCGGACGCTGAGCCAGGTAGGCGCATATTCTCTCTGTTGCTTACTGCCCGGTTGCTCGATATCGAAAATGAGGTACTCCGCTACCGCAAGGGCTAACTGTTCGCCATGATGCTGACGTATCAACTCCAAGATGAGATCCATAGATGTACTGGCCCCACCTGTCGTGATCCTGTCTCTATCAATCACATAACGATCAGCACAAACTTTGATGTCGGGGAAGCGCTCATGAAACACCTCTAGCTCTGCCCAATGAATCGTGGCCCGATAACCACTCAGCAAGCCCGCTTTAGCGAGCGCAAAAGCGCCAGCATCCAGCCCTGCCATTTGGACTGCATAGGGCTTAAGTTTCCGGAGACTCTTTACCAAATCCGCGGTGATATACGATTCATAATTATAGCTGGCTAATAAAAAGAGCACGTCCAGCGGCGCTGTACCGGGAATGTCGGCAATGCTTTTACTAACCGGGAACGTCAGCCCACTGGTACTTGATACACATTGACCATCAACCGAGAATAAATGCCACTTAGCAACAGGCCGCTCCGACAGATCATTCGCAGCGCGAATGGGCTCAATTAGATTGGAAAAACAAAGATTACTGAACTCTGGCAGTAAAAGGATGCCGTAATTTTTGATCATCGCTCATCGACCCGATTCATCAGCTTTAATAACCACGACTCGTCCCGATTCGCCCCGAGGCCGCACATCCCATGAAACTGCCCATGCACTTAGCCCGAAAAACTAGGCGACCGCCGGTCCAAGAACGCCCTAACCCCTTCTACGAAGTCATCGACATAAACGCAATCGGAAAAGCTATCTAACTCCGCTGCCAGAGTTGTATTAAATGCATCGAAATTACGCTGAGCATGTAACAACCACAGCGTATTTTCTGCAGCCTTAGTCGGACCTGATACCAACTGTTTCGCCACCTCGCTGACATTGCCTTCTAACTCATTTACGTCAACCAACCTCGTAACAAGCCCCCAACTCTCTGCTTGCTCGGCATCAAAGCTCCGATTAGTTAAAAGTACATCTGATGCTCGCGTCTCTCCAATCAAGCGGGGCAGGCTGTACGATAGCCCCCCATCAGGAGTCACACCAAGACCAAGGTACGCGGGTACGAATCGGCTACCACGAGCCGCAACAACTATGTCGGCGATGCAACAAAGGCTGAGACCAAAGCCTGCCGCCGCGCCTTGCACAGCCACTAGCATCGGAACACGCAGTGAAACAAAAAGCGCCATAACCTCATGAGCTAAGCTAACATATTGGCGCGCTTTTTCAGACCGTTCGGAAGGAGGGAGATCAACCAATTCTGCAAAGAAATCAATATCACCTCCTGCGCAGAACACCTTGCCCTCACCCTTCAATATCACTACTCGTACGTTGTGATTGTTATGTAACTCACGAAGCACTTGCCGAAGCTCAAGGAAGGCTTCTTCAGACAAGGAGTTGAGCTGAGAAGGGCGGCTAATGGTAATAGTCGCTGTATGCTGAACGTACTCAAGATTGACGCAATGGGACATCTTAACCTCGGTGGAGTGCGGTAGGGGGACGCAGATTCAATGGTTCAAACGAAGATTGAGCCTAAAAGCGTACTGAATTTCCAGCAGGTATTCTCTGCGACTTTCGATACATCCCGGACCTGCACGGACCTCAGTTTTTAAACCTACCGCTACCCAGTAACATCTATTTTTTGAGGCTCATCCATAAAACCCTCAGCATAAACATCAGAACTGGTTGGGAAGCGTTGACTCGCTACCTGGACGATGGCGCTGAGGTGAGCGTACGGCTGCGGTGACGCCCCTCATACAGCCAGCAAAGCTGAATGGGCAATGTCCGCACGATGGGCAACCGGCTTGTGCTCGGTCACCAGGCTAAATAACACGCTCTCCGCGGCACCTAGCGCGCTGGCCAAGAAAATCCACAATGGCTATAAGCATCAACATCACGCCTACCAAGGGAAAAATGATGCCACCGATCATCAAAAGCCCCAAAACCGCCCAAAGACGACGGGGGTTTTGAGGAAGCGGGGGCACCCCCAGTCTCCCGCTCGGACGCCGCTTCCACCACATAACGCCCGCAGATACGCTGAAGATCACGATCACGACGCAGGCCAGCGCTAGCACGACTTGGTTCCAGATGCCGAATTCCTGGCCCATGTGCACGTTAATGCCCCATTCTAAGCTGCGTCCAAGAGGACCGTAGTCGGCGTAGTTCATATCTATTAATACTTGGCCACTGTACTGATCAAGATGCACGACCCGCTGCCGACTAAGATCATCCGGGTAAACGGACCCCGTATACACACCTTCAGTAGACGACGGCAGATTGACCGAATATCCCGGCGCCAGACCAAGTTCATCGAAACGCGCGACGGCCTGGTCAAGACCAATTGGTGTCGTTATATTGTGCCCATCAGCCGGGTGTTGAACGGACAATGGAATCTGGGCCTGCTCCAGGGACCAGCTTGTTTGGACTCGCTCGGACAGGCGCTCCCCGGACATGGGGACATCAACCCGCACACCCGCGGGGTAACCAAAATTATGGCCATTGGCGAGTTCATTGACCTTATCCCCCCAGACAATGGACCAGGGCATTCCGGTGATCGCCAGAAAAAGGATGATACCTCCCACTGTCACGCCTGACACTGCGTGCAAATCACGCCAAAAAACCCGCTCCTTGCGACTGCCTCGTATCTTAATTACGCCTCCGTTCTGCCCCCTCGGCCACCATAGATAAGTGCCGGTGATGACCAGCAGAATCGACAATCCTGCGGCTATCTCCAGTGCCCCATTGGCTATGGGTCCCAGCTTTTCCAAACTGTGCAATTTTCGGATAAACCACATGACACTGCCGCGATACTCCATCGCTCCAAGTACAGCGCTGTCGTAGGGGTTCACATAAACGGCGAGTTTCTCTCCCGCCTCCGTTTTTATGTCAATTTCGGTGGCGAGATGCTCCGCAGCGGGCGGGACATACTTGAAGACCTCTCCGGGATATCTTTGGAGCGCCGCAGCCATTTGACGCTCCGGCGTTATGTCACTGCCCTTCTCCACTTCCACCTTCATCAGATCAGCGTGTAAAACCTGATCGATCTCATCACGAAAGAGGTACAGAGCGCCTGTCACAGCAAGCAGAATCATGAAAGGCAGCACTAATAAGCCTGCATAGAAGTGCCAGCGCCAGACAGCGCGATAGAGGTCAACGCCAGAGATCCCTCGGCTCTGAGCCGAAGCGGCTGAAGTAGTAACAGACTTTTCCATGGAACCTATTTCCGCGCAAAATATGGTGGCTTTTTTAGAGTGAGGTAAAACCTTCGTCAGATTGCGCAAATTGTAGATAAATAAAGGATGGGGTGAGGTGTGGTTATTTGTCGCATGCGCTAGTTGCCGACATGCAGCGGGTCGGTAACGAACCGGCGTACACGGGGTTGCAGGCTGGATCGCCTTTAAGGGCAAATGTACCCTTTATCAACAGCCTTCAAATTCCAAACTTATCATTCCCCTCCTCCGTTAAACGCGCCCTCTTCGGTGCGAATCGCACCGTATTTGAGATTAACCCAATGGTTTATCCTCAAAGGCCATTCCCTTGGCCAAAACACATTTAAAGCCCAAACCGTTTTATTTTCCGGTAAAGCGTTGCTCGGGTTATTCCCAGCTCTCGCGCCGCGGCACTGATATTGTCTTTGCATTTTTCAAGCGCAGCACTCACAGCGTCGCGTTCGGCATTAGCCAATAAGCATCCTGATTTCGGATCCATTGCTGGCGTTAACGCGTCAAATCGATTCGCCTTGACTGCTTCAGGCAGATGATCCACTTCAATAACACCATTGTTAGCGAGCGCCTGACCTAACTTTAGCGCCTGCTCCAACTCCCGAATGTTTCCTTTCCAGGGATAATGTCTTAACAGGTCGCGAGCTTCCGGAGACAATATAGATGGTATGCTTGGAGATGCGGCGATCGCCAGCAAATGATCAATCAACCCGTCTAGATCTTCACGCTCTCTTAATGGCGGCAACGTGACCTTCAGACCATTCACTCGATAGTAAAGATCATCGCGAAAGCTCCCTTGTTCCATCAACTCATCCAAGTTCCGGTGCGTAGCACAAATCAAAGAAAAGCAGACCTCTCGAATTTTTTCTTCCCCCAACCGAGTTACCGTTCGCTCCTGCAGTACACGTAACAAACGTGCTTGAAACTCCACCGGCATGTCTCCGATCTCATCAAGAAACAACGTCCCTCCACTGGCCTCTTCGAACTTCCCTTTGGCGCCTCCACGGCGAGCACCGGTGAACGCTCCATCTGCGTAGCCAAATAACTCAGATTCAATTAAGCCTGCCGGGATCGCTGAGCAATTTACAGCCACAAAGGCACCTTTAGGGGAAGGTCCTTGCGAGTGCAGCCAACGGGCGAGAACCTCCTTTCCTGTTCCCGTTTCACCGTTAATTAACATTGGCACACGATGCATGAAAGCACGGCGCGCCTTTTCAAAAAGAGGGCGCAGTGAAGCGTCTGCAAAAAATGGTGACGGTATTGATGCGCGGTCCAACTCAACTCGGGCAAGAATAGATGGGGATACTTCGGGCACTGTTTCGGCCTTTAAAAACAGTTCTGATCCATTGTGGCATACCACTTTAATTGGATTACGTTGGGAACGCCTTACCTCATCAAGACTGCAAGAGAACAAATCTCTAAACGTCACCGCTTCCCCGTTCTGCTCAGGAATATCCAGTTCCAGCATCTGCCGCGCAGTTGGGTTTGCCCCCAACACTTCGCCATCTGCACAGAAATGAATCAGACCTCGCATCGGTGAACTAGTTAGCTCTGGAAGATAGTGAATTGCCAGCACCCAAGCACCAGACAGATCTCCTACCATTCGGTTTTCAACGGCTCTGCTCGCCAACGCAACGGACTCGAGTATCCCTACAGGACGACCATCGTAGTGCTTAGTCGCATTTAGAGCGCCGACCACCATTCCTGCCGGGTCAAAAATGGGGACAGCAACACAAGCAAGATTTCTAAATTCATGTAGAAAATGCTCATCACCACACACGACTGAAGGCCTGTGTTCGAGCAAAGCACAGCCAGGGCCATTAGTACCCGCAACCTGCTCAGAAAGGTCGAGCCCCGAGCTTAACGATGTTCCCAGCAGGCTTTCCTTTCCAAAATAATTAATACTCCGTCCTTCTCTTTCCAGACAGGCAAAGGCCCAGCCAGCCGCCCCCCAAGACCGAAACAGATTTCGCATTTCCGGTTCTACATAACACAGAAGATCTCGGTGCTGATCGTGCAAAGAAGGTAATTCATTGAGGGACAAGGTCTGTCGTAAAACCTGGTCGACAGGAGAAAGTCCGTGCTCTCTAGAGCGCAACCAGGATCGCATAACCTCATCCCGTACCCACTGAGACGGCACCTCAAGGCCCGCATCAAAAAGCTCTCGTGCCTGCTGAACCCGAGTATCTTGATCGAAATTATGTATCTCCATACTTCCTCCACCAAGCTGTTTTATTTTTATTCACCTGACCGGATGGTGTGTATTAGAACGATCCAATTTTCCCTTCACTGGGCCTTTATGTCGCTCTAATGATCCGTAACCTTTTGTTTTATCTATTTATTTATATTTAAGCTTACTTGGCACGGGCTCTGCTTAGACACGCTTGCGGTACCAACAAAATCAATAAGGAATCTGCACTATGCCATTTATGTCAAGCTTTGGAAAAATAACCCCGGCGCCCTCAAAACAGCGTTTCTTAAGTTTAGCTACAGCTACCCTAGCCTCTTTGATGCTCTCTTCCGGCAATGCCAACGCCGTCGATATCGATGCGGGAGACTACACAGCGCTCCCGCCGGGCACTAATCTAGCGATGGGCTACTACCAGTTCGCTACTCGGGATTCCCTCTACTCAGCCGGCGATAAAGCCCCTATCAATGCTAGGCTCGATTCACATATCAGTATTCTTCGGGGCGTCCACTTTACTGAAATCGGAGGGTACACCGTAGACCCTCAGTTTCTTTTACCGGTAGGAAAGCTTAAAGGCAAGGACGATACATCTAGCCTAGGTGATGCCAGTGGCGTAGGGGATCTAATATTAGCCGCCACCGTATGGCTGGTAAACAAACCTGAAAGTAACACCTATTTTGGTATTACTCCTTTCCTATATCTCCCCACTGGAAGCTATGAGCGAAGTGACGCTTTAAACCTTGGGGAAAATCGTTGGAAATATGCTTTGCAAGCCGGCTACATTACCGGGATTACCCCTAAGGTCTCACTAGACTTAGCCGCTGACGTTACGGTTTATGGCGACAACGATAAGTTTGGATCGACTAACGCAACCCTAGAACAGGATCCCTCTTATCAGTTCCAAGGGTTTCTTCGTTATCACCTGACTTCGCAATTGGATTTTCGCGCAGGGGTTTCTCACACCCTAGGAGGCGAAACATCTGTGGACGGTACCGATCAGGACAACCGGATATCACACACAAAGATAACGGTGGGTACAGCTTGGTCCGCAACGCCAGGTTTACAGTTGATGGCAAATTACGGGACAGACCTTTCAGTAGATGACGGATTTAAAGAACAGCATCGAATCAACCTTCGTGTTCTTAAAGCTTTCTGAATGGCTAGAAGCAAAAATAACAAAGATAAAGGACATTGAGATGACATTTATAAAAAACAGTTCCCAAATCCTGATAACCCCCCGAGGCCTCCGATTGGCCCTATTGGTGAGCCTAGGATTCACCAGCATTCATGCAATCGCTGCCAATCGCATTGACCAAGTCAATGAAAGCTACATCTTAGAAAACGCCAAAACAGGCAAAGACTGGCCGGCCCACGGTTTCGATTACTCAGAAACACGCTACAGCCCACTCTCCCAAATTACAGCCAATAATGTCGACAAACTGGGGCTCGCCTGGACCTACGACCTGCAATCGAGTCGTGGTATTGAAGCAACTCCCTTGGTTGTCGACGGCGTGATGTATGTCACTGCATCCTGGAGTGTAGTGCATGCTATTGATGCAAAAACCGGCAAAAAACTATGGACGTTCGACCCGGAAGTTCCTCGCGAAAAAGGCTACGAGGCATGCTGTGACGTGGTTAATAGAGGGGTCGCCTTGTACGAAGGCAACGTCTATGTTGCTGCACTTGACGGGCGACTGGTCGCCATCGACGCAAAATCCGGCGACAAAGTTTGGGAAAAAAACACGCTGATTGACAACGAAATTGGTTACACGCTCACGGGGGCACCACGGGTGTTCAAAGGCAATGTAATCATCGGGAACGGTGGCGCGGAACGCGGAGTAAGAGGCTATATAACAGCATACGACGCCAAAAGTGGGGAGCAAAAATGGCGCTGGTTCACCGTACCCGGAAACCCAAACGAACCCTTTGAGAACGAGGCTATGGAAAAAGCCGCAAAAACCTGGGACCCAAGCGGCAAATACTGGGAAAGCGGTGGTGGCGGCACGGTTTGGAACTCTATGGTCTTCGATCCAGAACTAAACCTTATGTACATCGGGACAGGGAATGGCGCTCCATGGTCGCATAAGAAGCGAAGCCCAAAAGGTGGAGATAATCTCTACGTAGCTTCCATCGTCGCACTAAACCCTGATACCGGAAAGTATGTTTGGCACTATCAAGAAACGCCAGGAGATAACTGGGACTACACCTCAGCTCAGGACATGATACTTACAGATCTGGTGATAGAGGGCGAACAGCGGAAAGTTATTATACACGCGCCTAAAAACGGATTCTTTTTCGTAGTCGACCGGACCAATGGGGAATTTGTATCCGCCAACAATTTCGTCGATGTTAACTGGGCAGAAGGGTACGACAGCAATGGAAGACCTATCGAAGTGCCTGGCGCACGGGCTACGGACAAGCCGTTTGATGCAATCCCCGGCCCCTTTGGCGGACACAATTGGCACTCGATGTCGTTCAATTCTGATACGGGGCTAGCGTACTTCCCGTCTCAGAACATTCCTGTGACGTTATCCGAAGACCCTACTTGGCAAAACATAGATAGCAATGAGCCCGGGCAGCCCATGAGCGGTATCGGCTGGAATACGGCCATGAGAATCAACGAAGCCCCTCCTTCGAGCAAGCCTTTTGGACGCCTGACAGCCTGGGACCCAGTCAAACAAGAAGAGGCTTGGCGTTATGAGCACGCCTCTCCTTGGAACGGAGGCGCGCTTTCTACCGCGGGCAACCTGGTCTTTCAAGGTACAGCAGATGCTCGATTAATGGCATTTAACGCTCAGACAGGCGAACCATTATGGGAGTCTCCAATGGGAACCGGTGTGATCGCAGCGCCGGTCACTTATGAAGTAGATGGTACCCAATATATTTCCATTGCAGCTGGCTGGGGCGGCGTATACGGCCAATCTCAACGCGGCTCAGACCTAAAGACTCCCGGCACCGTTTATACATTTGCCCTGAATGGTGATGCGGAAATGCCTGAGTTCACCAAATTTCAATTGGGTTCACTGATATCCGGCGTTAAATACAATCCGGAGTTTGTCGAGGAAGGCACCGGGCTTTACGTCAGTAACTGCGTATTTTGTCACGGCGTCCCCGGGGTGGACAAAGGCGGAAACATTCCGAACCTGGGTTACGTCGATAGTGCTGTTATCGAAAACCTAGATGCCTTTGTCTTTAACGGTCCGTTTGTTTCCAAAGGGATGCCTGACTTTACGGGCAGGTTAAGCGAGACCGATGTCGAGAAAATAAAGGCATTTATCCAAGGTACCGCCGACGCTATTCGCCCAAAAACCCAATGAACTGAGGTGTTTTCAATGAACACAATGACAAACGAACTTGCAAATACTCAACAAAAGACACATTCATTTCTCGACCGCCAAAATCACCGCATGTTGATAGGCGGAAAATGGGTTGATGCGCTAAATGGTGAGCGTCTACAGATCGTCAACCCGGCCGATGAAGCGATAATTGGAAGCATACCTTCTGCCCATGCAGAAGATGTTGATAACGCTGTAGAGTGTGCAAAAAACGCCTTGGAACATGAAACTTGGGCGCGAATGCGGCCTTCCACCCGGCAAAATTTGCTATTAAAGCTCGCCGATCTGATTGAGCGTGACGCTCGAGTTATCGCCGAACTGGAAGCCATCGACAATGGCAAGTCTGCCGCCATTGCTCAGGCAGTCGATATCGGTTTAGGGCTAGAATTTTTCCGCTACATGGCAGGCTGGACGACCAAGATTGAAGGGTCCACTTTGGATGTATCTGTGCCTTTTGCACCACCCGAGGCCGACTTTTTTGCTTACACTCGGCGGGAACCGGTTGGCGTTGTGGCCGCCATCATACCGTGGAATTTCCCATTTCTGATGGCATGCTGGAAACTGGCCCCAGCACTTGCAGCTGGCTGTACCGTGATTCTTAAGCCCGCAGAGCAAACATCTCTTTCTGCCCTGTATTTAGGGGAGCTTATTGAAGAAGCCAACTTCCCTGAAGGTGTTGTCAACATCGTCACGGGTGATGGGCAAAATGCTGGCTCGGCTTTGACTGGGCACCCGGGCATCAACAAAATCAGCTTCACGGGGTCAACACAGGTCGGACAGGTCATCGGCCGCGCGGCCATGGATAATATGGCTCGCGTAACTCTCGAGTTAGGCGGCAAGTCACCAATGATTGTCTTAGGGGACTGTGACCCTGAAAAGGCGGCACAAGGTGCAGCGACAGCCATATTTTTTAATCACGGGCAAACCTGTAGCGCGGGTTCACGCTTATACATTCACCGAAGCATCTTTGATGAGGTTGTAACTCGGCTCTCAGAACTAGCCGAGACCATTCCACTTGGTTCAGGCCTTGACCCTGCAACGGAAATGGGTCCGCTGGTGTCTCAGGTACAGTTAGATAGGGTGTGTCATTTCATTAAGAAAGGGCGCGAGGAAGGTGCCAAATTGGTAACTGGAGGTGAGAGGGCAGATCGCAAGGGCTACTACGTCAAACCAACCATCTTCACCAGTGAAGATGACAGCCTCGTTATTGCCAAAGAGGAAATATTTGGCCCCGTACTTGTGGCAATCCCCTTTGATGATGAAGACGATGTCGTTCTTCGCGCCAATGACAGTCGCTACGGTCTGGCAGCCAGTATCTGGTCAAACGATCTCTCACGAGTACAACGTATCATCCCAAAGCTTAAAGCCGGCACGGTCTGGGTCAATGGGCACAACTTGCTTGACGCAAACGTGCCATTTGGAGGCTACAAGCTTTCTGGGGTTGGCCGCGATATGGGCAAACACTCTCTGGACTCCTACCTAGAAACCAAATCGGTTTTTATGGCCCTTTAGCAAAATAGAGAGCATGGGGCCCCGGGGAACGGATACCGGGGCCTCGATATACGAGCCACTGGTTTACAGTGTGAAGCCCCCTCCCAAGACGACACTTATGAACAACTACAAATTGATCTTTCGCTTGTTGAGTGGGCTTATCATGTTGCCTTTCACCGTGACGGCCTATGCACGAACACCCGCCGAAATAGTAGTGACTTCGCCGGTGATGGAGCGCACTTTGTACCAAACACCGGCGGCCATCTCGGTCGTTCAGCCAGATTCGATTCAGAAAGGCCAACCCAAGGTAAAGCTTGATGAAACCCTTGCTATGGTTCCTGGTCTTTTTCTGCAAAACAAGGAGAACTTCGCACAAGGAGAACGTATAGCCATACGCGGGTTTGGAGCGCGAGCGCCTTTTGGGGTTCGGGGTATTACGGTTGTAGTAGATGGCATCCCCTATACGTTGCCGGATGGGCAGGCCCAGCTTGATGCGATTGACCTCGACAGCGCCGAACGCATCGAAGTTATCCGCGGCCCGGCCTCAGCTCTATATGGCAACGCAGCTGGTGGTGTTATCAGTGTAACCACATCAGATGGGCGTCGGAGACCCAATCAAACATCTCTGCGAGTTACGGGCGGAAGCGATGGCTTTGGCAAGGTCTCACTCAAAAACAGCCAGAACAATGGCCCCTGGTCGCACAGCATCAACGGTTCAGCACTGAACTATGAGGGATATCGCGAGAACGCTAAGGTTGAAAAATACCTTCTGAATGCCAAGCTGCGCCGAGAGCTCGGAAACGATCGCTCGATGACCGCCATTATTAACCTCCTAGACAACCCACGCTCAAAAGACCCGGGCGCACTGACCACTCAACAGGTTGAAGAAGACCGATCTAAGGCTGGACGCTTTACTGAGGCTTACCACACCGGGCAATCCGTTGATCAACAAGTGATAAGCCTCCAATACCAGGATCTTTCTGCGGGACCAGGCGAATTCCGCGCGAATACCTTTTACCTCCGCAGGAACTTTGAACAGCAACTGCCCTACCCCGGTGACAGCCGAATTGATTACGATAGGGATTATTATGGGGTAAGGGCCGATTACCGAGATTCGATTTTGATCTCTGGGTTGCCTTTTCGCTATGTCGCCGGCCTAGAAACCCGAAAACAACGGGATGACCGTATCCGCCGAGGCATGAGCTTCGGAGGAGAGCTGAAAGGGCGGACCGCCGATGAATTGCAAACCGCCACGGCATTGGGTGCCTTCGCACAAGGCGATGTGAGCCTGTCCAAGCAATTAACCCTATCAGTGGGTGGTCGCTTTGATCGGGTACACCTCAAAGTCGATGATGCTTTCACCACCGACGGGGACCAAAGCGGGAGTCGCACTCTACGTGAATGGAGTGGCTCTACGGGTTTGAGTTACCGCTACCTTAAATCCCACCAAGCCTACGCCAATATCAGCAGTGCTTACGAAACCCCCACTTTCTCGGAGTTTGCAAATCCGTCTGGAGTGGGAGGGCTTAATCCAACAGCTGAACCGCAAAAATCACTGAATCATGAACTAGGGCTGCGAGGCAGCTTTAACAACGGCGTCCATTACGACCTAACTCTATTCTGGGTAGATGTCCGCGATGAACTGATCCCCTATGAATTGTCAGGCTTGGATGACCGGACCTTCTACCGTAATGCCGGTAACACTACACGCAAAGGTGTTGAGGCTGCGGCCGATTGGCTAATGTCTCCGAGCTGGCGTGCAGAAACAGCACTTACGTTGGCTAGCTACCAGTTTGATACGTACCGTTCGAGTACCGCTAGTTATGATGGAAACCGGTTGCCCGGCCTACCTGAGCAAGTTTGGTCAAACCAACTCACATGGCAAGGCTTGGGCGGTGCGTTTACCGCTCTAGAGGTCCGTTATATCGGAGACATCTTCGCCGACGATGCCAATGAAACCAAGGTCGATGACTACTGGCTGATCAACTTTCGGGCAGGCAATACGTTGTACGCGGAAAGGAGTTATCTGTTGAAAGGATTTGTAGGCGTGGATAATCTCGGCGATAAACATCACTTTGCCAATGTTCGTATTAACGCCAGCAATGATCGGTACTATGAACCGGCTTCTGGGCGTACTTGGTACACGGGCCTTGAGTTTGTGTTTTGACGGATGACGCCTTTGACCCGGGTCCCTAGCAACAACATCGTTTCTAAATGTTAGCTACCTATAATTCATTCCACCTACGTGCCTCATCACTTCGGCTGCAGTATGTTTCAATTCAGAGAGTAATGTTTCCATAACGCCTTCAGTATTCATAACAGGATCAGGTCCTGAAATGTTTATGGCCGCTATTACCTGCCCAGTAAAATTTCGGATAGGGATTGCGAGTGCCGTCGAGTGGTCTGAATAGTGATGTGTCCAGCCTTGAGCCCGCTCTTTTTCGCAGAGCGCCATCAATTCTGGCATTGACTGGGGTGCTGGCCGAGGATAGCCATCGAGTCGCTGGCCCTGAAAAAGGTGCTGCAACTCAGCCGGTGACATCCCCGTCAGAAGTGCCCTACCCATAGCGGTTGTGTGCAGCGGAAGACGAGTACCAACAGGCACGTTGACCGAAACCCTCTGTAACGCCAACGCACGGTAGACATAGAGTACTTCCGTGCCGGCGCGAACGCCTACATGACTGGATAATGAAGTGCTGTCTCGCAATCGCGTCACGAAAGGGGCAGCTACCTCGACAATCTCCCGACTGGCGAGGTAACTGAAACCACGAGAAACCACTTGAGTACCTAACGAATAGGTATTGGTTCCGATCTTGTTCAAGTACCCCATGGAGACCAGAGTCTGCACGATTCTGTATAAAGAACTCGTGCTGACCCCTAAGCTCTGTGCCATCTCCACTTGGCTCAATGCTCGACAGTTACTGTCAAACATTTCCAAGATACGTAGCCCTTTCTGTAAGGCCGGAACGGTATAGTCCTTCTGACTCAAGAGGTATCTTCCCTATGCTGTGTGCGCCACCGGTTGAGAGTGCCCCGCCCTGTAGTTCCTCCCAAGAATCACGAGTACTACTGCGCCGGAGACCAAGATCAGCCAAGGATTGTTGCCTACCAGAGACAACCCCGCAAGGCTAAGTAGTGTTTTCTCAACCTTCGAAATTGGCGCACTGAAGAAACCGATATACGCCGCTGACAAGGCTACAATACACAAGATGCCACTGATCATCGCGAGCGAGAACTCGAACCATGTGAAATTGAGAAATAACAGGCTCGGAGCATAGATGAACATCAATGGCACCAGTGCCTTACCCATAGATAGCCGGAATGCGGTGACCCCGGTCTTCATCGGATCCGACCCCGAAATCCCCGCCCCTGCATACGCGGCCAAAGCTACCGGCGGCGTCACATCGGCAAGTACACCGTAGTAAAAGATGAAAAAGTGGGATGCCAACAAGGCAATACCAAAATCATCCAATGCCGGAGCCACGATAGCGGCAAGGATAATGTACGTGGGTGTGGTTGGAATTCCCGCCCCCATCAGAATACACGCCAATGCGACCAAAATCAGTGCGATGAACAGAGTCAAACTGCCTTCAGTGACCAGATCGAAAGGTATCAAGACAGCCAGAGTGCTACCGAAGTCATTAGCTAACCCGATAATAGCTCCGGAGAACTTGAATCCTAGCCCGGTCAATGTCGTTACGCCCAAAAGAAAGCCCACACAGGCGCAGGCAGCCGTGATGGCTATGGACTGCTTGGCGCCTTCTTCTAAACCGTCAATCAATCGTCGAGGAGTTAAGGCACTTTCATGATCCAGCTTGGTGAATCCAAGTGGCCGGAGCACGAGAGGTATGTAAGAACAAATAATGGTCAGGATAATGCCCCAAAATGCCGCTAGGAATGGGGTGAACTGCATAAGCAGCAATGTCACCATGACGACCAAAGGAATAACCTGATGCCAATGTTTGGATAGCACGGCTCCAAGGCGGGGAATTTGCTCTTCTGGCATGCCTTTAAGGTCCAGGCGACGGGCTTCAAAATGAACCATGCACAAGGTTGCTAGATAGTGAAACGCAGCCGGTATGATGGCAATCAGAATCAGCTCACTGTATGGAACACCCAGCATTTCCGCCATCACGAATGCGGACGCGCCCATGATCGGTGGGGTAATCTGGCCACCACAAGAAGATGCCGCTTCTGTGGCTGCAGCGAAGCGACCGCTAAAGCCGTACTTTTTCATCATCGGTATTGTGAATGCACCGGTCGTAACCGTGTTAGCGACCGGTGAACCGGAAATCATGCCAAAGAAACCCGACGAAACGACCGAAACCTTTGCCGGACCACCTGAATAGCGCCCTGCAACGAGGGTTGCTAGCTCAATGAACAGTTGGCCAAGGCCGGAAGCTTGGGCCAGTACGCCAAAAAGTACAAAGTGGAAGACGTATGTAGCGACAACACCGATCGCTATGCCATAAATGCCCTCCGTACCGAGATACAGGTGCTCAACGAGGCGAATAATATCGTAACCTCTGTGTGCCATAACTCCGGGCAAGCTCGGACCAAACATCGCATATAGCAACGCCAAGACCCCAATGATGGAGAGGGACTCACCCATGGTTCGGCGAGCACCTTCAACCACCAACATCACGGCCACTCCGCCCATGAGATAGTCAAACGCTTTCGGGAAACCTATGTTGA
The DNA here is from genome assembly GCF_004353225.1 of Marinobacter sp. JH2. Taxonomy (NCBI): domain Bacteria; kingdom Pseudomonadati; phylum Pseudomonadota; class Gammaproteobacteria; order Pseudomonadales; family Marinobacteraceae; genus Marinobacter; species Marinobacter sp. JH2. The sequence continues at coordinate 1,053,183 of NZ_CP037934.1, read as the reverse complement.
TGATGAAAATATCTTTGAAGAAAATGACCAGGTAGGCTGAAAAACCGGCACCTGCCAGTACCAACGGCCAATCAAGCCAACTGGGCTTATTCCGACTTCCCATAGCGGCAACGGGCAAAGCGGACAGCGCCATGAACCCCGCAAAACCGTAGATCATCCATGTCCACCAAACCGGAATATCGCTCGCCAAGGCTTGGGCTAGCTGATGGGCAATCAGAAGATAGAAAGCGCCGTAGGCAAGGCTCAAGACGATATTGATTTTGAGGTGTTTCGGTGGCCGCCGAGGAAACACAATAAAGAGCAGCCCCATGATGAAGGCCATGTGCACGTTACGGTGGGTAATCTCGTTTAATAGACCAAATCCAGCTGTATAGATATGGAAAACGCTCAGGACCACGCAAGTGATAGTCACCAGCGTTTTAAGAATCCCTTTCAGGTCCCGGAAATTCGATTCGTTATCGAACTTTTTTATCAGGCTATCCAGATCGGCTTGGTGCATTTCAGGCCCGCTGAACGAAGAACGGTTGTCCGCCTGGCTGTTTGAGTTGCTCATACCCGTTCACTCTGAGTTATGGTTGGCAGTTAGAGACCGGAAAAATCAGCAGCCCGCTGTCCGGCCATTGGTTCAAATTTATATGTTTATTTCCAGTGTGCAGTCTGTTCTTGAAGCGCCGATCGGTTCGCACAATCAGCTGCCCAATATTCCGGTCCATCTCCAGAATGAATGCACCATTTTTGCGTTTGAATGACGTCGCATCGGGTTCGTTCACCAGTGAGGGCAGCCCTTGCCCATGGGCGAGGAAAACTTCCGAGGTCTGATTGATCGTCAGTTCGCCGGAAGCAGTCTCATCCAATCGGTAGTAATCCTTGACGGGAGTGAGCGACACGGAGTGAATGAACGAAAGCTCAAACTTCCTATCTACCAAAGGAACACAAGTAAGTAACTTGCCCTCCCGGTACTGACTAATCTCCAGACCGGCGGCCTGAAGATCGCCAACCAGGGCAAAGGCCCCGGCCAGCAGCAGCGTAAACTTATTCAATGAGACCCTTTTCACGGAAGTATCTTTCCGCGCCTGGATGCAGCGGAATCGATACCGATTCAAGTGCACTCTGACGTGTAATTTCCTTACCCTTCACATGCACCTTCGCCAAGGTGTCTGTATTCTCGTAAAGCGCCTTGGTAACCGCGTACGCAATATCTTCTGGCAAATCAGCATGGGTTGCCCAAATCGCTCGGACAGCAATGGTTTCAACATCGTTGTCCACGCCTTTATAGGTGCCAGCCGGCAGGATGGTGGATGCGTAATACGGCTGGGTTTCCTGCAGTTTCTTGATCGGTGCACCGGTCAACGGAATGATGTTGATATCGTGCCCGTTAGCCAATTCCAGGATAGATGCGGTTGGTGAACCAGCAGTAATCAAGGATGCGTCTAGATTTCCATCTTTGATTTTTTCGGCAGATTGAGAAAAGGACGAATAATCTTCGGTTAAATCATCACGGGTCATGCCATGAGCTTCCAGTAGATCGCCGAGTAGTTGCCACTGCCCGGAGCCAGGCGAACCGGAACTAACGGAATGGCCTTTCAAGTCACCGAATGACGCAATACCGGGTTGGGCTACCAATTGAACAGCCTCTGGATACAAAGCTCCCAGAGCTCGCAAATTCTTCTGTGCCTTGCCCTCAAACTGGTTCTGTCCTTTATACGCGGAATCGAGGATATCAGCCGCAACAAAAGCAGACTCTATATCTCCCCGTCCGAGCAAGCCGGCATTCGCTACCGATGCGTTTCCAGTTTCTGCCGTTGCTGACAGTTTCTTACCTTCCAACTCGGCATTATTGGAGATCACTTGCGCTAACATGCCGCCAAGCGGGTAATAGGTACCGCCAGTACCGCCGGTAGCGATTCCAAAAAACACCCGCTCCTGTGCCTGCGCAGCTCCAGCCGCAAGACCCACGCCCAAAGCGGCAGTCATAAGCATCGTTTTCAGCTTTTTCATTGTTTTGACTTCCTTTACTCTTTTAGCTTAGTGAGACCGCCTCATGAGCGGCAGTGTTGACACAGCAAGGTGTCCGCCAGCAGAGCCGCTGTTTTAGCGGTAACGCCAGATTCATCAAATTCGGGATTCAACTCGCAAATTTCTACCAGTGGCATGCCGTAGGGTAATGTCGCAGCGATCTGCTCCAATTCATCAACCACAGCTTGCACCACTTCCAGCACAACGCCTCGTGCCGCAGGAGCACTGACACCAGGTGCCTGATAATGAGGAAGTACATCCAAGTCGATGGTCAGGTAGAGCATGTCCAAACCTTGACTGAATTCGCGGATTTGTTCTATGACGTCCGGAATATCTACCTCCCGCATATACCTATCTTCACGATAACTAACGCCCATAGCACAAGCACGATCGAATAATGAGGAGGTATTGCTCGTCCGTGCAACGCCCAAGCAGCAGTAATGGAAATGACCCTGCCCGCAGTGCTCAGCTATCTGAGCAAAGGGCGTACCGGAGGACGCCCCTTGTTCGCCTTTCATTCGTAGATCAAAGTGAGCGTCTAAATTGATAATGCCGATTTTTGTAGTCGTGGGGTCGTAAGCCTTGGCTAAACCGGAAAAACTACCCCAAGCCGTCTCATGTCCCCCACCTACAACTAACAGGCGACTAACGGACGAAAGTGCTTCCGCAACTTTTGACGCTAACTCTTCTTGACCCTGCTCAAGTGCGTCACCGCTAACCTCGACCGTACCAAGGTCAATTACAGACAGGTCGTCACCACCGTGCCAAGCTAAGCCACCCAGTTGACGCCGAAGAGCATCCGGGCCAGCCGCAGCGCCGAGGCGCCCTTTATTTCTCTGAACACCTGCATCGCACGAGAAGCCAAGCATTCCCACGGTTTGACCGGAGCATCCATCTGGCGCTAGTGACACCTTCTGATGCCAACGTATTGCGCCCGCTCCTTCTTCACTATCTACCCTGCCGTGCCACTCTGATGCTGGCTTGAACGTGACCATACTCTCTCACCCTAATTCAAGATGCGATCATATAAGCACATAGAAATCGACATTTAAACACCCAGTCGCCACAAGACATCCAAATATGAATTAAATATTTGCTGATGAATTTTTAAGACTATATTTCGATAATTTTCTCACTTTGCGATAAGCCAAAATGAACGCCAAGAGGTACAGTTACACTCAAAGTGAGCAATGAAATTAAAAAGGGTAAGACCGGTATGTATGAAAGCGGCATTCAAACTCTGGATAGAAGTTATTCATTGCTTCGCTTCGTGATAAAAGCCGGGCAATACGGTCTCTCCATTTCAGAACTCGCCGACGCAACAGGCCTGAGCACGTCAACTGTGTATCGTTTGGTTCGCGCCTTAAAAGATCTAGGTCTTGTCAGGCAGCCACTTAGTCGCGGACCAGTCTACCCCGGCCCGGAACTCTTAAGCTGGAGTGAGCTAACCCGCGCCGCACTGGACAAGGTTGCGCACATGCACCTTCTGGATATGGCAGAGAATTTAGGGGACAGCTTTTTTCTTATGATTCCTGACGGCTTTCACGTGTTATGCCTAGATATCGCCGATGGGCAACACCCCGCACGGAGCTACACCCGCCAAAAGGGTGACCGAATTCCCTTCGGAGTCGGCCAGGCGTCCATTGCCATCCTTAGCTTTATGAGCAAGCAAGAACAGACGCACATCCTTGAACACAACGAAGCGCCGTTTCTGCGAGGAAAAGGAATTACTCGCGGTCGTGTGCAGGAAGCCATCGCCAACTGCCGGCACCTAGAAGTCACCTGCGGAGTGGAAGGCTCTGATCCTCCCGAATTTACGGGTGTAGCTGTTCCTGTTTTCGGAAAAAACCAGACACCAATCGCTGCATTAAGTTGTTGCCTGCGGCGCTCCCGGTTGTCTGACGAACATTACAACCGCCTTACGAAATCACTTCTGGCCAGTGCAAGAGCAATTAGCCACAACCTTTTCGAACCGGTAGAACATACCTGATAAAAGAGTATATCCACGATGAGCAGAAGCAGCGCCCCCTACCCTGACTATAAACGCGCCTGTGGCTGGAATGAGGCGGCTGAGTTGTCTCCGAAACACCCTCGCCTTACCGGCTCTCACACCTGCGACGCGATCATTGTCGGTGCTGGCTATACTGGAATCGGCATAGCCCGCCAGCTCGCAAAGCTACAGCCAAATAGTGATATCAGAGTTTTGGAGGCGGAAACTATTGGAGCAGGCTCCCCGGGCCGCAACTCGGGATTTGTTCTCGAGCACGCTTTCACCGGAGCCGACCCTGAGGCCGCTGGGGAACTCTATCGGCACTATCAGTCCACCCAAGATGCTATGCGTGAAATAGGCTATCAAGGAGCCGTCACAGCAAACTCTACAATTTTCAAAGGCGCAGCTACAGACCGAGGCATGCGAAATTTATCGGCCTTAGCTTCACTCCTCGAAAAGAGCGGCCAACCCTTCGAGTGGATGAGTGGGAAACGTTTAAGGTCGATAACAGGCAGTAACTATTACCGTGCTGGGTTGAATTTGCCAGGCAACAGCCTGGTCAACCCCTATGCACTGATTTCAAACCTGGCCCGGAGTCTTCCAGCCACAATTAAATTGTATGAGAAAAGCCCGGCTGTTCACCTGTCACAAAACTCATCCGGGTGGTTGGCCACAACACCCGACGGTTCACTTCAGGCACCCAAGGTCTTTCTGGCTAACAATGCCTTCGCTAGCTCTTTGGGGTTCGGAAATGCCTATAGCGTGAAAATATTCACCTATGCAGGAGTCACCCCAAAATTGCCAGCCGATTTATTCGCCGCCCTAGCACCAGAAGGACAATGGGGGTTGCTGCCTGCCCACCGTCTTGGCTCCACCCTGCGAACCACTGACGATGGAAGACTTCTTATACGAGGCTTTTACGGTTACGAGCGCGAAGGCAATGACTCTACACGACGTTATCTTGAACAAAGTCTGATAAACCGCTTCCCTGAACTGACCCGTTTCGGCTTAGAAGAGTGGTGGGGCGGCACCACGTCGCTGACGGCAAACGGTGCACCGCTTTGGGGCCAGCTTAAGAAAGGACTATTCGCCTCCATCGGCTGCAACGGTGTAGGTATTTTGAAGGGAACGCTTCTGGGACAACAGCTGGCCAATCTGGCTTCCGGCCAGACATCCCTTAACGTAAAGGAGCTCATGGGCATGCCCAGTTGGATGCCGCCTGAGCCAATTAGACACATTGGATTCAACCTCGTCAGCGCCGTGGAAAGGCGGCTGGCAGGTGCTGAGCGCTAACCAAAACCCACCTAAGGAAGAGTAAGCATGATCAAAACAGTAAAAACCGAATTATACGCCTCCCCGTCACCGCTAGAGTGGGCAACCATTGGTAACGGCATATTATTCACTGCTCAGATCCCTATTGATGACCAAGGGAAAGTGGTTGACGGCGGAATTGAGGCCCAAACACGTCAAACTATGGAAAACCTGCGCCACACACTGGAATGCGCAAAGGCAAGCCTCACAGATGTCACACAGGTTTTGATTTACGTTACCGACAGATCGCACCTGCCGGTTGTAAACAAAGTCTACGCAGAGTACTTCGAAAAACCATATCCCAACCGTGCTGCTATGGTAATAGCCGGCCTTGCTCGCGAAGAGATGCTGGTTGAATTGGTCGTCTATGCGGCGGTCGAAGATTAAGCGTTAAATAATGACACCAAAACATTTCTCTGTTTGAAATTCCCAACAAGCTAGGCAGGCTACTTGGGTTAACCACGATGAAAGCCCCAATCACTTTGGGGCTTTTTTGCTCCCTTCCATTCGATACCTTTGCAATAACTTTGACATCTATTCGTCAAGAACCTTCCTTAAGCTGCATCTGGCATATACCAGAACTCATTATGCTGAGTGTCTGAAATCTAAATCCTAATCAGGACATAACACGATGCCTTTTGGAAAGCTTCCGAGCAAACACCTAGTCGTTGCTACCGCAGCGATTGTCACGCTGAGTGGCTGCAATGACAGCGATAGCAGAGATGACAGCACAAAGATCACCACACCTGAAATCGAAACTCCAGTAACCGAACCTACCCGCAAGGCACTCGTGATAGGCATCGATGGTTTGATGTACGACTACATTGACCCCACCGATAGCCCCGATCTCAACGAGCCAGAAACACCAAACTTTGCCCGCTTCACGTTGACCAAAAGCTTCGCTGGGGGGCTGCTCAATACCAGCTCGCACCAACGTTCCTATTCGGGACCTAGCTGGTCGAGCATCCTTACAGGGACTTGGGTGGATGGTCACGGCGTACAAAGTAACAACAACAAGCCTGTCGCTACCAACAGTATTTTCGCGACTCTGAAGCAGAGTGATCCAGCGCTAAAAAGCGGGAGTTTTGTATCTTGGACACCGATTAACAGCGGGCACCTGATCAAAGAAATGTCGAACATCGATCGTAGGGTCGACGGCGCTTCCCGCCCCGATGGCAAGTCGGTCGATACGTTCATCACCGAACAGCTTGTGAATGAGCTGGAACAAGAGGAAAGCAACCTAGACTTTATTTTTACTCACTTAGATGAAGTAGATGGCGCAGGCCATGCTTGCGGTTGGTGTGAACCCTATGAAGCCGCGCTGCGCGAAACCGATGCTCGTTTAGGGCAAATTATGGCTGCCATTGAGCAGCGTGAACGTAACCTGAACGAAGACTGGTTGGTTATGGTTGTATCCGACCACGGCCATCGGCCGGCCGGCGGCCACGGCGGTGATACCGTGGCTGAACGGACAAGTGTGATCGGAGTGAATAAACCAGAGCTGTTCAACCAATTCCTAACGACTCCATCAGCCCCATTGGCTTTATCCAATGATGCAGAACAGAATACTCTAATGGCTTACCCCGCCATTACCTCGATCATGCCAACGGTTATGACCTATCTGGCCCGCATCCCAGAGGTGGACGATCAACTTGCGAGCCCTTCATTGATCGGCGAGCTCGGCGCGTACAAGCTGCTCAGCTTTATAGATCAGCCTGAATTCACATCAGCAACCGTTAATCTCCAATGGCAGTTAACTAAGGATGTTGAAAACGTTGCTATCTACCGCAACAACGAGCGGATCGCTAAAACGAGTGGCCAGGAAAGCAGTTACGTTGATACCCTGAAACTAGAAGACCTCGGAGAAGGATCTCATACCGTGGTTTACTCCGTGCAGGCTGACATAGGCGCGCCAGTGAGCAGCCGGGTTAAAGTCTCTTTGGCGGAACCCGTCGACCTTGGCAGCCTGCTAGCCGAACGGGAAAGTCTATCCAGTTTCAATGGGACCGTTGCACCATTCGGCTGGGTCTCTGAAGCTTCCGCCATCCCCACGTATGTGGACGGCCCCTTCGCCGATACCAAAGCAGTCAATCTCCAGCGCAGCCAAGGCTACCTGAGCCAAAACAAGGATTTTTCCGATTACGATCAGATCTCCTTCGGTTTTCGGTTCCGAGTCAATGGCGACATCCAAGGCGACCCTAATCTCATCTCAAATAAAGACTGGGCAAGCGGTTATAACCCTGGCTTTATCGTCACTGTGACCAATAACAGCATCAAATTGAATTTGGGAGACGGCTCCCACCGAGCCGACACCAGCTGGATGTCACTGGCCAAAGGTCAATGGGTTTTTGCACTCGCGACCATGGATTTAACCAACGGCAAAGCGGCGCTTTATCTGCAAGATGCAACCTTTGGGTTTCAGGCGTCGCAGACCAATACCGGCTCTGTCTCTAGCCTGGCTTCACCTTACCCGCTCAATATCGGTGAAGGTGGGGATGGACAATTCAACGTAGGCCGTGGCGTAGAGTTGGACATTACTGACCTTGTGACCTTTAACCGTGCCCTGACAGAGGCCGAGGCAAAAGCTCTAGCCAACTCAACAGCGCCCTTGGGCGACCTCTAAGCGTCTCCCCCGGCCCGAAGAAAACCGGGCCGGGGGTAATCATTCCCAAAATCCAATTCAAATCCAAGAGCTGATTATGCTTGCAATTTTCGATCTCGACGACACTTTGATTCGCGGTGACAGTGCTCATCTATTCACAGCTTTCTTACTCGGCCAAGGCCTGCATCCAAATCCAGATGCAACCCACAAAAACGAGCAGTTTATCCAAAAATACCAGAACGGGACCCTTAACCTCGAAGAATATATGGAGTTCAGTCTGGAGCCCCTTAAAGGTTGGAGCAAAAAACGTTTAGAAAATATGGTAAATGCGTTTGTGATGGAAGTGGTCGAACCACTCATTTGTCCAGTCATGAAACAGCGACTTGATTGGCACCGGCAACAACACCACCACCTGCTTCTTATATCTGCCACTGGCGAACATTTAGTCTTACCAATCGCAAAGGCACTAGGGATTCACAACGCACTCGGAATTGAAGTAGTTTGGAAAAATGGTGTGCTCACAGGAGAAATAGGTGCTCAGCGCCCCTTTCAAGCCGGCAAGGTAGAAGCGTTGAAGGGCTGGAGCTCTACGCAAAAGATACCGCTCGGCACCACGTGGTTTTATTCCGATTCCCACAACGACCTGCCCCTGCTTGAGCAAGTCGACCACCCTGTGGCCGTTAATCCGGACCCGAAGCTGCTGGCTCGAGCGCAGGCCGCCGGCTGGACCATTCTGGAGGGCGCGAGGCTGTGAGCCTCCGCCTCCTGTTACTGATGTAGTTCATTCACAGTCGGCGATCTGTGCCCCCTACCCCAAAACCACAAGAAACAAACCACTCAAAATCACACCGACCCCCAGTATTTTGGGACCGTGCAATGGCTCCTTCAAAAACATCCAGCCCATCAGAACCCCCATAGGAATACTGATTTGGCGAAACGCGACCACATAACTGACGTCTTCAGCGTAGGCCATGGCCCACACCACCAGGACATAGGTTCCCAGAATTAAAAGTCCTGCACCCAGAGTGCTCCGCCATTTCCCCACAAGAACCCTCATTAATCGCCGCTCTTCGGGTTGGCACAACACCCCCAGAGAGAGCCAGGCCAGAGCCGACCAAGCTTGTAATATGACAAACAGCAACGCCACTTCTGCGTCATTGATCGCCAAACCTGGTAGCGCCCGTATCTGCCGAGTAGCGTTATCATCGATCAACGAGTAACCCGCCGTACTGAAGGCAGCAACAAGCGCGAAAAACGTTGCAAGGTTGGCATAGTTCGACCAACGAAAATCTCGGAAATAGCGCATGGGTAGAACCATACAACCTACAACGATCAGCAGAATGCCGCAGACAGCCGCCGCGGTAATTCTGTCCGAAGTCCCCAGAAACAGGGTTCCAATCAACAAGATGATAAGCGGTGAGGATCGGGCCATGGGATAAACAACAGACATTTCGCCATGACGGTACGCGGCCGCGAGCGCACTAAGATAGGACGCCTGAAAGACCCCAGTCAAAACCACCAAGGCCCAAATATCGTGGGTAAATGTTCGCAAAACATCCAGATAAGAGAGCAACACAGGTGACGTAAACAGTACTCCCCAAAAAGTGCAGTACCAAAAAAAAGCGCCACTTGGACTGACGCTTTTTCCGAACAGATTCCAGCTTGCATGAGCTAGGGCCGACAGCAGAACAATCAGAATTGCCGAGAGGGTCATGCCTTTCCTTGGCGCCAGCCTTTGGTGGAGCGATCCAGCCAGAACCGTAACACCCCCTGGACCAATTTAGCACCGGCACAGGTTATGGTGATCAGCACCGCCATAGCCGCCGCCGGAGCGATGTCTCCCGCTTCATCCATATTCAATACGGCCACCGAAGCCAATTGAGAGTCATGTCCGTACAAAAACACCACAGCAGACACTGTTGTCATAGCATTTACAAACAAGTACAGCGCCACATCCAAGATCGCTGGCAGACACAGCGGAAGCGTAACGGTCACTAACACCCGCCAGCGGGATGCATTCAGAGACTCACCCACAGCCTCAAACTCCCGATCCAGCTGTTTCAGGGCGGTGATCGCCGTCAGGTGCGAGACTGAATAAAAGTGTGCGACAGTGCATAACATCAGGATAAACAGTGAGCCGTAAATCACATTCAACGGATTATCCGGATCATTAAAAAAGAAAATGTATGAAAGCCCAAGCACCAGCCCCGGAACGGCAAGAGGTAGCAGGGCTAGCAAATGAAACAAACCTTTAAGGCCAGAGGGCTGAGGTGTCCGTTCTGTTAACCAAGCATTAAAAAACACCAGCGCCGTTCCTAACACCATCGCACCCAGCGCCATTTGGATACTGTTAAAGTAGGCCCCCCAGCCGCCACCGTCCATCAGGTCGAACTGGTAATTCTTGAAACTAAGGTCCAGATTGTAAGGCCAGAAGGTTACAAACGACGCATAGATGGCCATACCAATGATCGCCAGAATAAACACAACCGCAGGGAGCAGCATCATTGCGCCCAGCCAGTCGCGGGCCTTGTTAACTCTGGGCTTGTAGGGGGTCGACTGGGCGGTAAAGCTGGCCGTCTGCTTGCGCTGCACATAACGGTCTGCGGCAAAAGCCATAAGTGCCGGCAGTAACAACAACACACTCACCACCGCACCCATTTCAAACCGTTGCTGACCAACCACCTGCTTATATATATCGGTGGCCAGAACATCAAACTGACCACCAATTACCTTGGGCACCCCAAAATCTGTTATCACCAAGGTGAATACCACAAACGCTGCACTAACCAGACCGTAACGGGCACCCGGCACTGTGACCGTCCAGAAGGTTCGCCAGGGGCTAGCTTTCAACGAAGTGGCGGCTTCGTAATGACGCCCATCGGCATTTTCCATCGCGGTCAAAAGAATCATTAATGCGTGAGGAAACGTCCAAAAACAGGAACCTAGAATGACCCCTATTGGGCCATAGATTTCGGCACCGAACAGCCAACTTTTCAGTATCCCCTGGTTTCCAAACAGATACACCAAACTGATCGCTGAAAGCAGTGATGGTGCCAGAATTGGCACAACGAGAATGCCACGAATCAAACCGGTCACCGGCAGCCGAGTTCTGGTTAATGCCCAAGCTGCCATGAAGGCCAGTAAAACTACTATGACCATGCTCAGGGATGCGACCCACAGAGAATTAAAGAAGGCAGATTCGATGGCCCCTGACCCGAGATACTGCGCGAAATTATCCAGACCAACAAAATCGCCGGCTTTATTTTTCACGCTTTTAGATAACAGGGTGTACAGCGGGGCCAGGGCGAGAAGCACCAGAACACTACAACCCAAAACCAGAAAAAGCGTATAGTTCCAGCGCTGACCGAGTTGTCGCACTTTCTCAGCCATTGGCCCTAATTTATCAGCAGATACAGAAAGGTTCATAAATTCATCATTCAGTCTGTCAAAAATAACGATCTCAGGCTGCAAAACAATGCAGTGAGTCTGAGGGCAACGTTACGTTTACCCATGCGCCTTGGTCCAATCCAAGCTGACGAGCTGAGCGGGGGGACACATCAACCACCAAACGCAGACCGCACTCTCTCAGGATGATTTCGGTCCGGATGAAGGCCCCCAAGTAATCCACAGAGACCACCTGCGCTTGCCAACCATTTCCAGTGAGGGGCTGAAGATGGACATCCTCTGGGCGAATCGCCAGCCGCACCGGCCCCTGTCCGCCTTTCAGCGGGTGTTTTAGGTTAAGTACGCGACTGCCCACTTGCACAGAGCGACGACTTACCGCTGAACTGTCCATGAAGTTCATCGCTCCGACAAATTCAGCAACAAACGCCGAAGCCGGCTGTTGATATATCTCCACCGGTGTTCCAACTTGTTCGATCAAACCATTGTTCATCACCACAACGCGGTCGGCCATCGCTAGGGCTTCTTCTTGATCATGCGTGACTAAAATGGTGGTCACACCCAACTGCCGCTGTAGCTGTCGGATCTCTGCCCGTAGGTGATTACGAACTTGGGCATCGAGGGCCGATAGTGGCTCATCCAACAGCAGCAAACCCGGACTGGGCGCTAAAGCACGGGCCAAAGCTACGCGCTGTTGTTGGCCACCGGACAACTGGGTTGGGTATTTTTTTGCTTGTTCAGGCAAACCGACTGTGGCTAACAGCTCGCTAACCCTGTACTGAATCTGTGGTTTAGACGTCCCTACACTGCGCAATCCGTACGCAATATTGTCTTCAACCGTCATATTTGGGAAAAGCGCGTAGGACTGAAAAACAATGCCGAAATCACGCGCATGAGGCGGTTTCAGGGAAATATCAACCTCCCCTTGGTGCAGCGAACCAGTGGATTGCTGCTCTAAGCCGGCGATGATTCGCAACAATGTGGTTTTCCCACACCCCGAGGGGCCCAAAAAACACACCAGCTCACCTGGCTCAATATCCAGATTCACGTCCCGAAGTGCACAGAAGTCACCGAAATGTTTACTGACATTGTTTACGATCAGGCGACTTCCCTGGATTGACTGTTTCATAGCTCTAGCCTCCATTCACTCATCCCATTGCACCAAAAGTCCCGACCCGATTATCGGGCCGGAAACCACTCAGCTATTGCGCTTCCGACTTGTTGTCATATCGCTGCTGCCACTTCGAAAGAATCGCCTCGCGATTCTCAGCCGCCCAGGCAAAGTCGTTATCGATGATCAACTCCTCTGCATTACTTGGGAAGTGCTTCACCGGTTTGGCCACGCCCGGCATTGCCACAATAGCGAAGCCTTCGTTATACATTTCCATCGCTTTACGACTAATAGCCCAGTCAACAAGTGTCTCAGCGGCATCGACCTTCGCTGTCCCTTTAATGATGCCTGCCGCTTCTACTTCCCACCCCAAACCTTCTTTCGGGAATACCAACTCCAAGGGGGCACCTTGGTCTTTCAAACGGGCACCGCGGAACGCGAATGACACCCCAATAGGGGTTTCGCCAGACGCTGCCATTTTGCAAGGCTTAGAACCGGAGTGAGTGTAACGACTGATATTGTTGTGCAGGCCATCCATGAAAGCCCAGCCTTCGTCCTCACCCATCATCTGCAGCCAGCCCGAAACGTCTAAATAGCCCGTTCCGGAGGAGTTTGGGTTAGGCATAACCACGTGACCTTCGTAAACCGGCTTAGTTAGATCATTCCAGCTCGAAGGAATGGGTAGCCCCTCTTTTTCGGCCTCAATTGTGTTTACACAGAGACCTGCCATCCAGGCATTGGTGCCTACCCAGGAAGGATCATCCCCAGAGTCACGGAACTTCGGAGACAATTTTTCTAGCCCTTCGGGCGAATACGGCTGCAACATACCTTCATTTTTCAACATCAGAAGACTGGTACCCGCGAGTCCCCAAACAACATCGGCACGAGGGTTTTCTTTCTCTGCCAACAAGCGCGCTGTGACAATCCCAGTGGAATCGCGAACCCAGTTAATTTTGATGTCTGGATGATCTTCATTAAAACGCTGCGCATATCGCTTCAAGTCGTCTGCTTCCAGAGCGGTGTATACCGTCAGCTCAGTTTTCGCCTGAGCTCCAAAAGCTGCAGTACACAAGCCCAAAGCGATTGCGAGTTTCAATTTTTTCACGTGATGTTCCTCATCTTAAATTGAGCGGGCAATTATTAACTGGTCTACACCAGAGTCACGTTCTCACGATAAACAGCTAAGATTTCAATGTCGTGACAGAGTCGTGACGGTTTCTTTTTGCCTCCTATCAGGGGCAATCGCCGGCCTCAATTCGATCCTGGATACACGCCAAAACCTCTGGCAACTCTTCAATTGAATCAATAAGATAGTGCGCACCCGACAGAGCCATTTTACAGTGCGAATGTGCTAGACGCTGCGCGCGCTCCGTCTCCTCTAATCCATCAAATTGCTCTCGAGAAAGACCGACCGCATTTCCTGATGCGACCACGCCAACTGTCCACATACCCGAATTCAACCCCTCCTCAATGCCCGTAGCAGTATCATCCACTTTTACGCAACCTTGCACGGCAGTCGCCCCCAGCTCCATGGCATTACAAAAGCTCATATAAGGCGCAGGGCGACCCTGAGGTACCTCGGTGGCACACACAATGCTCTCAGGTTCGAAACCCTGTCGGTGAAGCTCCGGTAGCATCACGTTAACCATCTCTCGACTGTAGCCCGTATTAACGCCCAGCTTGATGCCGTGGTCGCGAGCAAATGCCTGCAGAGCCAAAGCTCCGGGAATCAACTCCGAGCGCTCTACAATTGCCTGGGTCTGGAACGGTACAAACGCGTGATACAGACGTTCAATGTCCTGCTCAGTCGGTTCGGCGCCACTGCGCTCCCGCCACTGTTGCCGTATTCGCGGCATCGCCAGCAGTTGCCGGATGTGCTCTCGCTTTTCGGTGCCCATCGGCTCACGGGCCTCTGCCTCCGTCAGCGAAAGACCTTCGGATTCAAACAGTTTGAGAAACGCTTGAATCGGTGCTAACGAGCCAAAGTCCACACAGGTGCCGGCAAGATCCAGAATGATGGCCTGTACAGGCCCGATGTACGAACGGCTATAACGGTACATAACAACTCCTTCAGTCGGATTTGAGGTTATCAGGGGTCCAAACGGGAGATGGCACAGGCAGTGTCAGCCCCATATTTTTGCAGGCATTGGCGACCGCAGTAATAACGTCGTCGATTTGCTCATCGAACAACTGGCCAATACAGCCAATTCGGAAACTGTCAGTAACCGTGAGCTTGCCTGGGTAGATGACAAAACCCTGGTGCTTGATCTCATCGTAAAACTGGCGGAAGTCGAACGTTGACGCGCTCGGAGACAAAAAGGTGGTAATAATCGGAGAAAGCCACTCGTCGGCCAACAAAGTCTGGAAGCCCAGCTCACGCATGCCAGCCACCAGCCGGTCCCGGTTGCGGGTATACCGTGCCAAACGCCCCGCCACGCCGCCTTCAGCCTCATGCTCTTTCAGCGCTTGCAGAAACGCGGCTACGACGTGGGTCGGCGGTGTATACCGCCACTGACCGTTTTTTTCCATGTAGCGCCACTGCTTATATAAGTCCAGCGATAGACTGTGACAACGGCCTTGAGCGCCTTCTAACAACGACCGCTCAATGATTGCGAAGCCGAATCCGGGCACACCTTCAAAGCACTTGTTTGCGGATGACACCAGCGCAGCACAGGGCAATGTTGCGACATTTACGGGCAAGGCTCCGAATGCACTCATGCTATCAATGATCAGCCGGGTACCCGCTCGCTCACAAACTGCCGCAATTTCCTCAATCGGATTGAGGATCCCGGAGCTGGTTTCGCAATGGACCACCACAACTTGGGCCACCTCGGGGTGAGCACTCAGGAATGCGGCCACTTCATCGCCGCGCGGGGGTTCATAGTCGCCTTTGTCGATGCTCAAGTACGGCCGATCCAGGTAATCCAAAATCTGACCTATCCGCTTGCCATAAGCGCCGTTCATCAGCACGAGGGTATGGCTGTCTGGAGCTATCAACGTCCCTAAGACCGCTTCAACAGCGAAGGTGCCACTGCCCTGCACCGGCACACAGACGTGGCTTTGCTCGCCGCCCGCTGCCTCCAGCAATCGCTGACACACTTGTGCGGTCATGCCATTGAAATCACCATCCCAGGAACCCCAGTCCCGCAGCATCGCCTGCTTGACTGTCAAGCTGGTGGTCAACGGGCCAGGGGTAAGTAGGTATGGGTCTTGCTCATTCATAGGTAATCTCCGTGGTAATTAACCGGAACGCTTACGGGCGCGAGCCTCGGCACAGCGTTGGATAAAAGTGGCATCAAAAGAATCGACTGGGCCAAACCGATCCAGCCTGAAATCGTTGAGAGAAACAAAAGGGGTCTGACCGGACACCAAATCTGATACGAGGCGCCCAATACCTCCCGACAGACCAACACCAGCCCCCGAACACCCGGTAGCCGCGAGGAATCCACCCACACTGGGCATCGCTCCGATCAGCGGCGCACTGTCCGGCGTATAGCTAGAAACGCTACTGATATAATGGGCGAGAGTCAGCTCTTCGAGCACCTGACATTGACGCTGAAATGCCGGATAGCCTGCTTCCAGAGCCTCATCGCCAGTAGGATCGACATCGAAGCGATAACCATGCAGGCTATCGGGGAGAGCGTCCGGTCGGGCGTAAACGGCGCGGCTATCACGCAGCCCGAACAGCAGGCCGCCTACTTCTGGGCGTGCGTAGGCTCCGCTGTCGGGCAGAATGGTCATGGGACCACCGTTAGCCATTCGCGGATGAGGCGCAGAAATCCAGTAATGACTTCGGATCGGTGCCATCGCCAGGTTGATACCTTTTTGACGCGCCAGCGCCGTGCTCCAGGGACCTGCGGCATCTATCACCAATCCTGCCTGCACTGTATCGCCAGTTGACAGCCGAACACCTGTAACACGTTCCCCAGAGCCAACCAGCTCCGTCACCTCGTGGTGCAACAGGAATCGAACACCGTTACGCCGGGCCGCACGGGCGTATGCCATGCACAAGGCATACGGGTCGATATAACCATCGTCTGGGAGAAACAGAGCCCGAGCCCCCTCCCCCAGAGCCAACCAAGGAGCCAATTTCTCCGCTTCGGAGTTATCAAGCCATTCGGTCTGCCGACCAAATTCGGCCGCTCGGAGAGCAAGAATATCGAGCTGACATTGCCCTGACGCGGAAGCAGCAACCTGCAAACTGCCCGCCCGCTGAATTGGCAGTGGCGTACCAGCGTCCTGCTCTAGCCGGTCGATGGCTTCAAAGGTCTCGGTCGCCAGTGCGGTCAGACCAGAGGACGGACGAATCCTGGTCAACAGGCCGGCTGCTTGACTGGTGGTTTGCTCGGCCAGACCTCCGCGCTCAATGACGGTAACAGTCAGACCGGGTTGCTGGCTGAGATAACTGGCAATGGAACATCCCAGGATGCCGCCGCCAATGACGACGACATCTGGATGATTGGCAATGGACATAATAACTCCCCGCTAATCTGGTATAGACCAGTATTGGGGGAAGTTATGACAATTTAATGAAGGATAGATGACGAACTAACGAGCAGACTCAGACCACATTCACCTGAATGCTGAGGGTGTCGTGAAGCCAAAACTCCTCATCAAACTCCACGAAAACCCCTGCAGCGTCACGGCTACAGCGGTTCACGCAAAGTCCTGCGGTACCAGCATTGACGCTCAGCGCACTTGCCTGAGGATCCACCAGCGCAGTGGGAAACATTTCGATCTTCTTCTGAACCAAATCAACGCTGTATTGATCGCGCAGAAGCTTCCACAGAGACCGATTAAAATCAAAATCTTTGATGTCCGGGAGGCGACGGGGGTTGAGAAAGATGTTTTCCACCAGTACCGGCCGCTCATCCAGGTAACGTCGGCGCCGGACCAGCACAACCGGATCTCCCGTCTCAAGACCTGTCTTACCCGCCAGCCAAGCCGAGACAACAGTGCAGCGAACCTCAAGCGTTTCCGTTCGAGAGAGGCGTCCTTGGGAAACCGCATTATCCGAAAAACTGTAATCTTCCGTAGGGTTGTAGATCAGACGCGGTGGAGACACGAACCAGCCCCTCCGATTGGAGCGATATATACGCCCCTCTGCTTCCAACTGAGCCAACGCAAGCCGGGCTGTTACTCGGGTGGTACCAAAACGCTCAGCTAAAATACGCTCCGAGGGCAACCTAATGTTCGCACTCACCTCTCCCCTTTTAATCAGATCAGCCAACTGATCCCTTACACGCAGGTATAGGGGTGCGTCGGCCTCTGAGGTGACGAAATTCTCTGGCATGCACAAAACTCCTTAGCGAAAACGTTGCAGGGTAGCAACAGTTTAATGCAGCTTTGTGACACCGCCAAAGGCACCTGAAATATTACAGTCACTCGCTTGAAATGCTTTCAACCTACGATTAGCTGGCATTCCATACTGGTATACACCAAAGGAGATTCCATGCTTTTCAAATACCGCTCCGCTCTTGCTCTGGGGCTGTCCGGCCTATTACTTGCTGGCTGCGACGACTCCTCTAACTCAAACACTGAAACCGAGCCAACTGCTCCCGAAATTCCGGGCCAGCCTGACCCCGTCGTTATTCCCCCACCACAGGCGGGTGCAGCCCCCGACTTTATTGTTCAGCCCTATCTGCAGGCCCCCAGCACGGATACGATGACAGTGATGTTCGAAACCGAAAACACTGAACCTCAAGTGTGGGCTCGCTCATTCGGATCAAATGAAGAATTCCGCAAGGTTGCGGGCGAGATACACTCTAGCGATGGTTTGGTATATCGCGCACCGCTTTCAGAGCTGGAATCCAACACTCTTTATGAGTACTACGTACTGACCACCGATACTGAAGGAAACCAGCGGGTAACCCAACCGTTTGCGTTCAAAACCTGGCCGGGCCCTAGTGATGGCGTTGCCGAAGCAAAATTTATTGCGATCAGCGACACCCAACTGGATCGAACCATGTACGAAGTCGTACTGAACAACGTGGTAAGCGACGGTTTCATGGCAAAGGAGTGCGATCGCACGCAACCTGAAACCTGTTCGGAAAATATCGCTGCCATTACGATCTCCGGAGATGTCGTTCAGACTGGTAGCAACCGTACTCACTGGAGAGAGCAACTGTTCGGGCGAATGGCAGAGATAACTCCCTATGTACCACTGGTGACCGTTCCGGGAAACCATGATTATTATGGCAACGCCGAACTTGAACTCTATCGCACCTACATGGCGCCACCAGCCAACGGCTCCGCAGGATATGAAGATCATTGGTACTTCCTCGACTACCTTGATCTACGCTTGGTTGGTCTTGATAGCTATCCGATATCCGGCGCGCACGGCGACTTCAACCGAGAAACCCTAGCCGTACAACGTCAATGGCTACGTGAAACGCTTAAAGACGCCGAGATCCACAACAAGACGTTTGTTATGGGCATATTCCACCATGGCTGTCTCTCCGAAATGTGGAATGCCGGCGAAAGCATCGGCTCGTGTGAACTAGTGGCCGAGCTGGAGCAATACAGCGACCGAACAGGCGCTGTCACAGGACACCTCTTCGGACACACGCATTCCTATTCTCGGGGCCAATCTATGGACTCACAACATCTATGGCTGAACGCTGCCAGCGCATCGGGCTATATTGAACCGCTGGATGACCCAAGTTTCCAGAACGCCCAAATCAGCGACTACGAAACCTTTGAAGTCAGTCGTAGCGAATTTGGTTACAGCGTTCTTACATACCAGTTTGGCCAGGATCAAGCCGTTACCTTGCGCCGTAAAAAGGGCGGGTATAACGGTGATACCGACTTCGAAGTTGTCGATAAGGTCACTTTTTCGCCCGCAATAAACAATGACTTCCCTCAGGCCATCTCCGGCACAGGGGCACTGGCAGCCGCTGACGTTCAGTTAGGCATTCAAGTTGGGGTTCCAGATTCCGTCCATGAAGTACAGTGGCAAGTGGCCGAAACAGAAGATTTCTCAGGGGCCGTTTTCGATATCTGGGGTAACGATACAAGACGGCATAATTTTTTCTATGACGAGGCGCCGTTAGTTGGGGGTGATGAGTATGCAGGCTTTGAGTCCATTGACACCCAACAAGGTGTAGACCTTTTTAAGCTTGATCTATCGTTGCTGCTTCAACAGAAAACCATTCGCCTTGGCGGGGATGACCATTACCGCTGGAACAAACGCTACGCAAGCCAAAACACCCACATATCAGCACACGATGATTACCAGGGGCGCTCCCGGCCAAACCTGACACTAAAACCCGGTACAGCATACTACTGGAGAGCTCGTGTAAGAGATAAAAACATGAACTGGTCTAACTGGAGTCATCACTATAAATTTGACGTGGAAGGCTCTCGAACGCCCAACCTGTTAATAAATGGTGACGCGGAGTCTGGCGACCTCACTGGCTGGGCTGTCCTCAACGGGTCAGTCAAT
This sequence comes from Marinobacter sp. JH2, assembly GCF_004353225.1. Taxonomy (NCBI): domain Bacteria; kingdom Pseudomonadati; phylum Pseudomonadota; class Gammaproteobacteria; order Pseudomonadales; family Marinobacteraceae; genus Marinobacter; species Marinobacter sp. JH2. Next base: position 1,033,307 of record NZ_CP037934.1, on the reverse strand, counting down.
GCTGTATCTGGCGTTAACAATTCGGGCGTACTCAATGCGGCCCAGGGCGAATACTACTTTACAGGCCGAGGCTTTGGAAACGACCAGCCAGCTGACTGCTGCACTGACACCGCTTACCAAGTCGTCGATGTTTCGGGCTACACGGATGTGATTGACTCAGAAAAAGCCTACATTGAATTAGGCGCGAAGCTAGCCACATGGAATGGAGTAGACGAACCAAAACTGCTCGTAGAACTACTTGATGCTAACGACAACGTCATACCTTGGGGCTCCTCAGGATCGCGTAGCAGCAGCTCCAAGCAGAAATGGGAAACCGTGAATATCATCGATCAAATTCCGGCCGGCGTGAGGAGTATTAAAGTCTACATTGGCGGTACACGTAAGCAAGGCAGCGACAACGATGTCTACTTCGACGATTTGAACCTCAACCTTCTTCACTAAAGCCTTTGTTAATTTAGCATCTGGAGCCTCCCCCCTCCCTCATTAAATGAGGGAGGGGGGAGGCTCTCCGGCGATGAGCTTTTATCGAGCGCTGCAGTCCAGCCACTGCCGATTACGTCCTACCGTACCTACAAAACCCAACCCCAACAGCGATGACAGTCACCTGGTTTAGTGACTCCAACGAACCAGGGACCTTGACCGTTGATGGTATTGGCGAATCTGTTTCAGCCCCTGAGCCGGCTGAAGCCCTTACTTATGGTGCGTCGGAAGTTGAATACATCCACGGCGATGTAACGGAGATGTGGAACAGAAACCAACTTCTTGATGGCGGGAAGCACTATGGTTTCATCGAGGTAGACGTTCGGGTGCTTATAGAGCGGTAAAACGGTGAGGCAATGAGAGCGAGTGAAGATTGCTTCGCTCGCCTGAGTATTTAAAATCGCCATTAAAATTACTGCAGAATATTGAGCAAACGTGAATCAATGTTGCGATTGAGACGTCAGCTCTAGAAACTCAAGCAATCTAAAAAATGGAGGCGCGGGTCGGAATCGAACCGGCGTACACGAAGTTGCAGGACGAGGTCTTCGAATTCATATTTTTTATTAATTACAAACACTTAAAGACTTTTCCTCACAAGCAGCTTACGCTCATTCCGGCGTTGCAAAACCCTTTCCAATCAATAAGTTGTATTTTCATTTTTTGGGCTACTTACCAACCACTTAGTCCTTAGGATCTATAACGCCATCTCTATTCTCCCTGCTACCGTTTCAGGGAATTTTGGGCGCATAACGCAAGCAGTTTTGCCCAGTCGTGTTGTCTGTGCCAGTTCTGTCAAACCGTTACTTCAATAACTTCTCAATCAGAATGTAGCGATTCAATAGTTTTGGACACCAGCCTGGGTGATGATACGGCCACTATAAACGAAGCTTTGAGTAGAGACTTTTACAACGGTCGCAATGGTCGCAAAGCGGACATTCGTAGTAGCCGCATTGGATTAACGTGAAGCTGCAGAGTCGTAGCTATCACTTTGTTTTGCTTTCTTATGGCCATCTTCCGTCTGGCCTATCTTCCAATAGCTGGACACATAGAATTGGGCTTTCGGCACATCAAAAGCTTGGCGAAAATAACGCCTTAACGCACGCATAGAGCCGAATTCGCAGGCTGCCCATACCGAAGGAGTGCCCGGCAGAACAGCCAACGACTGCACCTTACCCATTAGAGGGTGACCCTCAGGGCATGGTTTTTGATTGATGATCCAGTAGACTTCCAGTCCAGGCGGGTGCTTCAAGGTCTGAATGTCGGCCTCCTCGCGAACTTCGATCACGGCATAACCGCGAGCATCCTCGGGGAGTTGTTCCAGATTGACGCTAAGGGCCGGAAGCGCCGTCATGTCAGCTGCCAGCAGGAACCAGTCGCCGTCCTCACTGACAAGCTTCCGCGCCCCGGGGCCTGCCACAAGAATCCGGTCTCCGGGCTCAGCTTCACTGGCCCAGGCAGAAGCCGGACCATGCTCTTCATGCATAACAAAATCGACGTCGATTTCTTCGGGACGCTGATCGCGGATAGTGTAGGTTCTCATCAGGGGGCGAGCGTCACCGCCCTGAGGAAACAGCAGCTTGATATAGGCACTCTCCTGCTCTTGTGGAAAATCCTCCAGCCCATCGCCACCGAGGGTGATTCGGAGCATGTTTTTCGTCACCCACGAACGTCTTTTTACTTCGAGCTCTCTCGCTTGAGGTTTAGCCAAACCATTACCTCCTCATTGATCAGGTCACACCATGCGCTTGAGGGTATCGTCACCCTTCACGAAGTGATGAGCCAGCGCCATGACAACGTGCCCCACAACCAGCGCAGAAAGAATCCAGGCCAGAGGAGAATGTAACTCTCCCAGCGTTTTCGCCCAGCCTAGCCCATCACCTTTGGGTAAAATCTCGATGCCAAAGGCTGTCACCCCATAACCTCCACCAAGCATCACCATCATGCCGGTAACAGGCATCAGCAAAAGGGCCAGATACAACAATCCATGGCCCGCCTTGACCAGCTTTGCCATGGATGCGTTTGGTTCAGGTCTCCGAGCGCTCTGACGAACCGCCCAAAACAGGCGCACGATAATGAGCACCAGTAGCAAAGTTCCGATCGATATGTGCCACGGAACCAGCGTTTGCCCAACCCAATGCTCGCCATCAGAAATGCGATCCCCGAACTTCAGAACCTGCCAGACCACGAGTAACGCCATAGACCAATGCAGAAATCTGCTGACGGTACCGTATCGAGCTTTGCTGTCTTGAATCATCGATATTTTTCATCCCGGAAAAGTGGTGAGTCATATAAGGTGCAAAATTGTAGCTCGCACCTACTGATCTTAGAACCGGTTATAATCACAGGAGAGCTTTAACTGAGAGTAGGAAGTAGACATTGGACCGATATACCAGTATGCGCGTTTTTGTCCAGGCAGCCTCCCGCGGCAGTCTGTCGGCTGCGGGGCGGACGCTAGGCATGTCTCCGGCTATGGCAACCAAACATGTCGATGCCCTTGAAGCGAGATTTGGAGTCAAGCTGCTCCATCGGACAACCAGAGGGCTGTCCCTGACCGATCCTGGCAGAGAGTATCTGGAAGGATGCCAGCGTATTCTTCAGGATCTGGAAGAAGTGGAATCTGACATCTCCGCCCAGCGGCAAGAAGCAAAGGGGCGTTTGCGGGTAAATGTTCCGCTCTCCTTTGGGCTTCGGTTCATTGCTCCACTGATCCCCGGGTTTACCGAGCGGTATCCGATGGTAGACGTTGAACTGGGGCTGAGTGATTCGCAGCAGAATCTATTTGATGGCAGTTGGGACCTAATTTTCCGCGTGGGCTATCTGGCAGACAGCGATCTCAGGGCGCGGCGCCTGGGAGATACTCCCATGAAAGTCTGTGCCTCGCCGGATTACCTCGCCAAGCACGGCCCACCTCAACGCGTGTCTGACTTGTCCAGCCACAACTGCCTGAGTTATACGCTGTCTCCGTTCCAGAGCAAGGGTTTCTGGGCGTTTGGTCACCATGGCGAAATAGAGGTTCCAGTGAAGGGCAACCTCAGAGCCGACAATGGCGATGCCTTGATGGCGGCCGCCATTCGGGGCCAGGGCATTATCTATCAACCCGAGTTCATCGTGACAGATGCCTTGGCCAACGGCGAACTGATATCCCTGAGCCTGGACCACCCACCACTGGAGCCCGGCGGGCTTTACGTGCTGTTCTCGCCTGATCGGCGGTTACCCCTTAAAGTCCGGGCAATGATTGATTATTTGGTTGAAGTGTTTTCAGGCGGCATTCGGGAGCAGTGAACCAAACAGTCTTCCTCAAAAGTTAAGCTTGGTCCAGCCATGGCGTCCTCATGCCTATTCTCTCCACCAAAAAATCAATGAAAACCCGAACCTTTGCGGTTAACACATTGGATTTCGGATAAACCAACCAAAGCGCCGGTTCAGCGTCCATTCGGTAGTCTTCAAGCACCTGCACCAGGGTTCCCGCCAAAAGTTCCTGATGGACGCTCCAAAGCGCGTGCAAAGCAACCCCCGCTCCTTGCTTGGTCGCAATTTTGTAACTCAAGCCGTCGTCAATGATCAGTCTGTTTTGCGAGCTTCGCAGGTTCAACTGTTCCTTTTTTCCCTCGGGACCGACCAATGCGATCGCGCTCTGGGATTTAAAGGCGACTAGCTGATGAGAATGCAAATCGTCCGGGTGTTTCGGCGTTCCCCATTTCGCGAGGTACTCGGGGGAGGCGCAGAATACGCGTCGATCATCAGCAAGTTTCCGCGCTTTCAGATTGCTGTCCGGCAACACGGAATCCCTCAGTGCCAGGTCGAAACTGCCCTGAATGAGGTCCAGTTCCATATCGGACAACCGCAGGTCTAGATTGATACCGGGATACTTCTCCAGAAATGCCGGGACCAGCGGCACGATGTATTGCTGAGCGAAGGTACTGGACGCGGTGAATCGCAGGGTGCCGGAAACCTGCTCGTTGCCAAAGCCCATCGCTGCCATTGCGGCGTTTTCCTGCGCCAGAATTTCCCTGGCAAAAGGCAGGAACTCCGCGCCCTCAGTGGACAGCGCCACTTTGCGGGTGGAGCGGCGCAACAGGTCTGCTCCAACGGCTTTCTCGAGCTTCGCCAACCTTGTGCTAGCAACGGCTGGCGGCATTCCCAGCTCCCGTCCGGCGGCACTGATGTTGAGCTTTTCAGCGGCCAGAACAAACAGCTTAATTCCTTCGGTGTCCAAGACTTTATATCCATTTTGCGAATTCTGAAAACCATTATTGGTCATTTATTCGTTTTTTGCGACCCGCTAATCTGTTTCTACACGCTTGGACAAATCACCTGCAAACTGGAGTCACACAATGAAAGCAATGGTTCTTAATCAGTACGGCCCTGAGGCAGCGTTTGAGCAGGCCGACATGGCTGCGCCTTCGGCACAACCCGGCCAGGTCATCGTCCGGGTTGCGGCAACGAGCATCAACACCGTCGACACCATGATTCGCCAGATGGGCAAAGATCTCCCGCTGTCACCGGACCTACCGGCAGTGCTCGGCATGGACTTCGCCGGGACTATTGAAGCCGTGGGTGAAGGCGTGACTGGTTTTGCTCCCGGAGATGAGGTCTATGGTTGTGCTGGCGGTTTGGCCGATCTGCAGGGCGCACTCGCCGAGTTGATGCCCGCTGATGCACGGTTGATTGCCCACAAGCCCAAAAGTCTTTCGATGCGTGAAGCGGCTGCACTGCCGTTGGTTGGGATCACTGCGTTTGAGGGCCTGCAAAGAGCCGGCGTGAAGGCCGGGCAGAAAGTGCTGGTTCACGGTGGCACCGGTGGTGTAGGTCATGTCGCAGTTCAGCTGGCCAAGCACTTTGGTGCCACTGTCTATTCAACGGCTTCCGGAGAAAAAGCATTCGACATCGTCGAAGGCTACGGCGCAACACCGATCGACTATAAGGCTGAAACCGTTGCAGGCTATGTCGAGGTCCACACCTCAGGCGCCGGGTTCGATGTGGTTTTCGATACGGTTGGCGGCGAAAATATGACCAACAGCTTTGACGCGGCTGCCCTGAATGGCCATGTGACTACGACTGTCGCCATGGTTGAGCTGGATTTGACCACCGCTCACTTCAAAGGCCTGTCGATTCACGTTGTCTTCATGCTGATTCCCATGCTGCACAACCATCACCGTGAAGCCCACGGGAACATTCTGGCTCAACTGGCGCAGATTGTGGATCAGGGTGGCGTGAAGCCTCTTCTTGATGAGCAGACCTTCACCCTTGCTGAAGCGGGCAAGGCTCATGATCGTCTGACCAGTGGCCAGGCCATCGGCAAGGTTGTCGTGGAGGTTTAAGCAATGCCGGCACTGAACGAGAGCACAAAGACATTTGCCCGGATCAATCGTGGCTACAATCAGGTGTTTCAGCCGAATCGGTTGAGTATTGGTCTGGTTGCTCCACTGGAGAGTTATGCCAGGGGACCCGTGCCGACGATGGATCGCCACCTTGAACGCGTACGTTTGGCGGAAAAGGCCGGTTATTCGGCCGTGTGGTTGCGCGATGTCCCGTTCAATGTGCCTTCGTTCGGAGATGCCGGCCAGGTATTCGATCCGTTCGTTTACCTCGGTTTTCTTGCGGGCCAAACCGAACGTATCGCCCTTGGTGTCGCAAGCCTGATATTGCCGCTTCGGCACCCGGCCCACGTTGCGAAAGCCGCAGCTACGGCCGATCAACTGTCCGGTGGTCGTCTGATACTCGGGATCGCATCTGGCGACCGCCCCGATGAATACCCTGCCCTCAACCAGACCTACGGAAACCGGGGTGAGCGTTTTCGGGACAGTTTCGAGTACATCCGTGAGATGGCCCAAAGCGCGCCAGCACTTGAAAACCGTTATGGCCAGACCAACGGTGGGATGGACATGCTGCCAAAGCCAACGGCAGGAAAGATTCCGATGCTGATTACCGGAGGCAGCCAACAGACGCCGCAATGGGGCGCCCGCCACAGTGATGGGTGGATTACTTACCCGCGGAACATCGACGACCAGGCAAGCGCCGTGAGGTCTTGGCGTGAGAGCGTTCCCGGTGAAACAGGCGGTTCAAAACCCGTGATGCAGTCCCTGTATATCGATTTGCTGGCAGACCCCGATGCACCAGCTCAACCCATTCATCTGGGCTTCAGTTCGGGCATGAAATTCCTGCAAGCTTACCTGAAATCACTGGAAGAGATCGGAGTAAATCATGTAGCGCTGAACCTGCGATTCAACCAGGCGGATATTGAAGAAACGCTCCTGTATCTGGCAGAAGACCTGCTCCCTCAATTCCCGGCATAAGGACACGAACCATGACCAAGAAAATTCTGATCACCGGCGCCACGGATGGCATCGGGCTGGAAACCGCAAAGCGCCTCTATTCCGAGGGCCACACTTTGCTGTTGCATGGAAGGGACGCAGAAAAGCTTGCGAAGACAGAAAGAACGTTGACAAACGGTACAGGCGCGGGACTGATCTACACCTATAAAGCGGATCTGTCGCGTTTGGCTGAAGTGGATTCATTGGCAGACGCCATCGCCAAAGAGCATGACCAGTTGGACGTCATCATCAATAACGCCGGTGTCATGCGTGTTCCTGAAACCGTCACCCAGGACGGACTGGATGTGCGGTTTGCGGTGAATACGGTCGCTCCCTATCTGCTGACAAAACTCCTTCTACCGCTCATGAGGCCAACTTCACGGGTGGTCAACCTGTCATCGGCAGCACAGGCTTCAGTGGAACTTGACGCCCTTGGCGGGGAAAAACGCTTTCTCGAAGACATGCCGGCCTACGCCCAAAGCAAGCTGGCACTGACCATGTGGAACAATGCACTGGCTGCATCATGCGGCAGCCAGGGGCCAGTCTTCATCGCCGTGAATCCGGGGTCCTTGTTGGCATCAAAGATGGTTAAAGAGGGTTTTGGAATCGCCGGAAAAAGCCTGTCGATTGGTGCCGATATACTCACCCGCGCGGCGCTTTCAGACGAATTTGCCAATGCGTCAGGTCAATATTTTGACAACGACAAAGGTCAATTCGGCCCTCCCCATCCGGACGCTCTGAACAATCAGAAGTGCGCTGCGGTTTTAGCCGTTATGGAAGAGCTGATTGATCTCGGAAAGTCATAAAACACGCTGTACGGCAACCGCTCGATTCTAATAGGCCTCAACAGAAATGTTTGCTGGCCGCTGCCCGATCAACTCATGATCAGCCAACGGCAGGGTCCGTTTAGGGGTTATTGCACAGCGAATCGGCTGTTAGTGCGGATATAGAGGGTCACTTCGTCATCGCTCTGGTTTTCAAGCCGATGGGTGTATTCGCCGGTGGATTCGATGTAACTTCCAGCTTCGAGAAACTTCGGCTCATCCAGGTCGTCGGCGTTGTATGAGACTTCCCCGGCGACCACGACGGCACGAAATTCGCTGGCGTCCGTCTTCAATTCACCTTCGAACCCGGCGCCGAGTTTGATCATCGAGCCGCCCATTTCGGCAGTACTGCCCCAGACGTGAGTAACCTGCACATTGTCCGCATTGATCGTGTGCAGGTCGCTGTTTTCGAGCCAGACCACGTTGTCGGCGTGCAGGTTGAGTGGCCGCTCACCATTATCGAATTGTTCGTCCGACGGCTTTACCAAGTAAGGGCCTGAGTCGATCTCCAGATAGATCAGGTTCGTCTCGCCATCGGCCGCTGTTGTGTGGTCTTCACCGGCAGGCTGGGTCCAGAAAGATCCAGGTGGCATCCACATTTTCGCCGCGGTCGGGTCATCGTTGTGCATCTTTCCATCGATAACGACACCGCGATAGGTGATGTTATGAATGTGAGGTGGCGACTCGAACCCTTTCTTGAACCGAACAAGCATGCCTGTTGCGCTGCCGGTTGTGCGATCCCCCCAGAGGTCCGCAGCTCCGGGACTGAGCACGCCACGCAAAGGGTTCAGATACCCCCATTGCACTTCATCAGCGGACATGACTCTTACTAGAGAGCCGGCGTTGTGGTTGTGTGCATTAGCCAGTGTTGATGCACTGGCTAGGAGTATCGTGGGTATAAGGCTGCGCGAGAACATTTGAGGGCTCCATGGATCTATGAAATGAACGGAGCTAACAGATTACTCGTCGTTATAATCTTGAAAAACTGGGCTTTAAAGATTTCAGTTTTCGCAAAATCCGCATAATGAATTGGGGAACTTTTGACCAAACTGCTAAGTGTGCTGCTCAAAGGTTCGTCCAACGCTGGGCAAAGAAGTCCAGAAACACCTGAATACGCGCCGACAACGTCGTGTTCCGGTAATACACCGCATTGACCAACTCCCGGGGATTCGGGCGGACTATGTAGCCATCCAGAAGTTCCACCAGATCTCCTTTTTCGAGGTCATTGGTGATCATGAAGCGGGACAGGTAGGCAATTCCGTTGCCCTGCAGGCAAAGCTGCCGCACTGCTTCGCCGCTGCTGGTTCGAATCGTCGGTCTCATCTTCATTCCCTCTCCCAGGTGCCAGATATTCAACGATTCCGGGGCGGTAAAACCAATGATGTCGTGTTCCTGGAGGTCGGCAGGCGCGGCACACCGACCTCGACGTTCCAGGTACTCCGGTGAGGCTACCACTGACAGCGGAGAACGACCAAGTGCCCGGGCGTGGAGAGTGGAGTCATCCAGAGCACCGATCCGTATGGCAATGTCGATTCGACGTTCCAGGAGGTCAACGATCGTGTCGCTGGCCGTCAGTTCGAGCTCGATGTCCGGATAAGCGTTCCTGAATTCCCGTACGTGTGGAACGATCTGATGCAACAGAAACGGGTTTGCGGCATCTACCCTCAAGCGTCCGGCTGGCCGTTGCTTGCGAATGGCGAGTTGCTCCTCCGCTTCTTCCAGTGCGCTCAAACCGCCTCTCACCTTCTCCACAAACAGGCGCCCTTCCTCTGTCAGCCCTACTTTACGGGTGGTTCGATTCAGAAGTGTGGTGTTCAGGGACTGTTCTAAGCGGGTAACCGCGCGGGAGACCCGGGTTACGGATACCTCCAGTTGCTCCGCTGCGCCACTGAAGCTGCCACTGTCTACCACCGCGAGCAGGAAGTGGAGATCGTCTGAACGACTTTTCATTTTCATTATCCGCAAAAGTAATTTTCAAAAAGCACTGTTTATCGCAAAAGTATGGAAGACCACACTAGGCAACGTCAATCAACTCCAATGGAGAACCGTCATGCCTATTGCACTTTTCGCACTGACATTAAGTGCTTTTGCAATTGGAACCACCGAATTCGTGATCGTCGGACTGGTTCCAACCATCGCCCAGGATCTGGGCGTTACTCTACCTTCGGCCGGCCTCCTGGTCAGCTTGTATGCTCTGGGTGTCGCCGTTGGCGCCCCTGTACTTACCGCATTAACGGGTCGCTGGAATCGTAAATGGGTGCTGCTGTCCCTGATGAGTCTGTTCATCATTGGTAATGTGCTTGCCTGGATGGCCCCGAATTATGCATCGCTAATGACGGCCCGAATCCTGACCGGGCTTGCTCACGGCGTATTCTTCTCGATTGGTTCAACGATCGCCACCAGCCTGGTTTCGAAAGACAAAGAGGCCAGCGCCATCGCCATCATGTTCACCGGCCTGACGGTAGCACTGGTGACAGGCGTTCCACTGGGCACGTTTATCGGACAAACCTTCGGCTGGCGCGCTACGTTCCTGACCGTCGCTGCCCTGGGGGCCATTGCACTGATCGGAAGCGCGCTGCTGGTGCCGAAAAATCTCAAGAAATCAGCGCCTGCCACGCTTCGCCAACAGCTTGAAGTTATCACCCATCCGCGACTGCTCCTGGTGTACGCCATGACCGCCGTCGGCTATGGCGGTACCTTCACGGCCTTCACCTATCTGACACCCATTTTGGAGGATGTCAGCGGATTTGCGCCTGGCATGGTCAGTCTGCTGCTTCTGGTTTATGGCATCTCTGTAGCCACTGGCAACATCTGGGGCGGCAAGCTGGCTGATCGCCTCGGGCCGACCTCGGCGTTGTACATCATTTTCGCTGGCCTGGCCGCCATCCTCTTTGTACTCACCTTCACAGCCTACAATCCCATTGCAGCAGTCATTACCCTGCTTGTTTGGGGCGCCTTTGCCTTCGGAAACGTGCCGGGCCTGCAGGTCTACGTTGTCCAGCTTGCTGAGCGGTATACGCCCCATTCTGTTGACGTTGCATCCGGATTGAACATCGCTGCATTCAACATCGGCATTGCCGGCGGCGCCTGGCTCGGTGGACACGTGGTCGAGGATATGGGGCTGATGAACACGCCCTGGATCGGTGGGGTAATTGTACTGAGCGCCCTGCTCCTGACCCGGATTTCCTCAACACTGGATAACCGCGAACCGGCTACGGCCTGATTCATCAGAGGCCTCCCGAAAGGGAGGCCTCTTGAGGTGTACTATGACGCTTTCAAAGTTAACCGCCGGCCCTCTGACCATTGGGCTGGAACTTCCGCTAGACAACGACTGGACCCAGGATGGCCAGCGCCAACGCATGCTCGACAAGCGGCCGTTTGGTGTGCCAGATCTCAGCCAACATCAGTCCCTGGCCAGACTGGCCGACGAACTCGGATTCAAGGCCTTGTGGATTCGGGATGTGCCTCTATACGACCCGTCGTTCGGGGATGCCGCCCAGGTGTTCGATCCACTGGTCTATCTGGGTTTCCTGTCCGGGATAACCCGAAACATTCTGCTTGACACAGCGGCAGTGGTTCTCCCGCTGCGCAGCCCTTGGATCGTGCGCAAATCCTCCGCCTCGGTTCAGGCACTGAGCCAGGACCGCTTGATGCTCGGCGTGGCGAGCGGAGACCGTCCCTCGGAATACCCATTGTTTGGCGCAGACTATGAAAACCGCGGACAAGCCTTCAGGAACAGCGTGGAGATTCTGACCGGCAAACAGGACTCGCGATTGTCACCGGGCCAGGCCATTTTACCGGATACCCGAACGCCCCCCCTGCTGTCCGCCGGGCTATCACAACAGTCACCGGAGTGGATCGGCCAGCACATGAGTGGCTGGCTGGCGTATCCGGGAACTGGAGGAGATGCAGGGTGCTGGCGTAAACCAAATTGGACTTCATTTCCGGCGCAACCAGGCCCCGGTGGACGAGTCATTGCGGCTCATTGCCCAAGATGTTCTGGGAGTGTTTCATGATGCGAACTGACAGACCAATGGCCTGGGGCGTCGTGGGAAAGGACAAGCCCACCATCGCCCTGCAATGGAAAAACCTCAACTCAATACCCATACCTGGCCCCGACGACGTTGTCATCCGGAATGAATACATCGGCCTGAACCCGGTTGACTGGAAAATGATCCGGAACTGGCCAGAGAACTGGAATATAGGTCACGCACCCGGCGTTGACGGCGCAGGCACTGTGCTCAAGCTGGGCGAGAACGTGAAGGGTCTTGTTCCCGGGCAAAGGGTTGCTTACCACCAGGATCTGCGGCGGAACGTCAGCTTTGCAAGCCACACGGTGGTCGATAATAGAGCCTTATTGAAAGTCCCTGACATCCTGCCTCTGGTACTGGCAGCGTCGTTGCCCTGCCCATTGATGACGGCCTGGCAGGCGATCGAAAAAGTCCCGCGTCGAGCGGAGGCGAATGTTCTGATCACGGGAGCCGGCGGCATGGTTGGCCGATTTCTAGTTCAGCTGGCGGCGCAGCGGGGCTACCGGGTGACGGCCATGGCCTCGGCCCGGCACCACAAGACGCTTCGTCAGTTGGGAGCCAAAACTGTAATCGCCTGGGAAACCAATTCTTCTCAAAGCCAGTTCTTCGCCGTGTTTGACACCGTCAACGCGCAGCATGCTGCGTCGATGGCCGACTTGATTGAGACCAATGGCCACCTGGTTTGTATTCAGGATCGTTTGGAGACACCTCCGGTGCCGGCCTTTGGCAAGGCCTTGTCTCTGCATGAGGTGGCTCTGAACGCGCTGTTTCGCGTCGGCACCGAACGCCAATGGGCTCAGTTCCGTCAAGCCGGAGAGGACCTTTTCACAATGGTGGCCCGTGAAAACCTACGTGCCCCGGAACCAAGCATCAAGCCCATCACAGCACTACCGGAAGCGCTGGAAATAAGCACGACTATGGATCGTCCGTTAAAGACAGTCATCGACGTCCGTTTTTTCAATTGAGGAGAAGACCATGACAACTGCTATCCCCAATCCCGGCCTTGGAACCTTCCGACTTAAAGGCGATGCCCTGAAATCCGCTGTTACTGAGTCGCTTGACCTTGGATATCGGCACATCGACACCGCTCAGATTTACGAAAATGAAGGTGAAATCGGGGACCTGCTTTCTGCCTCCGGCATTGATCGGTCGGAGCTGTTCATCACCACCAAGGTTTGGTACGAAAATTTGGCACGTGACAAGTTCATTCCGAGTGTGCGCGAGAGCCTTACCAAATTGAGGACAGACTACGTCGATCTATTGCTGATCCACTGGCCATCGCCGGATGAGGAAGTCCCGATGCAGGAGTACATCGCCGAACTGGTCGAAGCCAAGAAACAGGGTCTTGCGAGAGAGATCGGAATTTCCAACTTCACCATCGAACAGATCAAACGTGCTATCGGCATTGCCGGAAAGGGCGAGATTTTGACTAACCAGGTGGAGGTCCATCCTTTCCTACAGAATGAAGCGGTAGTGGAGTTCTGCCAACGAAATGGCATTGAAGTAACGGGTTTCATGCCATTGGCGGTCGGCAAGGTTCTGGAAGACGACATCCTGCACAGAATTGCTGAAAGCCATAACGCAAGAATTCCAGAAGTGGTGCTTGCATGGTTGAGACAAAGGGATATTGTGGCGATTCCCTCATCTACCAAACGAGCGCATCTGGCATCGAATCTGAAGGGAATGGACTTGGTTTTATCTGACAACGAACTGTCTGAAATAACAATGTTGAATAGCAATCATCGAATAGCAGATCCGGACTTTGCGCCAATCTGGGACCAATAGAGTCAGCGGCGAACAGCGACCATGTACGTTTAATTTTTTCGTGGTCGCTGATTGCTTTAGTGGCGAGAATGTTTGCTTTTGTTTGAAAGCTTGGGAAGCTCAGCTTGATCGCAAAGCGAACATTTGGACTTGGCGATTACGCGGAGCTTTGCGGCTATTTTGGAGCCGCGAATCGGAGGGAAGTGCATTGCAGCACAAGAGACTTTGTCCCATGCATCACCCTCACTTGGACTCGAATAACGGTTGGCCTATGATGTGTAAGCCGCCGAAACTCAGAACAAGCGTTCCCCGTTATCCACCTGCGCGTCCGGCCTTACCAAGGTAACTGCACCCTTCTCCGTCTGCACACCAGTGACCAGGCACTCCGACAAAAAAGGGCCGATCTGTTTGGGCGGAAAATTGGTGACGGCCAGAACCTGCTTGCCGATAAGTTCCTCCTTGCCATAGAGGTTCGTAATCTGTGCACTCGATTTACGAATACCAATGTCCGACCCGAAATCCACTCGCAATTTATAAGCAGGTTTGCGCGCCTCAGGAAAATCCATCACGTCAATGATGGTCCCGATCCGTAGTTCAACCTTCTCGAAATTGTCCCAAGTAATCATCTCACAGCTCCTTCGACGTAGTTAGTCTGTTAACAATTCTGACTCGTCGACCGTCCGGCTTTTCGCACGGCCGGCGATCAAAGAACCAATGACAATCAGGATGCTGGCACTCAACACGGCAACCGTAGCCTCGCCGTAGCCAGCAAGGATCAACAGGATCACTGAAAGCAGTGGCGCACTGTATGCAAGGGTTCCCAGTAACTGGATGTTTCCGTGTTTGACACCATGGTCCCAAGTGAAAAATGCTACACCCACCGGCCCAAGGCCCAACCCGCCCACGCCAATCCATTGCGTTGCGCCCTCCGGCCATACCGTTTCTTCCCACAAAAGGTGGCAGACCAACGCCAGAACGGCCGTTACACCGCAGAACCAGCCCACGGCATCGGTCGGTACCGAGCGAACCAATCTGCTAAGAACGGAATAAGATGACCAGATCAGAGCACAGGACAGAGCCACCAGGTAACCCGGCAGGTTCTCCCAGGCAAATCCGTCTGCATTACGGCTGATCAACAACCAGCAACCTGCCAGCGCAACCAGGGCCCCAACGATGTACTGAGCTCGCAATTTCTCGCCCGGTAGCAAGGCCGACAGCAGAACAATCAGTAGCGGCCAGAGGTAAGCCAGAAGACTGACTTCAACGGCAGGGGCCAGCGTCATGGCCTTGAAGTACGCAAAGTGATAACCGAACAAGCCAACGATGCCGATGCACCATGCAAGTGGCGATTGCCGTAAATAACGCACACCTGAATGCCCCGCGAGGCCCCAGCGGCCACACATCAACAGGAAAGCGATGCCGAAGGTCATGGCCATGAGCTGAAACTCTGGAATCTCGCCACCGGAAAGCTTGGTCAGCAATGCCAACGTGCCCCATAACAGAACGGAAATCGACCCGATCCAAGTTGCGGCGTTAACGGATGCCATATAACCCTCCTCGAAATTCTCACGTGTGAATGATTTCTGAAGGATATCCAGTGCGGAGAAGAGGAACTTTCAAATCCTGGCGGAACTATTTCGAAATACGGCGGAAGTGGCTGGGCGCTTTACCAAAGTGGGCTCTGAACCGGTCGCTAAAGGCTGATAACGACGAATAGCCGACAGCGTCGGCAACATGCTGGACGCTGAGCCCCGACTGCTCCAAAAGCCGCCAGGCTTCTTTCATTCGCAACTCTGTGAGGTATTGATGCGGCGTCATGCCGACCTGGTGTCGAAACAGATCGTTCAACTGCCGAATGCTCAGATGTGCCACGGCAGCCGCCTCGGCCAAGGACAAGCGTCGACTGAAGTTTTCGTCCAGAAATTGTTTTGCGGCGTGGACTCTGCGGTCCAACTTTAGCTGACTTCCATGGCGTTCCTGAAGCAACTGAATAAGCAGGAGTAGCATTTGATGTTGGGTAAAATCCGACTCCGTCCCATTTTGGAGCTGTGCGTGAAGGAACTGGACGTAGTGGAGCAATGCTGGATCTAGGTCTACGAAACAAGGTAGCTTGTCTAGCGCCGGAGCCAAGCCTTCGGGGACGTCAGCAACCAAAAACCGATTATCGTCGGTCGCAGCGTATCCATGGCCAATTCCTGCGGGAATGATTGCCGCTCGACGCTGAGCAACCTCGCCTTCCCTAGCATCTACTGACAGAGATAATGTTCCGGCTAAGGGTAGTACCAGTTGATGATGGTCGTGGGAGTGACTTTTCCCCTCATCATCGTACGTTCGTATGTGCAGGCCAATCTCTGAATGCTTCATGTCACCATTATAATCGGAAACATCTGAAAATCCTCACAAATTCACTCTTTCATCCGCTTCTAATCCATGAGCCAGCCGGTTCATGAAAACGCGAGAAACTGGGAGTCATGAAGATAGTGCATAGACTCTACTGGTGTATCCACACTACTTCGATACGCGCTGCAGAGCCCGACAAGTAAAACACAGAACTATGCAGGCCGCCTGGCGAGATGCCCGCAAGACATCAGGCTATGGAGGCATGTACCACCTCAGAGACCTTCGCAAGAAAGGACTGACCGAAGAATTTCTGAGCCAAAGAGAAAACGACAAAGGCGGACATGAAACGCAGGCCATGCGGAATCATTGCCGGTTGATCAAGCCGCCTAAGCGGGCGAGGACAACGATCAGATTTGAGCGGGAACAAAAGACCTGATGAGGATGACAGACAAGTTAGCGGGCACACTATGTTCTGCTGTAGAACACGGATAATATTTTGGGTTTAATTTGGATATTTTTTGGGTGAGCAAATCAACTAAATGCGAAAGAAGTAATTTGTTGGTTCTAAAGGGTAAAAATGGAGGCGCGGGTCGGAATCGAACCGGCGTACACGGAGTTGCAGTCCGCTGCATAACCACTCTGCCACCGCGCCGGGTAAGCCTTTTCAGGCCTTGCTCTCAGGGGGCGTGAGAGACTTAGAAATGGAGCGGGAAACGAGATTCGAACTCGCGACCCCAACCTTGGCAAGGTTGTGCTCTACCAACTGAGCTATTCCCGCTCTTCGTTTAAGAGGCTTTGCCTCGTCAACGGATGCGTATTCTACGGATTACTTCGCCGCCGTCAACAACTTTTTTCAACCGTTTGTTTTTACGCATTATTTGGCCATTTTTTAGCCAAAATTCATCGTCTTTGCCTTTCCTCTCTATGCTTCAGTCATTCCCGCCATAGCTTCACCTTTCTGCATCTCCGAGAATCCCGGTCTATTAGTGTTCCGTTTCCATAAAGGTTTGTATTAACTATGCGGCATTTCATTCTTTCGACTTTGGCATTTCTAACGCTGTCGCTATTCAGCATGAGCTCTACCCTTGCCTCTGATTGGGTGGTCAAACAACAGGGCGAAGAGCGTTCCGATATCACAACCTATGTTCGCGATGCGGAGAACTCGTCTATCAAGCAATTCCGTGGTGTGGTGGAGACTCCGCATTCCATCTTTTCAGCCATGTCAGTCATCAACGACATTTCTCTGTGCCCGCAGTGGATCTACAACTGCCAGAAAGCGCGTTACCATCACACAGACGACGGCGAAAAGTTTCTTTGGATGATGTTCGATGGCGTTTGGCCTGCTTCCGATCGCGACCTGGTTATGAAGTCTTCGTTTGAACAAACAAAAGTAGATGGTCCTGTCACCGTCCAATCTATTGGTCGTCCGCAAGCAGCTCCGGAGCAATCCGACTACGTTCGCATTCCGATGCTGAACAATAGCTTTTACATCGAACCACTTGCAGACGGCTGGACGCGTATTACCTTTACAACGCAGGTAGATCCTGGCGGATTGGTTCCTGCGTGGATTGCGAACATGGTAGCGACTGATGCGCCAATTCGGACTTTGGAGGGCCTTCAGAAAATGATGAACAAGGAACCGTTCAAACACTACAGCGAGGAAAACGTACCGACAGAACTCGTTGAGAAGCACAACCTGCGCTTCTCAACGCTGGGTTCTTAAAAGAGCCAGCCTGCTTATGAGTTATTACCCTTCGCCTGACTGGCTTCGGCCACTTGGGCGGGGGCATCACAATTCAGGAAGCTGGAACTCTGCAACCATTCCTGATCCGGGTAATAGGTAAACACCAACTGCCCACCCTTCAGATTATCCACGACTGAACGAATCACTTTTCTGTCTACCGCAGGACAGCCGTGGCTGCGACCAATCCGTCCATAGTCTGCTACCCAATCTGGGCTAACGTAATCTGCGCCATGAATCACAATGGCTCGCTGACGGGCCAGATCGTTCACTCCCGGCTCTAATCCATCTAACCGTAATGCGTAACCGTGGGTTCCACTGTAGCTTTCGTTGCCCTTAAACAGGCCGATGCTGGATTGGTGGCTACCTTCGATGTTTGAGAAGGCGCTGGCTTCGACGTTTCCGGAGTTCTTTCCATGGGCCACCAAGTCTCTAAGCAACAAATCTCCCTTGCTCAAATCGAAGATCCACATACGCTCCGCACTGGATGGCAGCGAAAAATCAATGACCGCCAGCCGCTCGGGCATAGCAACACCGTTGTTAACCGCACACTGAGTTGCTTTAAACGCCGCACCTAACACCTCTGCGCTTAAGTAGGGTGCGGAGCCTGCTAATTTATCGAGCAGCTCTTCATCAAAAGATGAAGCATTCGTTTGTACGGAAAACGACACAAGAAATGCCAGGCCCGACAGCAATGTCAAAGGGCGTCGTTTTGTGTGCAAAAACATACGCACATTACCTCAAGGGTTTAAATAGTTGTGTAGCTGACTAAAAAGGTGCTTCATTCTATCAGCGAAATTTGAGACTTTCGTCTTTCCGTACATTTTTTAACCTTTAGCCTACAAACACCTCGCATTTGTCCTACCACCGCGCCATGGTAGAATCGCGCTAACTCAACGGGGTGCCCTCTATCTAGAAAGGGCTGAGACCACACCCGCGGAACCTGACACGGATAATGCCGGCGAAGGAATTGAGTCGCACTGAACACAGTGCCTCCCGCGGCATGGCTCCCCCAATATAAGGATGCCGCACATGCTATATCGCTTATCCCTTTTGTTGTTGGCCATCACCTTACCGCTGGCCACACACTCTGCCGATCGCCCTGAATTGAACGTTTACACCCATCCGTCATTCGCGGCTGAATGGGGCCCCGGGCCCGGTGTCAAAGATGCCTTCGAGAAGCAATGTGATTGCGCACTCAATTACACCGTACTGAACAGCGGCGGTGATATTCTGCAGAGGCTAAGATTGGAAGGTACTTCAACCCCGGCCGATGTGGTGTTGGGCCTGGATACCGCAACCATGGAAACCGCCCTTCAGACCGGCCTCATCGGTGAGCACAAGCGCTCTTTGGACGCGCTGGCTTTACCGATCGAGTGGGATGATACGCATTTCATCCCTTATGACTGGGGTTACTTTGCGTTTGTGTATGACACCCAGCAGCTGTCAGAGCCCCCGACCAGCTTCGAGGAATTGATTAGCTCATCCGATGACCTGAAAATCATTATTCAGGACCCGCGCACCAGCACCCCTGGGCTCGGCCTGTTGTTGTGGATGCATTCGGTCTACGGCGACAAAGCTCCGGTCAAATGGGAACAACTTAATGACAAAGTTTTGGCCACCACACAAAGCTGGAGTGATGGCTACTTCTCGCTGTTTATGAATGGCGAAGCACCGATGATTCTTTCGTACAGCACTTCACCCGCCTATCACATGGCGGTTGATAAAACCGACCGTTACCAAGCGGTTCAATTTGAAGAAGGTCACTACCTTCAAGTAGAAGTGGCCGCGCTGATCGAATCGTCCCAACAAAAAGTCTTGGCACGCAGATTTTTGGATTTCATGCTAACTCCTGAATTTCAAAAGCACATCCCCCTTAAGAACGTGATGTACCCCGCCATCGACCTGGGGGACGACCTACCCGGCGTTTTCGACCGACTGATTACCCCTGAGCACACGTTCTTCCTGCCCCCTGCCGATGTTGCCGAGCAACGGCGCCAGCTTGTAAACGACTGGCTGGATGCGATGACTCGATAATTCCATGCGCTCTACACCGATGAAAGCACCATTAGACCACCCGGGATGGCAGCTTATCCCGGGCCAACTCATTGGGATGGCCTTGTTGTTACTGGTCGCCCTTGGCCTTGGCAGCATGCTGATAACCGCCGGAGGTCTAGACCTCTCCACGGTGTTTAACAGCCGGTATTTAAGAGGGGTGGTGTGGTTCACCGTCTGGCAGGCGACACTATCGGTTTTAGTCAGTTTGGCATTGGCACTGCCCATCTCCCGCGCCTTGGCACGATACCGACGCTTCCCAGGCCGCTCGGCATTACTTCGAGTGATGGAGCTCAGCTTGGTGCTACCCACCATCGTTGCAGTGTCAGGCATTATTGGCGTGTATGGTCGTCAAGGCTGGGTTACCGGTTTGTTGACCGAATGGTTTCCCGGAAACGGCTGGAACCTCTACGGGCTGAATGGCATTCTGCTGGCCCACATATTCTTTAATGCGCCTCTTGCAGCCCGCGTGATGCTGCAATCATTAGAAGCGGTGCCCCCATCGCGCCTTCGGATTGCCTCACAACTCGGGCTTCGCGGCTGGTGGTTATGGCGTTCGGTTGAATGGCCGGCCCTGCGCCCTGTTTTACCCGGGCTGAGCGCTCTGGTCTTTACCTTATGTTTCACCAGCTTTGCCATCATCATGACTCTCGGGGGTGGACCTGCTGCAACGACACTGGAAGTGGCGATTTATCAGGCGCTGCGTTTCGAATTCGACTTCCCGCAAGCGGCGGTTTTAGCGGTCATTCAATTATTGATTTGCGGTAGCTTGTGGTGGCTGGTGTTCCGCCAGCGTTTGGAAACTTCTCTCCTTCCCAATCGGCAGCTGTCTCACAGGGTTCCGCTAAAGCCTTGGCCAACACAGGCGGTGTTGTCTGGCATTCTACTACTGGCGTTCAGCCTTTTCTTATTGCTGCCCTTGTTGGCCATTAGCATCCGTGGCTTGCCGGCGTTGCTTACTCTGAATACCGGCGCTTCCATCTATGAACAACTATTACCCGCAACCGGGCGCAGCTTGCTAATTGCGCTGCCCGCTGGCCTTGGCTCCGTTGCCGCATCTTTAATGATTCTGGCTTCGGCCAACAAAACGACTAACCCGATATTGAAAGCCATCCCTACGACCACCGGCTACCTGCCGTTGATTGTGCCACCCATCGTACTTGGTACCGGGCTATTCCTCCTGCTTCGCCCAAGCTTGGGTAACCATGCGCAGGGATGGGTGCTGGTTGCTTTAATCAACAGCTTGATGGCCCTGCCCTTCGTTATTCAGGTACTGCGCGGCCCGTTGAACAGCCAAGATAGCCACTCTCTTCGAGTTGCAGATCAGCTGGGCATTTTGGGTTGGTACCGCTGGCGTCGGATTTTTTGGCCCTTGCTACGCCGCCCGATGGCGTTGGGGCTGGCCTATGGCATTGCGCTTTCGATGGGGGATTTCGGCGTAATTGCGTTATTTGGAAGTCCTGGGCAGCCGACATTGCCTGTTCTGCTTTACCAACAATTGAGCAGTTACCAAGTGTCGGCCGCCGCAGGTACCGGCCTTTGGTTGCTGGTGTTACTGGTGTCTATTTTCGGGCTTTTGTCTGCCATTGGCCGACCGCCCGCGCACCAACGAGAAGCCATTTTTCCCGAAACCACCTTGGAGCCCGAGCATGCTTGATGTCGAACACTTGAGTTTTCGCTACCCAGGGCAAATTAAGGGCTGGGAATACCACTTCTCGCTATCTCCCGGACATTGCGTGGCAATTCATGGCGCCAGTGGAAGCGGCAAAACCACGCTGTTGAATTTGATTGCCGGTTTTCTGGAGCCGGATTCCGGCCAAGTTATCTGGAAAGGTGAACCTATTCAGAACCTGAAGCCTTGGAACCGGCCAGTGACCAGCGTATTTCAAGAACACAATCTTTTTGAGCATTTAGATGTTGCCACCAATATTGGACTCGGACTGCATCCAGGCTTGAAGCTGACCCCTGAGCAAAAGAAGAGTATCGATCAAGGGCTTGAGCGCACCGGGCTTGCCGGCTTCGGTACTAGAATGCCGGGTGATTTGTCCGGAGGTCAGCGGCAACGTGTCGCACTGGTGAGAGCTATTTTGCGTAGGCAACCTTTGCTGCTGTTGGACGAGCCCTTAACGGGACTGGATAACAACGCGAAGACCGCTCTTCGGGCGATGCTTCTGGAAGAGAAGTCACGAGGCGTGGCCTTGGTTCTAGCCAGTCACGACGAAGATGACCGAAAGTTACTGGCGGACTGCTACTGGAATCTCTAAGCTTGCAGTGAACAGCAGCAAGGATGTCATTTCGTAGTGACGATCTCTCCTCAGCAACATTCGAATTCACCGGAACGGTCATCAGGCAACGTTGAGCTCAATGGTTCAGCGCTGACGTTCAGCGGCGATTGGACACTGGCCAACTACACAACCCTAGCTAGACTGGTCGAGCAGGTACAAAGGAACAATCTATCGAACGTCAGCTTGGAAGTGTCTCAGCTCGGCCGGGTAGATACTGCGGGCGCGTCTTTGCTCGTAAAACTGGCTGGCAGCACAGCGTTAGTGCAGGCACTTCGAGTGAGCGATCTTGGCACTGAGCAAACTGCCTTGATTACAACGGTAGCGTCGGCCATGGAGGCAACAGAACACCCTGCCCCTAAATCCAACCCAATTCTGGCGTTTCTAGCAAGCACCGGAGAAAAGGTGACCGCCGTTGCCCGCCTAGCCTGGCTTTTAGCCGGCTTCATTGGAGAAACGTTAGCAACGCTGTTCTACATCTTGCCACGCCCTAGTCGTTGGCGATTCACCCCGTTTGTCGCTGCCGTTCACGACACCGGGCTGAATGCCCTGCCCATTGTCGCACTGCTCACCTTTTTGGTGGGTGCTGTTGTCGCCTTTTTGGGCGCCACCGTATTGCAAGACTTTGGCGCCACCATTTACACCGTAAACCTCGTGGCTTTTTCATTTCTGCGGGAATTTGGCGTTTTGCTGGCTGCTATTTTGTTGGCTGGCCGTACGGCCAGCTCTTTCACCGCACACATCGGCGCGATGAAGGTGAACGAAGAACTGGACGCTATACGGACATTGGGCCTGAACCCTGTGGAGCTGTTAGTTGTTCCAAAAGTGCTGGCGATGATGGTAAGCCTCCCGGTACTTACGTTTGTGGGCATGATTTCCGGGATGATCGGCGGTGCGGTGGTGTGCGCCATTACGTTAGAAATTCCGCCAAGCCAATATATGGCCATTGTCGAACGGGACATCGGCTTAACCCACTTTCTGGTAGGCATCGGCAAAGCGCCGGTGTTTGCATTTTTAATCGCCGTTATCGGGTGCCTGGAAGGCTTTAAGGTGTCTGGCAGCGCGCAATCGGTCGGCGAGCACACGACATCCAGTGTCGTGCAGTCGATCTTCATGGTGATTCTTCTGGATTCCATCGCCGCGTTATTCTTTATGGAAATGGGCTGGTAACGCATGACCGAACCTTTTATCCAACGCTATGGCGCCAGCGAGCCCATTATTGAAGTACGGGGCTTGAGTACACGCTTTGGCAATCATGTTGTTCACGAAGGCTTGGACCTAAACCTGTACTCAGGTGAAATATTGGGTGTGGTTGGAGGATCAGGAACGGGCAAGTCGGTACTACTGCGCACCATTGTAGGTTTGAATACCTCCAACGCCGGGCATATCCGCGTGTTCGGTGTGGACCTTACCGATCTGTCCGCAGGGGAGCGCTCGCAGTATGAACAGCGTTTCGGAGTGCTATTTCAGGGCGGCGCGTTGTTCACCTCGCTGAACTTGGTCCAAAACATTTCCTTACCATTGATCGAACATGCAGGGCTTAGTCGTTCTGATGCTGAAGGTTTAGCTCGTATGAAACTTGCCTTAACCGGATTACCACCCGAAGCGGCTTTGAAATATCCGGCCGAACTCTCCGGTGGCATGGTTAAGCGCGCGGCACTAGCCCGCGCTTTGGCTCTGGACCCTGAAATTCTGTTTTTGGATGAACCTACAGCTGGTCTCGACCCCATTGGAGCTGCTGCCTTCGATGAACTGATCGTTACCCTGAGTCGGGCGCTGGGTCTTACCGTTTTTCTGGTGACTCACGATTTGGACACACTGTATTCAACCTGTGACCGTGTCGCTGTTCTCGCTCAACGTAAGGTATTAGTGGCCGATACCCTTGACCACGTTGCCCAAACCGATGACGTTTGGATACAGGAATATTTTCACGGCCCGCGCGGCCGAGCTGCTAAATTCGCAGGATCGTTACCAATTCAAGAGGAGTTCCATTAATGGAGCCGAAGGCCCACCACGTTATTATTGGATTCTTCACGCTGGCCGCCGTGACCGCCGCCCTGTTATTTACACTATGGCTAGGTAAATCCTCGTCGGATCGGGAGTGGGCCTACTACCAGATTGATTTTGATCATCCAGTTAGTGGTTTGGCCAAAGGCAACCCTGTGCTGTACAGCGGAATTCAAGTGGGTGACGTATTGGAACTGACTTTGGCACCGGACAATCCGGCCCACGTTCGTGTATTGGTGCGCGTTGAGCAAGACATACCCGTCCGGGAAGACACCAAAGCCGGATTAGTGCTGGCTAACATCACAGGAAGCATGAGCATTCAGTTCACCGGTGGAACACCGCAAAAAGCAAACCTTCAAGGTGATCGCAGTAACCCGCCGTTGATTCACGCAGAGCCGTCTGCCCTGAACAATCTCATGAATAATGGTGAAGCTATGCTCGCTCAGGCAGAACTATTGCTCACCAACATGAACCGCCTGCTAGCCACAGAAAATGTCGACAATGTTTCTGCCCTGATTCATAACGCACGTGAGGCAAGCGAGTCGCTTCTTGCAAACCGTGAAGCGCTCATTGCCCTTATGGATCAGTTCAATGCCGCCGCAGTGCGCGCAGAAGAGGCCTCGATCAAGGTTTCCGGCGTATCGGATAGAACCCGAACGGTCTTGAACGACCGGATTGTGCCAGTGTTGAACACCATGGAAACCGCCATCTCAACCCTGCAACCCTCTCTGGAGCGGGTTGATACGATCACCGCCAACAATGAGCACTCGCTAAACGCCGGGCTTCAAGGGCTCTCTCAGCTAGGGCCTGCCCTTCGGGAATTGAAATCTACCTTACGGCATCTAAATAGCTTTACTCGCCGGCTTGAGCAGGACCCTGCGAGCACGCTGTGGGGTGGGCCGACCATTAAGGAGTTTGAACAATGAGAACAGGCTTCACTTGGACTACGCTCCTATTCGCCACGTTAACAACGACCGCCTGCACGGTTCTTCCGCGACCTGAGCCACCCAGAGTGATGGACCTAGCTACAGTACGCTCGCAACCGTTTGAACAGACATTACCAAGCAGCGTTCGGATTAACACGCCACTCGCCTCGAACCCAGTAGACAGCTCGACTATTCTGCTGAAACCAACGCCCTACGAGTTTCAGGCTTTCAATAAGGCCAGGTGGAGAGACAGCGCCCCAGTTCTAATTAGGGACCATCTAGCTCGCCACCTTCGAGACAGTAAGGGCTTCCACAATGTTGTCATCGACACCAGTGCAGCCCATACCGAGCATTCCTTGCTCACAGAGCTTTCGGCATTTCAGGTAGAGCAGAGCGGGGACATTTATCAGGTCGTTCTTGATCTGCATGCGGAGGTGACGAACGATCAGAGCGGGAACAGTTTATGTATCCGCAGCTGGTCAATTCAAGAAGTAGCCGCAAGTTCAGAACTGAAGTCGGCGGTAGAAGCGTTCTCTCGAGCAAGTAATACACTCGCGGGCGAACTGACTCAATGGGCCTGGAGTTGTGTTCAACGGGCGCAGTAAACCTGCGCCAAAAATGAGAGTGTCGTTAAAGCTCAGTATTTTTTTCTTCGGCTACATCACCCGCCTTCGGGAACAGATCGCCCCAAGCAGCGTGCAAGTACAGGTACATCGACCACAGCGTCAGTGCCGCCGCCACATACAGCAGCCCAACAGCGATATCGGCCAGCAGATTTCCCGGTGGGAAGGCCAGCAAACCCACAATAGCCGCAATCTGAGCGGTGGTTTTAATCTTACCAATGTAGGAAACAGCCACGCTGCCCCGGCTGCCGATTTCAGCCATCCATTCCCGCAAAGCCGAAATCACAATTTCACGACCAATAATGATTGTCGCGGGGATCGTCAGCAAAACCGCAGAGTACCCTTCGATCAGAACCGCCAGCGCAACAGCCACCATCAACTTATCGGCGACCGGATCCAAAAATGCGCCGAACGGTGTGCTTTGGTTCAATCGCCGGGCCAGATAGCCATCCAACCAGTCCGTGATCCCTGCCAACGCAAAAATCGCAGCGCTAGCCATGTAACTCCAGCTCGTGGGCAAATAAAACACCACAACGAACACCGGAATCATGACGATGCGCGACAGAGTAATCAGGTTCGGTAAATTCATTGTGTTCCTATTCGTTATGCAATGCTGCGTAAATGGTTTCGGCCAATGCTTTGCTGATACCTTGCACCTTGGCTATCTCATCCACTCCGGCTTTTCGGATACCTTGTATTCCACCGAAGTAACGTATCAATTCTCGCCTGCGCTTCGGACCTACACCCTCAATGCCCTCTAGGGTGGACTGCCGGCGTTTTTTATCTCGTCTCGCCCGGTGGCCAGTAATAGCAAACCGATGCGATTCATCCCGTATGTGCTGAATCAAATGCAAAGCGGGAGAATCAGCCGGCACTCGGAACACCGCATCGGTCATGGCATCGATCAATTGTTCCATGCCTGCCCGGCGAGTAACACCCTTTGCCACGCCGATTAGCGGAATGTCTGAAATCTCAAGTTCATCAAACACTTCTCGCGCAATGTTCAACTGGCCTTTACCGCCGTCAATGAACACCAAATCCGGCTTCTTGCCTTCGCCATTCACCAATCGGCGGTAACGGCGAGTCAAAACCTGACGCATGGCCGCATAATCATCACCGGCTGTCACGCCTTCGATATTATACAAGCGGTAGTCGCTTTTCAGCGGGCCATTCTCGTCGAAAACCACGCAGGATGCGACGGTATTTTCCCCGTGACTGTGGCTAACATCAAAACACTCCATTCGGCTGGGTGTTTCGGTTAATTCCAGCAAGTCTCGAAGCGCCAGCAAACGACGATACACCGTTTCCTTGCTGGCAAGATGGCTCAACAGTGTCTGTTGAGCGTTAGTCATTGCCAATTCAAGCCAGCGTTTACGCTCGCCACGCACATTACCACGCACTCTTGTTTCTCGGTTGGCAGCTTCGGTAAGCGCTTCGGCCAGCAGTTCTTGCCCGTCCACTTTCACCGGCACCAAGATGTCTTTCGGGATCTCCCTGCGAGTATCGCCGCCGAAATAATACTGACCAAGAAACGATGCCAACAACTCCCCTTCTGTCTGCTCCAACGAGAATTTCGGAAAGTAGTCCTTGGTACCCAACACCCGTCCACCCCGCACAATGATCACCACAACACACACCACGCCGGCGTCCTGGGCAATGGCAAGCACATCGGCATCACCACCCTCGCCGTCAACGGACTGCTGCTCCTGAACATGGCGCAAGTGATTGACCTGATCGCGATAGGTCGCCGCTTTCTCGAACTCGAGCTTTGAGGCCGCGTCTTCCATCGCGTTCATTAGATCGCGAATGATCGCCGGGTTCTTGCCCTCCAGAAACATGGTGGCTCGACGGATGTCCTGCTGATATTCCTCGGGGCTTATGTATTCCACACAGGGCGCGGTACACCGGTTAATTTGATACTGGAGGCAAGGTCGATTCCTGTTTCTGAAATAGCTTTCATTACAGGATCTTACCTTGAATACTTTTTGTAGAACATTAAGACTTTCTTTAACCGCCCCAGAGCTCGGAAAGGGCCCAAACCAAGTTCCGCCGCCCTTTTTCGTACGGCCACGACGGAAGGTAAGAGACGGATAATCATCATGGGATGACAAATAAATATAGGGGTAAGATTTATCGTCCCGAAGCAGAATGTTGTACGGCGGCCTCAGAGACTTGATTAGATTTTGCTCAAGCAGAAGCGCTTCGGTTTCACTGCCGGTAATGGTTACTTCAATGCCGTGAATCTTGCCAACCAAGGCTTCGGTTTTCGGGGCTAGTCCGGTTTTTCGGAAGTAACTGCTGACACGATTTTTGAGATTTCGCGCTTTGCCAACATACAGGATCTCCCCTGCGCTATCGTACATACGATAGACACCGGCGCGCTCAGAAAGTTGTTTCAGGAAGCTCTTGCTGTCGAACTCCCCTAGAGTGTAGTTGGGGTCAGACCGTGTCGGCATCCAGCAACCCAAGCCGTACTGCCATTAGCGCCAGTTCTACGTCACTAGAGATCTCGAGCTTTTCGAAAATCCGATAGCGGTAGCTGTTCACAGTTTTCGGGCTCAAGCAGAGCTTGTCCGAAATATCCTGAACTTTCTGGCATTCCACCACCATCATGGCAATCTGCATTTCACGCTCGGATAAGCGCTCGAACTTCGACAGCTCGCCGTCTTCATCCCGGTCGCCACCACCCAGTGAGTTCAACGCCATCTTCTGGGCTATCTCCGGGCTAATGTAACGCTGGCCGGAATGAGCCTTGCGAATGGCGCGCACCATTTCCTGAATATCTGCGCCTTTGGTGATATAAGCTGCTGCACCACTTTGCATCACCCGCGCCGGGTAAGGATCGTCCGCACAGGCGGTCACAACAATGATCCGGATGGAATCGTCCAACCGGAGAATTCGTCGTGTGGCTTCAAGTCCACCAATACCTGGCATCCGGATATCCATCAAAACAATGTCCGGTCGCGCGTTGCGCACAAAATCAATCGCATCTTCACCAGAAGACGCCTGACCAATCACATCAATGTCAGGATTGTCAGCCAACATACGGGTAATGCCGGAGCGCACCAACTCGTGGTCATCAACAACCAGAACCCTGATCAAAGCTCACCTCACCAACAGAATAAATACAACGCTTAGTAATTGTACCCATTACCGGACTCACCGCATAGGTAACGCGCTCAAAACCTTGGCCTTCGTCAAACCTTGCCGCTCAAGACATCACGCTGGGAAGCCTAAGCTTGCGGTATTTTCGACCGGATCAAACCAAACCACCAACTCGCCCTTCCGAGCGGCCGCAAGTACCCGACCGCGCTCTGCCAGAGGATTTTCCGTGTCGTTAAGCCCGTGATAACGCGTGCAGTACTCGTCAGCTAGCCCTTCAAGCTGTTCCGCTGTGAGCAAGCTAGCATCCACAACAAACATTTCCTGCCGGGGGTCCGACTCAGGTCCATTAGCATAATCGCTCATCAATAATCCTTTCGCGCTATCTTCAAAAGCCACAAGCAATTCATTATCATCGTGCCTTTCTCAAAGTTTGGAAGCTAATGAACCAGAACGTCTTCAAGCTAACACTCCCTATTCTGTTTGGCTACCTGCCGCTAGGGATGGCCTTCGGCGTGCTGTTTTCCACGCAACTGGATTACGCATGGTGGATAGCGCCGCTTATGGGCCTGGTAATCTATGCCGGTGCCGGGCAAATTCTGGCCGTTAGCCTATTGGCAGCCAATGCCGGGTTGCTCGAAGTGGCCGTTGCCATGCTGGTTCTTAATGCCCGCCATTTGTTCTACGGCCTGTCATTACTTGGCCAATTTCGCGGTGCCGGCTGGCGCAAAGGGTACCTTATCTTCGGGCTCACCGATGAAACCTACTCGCTGCTTACCAGCCGAGCACGCTCAGGGGATTCGCGCAGCGAGCAGGAAATTGACTTTCGCATTACCGCCTTCAATCAATTCTATTGGATTGCCGGGTGTGCTTTAGGCGCCCTATTGGGTGAATGGGTGGTTTTCGATAGCACCGGTATCGAATTCGCGCTGGTCGCCCTGTTCATTGTATTGACCATCGAGCAGTTCAAGGCCTTAGGAAACTCTTTCCCAATCTGGGCCGGTGCGTTCGCTGCGGGCATTGCCATGTTACTAATACCTGCCACGCATCAACTAATTGCTGCTATTGCCATTGTTACTGCGGTGCTGCTGATCCAGTATCGCTACCAGCGCAACTCCGCTCTTGAACCGGAGGTCACCCATGAGTGAAAGCTATTATTTGGCGGCTTTCATCGCGATCACGGCGCTAGCAACCTTCGCCACGCGCGTGGTGCCTTTTCTGTTTTTCGAACGTCATACTGATCACCCACTTATTAAGCATTTGGGGCGTTTTTTGCCTGCCGCGGTAATGGCCCTTCTGGCCACAGTTTTTCTACAACGGTCGGGCAACTGGGATACCGGAATATTCGGCTTAGATGCCTTGATCCCCGGTTTGCTGGTGGTAGCGGTTCACCTTTGGCGTAGTAATGCTTTACTGTCGATTGCAACGGGCACCATTGCCTATATGGCCATTCAACAAACCGCGATGGTTGTGACTGGCGCCTGATTACACGCCACTTTCAACATTGGCCACTAATCGGGAGTCTTCCAATGCGGCGGTTCTGTGCTTGAGAACCCCTTTGTAATCGGGGTCTCCAATCATGGCCAGAAAGGCATCCGTTGAGGGGTACCGAACCAGTAAAACTTGGTCCCAAGTCTCCTCGGGGGGGGCAATTAGAGAACCGACGCTTCGGCCAGACCAGATAACTTCGGCCCCAACCGCTTTGACGCAGGCCGCGGCCTCTTTCATATAACGTTTGTAAGCATCGCGCCCAGAACACGCTTCACTGGCATCCTGATATTCCGCCCAATCGCGGAATCGTAGCAAGTTAAGCATGACGACCGGCTGGTCTTTAGGAGTTTCCTGCAAGACTTTTTTCAGCTCTTCCTCTGAAGAGTCAACAGTCGCCATAAGTATCCTTTTTATTTGTTATTGAGAGTGCGAAAGTTCGCAAACACTTTCGCACCATAAACCAATTTTATCGGTCATGCACTTCGAGAGAGTACTTCACTTTGAGCGGATTACTAGCCACATTCAGCTACACACTGGAAACCACCTTGCCCGTCTTCGCCATGGTCTTCCTGGGAATCGGCCTCCGCCGGCTGGGCTGGATTGATCAGAATTTCATATCCACCGCATCCGCACTGGTATTCAAAGCGACCCTGCCCACCTTGGTCTTCCTCTCCATCATCAAGGCCGATTTAAGCGCCACACTGAACATCAGGATGATGATGTTCTATTTGGCTGCAACGCTCGTGAGTTTTTGTGCGGCCTGGCTCTGGGCAATCAAACGTGTTCCCAGAAGCGACCGAGGAGTTTATGTGCAGGGTGCATTTAGAGGGAACTGCGGCATTGTCGGCCTGGCGCTTGCTGCCAATCTGTATGGCGACTATGGCCTTTCCGCCGGGGGCCTGTTGCTCGGCCTGATCATCATTTCTTACAACATCCTATCGGTGGTTGTATTGCTCGCCTACCAACCGGGCAAACAAATGAATGCAGCTACCACACTAAGGGACATTATCCGGAATCCATTAATCATCGCCGTTGTCGTCGCTATACCCTTCGCCGGTTTACAGGTGACACTGCCCGGTTGGGTAATGACCAGTGGTGACTACTTTGCCTCACTCACCCTACCACTCGCCCTGCTCTGCATCGGCGGCGCCGTGTCATTGAAAGCCATTCGCGACGACAGTGGGCCTGCGTTAGGGGCTGCAACATGGAAGATGGTGACACTGCCGGTGGCCTGTACATTCGCGGCTTGGTTATTCGGGTTTGAAGGCCGCGAGCTGGGACTGATGTTTTTGTTCTTTGCTAGCCCCACTGCAGCGGCAGGCTTTGTCATGGTTAAGGCGTTAGGCGGCAACGATCGCATGGCCGCCAATATCATTGCGCTAACCACACTGATGGCAAGCATTAGTGTGACCGTGGGGGTATTCGTGTTGAGTTCGACCGGACTCGGTTGACCCCCCCCCTATTTTTTCGACACAAACAAAAAACCCCAGCATATCTGCTGGGGTTTAATTTGGCGGAGAGGGAGGGATTCGAACCCTCGATACGCTATTAACGTATACACACTTTCCAGGCGTGCGCCTTCAGCCACTCGGCCACCTCTCCAATAAACTGTTTCAAATCAGCGAACTCGTCGCTCATTTGAGGGCGCAAACTTTAATTGTTTTGGCAGCGTTTGGCAACTGTATCCGCAAATTTCTCCGAAAATTTATTTCCTAATCGCCTTTACCCCCTATTCGCTCGTTATTTTCGCTATGCTTAACGGCCAACGCCCACCATTTCCGGAGAAAACACCATGATGATGAAAGCCGAGCAATCCACCCTGCTACTCATCGACGTACAGGAAAAGCTGATGCCGGCGATCAGCCAGGGCGCAGAGGTAATAGATCGTTGCACAACGCTCGCAATTATTGCGGGTCTTCTTGAAGTACCGGTAATTGGCACCGAGCAATTACCAGAAAAGCTGGGTGAAAATGTCGAATCCATTCGAGAGCTATGCAACACCACCGTGGGCAAAACCCATTTTGATGCTTGCCCGGATGGCCTTATCGATGAACTTCCCGAAGGCCGACAGCACATCATTGTCGGTGGCTGCGAAACCCACGTTTGCATGCTGCAGACCGCGTTGAGCTTACTGGATGCAGGCTACAAAGTTTGGGTCGTGGCGGATGCCACAGGTTCGCGCAATGATCTCGACCGCGATGTCGCGCTCGACCGTCTGCATCAAAGCGGTGCGCGGATTGTAACCACCGAAATGGTCGCCTTTGAATGGATGGGACATTGCAAGCACCCCCACTTCCGCGACATTCAAGAGTTGATCAAATAACCCGTAGCGAGCGCCTTAATGTTAAACATGGACTTTACCCAACGCGTGGTTATCCGCACTCACGAAGTTGACTGGGTATCCAGCCCGGCAGCCGGTGTCGAACGTAAACCCTTAGCCCGGGAAGAAGCAGAACGCGGCCACGCAACCAGCATTGTTCGCTATAAACCGGGCGCCTCGTTTAACCGGCACGAACACCCTTTGGGTGAAGAGATTCTGGTACTTGAGGGTACGTTCTCCGATGAGAACGGCCACTATCCCGCCGGCACTTACCTTCGTAACCCACCGGGTAGCGGCCACGCCCCTTTTAGCGAAAAAGGCTGTACCTTGTTGGTCAAACTACACCAGTTTGATCCGCGCGACAGCGCAACGGTATGTATCGATACCACTACCGCGGAGTGGCTACCCGGTATCGGCGGCCTTCAAGTTATGCCACTTCATGATTTCGAACATGAGCACGTAGCGCTCGTGAAGTGGCCTGCCAATGAAGCGTTCCAACCGCATCGACACTTTGGAGGCGAGGAAATTTTGGTGCTAGCGGGAGAGTTTTGCGATGACCAAGGTCGATATCCGAAAGACACCTGGATGCGCTCACCACATATGAGCCAACACCACCCCTTCGTGGATCAGGAAACCATTATCTGGGTTAAGACTGGCCATCTGCCACTCGAATAATCCAGCGGCAAGCCCGGGCGAACAAACCGCTTCTACTTTTTTCGGTAAACGATGCCGGGCTGGCACTGCACCATCTCGTAAAGCTCCGGCATCCCATTTAGAGACTCCGATGCTCCAAGAATTAAGTAGCCACCAGGATTCAACGCTCCGTGCATACGCGTCAAAATGTCTCTTTTCGATTCGGCGGAGAAGTAAATAAGCACGTTTCGGCAAAGAATTATGTCGAACTTCCCAAGCATATAGCGCTCAAGCAAATTTAACTCTTTGAACTCCACCATCCGCTTTATTTGTTCGTTAATCTGCCATCCACCGTTCACAGACGGTTTGAAGTACCGTTTCTGGCGCTCTGGTGACAAGCCGCGCCCAATCGCAATCATTTCATATTCGCCCTTGCGCGCCACTTCCAAAACGCTTTTCGAGATATCCGTCGCCGTAATACGAACGTCCCGAAGTTTTCCCGGCCGGGCCTGACGGAACTCGTCTAGCACCATCGAAATCGAGTATGGCTCTTGCCCCGTTGAGCATGCAGCCGACCAGACCCGCAGGGGCTGCATAGATTTTCGTTCCGCGAATTCCGGCAACAATCTATCTTGGAGAATACGAAACGGATGATTGTCCCGAAACCAAAGCGTCTCGTTGGTGGTCATTGCATCGATCACAATTTCACGCAAACCCATACGCCCAGAGCGTTTGAGCCTTTCCAAAAGCTCACCAAACGAGTTCAAGCCGTTATCTTCAAGAATTCTGCGTAATCGACTTTTAACGAGATACTGCTTGTTATCGCCTAGCAGAATGCCACATGCATCTTGCAAGAACGTTTTAAAATCTTCGTATTCCTGGGGTGTTATTTCCGCGCTCATTGCATCTCTATCAAGGGTAAATCGATTAAACGGAGCATCAATCCTGACCGATCAATTCCATAACGCGTTCGGCCAACTCGTCTGGGCTGAATTTTGCCATAAAATCATCGGCCCCCACCTTCTTCACCATGGCAAGATTGAAAACGCCACTGAGCGATGTGTGCAGCATGACAAAGATTTCTTTTAACGCAGGATTTTCTTTGATTCGCGTAACCAGCGTATAGCCATCCATCTCGGGCATTTCTACATCAGAGATAATCAAAGATAGATGATTCCGAATGGAAGACCCATCCTGAGTGAGGCTTTGCAAATAGTTCAACGCCTGCCTGCCATCGTTATGGGTAATCACTTCCATTCCGATCGCGGTTAAGCATCGGCTGATCTGGCGCCGCGCTACGGCGGAATCATCCACCACTAGAACCGGCAAATGGCGTTTGGTGTCAGCCGCACTCCGACTCACCAGCTCTTCGTTAACATCTTCACGAAGCGGAGAAACCTCTGAAAGAATCTTCTCCACATCGATGATTTCTACCAGTTTTTCATCAATTTTCGTAACCGCTGTCAGGTAAACATCTTTGCCCGCTCCTTTCGGTGGCGGCATAATGTCTTCCCAGTTCATGTTCAAAATCCGCTCAACGCCAGACACCAAAAAGCCCTGGGTCTTTCGGTTATACTCGGTGATGATGACGAAGCTTGTCGCGAGTTCCTCCTGAGGGACACCCGGCAACCCTATCGCCATGCTCATATCAACAATTGGAATAGTTTCTCCCCGTATATGAGAAACACCACGCACAACCGCAAGGCTGTTGGGGATAGACGACAGTTTCGGGCACTGCAATACTTCTTTGACTTTAAAAACGTTAATCCCGTACACCTGCCGGCCACGGAGCCGAAACAGCAATAGCTCTAGCCGATTCTGGCCGACCAGTTGGGTGCGCTGATTAACGCTTTGAAGTACCCCTGTCATGTCGTTTTTCTCCTGGCGTGCCCTGAACGGCACTGATTTTGCTTTGTAGCTCAAAGGCCATGAATTCGGACATAGCATAACGGCCACATGCCCAGATTCTTAACTTTTTAATGGGCGGCAGACTTACCGACAGCATAGGACAAAGCACCTCAAATGCGTACCCTCATTTTATTTACGCTGGCGCTAATTTTCAGTTCGCACTCGTTCGCCGAGCAAGCCACGACCGCGAGTGATATCCAGGAAATGGCCGAGCGATTTTTACAAACGTGGGCGGATGATCAAAGGGATCTTAATCGACGCATTGAATACCAAATCGGTAACGTGGACCGGCGTTTGAAACTGGCGCCATGCGAGGGTGAGCCTAAGCTGGAGTTCGTGAGTGATCCTCTGCGAACACCCAGCCCTTCAATTCTTATTAGCTGTGGGGGTAACCGCCCTTGGCGAATGTATGTAACGGCCTCTGTCGAGGCCTACGGACCCGCGATCGTTGCCGCGCGCCCATTGACCCGGGGGGAGCGGCTAACGAGCGCAGCATTAACCACAAGCGAAGTTCAGTTGAACGCTAGCCGCAGAGGCGCGCTCACCGACATAGACAATATTCAAGGGATGATGGTTCGACGCCCTGTGCGAACAGGTACCGTGCTGACACCGGATTTGCTAGAAGCCCCCGATGCCATAGAGCGAGGCGACCATGTTATTATCCTGGCCCGAGCCGGCTCTTTTTCCGTGAGCTCCCGTGGTAAGGCTCTTGGCAACGCAAGCATTGGTGAGCAGGTATTAGTAGAAAATCTTCGTTCCGCGAGAACCGTCAAAGCAACGGTGGTCGCGCCGGGACGGGTCGAGATCCCCATGCAATAATGCACGGAAGAACCGAGCGGAAAACTTTTTCCTCAATAGACTAAAGTCCGGCAATCATTTGCCGTTAACAAGATATAAACCCGATTCCGCCACTGTCAAATGTGGCCTCAGGCAAGTAGGTAACCTTATGTCAGTTGACTTAAATGGAATTGGCCCAGGCCAGGTCAACACCACCAGAACCCAGGCCGACAAAACGACGAACAAAGCACCAGCGCCGGCAGCAGACCAAACCAAAGCTCAAGGCCCGGCCGGCCGTGACGAAAACGTTAGCCTCAGCAGTCAGGCAAAAAACCTGAAACAGCTCGAGGAAAAGCTCGGCGATTACCCGGAAATGGACGACGACCGCATTGCAGAGATCCGCTCCGCACTGGATAACGGCACTTACAAGATCGACGCAGAAAAACTGGCCCAGAAAATGCTTGAGATGGATGAAAGTATTTTTGGGTGAGTAGAGTATGGCCGCTATCGACGAGTTGAAGATCCTTTTAAATGAAGACATCCGCCAGCTGGACGTTTTGGCGGATCTTCTCCTTCGGGAGAAAGAGGCGTTAGCCTCTGCGGATATAAGCCCCCTTCATGAGCTGACGGAAGAGAAAAACCAGATTCTCGGAACAATCCGTGATCGAGCTCGCCAGAAAATTCATCATCTTGTAGACATGGGTTACCGCCCGGATGCCGGCGAGCCCTCACGTTTTATTCGGGCAGGCGGCATGGATGATTTGTATCAACTATGGAAAGCTGCCGATCAAAAGCTTCGGGAATGCCAGTCACTGAACCAGAATAACGGGAGAGTGGTTGGGCACCTGCAAAAACGCCTCGCACGGGTAGCCGACATCTTCCGCGGTGCGTCCAGCCAACAAAAGCTGTACGGTGCGCAAGGCCAGCAAACCAATGTTTCAAGCAGTACCGTTTTTGCAAGCGCCTAATGCTTGCGCGCAAACAAAAATGCCCGCTTATTAGCCGGGCATTTTTGTATTGATCGCCGCTAAGTTTTATCGAGTGTAGATGGTCATGCTCGATGCGGGGTGAAAACGAATATTCTGAATACTGACGCTACCCATCGACGCACCATGACCGCCAGCGACCCGGATATTATCCATTCGGATTTCTTCAATTCGCTCCGGCAGCGCCAAGGTAATCGCGCCATCGTCCCGGATTGAATATCGCTCTTCGCCTTCACGGTATTTGACACCCGAGATGGTGAGTTCGGAATCAAGAAAGCTTAACACCGGCACAAACACGTTAGCCGCCAGCCGCACACTTTCAATCGCATCCAATCCCACCTCATTGGCATTATCACCCTCTGCATCCGCAGCATTCCCGGGCGTGGCCGCGACGTTTTCAATATGATCGAACAAGCCAATGTTGCGCTGCCCCGATACCGACGACATTTCAACGTCCGTCAAGGCTGCGAACCCGAACCCTTTATACAATTGCCCTGCACTGGCCACAGCGTCTGCATCGTCACTGTCTGATGTCGTAGACGCAAACGATACAAGAGGCTGAAACGGCAATGCCACCATCGTTACCAGTGCAGCAGTATTGCGGTATCGGGATTGGTGTTTCAACACCCGAATCAACTCTTTTTCGGTAATGCGGCCCGAGGCAACTAAAACCTCTCCCAAGCGCTCCCCTGAAGTACGCTGAAGCGTCAGGGCATCTTCAAGCTCCGACTCCTTTAGATACCCGCGATTGATCAATAACCGACCAAGCCGTGATTTTTCTTCAAATCCTTTTTGGACTTTCACTCGTGTTCTCCTGTGTTCGCCATGAACACCGTACAACCAGGCCCGGCATTGTGATTTAGTGCACCCTGTAGCAAGCGTAGCCGAGGACTCCCCGGCTTGCTGTTTGCTTTTACTCTTATCGGCGTAAGGATCTGTTAATATCGTTAACTGCTTTGTAGCAAATAGAATTATGTCAGCTATTCCGACACTCACTGAAACAAAGGGCAGCCTTTAAATGACAAACTCCGTAAAACAACCATTTCTTGTGATTTATGCCGCACTGTTAATTATGTCGGCGTTAATCTTCTCCGCCGCGGCGCATGCGGACACCAACCAAGACTTGCCCAAAGTACGCTTCGTTACGTCAGAAGGTGCGTTTGAACTTCTTCTTCGCCCCGACGTTGCGCCAAAAACGGTCGAGAACTTCTTGAACTATGTAGAAGATGGCTTTTACAACGACACCATTTTTCACCGCGTCATCAGAGGTTTTATGGTTCAAGGCGGCGGATTTACCGAGGACATGGGCCGGAAGCCCACGAAAGCTCCTATCGTTAATGAAGGCAGCCAAACCCTTCCTAACCTCCGCGGCACTATTGCCATGGCCCGCACCAACAACCCGGACTCCGCCACCTCACAGTTCTTCATTAACTTGGTCAACAACGACTTCCTGAACGCAGGCGTACGCGGCGCCGGCTACGCGGTTTTCGGAAAAGTGACCGATGGCATGGGTGTGGTCGACAAAATTGCCTCTGTGCAGACCGGGCGCAAGCAGGGTATGGGCGATGTTCCTCTATCTCCGGTTGTGATAAAAAGCGTGACCAAGGTTTCTACTGAAGACTAATGGCTATATCTGTAGCACCCAAACCGCCGGCCACAGAGCCGGCGGAATTAATTTGGCAAGACGGCATTCCGGAATCCACCCGTTTCGGTGATGTGTACTTCAATCGCAACGATGGCCTGTCTGAAACACGGTATGTGTTTATAGAGCCTAACAATCTTTGTGAACGTTTCGAGAAACTCCCGGATCATGGCCATTTTGTGATTGGCGAAACCGGGTTCGGATCGGGCCTTAGTTTTTTAACAGCATGGGCAGACTGGAAACGGGCAACAGAAGACCATAAACACTCGGTATTGCACTTTGTTTCGTTTGAACGCTATCCGCTTACTCGTGACGAACTAAAAAGGGCCCTATTACGCTGGCCGGAACTCGCTCCGGTATCAGACCAACTAATAGACCAATACCCGCCCCTGATGAAAGGCGTTCACCGCCTGGTTTTCGATGGTGGGCGGGTCAGGCTTACCCTGTTTTTTGGTGAACTCCAAGACGGGCTGGACCAGCTGCCGTTTGCTGCGGATGCCTGGTTTCTTGACGGCTTCGACCCCCAATACAACCCGGACATGTGGTCTGATGAAGCGATTCAATCTATTCAGAATCACAGCCAGACTGGCACAACCTTTTCGACGTTTACCGCAGTGGGCCGGGTTAGACGCGCCCTTGAAGCCGCGGGATTTGAGGTTACAAAGCAACCGGGCTTCGGCCGAAAACGTGAAATGCTCGCTGGCGCCATCAGAAACGATGCCCGTCTCTCAAACGTGGCGGCCGCCCCCACCGACCCGGTGGCCATTATAGGAGCAGGTATTGCCGGAACGCTTTTAGCTAGAAATCTGGCTGAACGCGGCATCCCTGTTCTATTGATCGACAAAGCCGCGAATGCTGGCTCCGCAGCTTCCGGTAACGCTCAGGGCGCACTCTATGCAAAGCTCGGCATCGAGTACAACGCACAAGCCGAGTTGGCCGCAACAGCTCTGAGTTTCAGTCAGCGCTACTATCGCCCGTGGGAGGGTGATTTTTGGCACCCCACCGGCTTATTACAATTGGCCACGACGGCAAAGGAAGCCGAGCGCCAACGAAAATTCTGTGAACGAAATCAGTACCCCGAAGGCTTTCTGACGCCGGTTAGCGCTGCAAAAGCCTCGTTACTCGCCGGCATCGAGATCCCGCTCGAAGGATTATGGTTTCCCAAGTCAGGCTGGCTTGAACCTGCAAAAGCCTGCGAGCGACTTTCCCAACATCCGCTGATCACCACCCAATTTAACGTAGAGGTTCGGGATATCGAGCGCCTCAAAGAAGGCTGGTCACTTCAGAGTGCTCATCATCCAAGCCTGAAGGTTTCAAGACTGGTCATCGCTTGTGGCCACCAAACTGCGGAGATTGCCCCTGTGACGGGCAAACTGCGGTTGAAACCGATTCGTGGGCAGGTCACCTATTTACCAGAGGCCAGCGTCAACCCGCCCGCGACCGTCATCTGTGGCTCCAAATACTTAAATCCGGTTGGCCAAGGGCAAGCAACCATAGGCGCCACATTCGACATCAGGAACGACAACCCTGAGGTTACCGCCGAAGGCCATCAAGAGAATCTGGACGAACTCTTACGCATGCTACCGAATCTTCCGGTAACCCAAGCACCAGCAGCTGAAGACCTGCGAGGTCGCGTTGCGTTTCGATGCACTACCCACGACTATCAACCGGTCGCGGGGGAACTGCGTACGGAATCCGGCGACAAAGTAGAAGGCGCATACCTGTTTACCGGGCTCGGCAGTAAGGGGCTGGTTTGGGGGCCTTTGCTTGCGGAATATCTTGCGGACAAATTGACCGGACAACCGGCTTGTCTGCCAATTCACCTGACTCGGCGCATTGATACACTTCGCCTTTATCCAAAACGAGAGTTTTAGCGACTAAGTCAAATCGCTGAAGTTTTCCAGGCAAATGCCGATAAACGATTAACGAAGCTCACAAGAATACGGTGAAGCCGTCACTAAAGGTGTAGTTATGTCGATTCATGTCAGTGAACCCGGCCGTCCCATCGGCACTCGCCTTCCGGAAATTTTTCGGAATCGAACGGTAGGCGATGTTACTGAACTAGAACCCTCAAGCGCACTGTCTAATTCGCACAACGAAGCCACGGATGCAGAATTTCAACAGGCGGCAAACAGTGGACGGCATCGGGCACTACAACAATACGGAACGGTTGCTGCAGGAGAGCGTAAGGAAGAGCGGGTGTATCTGCCGGTTTCAGAAATAGCATCTCCGGCCCAATATATAGTTCCGGCGACCGCTACCATGAACCAAGCATTTGCGGTGATGGAAGATAATGCCGTACACCACTTGGTGATCATGTCGGATGACAATGTTGCGGGGCTGATCGACTTCAGATGGCTGCTGACCTGGATACACGAGAACCCTAACGAAGCAGATACTCAAAGCCTGTTAAACATCGAGCTACCGGCGTTTCTCACCGCTTTTCCGGAAACCGATGCTCACCAACTCGCCCGCTTGATGCTGGCGCACCGCCTGAACGCTGCGCTGATCGTTGATGGCACTAGCGGTCAGCCTTCTGGCATTGTAACCAGCACCGACTATTTAAAGCTCTACGCCAGTGCAAGCCAGCAAGAGGGTGCTGTTTAGGCTCCCTCCGTCCGATACCTGCTAAGGCGCAAGAGGTGTAAGTAAGCGACCTTCGGGACTGAACACTACCAGCTGCCGATCGCCAGCCACATCCACCAGCGCCATGACCTCGTCATCACGATAATTCACCATATCGAGGAATGACATGTTTTTGGGGATCTGCGTATTCCAGTTCCGGTATGCCAGGCCATCCTGTGAACTTCTCCGAGCCAGAATACCATCGTTATCAGTGACGGCCGGTGTACCTTCGTCCAACTGGCCATCGGTGTTGCCTGCCAGCACAATGTCACCATCAAACAGCAAGCTTTGCGTGAGTGTTTCAGTTGATGCATCGGCAAAATCGTTCACTTGGTACACGGTCCTCGGAACACCATTCCCCGCTACGCCCCAAACGAACCCGGCCTGGCTATTTTGGCTGCGAGTTCGTGTCAGTTCGTTGTCAGCGCCCTCCACTTCTGTAACCGTGTAAGCAAGGCCATTAGAATCACCGACCAACCAGGCCAGACCAGAACCGTACACACCATGACGCAATGTCTCTGAGGGCTCTCCTCCAACCTGCACGACGTTAAGCTCAGCAGTTGCACGGCCGGTGGCAAAGAAAGGCCCGATTGCACTGGTCCCATCGAGGGTCCTGGGCGCCTGACCGAACAGAACCGACGAGGACGCGTTCAAATCACCTGCCGCCAATTGATCATCTGCATTGGAACCAACAAACCGCAATGCTTTCTCTCTGGGCGAGCCCGCTTCCTCTTCGATTTCGAGCAAAAATACGTCGGTGCCACCGGTATTGTTCTCCTCGCTCCAACTGCCCGCGGTACTCCCCGCCAGAGTAACAAGAGGTTGGGATCGATCTGCGCTCAGTCCAACCCAACGCACAAAATCATCCTCGCTTGAACCCGTTTCATAGGCAGTACTCCAAGCCGCGAGATAGTCCGTGCCATCGAATCGGAATAACTTGGCAAATACGTCTTGACCACCTTTGCTTCCGGGCGCCGAATAACCCACCGCAAACTCCTGGTAAGTCACTCGCGGGGTTGCGGTGCTATCAACACGCTCAGCGACACTGATGTATACGTCAGTGTTCGTTACTCCTGCAGCAACCGTCACGATGTCCAGCAAGGTATTGGCCTGATCGTAGATGCGAACTTCCAGAGCTGTATCGGTGTAGCCCGCTACAAACAATCGACTTGTATGATCTAGTTCTAAGTCAGTTGGCGTAAAGTCAGTAAAGGTTTGCGCTGTGATCAGGCGATTCAAATTTATCCGCAGCAGACTGTCGCTGTCTGCTCTTGCATAGCCTTGTCGGCCAGCCTGATAGGCATCATCTACGGAAAGACTCAAAAACAAATCGTCGTAGCCGTCGTCTGCCGACACGGTGTATGCCCTCCCGCGAACACCAAACTCGATCTCGTTCTGATCTTCGGGAAAGACAAGCTCTAAAAGTGGCAAGCCATTGTCGTCGACAATCTCAAAATGAATGTCTTTTTTGGCTCCGGAGCTTTTACCCTGATCGGTAAAACGAACCATCACCGGGCCATCTCGCTCACCTGTCAGTATCGCCTTATAGGGAGTGGCAGCCGCGTTATCATCGGCGTTGATCGTGTCCTTTACTCCGCCCTTTAGCGTTTGTACAGAAACTACGGGCTCGTTATCAAGAATGGTGATACCCGCTTGCGCACCGGCGTTCGTCACCCCCAAAGAAGCAATACCTTCGCGGACTTCCGTCAGACGAATAAATGCCAGCTCACCAGGTTCGGGGATGCGATCGTCCACGACCTCAAGGGGGATATAGCATTCGGTGATACCCGGCTCAAACGTGAGCACGCCTCGGTCGTAAACGCTGGCGTTGTTCTGTTGATAAGTAATGTAGGTGAGCGGGTTACCTTCTTCGTCCACCGTTTTATCAGAGGCAGAGCCCAGCACGACAATGTCATGACCGACAATCGCCCGTCCGATATTTGACGTACCGTATTCGCATTTCTGATGCGGAGCGCTAACCCCTGCATCACAGTTTTCAGAATCGAAGTCGCTATCCAGCTGATAGGCAACGCGGATGCGAGTAACAGAAGGATTTTCCAGAGTTACCTTGGCGTAGGTGCGGTGGGTCGTACTGTTGACTTGATCAGTTTGTTTGTAGGCGCCATCTTCCTCGTAC
The DNA here is from genome assembly GCF_004353225.1 of Marinobacter sp. JH2. NCBI lineage: Bacteria > Pseudomonadati > Pseudomonadota > Gammaproteobacteria > Pseudomonadales > Marinobacteraceae > Marinobacter > Marinobacter sp. JH2. The sequence goes on along the minus strand of NZ_CP037934.1, from coordinate 990,299 downwards.
GTATTCAAGTCGAAAGAGTGCTTTCCGGGGTTGCTTAGGTCCGGCACGGCACAGGTGTTGGCGCTTGTTTTCTGCGCAACGTTGGCCGCTTCCCCCTCTGTGAATTCATCCACTTCGATCGACATCACGTTAGGCTTCACTTCAACATCGAACGGCTGGAAACCGGCCATTTTTCCGTCCGTTGTGACGATTTCGATATTGGTGTTCTTGCCAAGGTCCGCATCACCGCGGTTTCCCCCGGAAAGACCGGGCACGCCGCGCATGATAATGCCTTGCCGCGCTTTGTTTGAGGTATCTTCCAGAGCAAGCCAGGAGGGCGCATTAACCAGCGAGTAATCGAGGATATCCTCACCGCCGTATACCCCCCAGTTATAATAATACTCTACGCCAAGATAGGCCGTTGGCGCTGGGGCCCCCAATAAAGTCGGCTGATCAGGATCTTTTTCGGTTTTGCAGCCCGCAGCCACTAAAGCGATGAGCGCAACGCCGGCCAAGCGGCCGGCAGAGCAGATACGAGAAGACAAATCGGCACGCATGCAAAAATCCGTTTCTTGACGTTATTGTTAGGACGGTGGTCAGGCGCTCATATATCCAGCACACTTACACACCGTTACAGATCAACGTCATGGTAGCCAATTTGCCCAAGGCAGGACCTGCGCGAGTTCTCAGATTCACCTGGCAGGCATGTGATCAAATTTCAACGCCGTGTTCGCCCAAAAAGGTCAAAAGCTCATCTTCATCAAGCACTTTAACGCCAAGCTGTTCCGCTTTCGCGAGCTTTGAGCCCGCCGCTTCACCGGCGACCACGCAAGCTGTTTTTTTGGAAACACTGCCCGCCACTTTTGCCCCTAATCCTTCGAGCTTTGCTTTCGCCTGATCTCGCGTCATCTGTGACAACGTACCCGTCAGGACCCAGGTTTCGCCCGCTAAGGGCTGCTCATCAGCGGAAGCTACCTGCTCTTCTTGCCAGACCACTCCCGTTTCCCGAAGGGCTGCAAGTGTTTCCTGGTTGTGAGGCTGATCGAAGAAACTGCGAATATGCCCCGCAACGATTGGTCCGACATCCGGTACTTGCTGGAGCGTCTCCTCAGTCGCCTCAGAAATCGCCTCTAAAGTACCGAAGTACGCCGCCAACGATTTCGCCGTAGCCTCACCGACTTCCCGAATACCGAGTGCGTACAAGAATTTCCACAATACAGGGTTCCGGGAGCGGTCAATCGCGGCAATAAGGTTGCTGGCAGATTTATCGCCCATTCGCTCTAAGCTGGAGACCTGGAATTTGGTTAAACGATAAAGATCGGCAACGGTCGTTACCATGCCGTCATCAACCAGCACTTCAATCAACCGATCACCCAAGCCTTCGATGTCGAGCGCTTTACGAGACGCATAGTGGCGTATGGCTTCCTTACGCTGTGCGGGGCAGTATAGCCCCCCTGAACAGCGTGCCACCGCCTCCCCTTCGATTTGCACAATGTCGGACTCACACACAGGACATTGCGCGGGCATCACAACCCCTTCAGCATTCTCGGGGCGCTTCTCGGGTACCACTTTAACAACCTGCGGAATAACATCGCCTGCCCGGCGGATAAAGACCGTATCACCGATGTGCACATCCAGCCGTCGCACTTCATCCATGTTATGAAGCGTGGCATTCGAGACGGTCACGCCGCCTACAAATACAGGTTTCAAACGCGCAACCGGGGTGACCGCACCGGTCCGGCCCACTTGAAATTCAACACCTTCAATGGTGGTGAGCTCTTCCTGAGCCGGGAATTTCTGGGCAATGGCCCATCTGGGTGCCCGCGACACAAAGCCGAGTTGCGTTTGCAGGTCCAGCCGGTTCACCTTGAACACAATGCCGTCAATCTCATAGGGTAAGCTGGCCCGCTTATCCATTAAGTCGTTGTAGGCTTCAAGACAAGCTTTGGCCCCAGTCGCCACTCGCATTTCAGGGTTGATCCGAAAGCCCCAGCCTTTCACCAGCTGCAAGCTCTCCCAGTGGGTGGCTGGCAACTCATTTTCATCCAAAACCGCCATGCTGTATGCACACATTTCTAAAGGCCGCTTCGCCGTGACGGTCGATTTCTTTTGCCGCAAGCTGCCGGCGGCTGCATTACGGGGGTTTACGAAGGTTTTCTCACCTTGGTCCGCCAGCCCCTTGTTGAGCCTTTCGAAACCGGCTTTAGGCATATAAACCTCTCCCCTAACCTCCACAAGATCAGGGTAATCGTTCCCACGTAACCTCAGCGGCACCGATGGAATGGTTCGAATATTGGCGGTGATGTCCTCGCCGATCGTTCCGTCACCGCGAGTTGCCGCTCGGGTAAGCAAGCCTTTCTCGTAATGCAGGCTTACAGCCAGCCCGTCGAGCTTCGGTTCACACACGTATTCGATCGGCTCTTCAGCTCCGAGTCTATCGCGCACCCGGCGATCAAATTCCTGCAACTCTTCCTCACTGAAGGCATTGTCCAGAGAGAGCATCGGTACACGGTGGGTTACCTCGGCAAAACTGGTGTTGGCCGTACTACCCACTCTGCGCGTGGGTGAGTCGTCCGAGGCGAGCTTTGGGTGCTCAAGTTCTAATGCCTGCAACTCCCGGAACAAACGGTCGTACTCCGCATCCGGAACTTTGGGGTCATCCAGCACGTAATATTGGTAGTTGTGGTCATGGAGTGCAGCGCGTAGCTCGTCTACGCGCTGCTGCACTTCTGAGGGGATCTGTGTCATCAGGTGGGTGTCCTGGTTAAGCGTTACACCCGATGGAAACGCTGTTTACGTTCAAATTCGCGAATGCGCTGGCGACAATGCTCAATGGTTTGCGGCGTCATAACACTTCGACGTTCGTCTTTCAACTCGCCACCCATGTTACGAACTACGCACTGAGCGGTTTCCAACATAAACTCAAAGGCTTGCAGCGCATTGGTTGGGCCGGGCATACTCATGAAAAAACTAATGCCGGGCGTGCTCAGTGCAGGCATCTCTTCGGGCCGGAACGTACCCGGCTCGACGGCGCTGGCAACACTGAACTGGACGGGCGTCGTGGTATCGCTGCCTTCGTGACGATGATAGATATCCAAGTCACCAAATTCCAAGCCACACGCTTCAAACAACGTTTTCAGAACCGTGCCCTCAAACGGCTTGTCTTGGAGGGCAAGTACGTTAATGACCAAAACTTCCTTAGCTTCAGGTCGGTTGGCACCAGCTAAAGGCCGGTCGGCATCGCACTGAGCCACTTGCCGGTTTGCGGTGTCTTCCTGAACGTCGTGAACCACTTCGTCCCCACTTGGGGCTTGCGCTAACGGCTCTGGAGCCGGTTCCGCGGCTGAGTGCTCGGTGCCTTCCTCGGCAGTATCCACCGATTCGGCCTCGCTCAAGGGAGTGGCTTCTTCCGGGTCATCTGGGGTATATACCTCGTCCCGCTCAGCGCCCCACCCCGACTCCGCGGAGAAATCGTTGTCGTCATCCAGACTACTCAATGACTCCGAATGATCCGATTTCAAATAGCCTTGCTCTTCCAGTGTTCCTCTGGAAATAATTCGCGCCCCACCATTGGGTAGCTCGGGATTAAAATCTTGGTCCAATGGCGAATCGTCCAGTTCATCGACGCCCATTCCCGACGATATGGCGATAGATTCTTTTCGGGCACGATGCATTCGACGAATACCATCGACGACGATTCCGATAATAACCAGGGTACCTATGGCAATTAACCATTCCCTAAGTGACATAATTCTGCTGTCCTGTTTGCAGTTTGCAACGTTGCTACTCTAAAAAAAGCCCGTAGCGAATACAACGCACACCGAGCCCAGATGGCCGTATTGTCATGGTTGGTGGCTTTTCCACCAACCTTAGGCTTCAGCCAGAGCTGCCGCCTCGTCTACATCCACAGTTACCAGTCGGGAGCAGCCCGGTTCATGCATAGTAACCCCCATGAGCTGGTCCGCCATCTCCATGGCAATCTTATTATGAGTAATGTAGATAAATTGTACCTGTTTGGACATTTCTTTCACTAGATTTGCGTAGCGCCCGACGTTGGCATCGTCCAACGGGGCATCCACTTCGTCCAACATACAAAACGGCGCTGGATTCAACTGGAAGATTGAAAACACCAGAGCAATGGCGGTCAGCGCTTTTTCACCACCGGACAATAAGTGGATAGTACTGTTCTTCTTTCCGGGCGGCCGCGCCATAATGGCAACGCCCGTTTCCAAAAGATCGTCACTGGTCAGTTCCAAATAGGCGCTCCCCCCGCCAAACACCTTCGGAAACAGTGCCTGCAACCCACCATTAACCTGATCAAAGGTTTCCCTGAATCGTTGGCGAGTTTCCCGATCAATTTTGCGAATGGCGTTATCCAACGTTTCCAACGCTTCCATCAGATCGTCGTTCTGCTCGTCCAGATAGGTCTTACGTTCACTCTGGACCTGATACTCCTCGATCGCGGCTAGGTTAATTGCGCCCAATCTCTGTATGCGATTACCTATTTTGGTGAGCTCTTCCGCCCAAACCTGTTCTTCGGCGTCTTCAGGTAACTGACCGAGCACTTCCTGTAGCTTTACACCCAACTCTGTAAGCTGCTCAATATGGTTTCCCGAACGAATCTCGAGCGCCTGAGACTCCATTTTCAGTTTTTCAAGATTCGCCCGTACATCCTGAACCACATGATCAGTGCGACTACGCCCCTGTTCCCGGTCTCGGACTTCTCTGTCAATGTCCTCCAAGGCATCTCTGGCCGCACTTAGCTTTTCTTCTTCCGCCAAGCGCCGTTCCAGCAACCCTTCCAATTGCAATTTGAGATCTTCAATCGGTTCTTCAGAGCCTTCGCGGGTTTCTCGCAACACCTCAAGGCGCTCTTCGAGGCGTTCTTTTTGCAACTGCATTCGCTCAATGGTTTGCTTCAAAGCGACATGCTGGCTGTGCAGTGTTTGTAACTGAAGCTGTAATTGGTGCGAGTGATCTCGGTCGTGGCGCGCATCCTGACGCAATCGATCAAGGTTTTCACGAAGCGTATCCCGCTGCTCAAGTAAACGCTCCTTCTCGTCATCGCTGTCTTCACTCGAAGCCAGCGCCATATCCCATTCTTCCTTGGCTTCCTGAAGCTGAATCTGCTGCTCTTCAAGGTTGCCGGCCACCTCTTCAATGTCATCGTGAATACGGGCAATACGAGCATCAATCTGCTCGGCTCTTGCTTCCAATCCGCTGACCTGTGAGGACAAGCCCGACAGGTCGCGCTGAACTTCGCTCAAACGGCCCTGGGCATCTTCTCGAGCGGTTTCGGCACGTTCGCCCTGCTCTTGCAGCTGTTCAAACTTAGCCTCGGCCAACTCCAACTTATCCTCGGCGTCGGCCAGTTCGCGCTGAAGTTCATCAACTTTTTTCTGCCGTTCGATAACGCCAATCTGACCCGCATCGGAATTCGGCATCAGCACCCAGTCACGCGCGACCCAAACACCCTCCGGCGTAATAACACTATGATATGCACCCAGGCTGGCGCGCTTGGCCAGAGCTTCTTCGGTTGAGTTCACGATACCAACATTGCGGATCAACGTTTCGATCGCCGCCAGACCACTGACTTTGGCCGCGAGCCCGGACTTATCTCCGCTGTCCTCAGCCCCCTCAACGACTACCGCAGCTCCTTTGGGCGCTTGGGCGATAACATCTCCAAAACCCTCGAGCCCAGGTAAGGCCAAACCTTGAGTAAACCGGCCAATAACCTGCTCTACGGCAAACTCCCAGCCACTTTCTATGTTGAGCTGAGCGGCAACACGAGGTGCGTCCATGAAACCATGCTCGGCAAGCCAAGTTTGCAAAGCATCATCTTGCCCACCCATCTGTTCATCCAGAAGAACTGTCTGGGATTCAAGCGATGCACGCAGGCTTTGCACTTGCTGACGCTGGCCCGACACCTCGGTTTCAGCCTCTTTGACGCGCTGGCGAACCTGATAGACGTCGTCATGCAGGAACTCAATTTGCTCCGATGCTTCTTCGCGTTGAAGCTCCAAGGTTTCCTGCTGTTCAAGTAACTCTTCGAGTTCAGACCGGTCCAGCTGGCCCTCCAACAACGCTTGCTCGTCTTTCAACCGTTGATGGCGTGTCTTTAACTGTGCGATGGCCTCTTCTAAGGAACGAATCCTCGATTGAGCTAGTTCGGCCTGGCGGCGCGCATCGGAGGAGCGTGTACTGAACTCGTCCCAACGTTGCTGCCAGTCCGCCATGGCCTCCTCAGCCAGCTGCAACTTCTCGTTCGACTCTTCTGATCGCATAGCCAGTGCTTCTTGCTCGGGCTCAATCATGTTGAGCTCTTCAAGAATGGTCGCTAGCTTTTCTTGATCTTGTTCGAGCTCACGCTGTATTTCGCGCTGATTTGAAACCGACTGATCCAGCTCCATAGCGGCTTGGCGGCTACGGTCGCGATGATGTTCAAGGCTTTGTTCAATGCGGGCAATATCGGCACCGGCCTCATAGTACTTGGCCTGAGCACGGTTAAAATGCTCGGTGCGCTCGTGATGTGCCTCACGCAGGGATTCCAGCGAGGTTTCCAGGTTTACCCGCTCGGTGAGTAATTTTTCTAACTCTAGCTCGGTATTCCGGGTTTTCTCCCGCCCGGCTTGCAAATCGTTGTCGAGAGCTTTCCATCGAAGGACTGTTAACTCGGCCTTTTTCTGCCGTTCTTCGAGCTTATACGCCTTATACTTTTCAGCCGCAGCCGCCTGACGCTCCAGATGCTGCAACTGTCGGCCCAACTCTTCCCTCAAATCCGTTAAACGCTCCAGATTTTCCTGGGTTCGTTTAATGCGATTTTCGGTTTCTCGACGACGCTCTTTGTATTTCGAAATGCCCGCAGCTTCTTCTATATAAACTCGCAGCTCTTCTGGTTTAGCTTCAATCAGACGGGAAATCATGCCCTGCTCGATGATAGCGTAGCTACGAGGGCCCAAGCCGGTTCCAAGGAACAGGTCCGTTATATCTCGGCGGCGACACTTGGAACCGTTGAGAAAGTACTCAGACTGGCCTTCGCGGGACACCCGGCGTTTCACCGAAATTTCATTGAATTTAACGAACTCGCCGGGGGCTTTTCCGGCATCGTTATCGAAAACAAGTTCGATGGATGCTTGGCCCACGGGTTTACGTGCCGTCGAACCATTGAAAATTACGTCTGACATGGATTCTCCGCGTAAGTACTTAGCGGAGCTTTCGCCCATTACCCAGCGCACGGCATCAATAATGTTCGATTTACCACAACCGTTTGGGCCAACCACCGCGGTTAGATTGGTCGGAAACGGCACAGTTGTGGGATCAACAAATGATTTGAAGCCGGCAAGCTTAATGGACTTAAGCCTCATATCAGGCGTTCTCCTCCGTGAGAATCGTCAAAATCTGTTTCCGTTGATGCTCGCCGTATTGCTGAATAACTTGCTGCAGCTGAGCGGCATCGGGCTGCATGGCGGCATCGGCCAGCTTCTGGAATAACGGCCCGGTTTCTGCCGTTTCACTCGGCCGACTCTCAAGCACCATGTAATAGGTTCGGCTAATGGCGGGCCGGAAGTTTTCGAGAGTTTCCTGCAGGAACGGATTCTCAACCATTCCACAGGCATTGCGGACGATGTCGAAACCAGCCTCGATAACCTGTTCAGGGTCATTGCCCAATGGATTCGAAGCGCCGAGCAGCGAGCCATGTTTACGAATCTGCTCCGCCAGGCCACTGAGTTCATGCCCGGACCAGCGCTCAAGCACTTTGCGCCCGAGCATGCACAGTAGATCAATATAAATATCGTAGAGAGCGTTCACAGAACTGACAGTCATCTCCGAGACCACCGCTCCCCTTCGCGGGTAGATCTCTACCAAATGCCGGCGCTCAAGAATCAGCAAAGCCTCACGCACAGAGCCGCGACTGACATTCAGTTCACCGGCCACTTTAAGCTCCTGAATGCGCTCACCGGGCTTAAGGCTCCGGACGACAATGCGTTGACCGATGTGCTGGGCTATTTGCTCAGACAGACTCTCTGGGGCCTCGAATCTCATGCTAAAACTGCTCACCTGTGACGTTTGCGTTCAAGCGCGGAAGTTTATCACAGGCGCTCAAACGGCCTACACCCTTGTAGGACATTTTGATTTAGGGCGCGTAGAAATCGGCAATATCTTGCCGAAACATTGACGCTGTCATCGGCCCAACCCGCCATTTCGGCAAACAATGCCCTCATCTGTCTGGATTTACTGCACAAATTTAAATTGGCACCAAAAATGCTTAGGTGCAGTTAACTTTGTTTTACGGAACAAGCGAGCTGCCGTGAAAAACCTGACATCCATACAGTCCTCAAGATCCAAACCTGCCAAGCTGGCGGCACTGAGACAGGCATATCAGGCATGGAGCCAAGAACCAGACCCTCTGGCACGACTGACAAAAAGACTCTCAACAACGTTGTCGCTGGAAAGCCAACTGGAGATAATTGCCGAGGAAATTTCGGCATCGATTCCCTTCGACTCGCTGCAATACCGTCACCGGATTGCCCGCCAAAATTTTGTGTTTTCTACCGGTGTTGGCGGCCCGCACCGCTGCGAATACAGGCTATCCCTGGAAGGCAGCCATTACGGCTGGCTCACCTTCCATCGGCGTCATAAATTTAGCGACGAAGAGCTGTCCGGGGTCGAAATGATGCTCTCAGCCATCATTTGCCCATTACGTAACGCTTGCCGGTTCATTGCTATTGAACAAGCCGCTTTGACGGATGCCCTGACCGGAATCGGTAATAAACGAGCGCTTCAGGAAGAAGTCACCCGGGCAAGCTCACTTTCAGATCGACTGAACGCACCCTGCACGTTAATTTTATGCGATCTGGATCATTTCAAACGGATTAATGACACCCATGGCCACGTGGTGGGTGATCACATACTGGCAAAAGCCGCCGAAAATATAGAGCGGGCAATACGTAACTCGGATTCTGTGTACCGCTTCGGGGGGGAGGAGTTTGCAGTTTTACTACCGCACACGGATATACAGGAAGCAAAAACCGTGGCCGAGCGAATTCGTATGGCCTTGGAAAGCATCCGGGTGGACGGCGGCGAGACTCCGATTACAATAACGGGCAGTTGCGGTATTGCGGCCCACTTGCCTAACGAAAAAACTGAGCAATGGCTAGCACGTACCGATGAGGCTCTGTATCAAGCAAAGGCCGGCGGCCGCAACTGCAGCCGCGTATTTGCTTCTATTCCATGATACAAACGGGGTTAGTTACCCCGATTGTTTCGCGCTGGGCGTGATGCGCCAGCGGTTTTCTTTTTGGTTTCCCGCTTAGCTTTAGGTTGGCCTGCATCGCTAACCTGCCAACTGCCTCGCTTGGATTTTTGCACGGATCGACCGGGGCTTTTCCGCATTTTTCGATCATGCTCAGCCTGTTCTCCCGGCGTTTTCTGGGGAACCGGAACCGATTGCAACTCAACTGTACGGCTAAGCAAATCGACCGCTTTCTGATCCAACTCCTCCCACTTGCCCAAGGACAAACGGCTCGGCAGGAAGATAGGGCCATAACGAACACGCTTTAGTCTGCTCACGCGGACGCCTTGAGATTCCCAAAGTCTGCGCACTTCGCGATTCCGGCCTTCAAGCAAAGTGACGTGAAACCATTTGTTCATACCACTGCCACCCGCTTCCGAGATATCGGAGAACTGGGCTATACCATCTTCCAACAATACACCCTGAAGCAATCGTTGAATCATGGCTGCATCTACTTCGCCGAATACTCGAACGGCGTATTCCCGATCGATTTGGCGCGACGGATGCATCAAACGGTTCGCCAACTCGCCATCCGTAGTGAACAGTACCAAGCCGGTCGTATTCAAGTCCAAACGCCCGATCGAGATCCAGCGCTGATCTTTCAAGCGAGGCAATCGGTCAAAAACCGTGGGCCGGCCTTCAGGATCTTTGCGTGTGGTCACTTCACCTTCTGGCTTGTTATAGATCAGAACCCGGCGAACAACCTGGCCGGCAGATGCCACGTCCAACTTTTTTCCGTCCAGCTCAAAGGTATCTTCTATCGTTGCCTTTTGACCCGGCACGGACGGTTGGCCATTAACCAACAAGCGGCCAGAGTCCATCCAGCCTTCTATCTCCCGGCGTGAACCCACTCCGGCGCGGGCCAAAAGCTTCTGAATGCGCTCAGGGCCTTCAGTTAGTGACTTGTCACCCTGTGCGGCCTTTTTGCCTGCACGTGGTTTTCCGGGGCTAGATGCCGCCATGAATTCATTCCTTACTGAGTATCTGACGCCTTGTGGCGGTCAGTGAAGTGTCTGTTCTGAGGGCGACTCGCCAGAGTTCTGCATATCGGCCTCTTCACCTTCTGGCGAGGGAGCTTCAAGTTTAATCTCGCCCTGCATATTCTTTTCAATCTCACGGCCGATCTCTTCCAAATCCCGCACTTCTGACAAGGCGGGCAATTCATCGAGACCGGTGAGGTTGAAGTAATCCAAAAACTGTTTGGTGGTGGCGTACATGGCCGGCCTACCCGGCACATCACGATGCCCCACAACACGCACCCACTCTCGCTCAAGCAAGGTCCGAATGATATTGCTGCTTACCGCAACACCTCGAATTTCTTCAATCTCCCCGCGAGTAATCGGTTGTCGATATGCAATCAAAGCAAGTGTTTCCAACAGTGCCCGTGAGTAACGCTGCGGCTTCTCTTCAAACAGCCTGCCAACCCAGGGCGCAAATTCAACCCTGACCTGCAATCGGTAGCCGCTAGCGATTTGTTTTAGCTCAAATCCCCGGCCCTCGCAGGCCACTTCCAGCTGCGTTATGGCCTGTTCCATAGCTTGCCGGGTTGGCCGTTCGCTTTCCAAAAACAGCTCTCGAAGTTGGTCAATCGACAAGGGCTTCCCTGCAGCCAACAAAGCCGCCTCTGCGATCGCCTGAATTCTGACAATTTCGTCTTCGTTCATGGTCGTTGATTACCCTTCAACTCACGGCTCGCGCTCTGACATGAATGGGCCCGAGCACCTCAGCTTGCACCAGTTCAATCAACTGCTCTTTCACCAACTCAAGCGTTGCCAGAAAACTCACGACAACGCCCAAGCGCCCCTCTTCAACCGAAAAGAGGCTTTCAAATGTGACGAAGCGATCTCCCTGAAGCACCGACAAGATACGGGACATGCGTTCCCGAGTAGACAAACGCTCTTTCTCAACATGATGACTGGTGAACAAGTCTGCACGTTTCAGAACCCCCTGAAGCGCCAGAATCAGCTCGCGCATATCCACGTCGGGATGCGGCTGGCTCGAAGGCAATTCTGGTAAGGCGGCTGAGCCGATATAAGTGTCACGCTCCACGCGCGGCATCTGATCAATATCTTCGGCGGCTTTTTTGAAGCGTTCGTACTGTTGTAGTCGTCGAATAAGTTCGGCTCTGGGGTCCAGCTCGTCGTCATCGTCACTTTCCTGACGCGGCAAGAGCATCCGGGATTTTATCTCAGCGAGCGTGGCGGCCATAACGAGGTATTCAGCCGCCAACTCAAAGCGCATCGACTCCACCGCCCCGATGTACTCCATGTACTGTCGGGTAATTTCACTAACATCGATATCCAGAATATTCATATTCTGGCGCCGGATTAGATAGAGCAACAAATCCAGAGGCCCTTCAAAAGCCTCAAGAAAGACAGCCAACGCATCGGGCGGTATGTAGAGATCCTTAGGAACGTCGACCAACGGTTTGCCCGACACCAACGCAAGGGGAACCTGCTCCATTTCGCTAGATGAAGCGTCGATTGGTTCTTTGATCTCGTCCGTCATACCACCGTCGCCTCTTTCAACGAGCAGCCAACAGGCCTGACTCAGCGATAACTGAGACCCATCGCTTCCCGAACCTCTTCAAGGGTATCTCTTGCTGCATCACGTGCATGCTCTCTTCCTTCCTGAAGGATCGAATACACCAAGTCCGGGTTGTCTTCATATTCTTTGGCCCTTTCGTGCAGCGGCTTCTGCTCCTCCACGATGGCTTCGATCAGTGGCGTTTTGCACTCCAGGCAACCGATACCGGCGCTGCGGCAGCCCTCCTGAACCCAGGCACAGGTTGCTTCATCGGAATACACTTTGTGCATACCCCACACCGGACACTTCTCAGGCTCACCCGGATCCGTACGGCGAACACGTTGAGGGTCGGTCTGCATCGTGCGGACTTTCTGGGCAACGCTGTCTGGATCTTCACGTAGGCCAATGTAGTTATTGTAGGACTTAGACATCTTTTGTCCGTCCAGCCCTGGCATCTTGGACTCCGGCGTCAGCAACGGTTGCGGCTCCGGCAAAATCACTTTACCGCCACCTTCGATATAGCCGTACAGACGCTCGCGGTCACCCAACGAGATATTCTGCTGTTCTTTCAACAGAGCTCGGGCAATTTCAAGTGCCTCGGTGCTACCCTCTTCCTGATAACGCTTCTTCAGCGAGCGGTACAGCTTGGCGTTTTTCTTACCCATTTTGACAATCGCTGCCTCGGCAAGCTCTTCAAAGCCGGGCTCTCGGCCATAGATGTGATTAAAGCGGCGAGCAATCTCACGGGTAATTTCCACGTGCGAAACCTGATCGGCTCCAACCGGCACCTTGCCGGCTCGGTACATCAAAATATCCGCGGTTTGCAGCAACGGATACCCTAGGAAGCCGTAAGTGGCGAGATCTTTCTCGCGCAGCTTTTCCTGCTGATCTTTGTAGGTCGGGATTCGCTCGAGCCAGCCCAGCGGAGTAATCATCGAAAGCAGCAAATGTAGCTCGGCGTGTTCCGGAACCTGGGACTGAATAAACATCGTGGACGAGCCCGGGTTCACACCAGCGGCCAACCAATCCACAACCATGTCCCAGACACTTTGCTCAATGCCAGAGGGATCGTCGTATTGCGTGGTTAACGCGTGCCAATCGGCAACGAAGAAGAAGCACTCGAATTCGTGCTGGAGTTTAACCCAGTTTTTCAGCACACCGTGGTAGTGGCCGAGGTGAAGCTTGCCGGTCGGACGCATGCCGGACAAAATTCTTTGCTGGGAATCGACGGAACTCAAAGCACAAACTCCTTCTTTCTATTTATAGAGCGCCTGAATGAGCGTGAAGTCACGGGGTTAGTCATCAGGCTGACCGAGCATTATAGTCTTAACACCCCCTTGCGTTAAACAAACAGGCTTAAAACAATCGCCCTGAAACAAAAAACCCCCGGTATTCTTTCGAATTCGGGGGTTTTCTCAGGTTGTAAAAAGGCTTACCAGCCAGTCACTTCCTGCAGAGCCTTGCCGATTTCAGCCAGGCTACGCACGGTTTTAACACCGGCGTCGTTCAGAGCGGCGAATTTTTCGTCCGCAGTACCCTTACCACCTGAAATGATGGCACCTGCGTGGCCCATACGCTTGCCTGGAGGCGCAGTTACGCCGGCAATGTAGGAAACAACAGGCTTGGTGACGTTGTCTTTGATGAAGGCAGCCGCTTCTTCTTCAGCAGTACCACCGATTTCACCAATCATCACAATAGCTTCAGTCTGCGGATCGTCCTGCAGCAGCTTGAGGATATCGATGAAGTTGGAACCCGGAATTGGGTCACCACCAATACCTACGCAAGTAGACTGGCCGTAGCCGAAGTCTGTGGTCTGCTTGACCGCTTCATAAGTCAGGGTTCCGGAGCGGGATACGATACCGACCTTACCTGGCTTGTGAATGTGGCCCGGCATGATACCGATCTTGCTTTCGCCCGGTGTGATTACGCCTGGGCAGTTAGGCCCGATCATGCGCACGCCTTTACGATCAACATATTCTTTGGCGTACAGCATATCGATGGTCGGGATGCCTTCAGTGATGCACACGATCAGTTCGAGGCCGGCATCTGCCGCTTCGATGATGGCATCTTTACAGAACGGAGCTGGCACGTAGATAACGGTAGCCTGTGCACCGGTCTTTTCGACAGCTTCACGCACGGTGTTGAATACCGGCAGACCCAAGTGCTCGGTTCCGCCTTTACCCGGGCTTACGCCACCAACCATCTTGGTGCCGTACTCGATAGCCTGCTCAGAGTGGAAAGTACCCTGTGCGCCGGTAAAGCCCTGGCAGATAACCTTGGTGTCTTTATTAATCAGGATGCTCATTATTTACCCCCTGCGGCTTTAACGACTTGCTCAGCAGCGTCAGCAAGGCTGCTAGCGGCGATGATGTTCAAGCCACTTTCAGCCAGAACTTTGGAACCCAGCTCTGCGTTGTTACCTTCAAGGCGAACAACCACGGGAACTTTAACGCCTACTTCTTTCACTGCGCCGATGATGCCTTCAGCAATCATGTCGCAACGAACGATACCGCCGAAGATGTTAACCAGAACGGCCTGTACTGCATCATCAGATAGGATGATCTTGAACGCTTCGGATACGCGCTCTTTGGTCGCACCGCCGCCAACGTCCAGGAAGTTAGCTGGCTTGCCGCCAGATAGCTTGATGATGTCCATGGTACCCATGGCAAGGCCTGCGCCGTTAACCATGCAACCGATGTTGCCTTCAAGCGCAACGTAGTTCAGTTCCCAGGCAGCTGCTTCCGCTTCACGGGCATCTTCCTGAGAAGGATCACGCATTTCCTGCAGTTTCTTCTGACGGTATAGAGCGTTGCCATCAGCGCCAATTTTGGCGTCCAGGCAGTGCAGATCACCAGCCGGAGTGATAACCAGCGGGTTGATTTCCATCAGAGCCAGATCGTAATCTTCGAACAATTTCGCCAGACCCATGAAGATCTTGGTGAACTGACCGATTTGCTTGCCTTCCAGGCCCAGCTGGAACGCCAGATCACGTCCCTGGTATGGCTGCGGGCCTACCAGCGGATCGATTTCTGCACGCAAGATCTTTTCCGGTGTTTCTTCGGCTACCGTTTCGATCTCAACGCCACCTTCAGTGGAGGCCATGAATACAATACGGCGAGTACCACGGTCTACAACGGCACCCAGGTACAGCTCCTGATCGATGTCAGTCAATGACTCGACGAGAATCTTGCTAACTGGCTGACCGTTTTCGTCGGTCTGGAAAGTCACCAGATTCTTGCCCAACCACTGCTCGGCAAATGCACGGATGTCGTCAGTACTCTTAACCAGCTTTACACCGCCAGCCTTACCACGGCCACCAGCGTGAACCTGTGCCTTAACAACCCAGCTATTGCCGCCAATTTTTTCGGCCGCTGCCACTGCTTCTTCCGGGGTATCACAGGCGATGCCTTGTGAGACAGGCAGGCCATATTCAGCGAATAGCTGTTTGCCCTGATATTCATGCAAATTCATAGTTAATGTCCCGCTATTTGATGGAGGATAACCACGTACGGAGAAGAACCCGCCACTCCCCTCTTGGGAAGCCTTAAACGCGAATTCGGTTTGATGAGCAGGGGATCACCTCAGCTCACCATGTCCGCAACCAGAAATCGGTTGTTGTTATAGCGAAGGGGCGCTCTTTCGGGCGCCCCTTCGCTTCTGGTCTGCGTTACTTCTTTTTGCGACGGTTGGCGACGTGAATCGCCCCACCCGCAACGGCCAGAGCCGCTTCATGCACAGACTCGGACAGAGTCGGGTGCGCGAAGCACGTCAAAGCCAAGTCTTCAGCGGTAGAACCGAACTCCATGGCGATCACGCCCTGAGCCACGATTTCTGACGCCTGAGGTCCAACAACGTGGAAACCAAGAATACGATCGGTCTTCGCATCTGCGATGATCTTGACCATACCGCCGGTGGCGTTGGCTGCCATCGCCCGACCGTTAGCTGCAAACGGGAAAGAACCGACATTGTAGTCTTCACCTTCCGCTTTCAGCTGCTCTTCCGTTTTACCAACCCAAGCAACTTCTGGAGTCGTGTAAATTACGTTTGGAATGCAATCGTAATTCACTTGCGGCTTGTGGCCGGCGATACGCTCGGCAACCATCACACCTTCTTCAGAGGCCTTGTGCGCCAGCATCGGACCACGAACGATATCCCCTACCGCCCAAACACCCGGCGCTTCGGTCTTGCACTTGTCGTCAACGAAAATGAAGCCGCGCTCGTCAAGATTTACACCGGAATCTTCAGCCAACAAGCCATCAGTATAGGGACGGCGACCAACAGCCACGATCAGTTTGTCGAACTTCGCTTCCTGTTTGCCCTTGGAGTCTTCGTAGCTAACGTTCACCAGCTTGCGCTTCACTTCAGCACTGGTCATACGTGCACCAGTGATGATGTCCAGGCCTTGCTTCTTGAACTGCTTCAGCGCGTCCTTGGCAATCTGCTGATCAACCACTGGCAGGAAGTTATCTTGCGCTTCCAGAATGGTGACCTCTGAACCCAAACGAGCCCAAACACTGCCCAGCTCCAAACCGATTACGCCGGCGCCGATCACACCCAAGCGCTTAGGTACTTCAGTGAACTCCAGCGCACCTTCAGAATCTACGATGTAGTCACCGTCAAAAGGCGCAGGCGGAATCTCAACCGGCTTAGAACCACTTGCCAAAATCACGTTTTCAGCTTCGTAGGTCTTGGTTTTGCCGTCTTTATCAGTCACTTCGACCTTACGGCCGTTAAGCAATTTTCCGTGACCGTGAATCGACGTTACGCCGTTGGCCTTGAACAGACCAGCGATGCCGCCGGTCAGCTGCTTAACGATACCCGCCTTACGTTCCATCATTTTAGCCACGTCGATATCAACGCTCTTGGCCAAAATACCCATGGACTCGTAGTCGTGGCTGGCTTCCTCAAACTTGTGAGTTACTTCCAGCAGCGCTTTAGAAGGAATACAGCCTACGTTCAGGCAGGTTCCACCCAATACCTGGCTTTTTCCGTCTTCGGCAGTCCAGGATTCAACACATGCAGTTTTTAAGCCCAACTGGGCAGCCTTGATAGCTGCCACGTAGCCGCCGGGGCCAGAACCAATAACAATGACATCGTACTTATCGGACATAATCTTTCCTGTTCTCAGATTCGTTGAGTATCAGCTTACACGTCCAGCAGGATACGCGCCGGGTCTTCAAGCATTTCCTTGATGGCTACTAGGAACTGAACGGCGTCTTTGCCGTCAATCATACGGTGATCGTATGACAGCGCCAGGTACATCATGGGCTGGATCTCAACCTTACCGTTCACTGCCATTGGGCGCTCTTGGATCTTGTGCATACCCAGAATAGCTGTCTGTGGCGGATTCAGGATCGGCGTAGAAATCAACGATCCGAAAGTACCACCGTTAGTGATGGTAAAGGTACCGCCGGTCATATCGTCAATGCCCAGCTTTCCACCTTTAGCTTTGGTGCCGTATTCAACGATCTTCTTCTCGATATCCGCTAAGCCCAGTGCGTCAACGTCACGGATAACAGGCACAACCAGACCACGTTCGGTAGAGACCGCAACACCAATATCCTGGTATCCGTGGTAAACCATGTCGTTGCCGTCGATGGACGCGTTAACCGCCGGGAAGCGCTTCAGAGCTTCGGTCGCAGCTTTAGCAAAGAACGACATGAAACCAAGCTTAATGTCATGACGCTTAACAAAGCTTTCCTGATACTGCTTACGAAGTTCCATGATCGGTGCCATGTTCACTTCGTTGAACGTGGTCAACATCGCTGCGGTCTGCTGAGCTTCAACCAGACGCTTCGCGATGCTGGCACGCAGACGCGTCATCGGAACACGTTTCTCTGGGCGCTCACCCGGCGCAACATTCACTTCCGGTACAGCTGCCGGCTGGGGCGCGGAAGAACCCGAAGACTTCTTACTGTCGATGTGGTTCTGAACGTCTTCTTTGGTGACCCGACCGTCTTTACCGGTACCCTTTACGGAAGCCGGATCAACGTCGTTCTCATCAGCCAGCTTACGAGCAGCCGGGCTCAGAATCGCGTCACCAGATGCAGGAGCCTCTTCACTCGCATCGGACTTTTCTTCGTCCTTGCTGCTATCCGCCTTGCTTTCTGCCGGCTTGGATTCACCTGCAGCGCCTTCTTTAAACTTGCCGATCACTTCGCCACTTTCGCAGGTATCGCCTTCGGCTTTTACGATCTCTTCAATAACGCCGTCAGCCGGTGCAACCACTTCAAGCACAACTTTGTCGGTTTCAATATCGACAATCAGCTCGTCACGTGAACAGGCTTCGCCTGGCTGCTTGTGCCAAGTCGCGACGGTGCCTTCGGCGACCGACTCAGGGAAAACTGGGGCTTTAATCTCTGTTGTCATTACAATTCCTTAGCTCGGTAGCTCGTCAGATTTCGAACGCGTCGTTAACCAACTTCTTCTGTTCTTCAATGTGTACGGACATATGTCCACACGCAGGAGCAGCAGAAGGCTCACGACCGGCATACTGAAGGTATAGTTTTGGGTTCAGGCGTTGCAGCGCATTACGCATATGGTGCTGACTCGGATACCAAGCACCCTGGTTCATTGGCTCTTCTTGACACCAAACCACGTTTTTCAGCTTAGGGTACTGACCCAGGATTTCGTCAAGATCATCACCGGGGAACGGGTAAAGCTGCTCGATGCGAACCAACGCTACGTCGTCACGCTCATCTGCTTTCTTTTTATCCAGCAGATCGTAATACACCTTACCGCTACACATGATCAGGCGAGTCACCTTCTTCGGATCCGGAAGATCTTTTTCAGGCAAAACGGTCTGGAAAGTGCCGGACGTTAAATCATCCAGGTTGGACGTCGCTTCTTTGTGACGCAGCAGACTCTTCGGCGTAATCGCAATCAAAGGCTTCCGCAGCGGGCGCTTAACCTGACGACGCAGCATGTGGAACACCTGCGACGGTGTTGTCGGCACACACACTTGAATATTGTGCTGCGCGGAAAGCTGGAGGAAGCGCTCCAAGCGGGCGGAACTGTGTTCTGGCCCCTGCCCTTCATACCCATGAGGCAACAACAGTGTCAGGCCGCACAACCGGCCCCACTTATGCTCCCCACTGGTCAGAAATTGATCGATAACCACCTGAGCACCGTTGGCAAAGTCACCAAACTGCGCTTCCCAAACAATCAACGCGTCCGGCTGGGTTGTCGCGTAGCCGTACTCAAACGCCATCACAGCTTCTTCAGACAACAGGGAGTCGTAAATATCGAAACTCGGCTGGTCATCGGACAATGACTGAAGAGAGATATGCGACGAACCATCTTTCTGGTTGTGCAGTACCGCGTGACGGTGGGAGAAGGTACCACGTCCTACATCCTGGCCAATCAACCGTATCTGATGCCCTTCGTTGAGCAGAGTTGCGTAAGACATTATCTCACCGTAACCCCAGTTCAAAGGCAAGGCCCCTGCCGTCATCTTCTCGCGATCGTTAACGATCTTGGATACTTGACGCTGTACGCTGAAGCCTTCCGGCACCTGCGTCAACTTCGTTCCCAATTTCTTAATGGTTTTGGCCGCTACGCTGGTTTTACATTTGGCAGTCCACTCATGGCCAAGGTATGGAGTCCAATCGACATACAGGTCTTTGTTAGGCTCTTTAACCAGTGATTTAACCACGTGCTCGCCATTATCGAGCGCATCCCGGTATTCAGTTTCCATCTGTTTGACTTCATCTTCGCCGAGCATGCCATCCTGCATCAACTGATCGGCGTAGATGTTTCGGGTGGTTTTCAACTTACGAATCTTTTCGTACATCACCGGCTGGGTGGCCGCTGGCTCATCAGCTTCGTTGTGTCCGCGACGGCGGTAACAAACCAGATCGATAACGACGTCACGCTTGAACTCGTTGCGGTAATCAACGGCCAGGTGGGTCGCGAACATCACCGCTTCGGGATCGTCTGCGTTAACGTGAAGAATAGGTGCCTGGACCATCTTGGCCACGTCAGTACAGTATTCCGTAGAACGAGCGTCTTCCTGCCTGCTCGTGGTGAAACCAACCTGGTTGTTAATCACGATGTGAATGGTGCCACCCACTCCGAAGCCCCGTGTCTGGGACATCTGGAAGGTTTCCATCACCACACCCTGGCCTGCAAAGGCCGCATCACCGTGCATCACGATCGGCAACACTTTGGTTCCGTCCGTATCTTTACGGCGATCCTGACGCGCTCGAACCGAGCCCACAACCACCGGAGCAACGATTTCCAAGTGCGACGGGTTAAACGCCATAGCCAAGTGAACTTCGCCACCCGGAGTCATGACATTTGAAGAGAAACCCTGGTGATATTTCACGTCACCCGAACCGGAATCCGCGAGCTTTTTGCCCTCGAACTCATCAAACAATTCTTTTGGGTTCTTACCGAGCGTGTTGACCAACACGTTCAAACGACCACGGTGCGCCATGCCCAAGACGATTTCTTTAGCGCCGTACGAGCCGGCACGCTGAATCAATTCATCCAGACAAGGAATAAGGCTCTCACCGCCTTCAAGACCGAAACGCTTAACACCGGGGTATCGGGAGCCCAGATACTTCTCAAGCCCTTCAGCCGCCGTCAGACGTTCCAGAAGATGCTTGCGGGTTTCAGTCTCGTATTGAGGGCGGGAACGTACCGGTTCCATACGCTGCTGAAACCAACGCTTGATGCGCGTGTCTACCACGTGCATGTATTCTGCGCCGATACTTTGACAATAGGTTTGACGAAGCCCGTCAACGATGTCTCTAAGCTTCATTGTCTCAGAACCGAAGCTCAGCGAGCCGGTCTGAAACTCTAAATCCAGATCGGATTCATGCAACTCATGAAAAGCCGGATCAAGATCTTCTACAGGTTCACGCTGCCAGACACCCAGTGGGTCAAGCTTGGATTCCTGGTGTCCGCGAAAACGGTACGCGTTAATCAGCTGTAGAACACGAATCTGCTTTTTGTCAGCATCGGATGTGGCGCTGGCCGGAACGCCGCCACTGGCCAAAAAACGCTGGTTTCGCGAAATGTGTTCAAACTGTTCACGGATCGTCGAGTGAATAACGTCACGACCTTGTTGGCCATCAACGCTCGGGAGCTTATCGAAGTAGCTCCGCCACTCTTCAGGAATAGCATTGGGATCTGACAGGTAGGTTTCAAAAAGCTGTTCAACATAGGCTAGATTCCCACCCTGCAAGTGGGAAGTCTGCCATAACTGCTCCATGATGCTTTCGTGCATTTTGAATAGCTCACCTTGGCTGGTGCGGGGGAGCGGGTATGGTCGGCCAGTGGTATTTTCCAGTCAATACGGGTTATTACGGCATGACAACCGGAAACCACAACCATTACGGAAGATTCCGTCCCCTATGATTTTTTGTACTCAGCGACACTGCAAGGAAACCAGAAAGCGGGAACCAGGCAGCGAGATCAGTTTGCATCCTGGTAAGACTTTTGACTATAAGCCTTTGGTTGAAGGCCCCGCATAAGCGAGGCCTTCAGAGGTGCTAACTGGCATCGGATAACCAGTATAGCTATTTCTGCAAAATTTGCCGGTCAGGTGGCCCTTTGCAGCAACAGATTTCGAATATGACCGATTGCTTTGGTCGGGTTCAGACCTTTCGGACACACACTGACACAGTTCATGATACCCCTGCAGCGGAAGACACTGAATGGGTCATCCAACTCGGCCAAACGCTCAGCCTGGGCGGTATCACGACTGTCTGCCAGAAAACGATAGGCCTGCAACAGCCCTGCCGGACCAATGAACTTATCCGGATTCCACCAAAAGGAAGGACACGACGTCGAACAACATGCACAGAGTATACACTCGTACAGACCGTCCAGCTTTTCACGCTCCTCTGGAGACTGCAGACGCTCAATGGCAGGCGCCGGCTTGTCGTTAACCAGGTACGGCATGACCTTCTCATACTGCTTGTAGAAAAGACCCATGTCGACAACGAGATCACGAATGACCGGCAAACCCGGCAACGGACGCAGAACCAACTTGTCGTTCTTAACTACGTCGGAAACCGGCGTAATACAAGCCAAACCGTTCTTACCGTTCATGTTCATGCCATCAGAACCACAAACACCTTCGCGGCAGGAACGACGGTAACTCATAGAAGGATCTTTCTCCTTCACGAGGTTCAAAACATCCAGAACCATCAGATCTTTGCCTGCAGGAATTTCAACTTCAACATCCTGCATATAAGGGGCGTTATCAGCTTCTGGATTGTAGCGATAGAGACTTAACAACATATTCAGAATCTCCCCTTAGTAGGTCCGGATTTTCGGCTGGAAGGTCGGAACAGTCTTTGGCGCAAAATTCACATCACGCTTGCCCACGCGTCTTTCGAGCGGGAAGTACATGGAATGCTTAAGCCAGTTCTCGTCATCACGCTCGGTGAAGTCGTTACGGGCGTGCGCGCCACGACTTTCTTTGCGTTCATTTGCCGAAATAGCAGTTGCCAATGCAACTTCATACAAGTTATCAAGCTCAAGCGCTTCGATACGAGCGGTGTTAAAGGCCTGACTGGTATCGGCCAGCTTGGTCTTGCGAACACGCTCACCGATAGCTTCCAACTTCTCGAGACCTTCTTCCATGCTCTTGCCATCACGGAATACACCGAAATACAGCTGCATGCAGTTCTGAAGATCCTTGCGTACGGTTGCCACGTCCTCGCCTTCGGAAGCGCTGTTCAAGCGATCCAGTCGCGCCATGGCACGCTTGATATCTTCATCGCTGGCGTTATCAACTTCGAAACCGCCACGAATCTGCTCTTCAATATGCAGACCAGCTGCACGACCGAAGACAACCAGATCCAACAACGAGTTACCACCCAAACGGTTCGCACCGTGAACAGATACACAGGCAGCCTCACCACAAGCAAACAGACCTAGGATAGGCTGATCGTTGCCGTTTTCGTCTTGGGTTAACGCCTGACCACCAACGTTGGTCGGAACCCCTCCCATCATATAGTGACAGGTCGGCACAACCGGAACCGGCTCTTTAACCGGGTCAACGTGAGCGAAGGTACGTGAAAGCTCACAAATACCCGGCAGGCGCAGATTCAAAGTTTCTTCACCCAGGTGATCCAGCTTCAGCAGTACGTGATCCTTTTCAGGGCCACAACCGCGTCCTTCCAGAATTTCAAGCACCATGGAGCGAGCCACAACATCGCGGCCAGCCAGGTCTTTCGCGTTCGGAGCATAGCGCTCCATGAAACGCTCACCTTCGGAGTTAATCAGATAACCACCCTCACCTCGACAACCCTCGGTCACCAAAGTACCGGCACCGTAGATACCGGTCGGGTGGAACTGCCACATTTCCATATCCTGCACAGGGAAACCGGCACGCAGCGCCATACCAATACCGTCACCGGTGTTGATGAGTGCGTTAGTTGTAGACGCGTAGATACGGCCAGCACCACCGGTCGCCAGAACGGTTGCCTTAGATTTAATGTAGGCAACTTCACCCGTTTCGATCTCAATAGCAACAACACCAACAACTTCGTTCTTGGAGTTTTTAACCAGATCAACGGCGTACCATTCATTCAGGAAGCTGGTGCCGCCTTTCAGGTTTGCCTGATACAGCGTGTGCAAAAGTGCGTGACCCGTACGGTCAGCTGCCGCGCAAGTACGAGCAGCCTGAGTCGGGTTATCGGGCCCCTTAGACTGACCACCGAAAGGACGCTGATAGATGCGGCCTTGCTCAGTACGAGAGAACGGAAGGCCCATGTGCTCAAGCTCAAATACCGCCTGAGGACCGACAGAACACATGTACTCGATGGCGTCTTGGTCACCGATGTAATCAGAACCTTTAACGGTGTCGTACATGTGCCAACGCCAATCGTCGTTGGGATCAGCACTCGCGATCGCACATGTAATGCCACCTTGGGCGGAAACAGTGTGCGAACGGGTCGGAAACACTTTAGTGATACACGCGGTGTTAAGACCAGACTCGGTCAGCTGGAGGGCGGCTCGCATACCAGCTCCACCACCACCGATAACAATCGCGTCATAAGACATGGTTTTGATGTTAGCCATCGATTAAAGCCCCCAAAGAATCTGAACGCCCCACACGACATACACAAACATCACAAGGATGCAGGCTGCCTGCAGCAAAAAGCGCGGTAGTGCCGATTTGATGTAGTCGGTAGATACAGTCCACAGACCGACCCACGCGTGCCCGGCGATGGACAACAGCGCCAGCAGGCTGAAAATCTTGAACCAACCCTGATTGAACAGCGAAGCCCAAGCCTGGTAGTCAACGTCAGTCGTGATAAAGAAACCCAACAGGAACAACGTGTAAAGAGCCAGCACATAAGCTGTAGCACGCTGAATGATCCAATCCTGAATCCCGTTACGACCGATATTCGTTACACTGTTCATGCCCATACCCAGACTCCTGCCAGAATAATCAGAACAATGGAAACCACTAGCGTGATTTTCGCGGCAAGGCGACCGCTCTCAAGCTCTTCGCCGATACCAGCGTCCATCAACAGGTGCTTAATACCCGCTACGAGGTGGTACAGCAGAGCAGACAGGATGCCCCAGGTAATCAGCTTTGCTAGGAAGCTGTCCAGCAGTTCATTAACACGATTGAAGCCATCTTCTCCGGACAAGGAGAGATCCAAACCGTACATCAGGAAAGCAACACCCACAAAAATGATGATGCCGCTGATACGATGCAGGATCGAAGTAATGGCTGGCAGCGGAAAATGGAACTTGCCGAGATCGAGATTTACTGGTCGTTTGCTATTCACAGCGCTCTCACACTCTCTTTTGGTTCCGCAAAACCGATATTCTGGCAGCGGATGGTTAGTATGTTGGGACCGGAGAATCGATACGAAACCGATAACCGATTGGTTCAGGAGGGCGGATGACTACCCGATAGCTTGCTATGCTCTAGCCTGCAGGCAGGCGCATCCCCGATTCCGGGCTACGGATTATAAGGAGACACCTCGGTAATTACAAACCTGCAACCACTCCGAAAGCCTTGCCAGGCGCACACCAGCTTCACCTATTGAGCTTATTGACAAACAATTTAAGAAGCGCCAAGCGCCGGAATCCGGCCCTCCAGAGCCTACTTTTGTCCGCGTAAATCCGTGTTTTCATCATCAATAGATTGACAAAAAAAGCTGACACCCTATATTTTGCCGCCAGTTTTGCGATAATACGCGCCTTCTCGCGCATCGATAAATGCAAAGAGCTGCTAAACCTAATAGAACAGGAGAGCACCATGACCGACAGGAAAGCCACGCTCTCGGTGGGAGATAAGTCCATTGAGCTTCCGATTTATTCCGGCACCGTCGGCCCTGACGTTATTGACGTACGCGGGCTAGTCCAGGAAGGCGTTTTCACCTACGATCCAGGCTTTGTTTCTACCGCGGCCTGCGAATCTGCTATCACTTACATCGATGGCGCTAACGGTGTTTTGCTTCACCGCGGCTACCCGATCGACCAGCTTGCCGAAAAATCTGACTTCCTTGAAGTGTGCTACCTCCTCCTGAACGGCGAACTGCCGAGCGAAGAAGAGAACAAGCGCTTTCATACCACCATTAAAAACCACACCATGCTGCACGATCAGATGCGCAACTTCTTTAACGGCTTCCGCCGTGACGCGCATCCGATGGCCATTATGTGTGGTGTTGTGGGCGCCTTGTCGGCGTTCTACCACGATCAGATGGATGTTGACGATCCCAAACAGCGCGAGATCACCGGTCACCGCTTGATCGCAAAAATGCCAACCATCGCAGCTTGGTGCTATAAGTACTCCGTAGGTCAGCCGTTCGTGTACCCGCGCAACGACATGTCATACGCAGAAAACTTCCTGCAGATGATGTTCGGCACCCCGTGCGAAGAATACAAACCAAACCCGGTTCTCGCGAACGCGATGGACAAGATTTTCATTCTGCACGCAGATCACGAGCAGAACGCCTCTACCTCAACCGTTCGTCTCGCAGGCTCCACTGGCGCTAACCCGTACGCCTGTATCGCCTCCGGCATTGCAGCACTTTGGGGACCGGCACACGGCGGCGCGAACGAAGCTGTGCTGGATATGCTGGCTGAGATCGGTGACGAATCCAACATTGAAAAGTTCATCGCGAAAGCGAAGGACAAAGACGACCCGTTCCGTCTGATGGGCTTTGGTCACCGGGTTTACAAGAACTTCGACCCGCGTGCGAAAGTTATGGCCGAGACTGCGCACGAAGTATTGAGCGAACTTGGCTTGGAGAACGATCCACTACTTAAGATCGCCCAGCGCCTGGAAAAAATTGCTCTGGAAGACGAATACTTCGTGAAGCGCCAGCTTTACCCGAACGTCGATTTCTACTCCGGCATCATTCTGAAAGCTATCGGTATCCCAACCTCCATGTTTACCGTTATCTTCGCAATGTCCCGGACAATCGGCTGGTTCTCACACTGGAACGAGATGGTCAGCGGTGCCAACCGCATCGGCCGCCCTCGCCAGCTGTACACCGGCTCACCGAAGCGCGACTACCCAACCAAGTAATTGCTTGTGGAACATCGAAGAACACACAAAGGCCGCTGATTTCAGCGGCCTTTGTGTTTGTAACAGAAAAGGAGATCAATAATGACAACGACAGCTGCATTTATTGGCTTGGGCGTTATGGGCTACCCCATGGCGGGCCATCTGGCCAACGCAGGCATTTCGGTGCAAGTATGGAATCGTTCAGAAGAAAAAGCTGAAAAATGGGCCGCCGAATACTCCGGAACCGCCTGCAAGACTATCTCAGAAGCCGTCCAGAATGCCGACTTCATAATGACCTGCGTAGGCGCCGACAAAGATCTTTTGGCCGTGTACGAAGGCCCTGACGGCATTCTTGAGAACGCCCCCAAAGGCACAACTTTAATAGACCACACAACCGCCTCGGCCGGTATCGCTGAACACCTTTTCGCGGGCGCCTCCAAAGCCGGCCTTGGCTTCATCGATGCCCCCGTTTCCGGCGGCCAGCAAGGTGCCGAAAACGGGCAACTAACGATCATGTGCGGCGCGAACCAGTCAGATTATGACCGAGCGGCACCAATCATGGATCACTACGCCCGGGCACTCAACCTAATGGGCCCTGCTGGCAGTGGTCAGAAAACGAAAATGGTAAATCAAATTGCCATTGCTGGATTGATTCAGGGGCTTTCAGAGGCGCTGCACTTCGCCGAACAAGCTGACCTGGACATTCACAAAGTAGTGGATGTGATATCCAAAGGAGCCGCCCAATCGTGGCAAATGGAAAATCGGTCCGCCACGATGGCGGATGGGAAATTCGATTATGGCTTTGCCGTGGACTGGATGCGTAAAGATTTAGGAATATGCTTACAGGAAGCAAACCGCAACGGCGCAACCTTGCCGGTGACCGCGCTAGTGGATCAATTCTACGGGGATGTACAAAAGATGGGTGGAAATCGCTGGGACACGTCGTCGCTGATTCAACGCTTACGTAAAAAGTAAGCAG
Source organism: Marinobacter sp. JH2 (assembly GCF_004353225.1). Taxonomy (NCBI): domain Bacteria; kingdom Pseudomonadati; phylum Pseudomonadota; class Gammaproteobacteria; order Pseudomonadales; family Marinobacteraceae; genus Marinobacter; species Marinobacter sp. JH2. The sequence goes on along the minus strand of NZ_CP037934.1, from coordinate 963,035 downwards.
AATTGGACCACGTTAGACCGAAAATAACCATAAAGCACCTATGGGAAGCGCCTTTCTCTCCGGCGCCTCCCCTAGGGCTCGATACAACGAATTACTTTTTCTTCTTATCCCTTGGCACCCAGCGGCCGCCCTCGTACCAAGCAGACCAACCTGTCGCTTTGCCGTCGTTTTCTGACATAACGTACTGCTCTTTGGTTTTCCGACTGTAACGAATAACGGTTGGATTGCCTTCAGGGTCTTTCTCCGGTGCATCCATCAAATAATCGTGCTTCGGATCAATTTCCTTCCGGTGCGGTTTGATTTCCATGACCAATGGCGGACGAGTTTCCCGGTTTTTCGGGAATTTGCTCGCAGCCAGGAACAATCCCGAGGCACCATCACGCAGAACATAGGTATCATCAACCTTTTGACACTGCAGCTCAGGCATCGGCACCGGATCCATCTTGGGTGGAGCAGGCTCTCCACTCTTCAATAACTTACGGGTGTTCTTACAGTCATCACTCGTGCAGCCAAAGTACTTACCAAAGCGCCCAGTCTTGAGCTGCATCTCCGAACCGCACTTATCACACTCCAGCGTAGGGCCGTCGTAACCCTTGATCCGGAATGTGCCTTGCTCTACTTCATAGCCAGAGCAATCGGGATTATTACCGCATACATGCAACTTACGTGCTTCATCAACCAGGTAGCTGTCCATGGCGGTACCGCACTTGCCGCACCGACGCTTCATTCGCAGGAGACGAGTTTCGCCCTCGCCTTCTACATCTTCGTCCGCACTCACAACCTCATCGCCAGATACGAGGTTGATTGTAGTCTTACAACGTTCTTTAGGCGGTAACGCATACCCTGAGCAACCAAGGAAGACACCAGTACTCGCCACACGAATCTGCATATTCCGTCCACAACTGGGGCACGGTATGTCAGTCTCAGTCGGCGTATTAGCACGCATTCCGCCTTCCGTCTGACTGGCGCTGTCGAGCTGTTTGCGGAACTTGGCGTAGAAATCATTGAGCACCTTTTTCCACTTCACTTCGCCGCCAGCTATATGATCCAACTCGTCTTCCAAGCGAGCCGTGAAATCATAATCCATCAAATTCGGGAACGACTCGGCCAAACGCTCGGTAACAATCTCGCCCATTTTTTCGGCATAGAATCGCCGATTCTGCAAACGCACATAACCGCGGTCTTGAATAGTGGAAATGATCGACGCGTAGGTGGACGGCCTACCAATACCCTGCTTCTCCAACTCTTTAACCAAGCTCGCTTCCGTATAGCGCGGCGATGGCTTGGTGAAATGCTGAGTGGGATCCAGTTTATTCAGGTCAAGCGCCTCATCAATTTTGATGTCAGGCAACGCTACATCGTCATCTTTCTTGGAGGATTGAGGTGCCGCCTTCAAGAAACCTTCAAACTTAACGATGCGACCACGGGTACGCAGCTCGTAGTCGCCATTAGCCACCACAATAGAAGTACTCAGGAATTCCGCATCGGCCATCTGACATGCAATGAACTGTCGCCAGATCAAGTCGTAGAGCTTCTCAGCGTCCTTCTCAAGACCAGAAATATCAGACGGCCTACGAGTCACCTCAGAGGGACGAATAGCCTCGTGCGCTTCCTGAGCGCCTTCCTTGCTACCGTATAGGCGTGGGGCGTCCGGCAAATAACGATCGCCAAACTGCTTTTGTACAAAATCCCGGCAACTCTCGACTGCATCTTTACTCAGATTGGTGGAGTCTGTACGCATGTAGGTGATGTAACCCGCCTCGTACAAACGCTGCGCCAACATCATGGTCTTCTTTACGCTGAAGCCCATCCGGTTACTGGCCGCCTGTTGCAAAGTCGAGGTAATGAATGGCGCTGACGGCTTTGAGCGGGTCGGCTTATCTTCCCGCTTGGCAACCTTGAAGCCACCCTCTTTGAGGCGAGCCACATGCTCGTTACTCTCAGCTTCATTGACTGGGCGATAAGGTTTACCGGCGTGCCGAGTAACCTCAAAGCGCACCGGCTGTTGTGCTTTATTCGGATTCAGATCGGCATGCAACTGCCAAAACTCTTCCGGCACAAACTTACGGATTTCACGTTCACGCTCAACAATCAGGCGGACAGCAACAGACTGAACACGGCCCGCCGACAACCCCCGGGCAATCTTGCTCCACAGCAGTGGCGAAACCATATAACCCACAACCCGGTCCAGAAAACGGCGAGCTTGTTGCGCGTTTACACGATCGGTATCGAGATTACCCGGGTCCTCAAACGCCTCCTGAATGGCACGCTTGGTAATTTCGTTGAACACAACCCGGCGGTATTTGTCTGCTTCACCACCAATAGTCTCTTGGAGATGCCAAGCGATGGCCTCCCCCTCTCTATCCAAATCCGTTGCGAGGTAAATATGGTCTGCGCTTTTGGCCAAACGCTTCAGCTCACTGACCACCTTTTCTTTGCCCGGCAAGACTTCGTATCGCGCACTCCAGTCGCGATCCGGATCGACACCCATGCGCGCGACCAGTTGCTCCTTGGCCTTGCGCTTTTTGTGTTCGACCTTTTCCTCAGGACTCAACTTGCGTGTTGCAGCCGCCTGCTTAGCCCGTTCTTTCGGGTCAGACTGACTGCCACTGCCACTGACTGGCAGGTCACGAATGTGGCCAACGCTCGACTTAACAATGAAGTCAGAGCCCAGATACTTGTTGATGGTCTTCGCTTTCGCTGGAGACTCGACAATAACGAGACTTTTACCCATATCGGAGATCTATATCCTTGGCGGCGAATCGGTTATTAACTAAACAAACCGCAAACTCGCATAAAAATCAGGCAACTGGAAACGTAAGGGCTGCCATTATGTATAGGCTCACTGTTTTACAGGGTCAAGAATGGCAAGACAACCCATTCTTTAACTTGAAACAGTGTTTTTCTGATTTTTTGGCACCAAAAAAGAGCACCAGAAACAGAAAGGCCCGGCATAAGCCGGGCCTCCTGAGAAAGCATTACTGATCTAAATTAATCGATCAGAGACGCTCCCAGACCGTCGCGATGCCCTGACCCAAACCGATACACATGGTGGATACACCAAGTTTACCGCCTTTGGCCTGCATAACGTTCAGCAGGGTGGTAGAGATACGGGCACCAGAGCAGCCCAGCGGATGCCCAAGAGCAATCGCGCCACCGTTCAGGTTAACCTTCTCTTCCATTACACCCAGAAGCTTCAGGTCTTTCAGCACTGGCAGAGACTGACCAGCAAACGCTTCGTTCAGCTCCCAGAAGTCGATATCTTCGACTTTCAGACCTGCACGCTTCAGCGCTTTTTTGGTCGCCGGAACCGGGCCGTAACCCATGATCGCGGGATCACAACCGGCTACTGCCATGCTGCGGATCTTCGCGATTGGCTTCAGACCAAGTGCTTCAGCACGCTCTGCAGACATCAGCACCATGGCAGCGGCACCATCAGTCAACTGAGAAGAAGTGCCCGCAGTCACGGTACCGCTCTTCGGATCAAAAGCCGGCTTCAGCTGGCCCAAAGATTCCGCAGTGGTTTCCGGACGAATGGTTTCGTCTTCTTCGATCAGCTTAACAAACCCGTTTTCATCGTGACCTTGCACAGGAACGATTTCATTCTTGAAGCGACCCTCTAGCGTGGCTTCGTGAGCCAAGCGGTGAGAACGCGCACCAAATTCGTCCTGCTGTTCACGGGTGATACCGTGCATTTTAGCCAGCATTTCTGCGGTCAGGCCCATCATATTGGACGCTTTAGCAGAATATTTGGATGCAGCCGGGTTGTGGTCGAAGCCAGCAGTCATAGGTACGTGACCCATGTGCTCAACACCACCAACCATGAATACATCACCGTTACCGGTCATGATGGCCTGGGCCGCAGTGTGAATGGCGCTCATCGCGGAGCCACACAGGCGGTTAACAGTTTGTGCTGCAGACTCGTGCGGGATACGGGTCAGCAGAGAAATCTGCCGTGCCACGTTAAAGCCCTGCTCTTTAGTCTGGTTCACACAACCCCAGATCACATCTTCAACTTCTTTTGGGTCGAGCTTCGGGTTGCGCTCGAACAGTGCGTCGATCAGCGTAGCCGACAGGGTTTCCGCACGTACGTTACGGAAGCAACCGTTTTTGGCACGACCCATCGGAGTCCGTACGCAATCGACGACGACAACGTCTCTCGGATTAAGGCTCATTGATCTTTCTCCGTTCGGAAATCTCTTTCAGGGTTAGCCAAAGAATTTTTCGCCAGTCTTGGCCATTTCACGCAGCTTCTCGGTCGGGTGATACAAAGGACCCAGATCTGCAAACTTGTCTGCCAGTTCAACGAACTTGTCTACACCCATATCGTCGATGTAGCGCAGCGCACCGCCACGGAACGGCGGGAAGCCGATACCGAAGATGAGGCCCATATCCGCGTCAGCCGGATCTTCTACGATACCGTCTTCCAGGCAGCGTACAGTTTCCAGACACAGAGGGATCATCATACGGGCGATGATGTCTTCGTCGCTGAATTCATTCTTGGCTTGTACGACTGGCTCAAGCAGCTTGTAGGTTTCTTCGTCTACAACCTTCTTTTGCTTGCCCTTGCGGTCCAACTCGTACTTGTAGAAACCAACGTCATTCTTCTGACCGTAACGGTTGTTTTCAAACATTACGTCGATAGCGGTGGTTTCGGCGTGCTTCATGCGATCCGGGAAGCCGTCGGCCATGACTTCACCAGCGTGCTTGCCGGTATCCATGCCAACAACATCTAGCAGGTACGCAGGACCCATCGGCCAACCAAACTTCTCCATAACCTTGTCGACTTTCTGGAAGTCGGCACCGTCACGGACCAGACCTACAAAGCCACCGAAGTACGGGAACAGTACACGGTTAACCAGGAAGCCCGGGCAGTCGTTAACAACGATGGGAGTCTTGCCCATGGCTTTGGCGTAAGCAACCGTGGTCGCGATAGCGCGATCACTGGTCTTCTCGCCACGGATAACCTCAACCAGCGGCATCATGTGCACCGGGTTGAAGAAGTGCATGCCACAGAAGTTTTCCGGACGCTTAAGGTTTTTAGCCAGAAGGTTGATGGAAATTGTGGAGGTATTGGATGTCAGGATGGCGTCTTCGCGAACCGCATCTTCGGTTTCACGCAGAACAGCATCTTTAACCTTCGGGTTCTCAACAACTGCTTCAACAACCAAGTCTACGTTCTTGAAATCACCGTAGTTCAGGGATGGAGTGATGCTATTCAGAACGTCGGCCATCTTGCCAGCGTCCATACGGCCTTTGTCAACACGCTTGGACAGAAGCTTCTTGGCTTCTTTCAGGCCCAGCGCGATGCCGTCCTGGTTAATGTCCTTCATGATGATCGGCGTGCCTTTCAGTGCAGACTGGTAAGCAACACCACCACCCATGATGCCGGCACCCAATACAGCCGCCAGATTTACATCAGAAGCTTCTTTTTCCCAAGCGCTGGCTTTCTTCTTTAGCGCCTGGTCGTTCAGGAACAGACCAACCAAACAAGCCGCAACATTGGTTTTGGCCATCTTGGCGAAGCCTTTGGCTTCGACTTCAAGAGCCTTGTCGCGAGTCATACCCGCATGCTTTTGCATGGTCTTGATCGCTTCAACCGGTGCCGGATAATTCTTACCCGCTTTACCCGCTACGAACGCTTTGGAGATCTCGAACGCCATCATACTTTCCATGGCGTTCAGCTTGATCTTGCCTTTCTTCTCTTCGCGACGTGCCTGGTTGTCCAGTTTGCCTTCATTGCACTGCTCAATAATGGCAACTGCAGCGGCAACCAACTGGTCAGGAGCAACAACGGCATCAACAGCGCCAACTTTCAGAGCGGCATCAGCACGGTTCTCAGTACCACCAGCGATCCACTCAACTGCGTTGTCCACACCAACAAGACGAGACAAACGCACTGTGCCGCCAAAACCAGGGAAGATGCCTAGTTTGGTTTCTGGCAGCCCTACCTTGGCTTTGGGCGCCATTACACGGTAGTCCGTGGCCAGACACATTTCGAAACCACCACCCAGTGCAATACCGTTGATAGCGGTAACCGTCGGGAACGGCAGATCTTCAATGGCGTTAAATACTTCGTTCGCCTTCAAGTTGTTAGCGACAAGCTCTTCCTCAGAACCCGCAAACAGCTCAGTAAACTCGGTGATGTCTGCACCAACGATGAAGCTGTCTTTAGAGCTGGTTACAACCAGACCCTTCAGGTTCTTCTGGGATTTGAGTGCTTCAGCTGCGGCGCCTAGCTCTTCGATAGTGAGACGGTTGAACTTATTGACTGACTCGCCTTGCAAGTCAAAGTCCAACTGAGCGATCCCACCGTCGATCTCTTTAACCGTGATGGCTTTACCTTCGTAAATCATCAACTGATCTCCAGTCTGTGTTTGGAACTGCTGACAACCAGCGGACGCTAATGCGCCTTACCGGCTGTTTGTGCAGCGAGATTTCGGTCACTGCCCGATCTTTCCGATCCAAAGATTCATACACTTGTTTGAATCGTGAGGGGACACGATGAAAAAAAACGGAGCGTTTGTCAATTTGTTTCTTTCGGAAGCCAACATAAAACCCGCGGTGGCTCGAGCGGAACTAGCTCACGGAACCCTCTGTAACTGGCGGAAACTACTTGATAAGGCGATGAAGTTACTTTAACTTCGCTGAAAGACAATAGTCCACAATAATAAAACCGCATTACGGAGACTCTTCCGATGACAGGCAGTCGCACGCGCTTCACCTCGATAATCTCGGCAATTCTATTTCTATCACTAGCAGCCTTTGGCGCTCGCGCCCAAGAAGCCGGCAGCGAATTTCTGGCTGACCTTCACGGTTTTCGCATCAATAATTACCTCGCCGTAGACGCCTTCTACAGCTTCAGCGCAACAGGCGACACCGAAACTCTGAATCGGATTGTAGTGGCGATTAACAACGCAAATGACGCCATGAACTCAGTGATTGCCAGTACGAGCGGCGTGCTCTCCAGCGATCAGATCGAAACACTCAACGAGTCTTTTGATAAGTTTAAAGATCTCATGCGTAGCAATATCAACGAAGTTCGAGATCGAGGCTACCCAGACCTCCGCTTAATGGCAGATATGGCCGATCAAGCCTCAACCATGAACACCACAGCAACCGAGCTGTACAGCGTTGCCCAACAAAACAGCGGCGCTAAAGCCGACGATCGCGTTGAATCCGCCAGATCTGCGGCCGTTCTTATGGCCCAGATGATGGCACGTTACGCCGCTCGCACTCACTCGTCCGTATCGCAAACATTCCAAGGCGCTACAACCGAAACCCCGCTGGACGAACAGGCCAAAACCTTTGACAACTACCTGAAAAACGTCAGCTCCGGCTCACCCACGGGCATGCTAAAGGAAACTCTAAGCGACGTTTCTTCAAAGTGGCAATTTATTCGGAGCTCCTACGTCAATTTCAACGACAATAACGTTTCCTTTATTATCGACCGATACTCGAAAGGCATCATTAACGGATTAGCATCTGCCATTGAATTAATGAGCAATAATAGCTAACCCCGCAATCATTAGGGCAGCCCCTTCCAGCTGCCCCAACGCCACCTACTTTCCTCTTCCATCCACTGGTTAACGGTACTATGCTTGATTCATGCCTTATCAATCACAAAGGAGTGAACGCATGCCGACGTACAAAAAAATGCTGGTGGCGATCGATTTAACGGAAGAAGCCCCGCAAGTGTTGGACAAAGCGAAAGCTATCTGCGAAGCCCACGGCGCAACGCTGATCCTTGCACACGTAGTCGAGCCAGTTGGTTATGCCTATGGTGGAGATATACCCATGGACCTGTCGGAATTGCAGGACCAGCTGGATAAGGCTGCGCGAGAACAGCTTGGGAAATACGGCGAGCAGTACGGTATAAGCAACGAAGATCAAATTGTGACAGTGGGCCGGCCAGAATCTGAAATTCATCGCTTGGTAGCCGAACACGATATTGACCTTACCATTGTGGGCAGTCATGGCCGCAAAGGCATTCAGCTGCTTTTAGGCTCCACAGCCAACGGTGTTTTACACGGAACAGAGTGCGATGTCATGGCCATCAGAATCCACTGAGTCCGAATAAAAACGGGGGCAAACCTACGCCCCCGACTTCATTGGCCGGCTTGTTCTTCTAAGACCATCCAGCGCTCAATCACAGTCTCGAGCTGCCCTTCAGCCTCACTTAGTGCATCCAAAGTAGCCTCCACTTCGTCGGACGTTTTCGAATAGAAGTTTGAAGCAGAAATCTCTTCCTGTAATGTCGCTACGCGAGTTTCAAGCTGCTCGATTTTGCCCGGCAACTGTTCGAGCTCAAGCTTGAGCTTGTAGCTAAGCTTGACCGGTTTCGCCTTTGACGACTGCTTCACAGGGGCTTCCTCGGGTTTGATGCTCGCACCTTCACCAACACCCTTACCGCGCTTATCTTGTTTATCCGGGCGATTACCGGATGCCTCCGAGGGGAAAGCGCCGCCCTGACGGCGCCAATCACTGTAACCGCCAACGTACTCCCTTGCCGAACCGGTGCCATCCAGGAAAATAACGTCGGTCACGACGTTATCAAGAAATTCACGATCGTGACTTATAACAAGCACCGTGCCTTTGAACTCCGATACCTGCTCTTCAAGCAACTCCAGCGTTTCTACGTCGAGATCGTTAGTCGGCTCATCCAACACCAGGATATTCGCAGGCTTGCTGAATAACTTCGCCAGCAACAATCTCGCTCTTTCCCCTCCTGAAAACACGCTCACCGGGGAGCGTGCGCGCTCCGGAGTAAACAGAAACTCCTGCAAGTAACCGAGCACATGTTTGCTCTGGCCATTAATCTCGATAAATTCACGCCCCTCAGAAAGATTATCAAGCGCGTTTTTCTCAAGATCGAGCTCACCACGAAGCTGGTCAAAATAAGCAACTTTCAAGTTAGTGCCCAGCCTTATGCTCCCGGCACTCGGTGCCAATTCACCTAGCAGCAGGCGAACCAGTGTCGTCTTCCCTGTTCCGTTTTCACCCACCAAACCAATTTTGTCGCCGCGCAGAACGGTTAGATCCAAATCACGAATAACTGGAGATTGCCCAGGGTAAGCGAAATCAGCATGACTGGCTTCGGCGACCAACTTTCCGGAGCGCGCAGCTTCTTCTACTGCGAAACTGGCGGTTCCTCCGCGAACGCGCCTCTGACGGTGCTCATCCCGCATTGCTTTCAAATGACGCACACGCCCCATATTCCGGGTTCTACGCGCTTTGATACCCTGGCGAATCCAGGCTTCTTCCTGCTTGAGTCGCTTATCGAACAATGCGTTCTGCCGCTCCTCTTCTTCCAGCGCTTTTTCCTTGAGCTCAAGGTATTTGTCGTAAGTCGCAGAAAAGCTAACGAGCTGCCCACGGTCCAGCTCAACGACTCGCGTCGCCATGCGGCGAATGAACGCTCGGTCGTGGCTCACAAACAACATTGCGCCACGGAACTGGCCCAACGCCTCTTCGAGCCAAGCGATGGCCGGAACATCCAAATGGTTCGTCGGCTCATCTAACAACAAAACATCCGGCTCCGCCACCAGAGCTTTTGCCAGCAATACACGCCGTTGCCAGCCACCAGACAAAGTGTCCAGAGTCCGGTCTGGCTCTACACCATACTGAGCTAGAATGGTGGTCACTTTCTGGTCGAGCCGCCAACCATCAAGAGCCTCCAACCGCTCCTGAACCGCCATCATTTTATTCAGGCTGGCTTCATCAGCTTGCTGAGATAAATGGTGAAACTGGGCAAGCAATTCGCCGGTTTCGGGGAACGCTGACGCAACCACCTCATAAGCCGTGCGCGATTCTTCTGACGGCAGGTTTTGAGGCAACACCGACAACACAGCGCCCTCTTCCAATCGCACGCTCCCGTTCTCAGGCGTAACATCACCCTTGACGATTTTGAGCAGCGTCGATTTTCCCTCACCGTTGCGGCCAAGCAAACACACTCGCTCACCCGGTTCGATAATCAAAGATGCACCATCTAATAGCGGGTGCATACCAAACGACAGGGATATTTTATCCAGGGTTAACAAAGGCACTGTATTCAACACTCCTGCTCGATAATAGAAACGGAATCCCCTACTACAATTCTTCCACACCCCTCGTGCACTGCGTTTTGACCAAAAATCACGCCATCCGGGGTTTTGCGATAACCAGAGAGAGTCTTAAGCGGCTCGGTATTCGGGTTTTTTTCACCGGTATCCGGATCAACCGTTGTCAGGACACACCGGGAACACGGCTTAACCACTCGGAAACTCACGCCACCGATGTTGAGTTCACGCCACTCATCTTCAGCCCAAGGCTCCACACCGGAGATCACAATATTAGGACGAAAACGCCGCATATCGACCCTTTGCGCAAGCCGGCCATTGAGCTCTTCCAGTGATGCGGTATTAGCAACAAGGAAAGGAAAGCCATCGGCAAAACCGACTCGGCGTACATCGGCTACCCGACCCGGATCCACTCTACGAAAGCTTGAGTCTGGCATATACACCAGGCGCAACGGTTCACCACAGAAACGGCTCAACGCCTCATTTGCAACATGCTGCGCGGAGCTGGCGAACACTTGGTCTCGCCAAACCGTTACTTGCTGCTGTTCTAAGGCGGGAGTCAACACGAATTCGCCTTGACCTGGCACGTGGATCGTTACCACTCCATCATCCAGAACGACCGCAATCAATGCCAGCTGTGGCAATCGCCGTTGGGTGACAAATTTCCCTTGGGCATCAACGATCATCCAACGGCGATCCCCGGAAGGACCAAAGTCATCCAGCTCCAGGTACAACATCGGAATACCGGCAAGCGATTTTACCGGGTATATAAAGAGAGACTGTACGTTCATAAAGAACTCTTCGAGCTCGCGATTACATCAATGAAGCAACAGAGTATAACCGAGGTAGGTAGCTCACGCAGAAAGGGAACGAAAGACCAAGAACAAATAGCAAAAAACCCGACACAAAGGTCGGGTTTTTCTAAATTCTGGAGCGGGAAACGAGATTCGAACTCGCGACCCCAACCTTGGCAAGGTTGTGCTCTACCAACTGAGCTATTCCCGCTTTTCGGCTGTGAGGCATTGCCTCTCAACGGCTGCGTATTCTACTGATCCCGGCTGGACCGTCAACCGTTTTTTATAACTTTTTTTCAATTTCATCAGATTATGCATATAACAGCCTACTGGCCATAACGAGAACCACTTTTTAAGTATATTCCCTCTTCTTCGGTAGATACCCGCCCTAGCACCTTATTGCGATGCGGAAACCGCCCAAACTTCTCGACGACCTCCCGGTGATCTTCCGCAGACTGCACGAAATTCTCCAGGAAATCTCCCAGCAAACCACGCTCCGTCGCAGCGAGTTGACGATAACACTGCACCGACAATTCCTGGTCATCTCGCAGCTCCGAGTGCTGCAGAGGCATATACACAAACGCGCGCATGACCGAAGGTAAAGCCACATCAAACCCCTTGTTCATGGCTGACCTACACCGTTCACGCGCGAGCCGATCATGCTCGAAGGCTAGCGATGTGCCGCGGTAGATGTTTCGGGTAAACTGATCTAACAAAAGAATCTCAGCCAAAGCGCCGCCAGCTTCAGTACGCCAGTTTTCCAACCCCTGCTCTGACGCAAAGACAACCAGCGACATAAAACGCCGCCTTATTTCCCGATCAAACGGACGATCAGACCGAAACCAGCGATTTCGATGAAATTTATCCGGAAGCCCTTGGTCATCTAATTCACCAAACCAGAAATCCAAAAGTTCTTTCCAATCGAACATTACCCAACTCCCTGATACATTAAACGAATACCCGCAGATCAAATCGGAGATATCATGACCAATACGCACCGTATCATTTTGCTTGCCCACGGCAGCAGCGACAAACGCTGGTGCGAAACCTTCGAGAAGCTTGCAGAACCGACACTTAACTCCATCGAGAACGCCACTATTGGCTATATGGAGCTTGCTGAGCCGTCTATGGAAACAATTGTCGCCCAAGCGAAAACGCAAGGAGCCCATCAATTCACTGTAGTTCCTCTATTTCTTGCTGCCGGCCGCCATTTGCGCAAAGACGTACCGGCGATGATCGCTGAGATCGAGAAGGAGCACAACGTATCCATGCGCCTAGCGGACCCAATCGGCTACAACCCCCAACTTGGCTTGGCCATAAGAGATGTTGTGCAGGAAGAGCTAGCGAAACCGATCCATTAACCACCATGATCATTAACAATGAAATCGGGAGATCGGCATGGCCAAGAAAATCCTTATCACCGGAGGTACTGGCTTCATCGGCCGGGAACTGTGTAAACAACTATTAAATGCCGGCCACACCCTCACCGTTTTGAGCCGACAAAAACCCGCAACAGTTAAAGCCATCTGCGGCAGGGTTGAACCGGTATCTGATCTCAACCGTTTGCGGTCTCATCCTGGGTTCGATGCTGTTTTCAATCTTGCAGGGGAAGGCATCGCAGACAAACGCTGGTCCGCTGAACGAAAAGCCGCACTATTAGACAGTCGAATCTTGCTCACGCTTAACCTGGTTGATGTGATCAGGTCTTGGGACAAACTACCGCAGGTATTGATTTCAGGTTCGGCAGTTGGTTTCTATGGTGACCAAGGCGCTCACCTTGTTACCGAAGACTCTAAGCCGAACCCCGAATTTACCCACCAGCTCTGCTCGGAGTGGGAAAGCGCGGCACAGGCTCTGCAAGCGGATGCCGTTAGGATTTGCCTATCACGCACCGGGCTCGTTGTGGGCAGAGGCGGCGGATTTCTTGACCGAATGACACTTCCGTTCAAGCTAGGGCTCGGCGGTAAACTAGGTAGCGGTGAGCAATACATGCCGTGGGTGCACCGAAACGATGTGGTTGCGGGTCTAATCTGGATGCTGGAGAACCAATTCGCCCAAGGCCCTTATAATATGGTGAGCCCGAACCCCGTTACGAACGCCGAGTTTACACGCACACTGGCAAAAGTTTTGAAGCGTCCTGCTCTATTCCCTGCACCCGCACCTATACTCAGACTAATGTTGGGCGAAATGTCAGGGCTGCTGCTAACAGGTCAGAACGCGATACCAGCTCGATTACAATCAGAAGGATTCACGTTCAACTATCCCGTTTTAGAGGAGGCATTGAACGACAGCATAAAAAACTGAATTTTTTTAGAAATAATCGTTGACAGCTCATCGGTCGATACTTAATATACGCGCCATCTCGACGAGGCAAGTCAAGAAACGTTGCGTCCCCTTCGTCTAGTGGCCTAGGACTCCGCCCTTTCACGGCGGCAACAGGGGTTCGAACCCCCTAGGGGACGCCAATTTTTCTCTACGATACGCCTACTTGGCTTCGGCCACTCTTTCCTTTCACTTTCTTTTCATGTCGTTCTTGATCTTTTTTCACAAAGATCCCGATACCAACGAAAAAACTGATCATCAAAAGCACAGTTGCAATTCCCGCGAACACCACCACGTCCATAAACATAAACACCCCAGCTCTACTTATCTAGCTTCTATAAATTGACTAAGCTCAGGTTACGCGGTCCCGAAATTTTAGTATTGACCTGCATCAAGTACACATCGTTGTCAGACGCACCAACCAAAGCTGAGAAGCACGCCTCCTTTTTGCTGTTGCCCAAACGCAAATCCTAAGCATTTGAAAAAAACTGCTGCTATAGTCAGTTTTTAACGATTCGTTTACACATTCAATTTAGGAATTGCCAAGGATATGGCGACTCAGCTCGGAACCCCATGCGGTGACCAAACTAACAACATGCCCGACATCTCCAGTCGTTTAAGACGATTCCGACGCACTTCTCCCCTTTCATTCCGGCTTCTAAGCTGGATACTCATCTTTAGCTCGGCTTTAACACTTCTGGCGTCAGGCATTCAGATATATTCGGACTACCGGAACGATCTGGCGAATATCGAAGACAGAATGGAAGTCATTGAATCTAGTTATGCATCAAGCCTCACGCGAAGCTTGTGGGCGCTGGATCAAAAGCTGTTGCAAACACAGATGGAAGGCATTTTAAGCCTACCTGATATCTCTCACCTGCGTCTTCGCATCGAACCCGATTCAGAATTGGTTATGGGCACACTTCCTAACGGCCCCAATACTCTTAACCATAGTTTCGCCCTCAACCACCAAGAAGGAGAGCTGATCAAGCTCGGGAATCTGACCGTCACAGCGAGTCTTGACCGTGTGTATACAGATCTTAGGACAAAGATTGGCGTTACCCTGATTACCCAGTTCCTGACCATCTTTGTCGTTTCTATCGTGATTCTTTCAATCTTCCGACATTTGGTTACCCGGCATTTGACGGCCATGGCCGAGTACACCCGGGATCTGTCACTCGACGACCTCAGCCGCCCCTTGCGACTGGAACGCCCTGAGCCCAAAAATCATTTCAAGGATGAGCTTGGCATGGTAACGGATGCGATCAATCAGATGCGCGAACGGCTTAATGAAGATATAGCACGTCGCGAACACGACGCAGCCGAGATTCTCAAATTCTCCGAAGCCATCGACCAAAGCCCTTCGTCTGTTTTGATTTGCGATAAGCAGTGGCACATTGAGTACGCCAACAAGAAGTTCCTTCAACTTACCGGGCACCGACCCGAGCAGATCAAAAACCAACACCCCTCCAGCCTGATCAGCCACAGCATGGGGGAGCGTGAAGCCGAGCAGCTTTGGCAATCAGTGCGCCTTCAGGTTCAGCGTGTTGGCGTATGGCAAGGGGAGGTAAATAGTTCACGATCGAACGGCGAACGCTACTGGGAACAACTGGTGATCACACCGATCAAAGGCGCGAATGATGCAACCACCGGCTACCTGATACTCGGGGAAGACATCAGCATTCGAAAACGCTATGAGCAACAACTGCTCAGGCAAGCCAACTACGACATCCTCACCGGCCTGCCGAACAGAATGCTCGCCCTCGACCGCTTGAAGCTCGCCATAGCGCAAGCTCGCAGGGACACGACACAAGTCGGCGTTATGTTTCTTGACCTCGACAACTTCAAACACATCAATGACACACTCGGCCATGACGCGGGTGATACTTTGCTGGTGGAAGCTGCCCGCAGGGTTTCCAGTTGCCTTCGCGGCACAAGCACGGTGGCAAGGCTTGGGGGCGATGAGTTTCTGGTCATTCTTCCGGGCCTGACGGATGTGAACGATGCTTGCCAGGTTGCTCAGCGTATTTTGCTCACATTTTCATCCCCCTTCCTTCTACATGGACAGGAAGTCTTTGTGACAACCAGTATTGGTATAGCGGTTTTCCCGAACGACGCCGACACCAGCGGGTCGCTACTCCAACACGCCGATGCCGCCATGTATGAAGCCAAACATCAGGGCAAAAGCTCCTATGCTCTGTTTACGCCTGAAATGACCGAGGTTTCCCACGAACGCCTTCACATGGAGTCTCACATGCGAAAGGCCTTGGAACTCAATGAGTTCCAACTGGTGTTTCAACCAATCGTTGAAACCTCGTCTGGCAAGTTAGTGGCTGCCGAAGCGCTGCTGCGATGGAACAATCCTTCGCTTGGCACCGTCATGCCAGACCGCTTTATTCCCCTCGCCGAAGAGACTGGCCTAATCATCCCTATCGGTGAATGGGTCATCCGAGAGGCCTGTAAAGTTGCCCAGTGCTGGCACGCCCTAACCGGTTACGATTTAGGGATTGCTGTTAACGTTTCACCAAGGCAGTTCAGAGACCCGGGATTCACCGACGTTGTGCTTCAGGCACTGGCTGACAGCGGCCTCAAACCAAAGTTACTCGAACTGGAAATTACCGAACGACTGATTTTGGACAACACCATCGAAACCGCCGACATTCTCAGGCAATTGGATACGGCCGGCATTCGTCTTTCAGTTGACGATTTCGGTACGGGTTACTCGGCCTTGAGCTATCTCAAGTCGTATCCCTTTGATACGCTTAAAATTGACAAATCTTTTATTCAAGACGTTCTTACGGATACGGATGACTCAGCACTGGTCCGGGCCATCATTAACATGGCTCACAGCTTAGGCTTAACCGTCATCGCTGAAGGCGTCGAAGAGGAATCGCAAACGCATTTCCTGAAGTCGGAGCACTGTGATTATTCCCAAGGCTACTTTTATAGCCGCCCCCTGCCAGAGCAGGAATTTATCCATTGGCTCGAAAGCAATCACCGAGCCATACCCAAGTACTAAAACGGCATTACCCATGGAAGAAACCATACTGGTTGTAAACAGCGGCAGCTCCTCTGTAAAGCTGGCACTTTTCGACAAACATCATCGAAAGAAAGCATCGGCGCTGGCCGAAAAACTAAACAGAAAAGATGCCATTGCCCACATAGATGGCAACTCTGAGCCGATAGAGCTTCCCGAGGGTGCCAATCACCAACAGGCACTGCAGGTTCTCATTGAAACCTTTACCCAACAAAAGCGCCTCCAAGGCCCGCCGCTTGCTATCGGCCATCGAGTGGTTCATGGAGGTGAAACCTTTCGCGAAGCAGCGCTGATTGACACGGATACCATCGCAGCCATCGAAAAGGTTTCGGACCTTGCCCCTCTCCACAACCCGGTGAATCTTGTTGGCATTGCCGCCATGCAGGCTCTGTTCCCGTCGGTGCCGCAGGTAGCCGTATTTGACACTGCGTTTCACCAAACATTGCCTGAAAAGGCATACCGATACGCCTTACCCAAACGCTGCTACGAAAATTGGGGCGTAAGGCGCTATGGATTCCACGGTACCAGCCACTACTTTATGGTCCAAGAAGCAGCCCGGCTGTTTGGCAAAGCCGTAGAGAAAACATCCATTATTTCAGCCCACCTGGGTAATGGTTGCAGCATCACAGCCATACAAGACGGCAAAAGTGTAGACACCAGCATGGGGCTTACTCCGCTGGAAGGGCTTGTAATGGGCACTCGCAGTGGCGACGTTGACCCCGGATTATTCGACTATCTGTCTGGCCAAGGTGTATGTGCCAGCGACGTCCACGCGATGCTAAACAATGAAAGCGGGCTATTGGGACTGTCTGGCCACACTAACGACATGCGCACCTTGTGTGAGCTTGCCGAACAAGGCGATAAACCCTCGCGTTTAGCGATCGATGTATTCTGTTTCAGATTAGCGCGCTATATCGGTGCCATGACCGCCTCACTTACGCATTTGGATGCCGTGGTCTTTACGGGTGGGATCGGCGAGAACAGTGCCGAGGTAAGGCGCGAAACGATTAAACATCTGGGCTTGCTTGGTTTGACGATTGATCCCGAACTTAACCAGCAGCACGGAAAGCAAAGCGGAAACCGCGTGAGCCATGCCGATTCCCGCTTCCCGGTTCTCACAATTCCTACCAATGAGGAATTGGTGATCGCCCAGGGAGCGAGCCGACTGGCCAGTCTTTGACAACTCACGACTTTAATTTGGATACGTTATGGCAAAAAGTCTTTTTATAGCGCCAACCTCGATGAATTCAGGTTTAACCTCGGTATGCCTTGGGCTGCTGAGAGCATTAGAACAAGAAGGCGTCAGCGTTGGTTTCTACAAACCCTTCACTCAGTCTGTTCACGAGGGAGAGGCTATACATAATGGTGGCAAGGACTCCTCTGTCGCGTTTGTACGTGCGCACGGAGATCAGCAAGTACCAGACCCGATTCCACTCAAAGAAGCGCAACAGCTAATTAATCGTGGGAAAGCTGACCTACTGCTCGAGAACGTCGTCGGCGAATACCAGAAAGTCGCCAACGAGGTCGATGTGGTTATCATCGAAGGCCTAGTGCCGGACAGTGGCGAAACCTACATCGCGCGGTTGAATGTTGAAGTGGCGCGAAATCTGGGTTCCGAAGTTATTTTGGTCAGTGCCCCCAAAGACTGCTCAGCGAAAGAGCTGGATGAGGAACTTGATTTCTCGGCACGGCTGTTCGCTGCCCCATCTGACCCGGAAGTGATTGCTGTTATACTCAATAAAGTGGGTGAGCCACGGCAATCCCGCCCGGATCTATCGCTACAATCAAAAGACCAAACACCCCAGATCAATTTCCAAGACTCCTGCAAGGTGTTCTCAACCGGGCGTTTCCATTTACTGGGGCAGATCCCCTGGGATCCACAGCTCCTTGCGCCGCGCGTTTCAGACGTGGCACGAGAGTTGGGCATAAAGGTGCTGTACGAAGGCCAAATGCACCAGCGCCGGGTTCAAAAGGTGTCCGTTTGCGCTCGCACTATCCGTAACATGACAGACATCCTGAAACCCGGCACCCTTTTGGTCACGCCCGGCGACCGCGATGACATAATTGTGACTACCGCCGTTGCAGCCCTGAACGGCGTGCCTCTTGCGGGTTTGGTTCTGACCGGTGGCTTGATGCCTGATGAAAACATCATCGAGCTTTGCCGGCGCGCACTTGACACCGGGCTCCCTATTCTGGGCTCGAAGAACAACACCTACGACTCAGCCAACAGACTCGCAAGCCTTTCTCCGTCAGTTCCAATTGATGATACCGAGCGTGTTGAGCAAACAATGGAGGCGGTCGCTAAAAGTATCGACACCGCCTGGCTTGAGGAGCACCTGAAAGTAACAAGGCAACGTCGCCTCTCGCCGCCGGCCTTTCGCTACCAATTGTCTGAACGCTCCCGCGCAGCCGACAAACGGATTGTTCTTCCCGAAGGCAGCGAGCCAAGAACTGTCCAAGCGGCCATTATCTGTCACGAGCGCCGACTTGCCCGTTGCGCATTAATCGCCGAGCCTCAGGAAGTTCAGTCCGTTGCCGATTCACTCGGCATTCAAATTCCGGGCGACATGGAGATCATCGATCCACAGTCCGTTCGTGAGCACTATATCGCGCCAATGGTTGAACTGCGCAAACACAAAGGACTCACGGCTGACCAAGCGGAAGCACTGTTGGAAGACAACGTTGTGCTGGGAACAATGATGGTTGCCATGGACGAAGCGGATGGCCTTGTTTCCGGTGCAATTCACACCACTGCGAACACCGTCCGCCCTGCCCTGCAATTGATCAAGACCCACGACAACGCCAAAGTGGTTTCATCTGTCTTTTTCATGTTGCTGCCGCAACAAGTGCTGGTATACGGTGACTGCGCAATTAACCCTGATCCAAACGCTGAGGAACTGGCAGACATCGCGATACAAAGTGCCGAATCTGCAGAAGCTTTCGGTATTGAGCCAGTCGTCGCCATGATCAGCTACAGCACTGGAGAATCCGGAACCGGACAAGATGTAGAAAAAGTGCGAGAGGCAACGCGAATAGCCCGTGAACGCCGGCCAGACCTGCTGATCGACGGACCGTTGCAGTACGACGCGGCGGTTATCGAGAGCGTGGGCAAATCGAAGGCCCCTGACAGCAAGGTGGCGGGCAAGGCAACGGTCTTCGTATTCCCTGACCTCAACACTGGCAACACAACCTATAAAGCAGTGCAGCGCAGCGCCAATGTGGTCAGTGTTGGCCCAATGCTGCAGGGCCTACGGAAGCCAGTCAACGACTTGTCACGAGGCGCACTGGTAGAAGATATTGTTTTCACCATCGCCCTGACGAGTGTCCAAGCTAAACAGGTAGAAGATGCAGGAGCGGCCAACGCCGCTCTCTGATCAGGCAGGCAACCCGGCAGATCAGCGTTTTGTGCTTTTCTGCCGGACTCTCTTCACGACACGTCCTTTCTTAATATCGTTATCTTTCTTGACCTTCTGTCTAGGGGTGAGGCGGTCCACCTTATTGGCAAAGGGGTTTTCGCCGCCACGGAACTCGAAACGAATTGGCGAACCAACCACTTTAAGAACCTTACGGAAGGTATTTTCAAGATAGCGCTTGTAAGCACCAGGCAAAGATCCAACCTGATTACCATGCACCACGATAATCGGGGGATTAGAACCGCCCTGGTGCGCGTATCGAAGCTTAATTCGACGGCCATGCACCATAGGAGGCTGGTGCTGAGCGATCGCGTCTTCGAGTATGGCGGTCAGTCGATTCGTTGGCCACTTTGCCATCGATGATTCATAGCTGGCTTGAACCGACTCATACATGGTGCCGACGCCAGTACCGTGCAACGCTGAAATATAGTACTTGTCAGCATAGTCGAGGAAATCCAATCGACGTGCGACCTGCTCTTTGACCTTGGCGCGATCTTCCGAATTCATGCCATCCCACTTGTTGATCGCTATAACCAACGAACGACCTGCATCGAGCACAAAACCTATCAGATGCAAATCCTGATCAACCAGCCCTTCCCGCGCATCGATGACCAGAATCACAACGTGGGCATCATCGATCGCCTGCAAGGTTTTGATGATAGAAAATTTCTCGACCACTTCCTTTACATTCTTACGGCGGCGTACACCCGCGGTATCAATCAGGGTGTATTCGTGACCGTGCCGTTCGTAAGGGATGTATATACTGTCTCGGGTTGTTCCAGGCATGTCATAAACCACCACTCGTTCTTCGCCGAGCATGCGGTTAACCAACGTGGATTTACCCACGTTTGGACGCCCCACCACACCAATACGAATGCCGGGGTATCGATCTGCTCGGTCTTGCTCCGCAGACTCTTCAGGTTCCGGAAGCAGGTATTCAAGTAATGACCGGACGCCTCTGTTGTGAGCGGCTGCAATCATGAACACCGATTGAAAACCCAACTTGTAAAAGTCAGCCGCTGCCACGTCGGGATCCTGACCATCGGTTTTATTCACCACCAGATGGGCTTGCTTGTCCGATCGGCGGAGGTGGTCGGCAATGACTTCGTCGCCGGCGGTCAAACCCGCACGGCCATCGACGAGAAACAGTACGATGTCTGCTTCATCTACGGCCTGTAACGACTGCTGAGCCATCTCAGAGTCCAAACCGGCCTCTTGGCCTGTCAGCCCACCCGTATCGATAACAATAAACTTTCGATCCTCGTAGAAACCTTCGCCGTACTTGCGATCGCGGGTTAATCCTGGAAAATCCGCGACCAACGCGTCTCGTGAACGGGTCATTTGGTTAAACAACGTGGACTTGCCAACGTTCGGGCGTCCTACAAGGGCAATTACTGGGGTCATAATTATCTGCTATACAAAGAAACAAAAACCCGGCCTGAGCCGGGTAATTTCAGCGGGGTTTCAGTCGTTCTGCTCAAGCTTGAGAACCGACATTTTTCCACCGTTACCATAAACCAACAGGTTACCATTACTCAGAACCTCGACAGGTACGCGGATACCGTCACTGTCATATTCCGTTTGGCCGACCAAGCGACCATCGCTCATCTCCAAAATATGCAGATAGCCTTCATAGTCTCCAACCACCATGTACTCGCCGGTTACCGCTGGACGCGTCACTTGGCGCCAGGCCAAATCACTTTGGACCCACAACTCACGACGGTCGTTGCCCCGTAACGCAACAACGTTGCCGTTGGCCGCTGCGAGGAAAATATTGCCGTTGCCGATGGCTGGCGAGTAGTAACTGGACGCAGAACGGCTCCAGATCTCCTGCCCTGAGCGAATCTCTATCAAAGCAAGTTTGCCCTGATAACCCACCACCATAATTGCGGAATCCAAGACCAGGGGCTGACCGCCAATATCTACCAGTCGCTCGAGCTCCGTGCGCCCTTGAGCCTGGCCCACTTGGTATTGCCACACGGGTTGACCATTCTCAGCCGTGAGAGCAATCACCCGGCCATTGGCGAAAGAAGCGATTACAATGTCAGCACCAACCAGTGGTGCCGCAGCTGTGCGCATGGTGAGCACAGGCACTTGCGCTTCGTACTGCCAGATCTGTTCCCCTTTGTCGGTATCGAAGCTGATGACTCGACCATCGGTGGTTTGCACCACCACGAGAGATCCGTTCGATTGCGGTGATGCCAGCACCTCCGTCGGTAAATCGACTCGCCAGTTTTCACTGCCATCTTCACTGGACAGTGCCACCAACTCAGCGTCGCGCGTTACCAGATAGAGCTGACGACCGTCGGCACCAGGGCCTGCGAAAATACGTTCGTCGAGCTCTTTCTCCCAGACCACTTTTCCGTCTTCCGCGGCTACGCTAACCACTTCGCCATCGGCAGAGGCTGCATAAATAACGTCGCCGGCGTATAGCGGGGCCAACTGCAGAAACTCTCCATCATGCCCGTCACCGACAGACATACTCCAAACACGCTCAAACTCGACAGAGGTTTCAATCTCTGGCACTGGAGCGGGCTGTTCAAACATATCCGTTGTGCTACACCCAGCCAGCAAGACGGCCAGAGCCGCGCTTACGGCAATCAACGCGAACGGTTTGTTACGCCCAAAAGGCATCAAGCGCCCTCCCCGACACCAAGGTCAGACAATTTTAGCTCCAACAGGTCCCCACCACGTGCCTGGCCTTGCTCACGGGCCGCCAGATACGCTTCGCGAGCAGCTTTAGTGTCACCTTTCGCAAGCAAGATATCGCCCCTCAATTCGGAGAAAACTGCTGCAAAAGTTTCAGAATCGCTTGCACCGTTCAGTGTCGCTAATGCTGCGTCATGCTCACCGGCGGCGAACTGGGCCTGAGCTAAGCGGTTACGAATAACCAGCGACAACGCTTTATAATCTCCAGCCTTTTCCAAGGCCCACTCCAGCGATGCAACAGCGGCTTCAGGGTCGTTCTCTACCATCATTTGCTGACGAGCTAATACAAGGTTTCCATAGATAGCGTACGCACTACTCCCGTGCTCTTCACGCAAAGAATCAGCCACAAATTCAACGGTATTCTTGCTATCTTCGTCACCCGTGGAGAAGGCTGTCAGTAGCGTTGTAAACTGATTTGCGGCTTCTGCACGTTCTTGGGCCTGGTGATTTTGCCAAGCCTGCCACCCGAACACGATTGCTAAGGCTGCGCCGATACCGATGAGCAATGAGCTACCGTTCTTTTTCCACCAGTCCTTCATTGCCTGGACCTGTTCTTCCTCGGTGCGTAACTCAGCCATGAAAACTCCTGTTGATTATTAGTTGTTGCCCGTTAATCGGTCGTTTCTTTTATACCAAAGGCGCCAGAATATTCGCCAATTCTGACTGCGAGACTTCCTGCTGAGGCTCGTCATCCCTCAGGGGCTTTAAGCCCGCGGTGCCATTAGTTACTTCGTTTTCGCCAAGAATAACTGCATAGCGGGCGCCGCTACGATCAGCTTTCTTCATCTGACTTTTGAAACTGCCGCCGCCGCAATGAGAAATCACCACTTTACCGGGCAACTCATTTCTCAGCGTATTTGCAATGGCCATGGCACAAGCAATACTTTGCTCCCCCATGGCCGTTACATAAACATCGGCTTGATTATTGACCTCGTCCGGAACCAGATTCAGAGTTTCCAAAAGCAAAATCAGACGCTCCAAACCCATCGCAAAACCAACGGCCACGGTTGGTTTGCCGCCGAGCTGTTGAACCAGCCCATCGTAACGGCCGCCGGCACAGATCGTTCCTTGCGCGCCCAGGCTTTCGGTAACCCACTCAAAGACTGTCTTGCCGTAGTAATCGAGACCACGAACCAGTGCCGGATTGACGGTGTAGGCGATACCTGCCGCATCCAGCAAAGATTTAAGCTGATCAAAGTGCGCCACGGACTCTTCGTCAAGGTAGTCGCTCAGACTTGGGGCATTCTCAAGCAGTTTGCGCGTGTTTGGATCTTTGCTATCCAAAATCCGAAGCGGATTGGTGGTTAGACGGCGCTTGCTGTCTTCATCCAGTTGATCACGATACTGCTCAAGATAACTGACCAGAGCCTCCCGGTAGACTTTCCGGGCTTCGCTGGTACCAATGGAGTTAATTTCCAACTGAGCGTGGGCCGACAACCCAAACGCATCCCACAGGCGAGCGGTCAGCATCAGAAGTTCAGCGTCGATATCCGGGCCTGCCATACCGAAGCACTCTACACCGATCTGATGAAACTGCCGGTAACGCCCTTTCTGGGGCCGCTCATGACGAAACATGGGGCCGGTGTACCACAAGCGACGGGTCTGGTTGAACAGCAAACCATGCTCTTCAGCTGCGCGGACACAACCTGCCGTGCCTTCAGGGCGCAATGTCAGACTGTCACCGTTGCGATCTTCGAAGGTGTACATTTCTTTTTCGACAATGTCGGTGACTTCGCCGATGGAACGCTTAAAAAGATCGGTTTGCTCCACAATCGGCATACGAATTTCCTGATAGCCGTATTGTGAAAGCACTTTGCGAACCGTTGATTCAACATACTGCCAGACAGGTGTCTGGTCCGGAAGAATGTCATTCATCCCCCGGATTGCCTGAATTTTAGCCAAAGTAAAACCCTGATTGCTTCTTAAATAAGTGTTTGGAGATCAGTCTTCAGACTTCGCAATTAACAGCGAATCCTGCTCTTCGCGACGAGCAACCTCTTCTCGAATCAACCGCTCCAAGTCATCCGTCAGCGTTTCATTAACCAACTTCTGGTTTGGCTTTCCGTGAAGATAAAATAGATTCTTAGGCGAACCGCCGGTCAGACCAATATCCGCCTCGCGAGCCTCACCCGGACCATTAACAATGCAGCCAATGATCGCAACGTCCAAGGAACGGTTCACGTCTTCCAGCCGCGCTTCCAAATCATTCATGGTCTGAATCACATCGAAGTTCTGTCTTGAGCAGCTTGGGCAGGCAATAAAGTTAATACCGCGGCTACGCAAACGAAGACTTTTCAGTATATCGAAGCCGACCTTAATCTCTTGAACCGGATCAGCAGCCAGCGATACGCGGATGGTGTCGCCAATGCCGTCCATCAACAACATACCGAGCCCAATAGAAGACTTCACGGTACCCGAGCGGAACCCGCCGGCTTCAGTGATGCCTAGGTGCAAAGGCTGTTCAATTTGTTGAGCGATCAAGCGGTACGCAGCGACGGTCATGAAAACTTCAGAAGCCTTCAAGCTGACTTTGAAGTTTTGAAAGTCATGGCGGTCCAGAATATCGATGTGGCGCATAGCCGATTCAACCAACGCCTCAGGCGTTGGTTCACCGTATTTGCGCTGCAACGCCTTTTCAAGAGAACCGGCATTGACGCCAATACGAATGGGGATATTTCGATCTTTAGCCGCATTAATCACGGCACTCACGCGATCGTCTCGACCAATATTGCCCGGGTTGATCCGCAGACAGTCAACGCCAAGCTCTGCAACCCGAAGCGCAATTTTATGATCAAAATGGATATCGGCAACCAACGGCACCGATACCTGCTTACGGATCTGACCGAATGCTTCTGCAGCCTCCATCGACGGCACAGAAACTCGCACAATATCCGCCCCGGCTTCCTGAATGGCGTTAATTTGACCTACCGTGGCAGCCACATCACAGGTATTCGTGTTGGTCATGCTCTGAACCGCGATGGGTGCGTCACCACCGACGGGCACATCACCAACCATGATCTGCCGAGATTTACGTCTTTTGATTGGGGAATCTTGTTTCATTGACAGGAACCAGCACTATATCCGGACGTTTAATTCAGGGTTCGAGTGTGAACTCTGACCGATTGTTCACGACGCGAAAGTCACCCATATCGACCGTTTCATCTTGAAACCGGATAACTTCCACTGCACTCATCGCGCCAACAACCACACTCAAAGGTGGCGTGCCACGTACATCTAATTTATCACCCTGTCGGCGTAAACCACTAGCCAAGCGCTGGCCGGTGGCATCGGTAACTTTTAACCAGCAGTCGCTACTAAATGTCATTTCCAAACGACCAATAGCCGACTCCGCACTCGACTCATTCGCGTCGGGTGTCTGAAGTGGCGCATCCGAAGCTACCGGTCTATCAATGGATTCTGTGGCAACTGCCGGAACTTCCGATTCATCTAAATTACTTTGTGGCATGGCGAGTGGAGCATCGGCTTCTCTCAGCGGCTCTTCACCTTCAGAAGTATCAGTGACAGCAGGCTCCACTAAAGGAGCACTGGACGGTGAATCAATGCCCGGCTCTGGCAATTCTTCGGCTACATCACCCCGGCTTTCTGTCACGGTTTCCGGAACCGGCGCGTTTCTATCATCATTAGCTGTTTGTTTTTGCGCTACGAAATATAAGGCGATAGACGCAACCACACCAATCAACAAAAGCCACAGAATGGTTTTGGCGATTCGCTGTTTCCGTTTTTTACGGCGTTCAATGTCAACCAAGGGGTTGGCTTGCAAGGCCTCTTCGCGCCTTTTACGAGCCGGAGCCAACTCCACATCAAGGTCGCGGATCACCGAGTCAGCATTCAAACCAACCTGCCGGGCGTAGGCTCTGACATAACCTTTCAGGAACAGTTCGGTATCAATTTTTTCGTAATCGCCGGCTTCGATGGCCTGAACAACCGAAGGACGCAAGTGTTGTTGCTCGGCAACCGCTGAAACGGACAAGCTTTTCGCTTCCCGTGCACGCTTTAACTGTTGGCCAACAGGCTCAGCAGGGGTGTAATTTTCCGGTTTTTCACTGACCATTCGAAACCAGCACCTTATATTGTTGGTATTCCTCAGACTCGGCGAACTCATTTTTCAGCAAGAGCGCCAAACTGGCCTCTTGATCACGATCCTGAAAATGTCGCGCAATACGAATACCTGTATACAAACTTTCGGCAGAATGCACCAATCTGGGAGTCTTCTGAATCATGACCTGAAGACGAGAGTAATAACGAGAAGCGGCCGAATAATCGCCCTGTTCAACCAACACCCGAGCCAGCGACAACAAGGTACGTGCTTCGCCGCGGCTCAACTCAACCGCCCTACGGTAGGCTTGTTCAGCCTTTTCTAAATTACCCAGTTTTTCATGGGTTAGACCTAAATTATAAAAAACCCCGCTACGGTCTTTGTAGGCGGTATCTTCAGATGCTTTTGCAAACTGCGCCAAGGCTTTGGTGTAATCGTCCTGACTGTAGAGGAAGGCGCCGTAGTACACTCTGCCGCGAGTATAATCACTGTCTGCAGAAACAGCCTTTTTGAAGCTCTGTTCGGAGAGTCTCTCATCGCCTTCAGCGTTATAGACCAAGCCCATAGCCGCTAATGCGGGTGCATAATCGTCTTCAATTTCCAGTGCGCGATCAAGATGGTGGCGAGCGCGCCCTAGATTACCTTGAGCAATGTATCTCGACGCCAGTTTTACGTAGTTCTCGAGCGCTTTTTCGCGGTCCGCTTCACGATTAAACCGGCTATCTGTAGTGGTTACACAACCTGAAACCAGCAAGCCAAAAACCAATAAGGAGAGAGTGGCCAGTTTTACGGCTGTGTTCTTAACCATCTACAAACACCTTTTGTTGTAAGTGAACACCCTCCAGATCAGGGGTTCACTTGTTGCACGGCAATATAGCGCTGACTACGTTTCGTCCGATCTTCAACCCGACCAACTAACTGGCCGCACGCTGCATCGATATCGTCCCCACGCGGCGTACGAACCGTCGTCACGTAACCGGCTTCGGTCAGCGCATTCTGGAAACGCCGCGTTGCATTCATGCTTGGGCGCTCAAAATCACTTTCCGGGAACGGATTAAACGGTATCAGGTTGATTTTGCATGGCAACCCTTTCAACACCACTGCTAGCTCTTTGGCATGTTCGAGCTTATCGTTAACGCCTTGAATCACCGTATACTCGATAGTCGCCTTACGCTTGTCCGGCAATCTTGCGAGGTAACGGCGTGTAGCGGCCAACAATTCCGAAATAGGATACTTTTTATTGAGCGGCACCAATTGGTTACGCAACTCATCATTGGGCGCGTGAAGCGAGATGGCCAGTGAAACATCGGTAACCTCACCCAAGCGATCCAATGCCGGGACCACACCGGACGTACTCAGGGTGACACGACGCTTGGAAATCCCGTAAGCGAGATCTTCCATCATCAAGTTCATGGCATCGACAACGTTGTCGAAATTGAGCAAAGGCTCGCCCATCCCCATCATGACAACGTTGGTAATCGGCCGACTACTGGGCTCATACGGCATGAATGCCTTTCGGGCCACCCACACCTGGCCAATGATTTCTGCGGCAGTAAGGTTACGGTTAAAACCCCGCTTACCCGTTGAACAGAAAGTACAATCAAGGCTACAGCCAATCTGAGACGACACGCACAAGGTGCCTCGCTCTCCATCTGGAATCAACACGGTCTCAACGTTGTTACCGTTGTCCATCCGCATGACCCACTTACGCGTACCGTCTTTCGAGGTTTCATCGTAAACCACCTCCGGTCCGCGTATTTCAGCGATTTCCTTGAGCTTCTCACGAAGCGCTACGCTCATATTGGTCATTTGATCGAAGTCATCAACGCCACGTTGATGAATCCACTGCAAGATCTGCTGCGCACGAAACTTCTTTTCGCCCAGCGTCTCGAAAAAGGCCTCCAGCTTCGCTTTTGGCAGTCCGAGAAGATTGGTTTTTTCAGCAG
This sequence comes from Marinobacter sp. JH2, assembly GCF_004353225.1. Taxonomy (NCBI): domain Bacteria; kingdom Pseudomonadati; phylum Pseudomonadota; class Gammaproteobacteria; order Pseudomonadales; family Marinobacteraceae; genus Marinobacter; species Marinobacter sp. JH2. Next base: position 934,699 of record NZ_CP037934.1, on the reverse strand, counting down.
GGGCAGTCATGGCATAACCTCGATCAAATAATCAATTCAGGGGCGAAATTTGTCACCCCTGAACAGACAACTTTAGCCGCGCGGGCAAATTTCGTTGTCGTTGAAAAAATATGCCACTTCGCGCTCAGCAGAAGCTGCTGAGTCGGAACCGTGAACGGCGTTGGCATCGATAGAAGAAGCAAAGTCTGCACGGATAGTGCCGGCTTCAGCTTCTTTCGGGTTGGTAGCACCCATCAGTTCGCGGTTCTTCAAGATAGCGCCTTCGCCTTCCAGAGCCTGAACAACAACAGGGCCAGAAGTCATGAATGCAACCAGATCGTTGAAGAAAGGACGCTCTTTGTGCTCAGCGTAGAAACCTTCAGCTTGCTCCTGAGTCAGGTGCATCATTTTAGCTGCAACGATGTTAAGACCCGCTTTCTCGAAACGGCTGTAGATTTCGCCAATTACATTCTTGGCTACCGCGTCGGGCTTGATGATAGAGAGCGTGCGCTCGTTTGCCATGTTATTTCTCCAGTCTGGTTAGGGGTAAAAATCAGGGCGTAGATTATACGCAGTCAATGGGCCACTGCCTACCGCACCGTGCGAAGTCGGGTAACCACATCAACAATTTGTTTGCTCGCGCATTTGATTTCATCGTTCGTTGTGTAACGACCCAACGAAAATCTCAATGCCCGATGCGCAAGTTCGTCACTCAGACCAACACCGCGCAAAACAAAAGACGGATCAACTGAGGCTGATGCGCACGCGGAACCGGAAGACACCGCCATATTCCGCAATCCAAGCATGAGCGATTCCGCCTCAACACCCTCGAACGACAGATTCACAATACCCGGCACCCGGTGCTCTGAACTTCCGTTAAAGTGTACGCCTTGCAAAGACTCAAGACCTGACAAGAAGCTCTGGCGGAGGCTTTCCAGATCCGCCATTTCTTGTTCAAGCCTCTGCCCTGCCATCTCAAATGCCTTGCCCATTCCCACGATTTGATGGGTCGCAAGGGTGCCTGAGCGCATATTCCGCTCGTGGCCGCCGCCATGCATCTGCGCCTCGACACGAACGTCCGGGGAACGGCGAACATACAAAGCGCCTACGCCTTTCGGCCCGTAGACCTTATGAGCCGAAAGCGACAGCAAATCGACATTTAATTGGCTCACATCAACAAGCATCTTTCCAGCTGCCTGAGCGGCATCGACATGAAAACGGATTCCCCGCGCCCTCAACAGACTGCCGATAGCGGCAATGTCAGTGATGCAGCCCAGTTCGTTATTCACCAGCATCAGACTTACGAGAACAGTGTTCTCTTTTAACGCTTGCTCAACCATTTCGGGGGCAATGCGGCCGTCAGCCTGAGGTGTCAGCCAGGTAACTTCAACACCCTGTTGCTCCAACCACTTGCAGGTATCAACCACTGCTTTGTGTTCGATGATCGAGGTCACAACATGCGGATTATCACGAATCTCCACCGACCCTTTGATCGCCAGGTTGTCGGACTCAGTCGCGCCTGACGTCCAGACGATTTCTCTGGGGTCGGCGTGAATCAGGCCCGCCACTTGACGGCGAGCATTTTCGACAGCCGCCTCGGCCTGCCACCCGAAACCATGGGTTCGACTGGCAGGGTTTCCAAAAACACCATCAAGCGTGAGATGCTTCGCCATTAACTCAGCAACAACGGGGTCAACCGGCGTCGTCGCCGCATAGTCGAGATATACAGGCTTTTTCATAATTTAACGGGAGTACGCTGTTGTCAGGCCGAAGCCTGGTCTGTCAGTTGGCGGGTGTTGATCGTATCCGCATCGGCTTCTGACTGTTTACGGTTTTGCCGGTCAGCAACCAATTGAATTTCACGCTTGCGCATCAAGTCACCAAGACTGATATCACTCAGAAATTGGTGAATCTGATCACTCAAATCGGACCATAGATGGTGTGTCAGGCATTTTTCACCGTTTTGACAGTCACCTTTATTGCCACATCGTGTGGTATCCAGCGATTCGCTAACCGCATCCACCACTTCGGCAATAAACACCTCATCCGCGTGCCGGCTCAACCGATACCCTCCACCGGGCCCGCGGATGCTTACTACGAGATGGTGCCGACGCAAGCGGGAAAAAAGCTGTTCCAGGTAGGATAAGGAAATTTCCTGGCGCGATGAGATATCAGCCAGACTCACCGGCCTTTCACTGCTATGCAGTGCCAGATCCAGCATTGCTGTTACGGCATAGCGGCCTTTAGTGGTGAGCTTCATATTCTCAGCCCCGACGATGGGTTTGAATATTGGATTCCATCGCCGAGTATGAATTGACCTACTAAAACAGTCAAGTATTCAGGCTTTACTGTCACTCTCCGGCTCATCGCGCACACAATCAAAATCCTCTTCATCCAATTGCGGCAAATCCCCGTTCTGGTAATCACTGTTTACTTTGCGAAGCGCCTTGCACATAACCTCTAACCGCTCATCTACGGCGTGCATATGGTCAAGCAAAGCCCGAACGGAACGGGCAACTGGATCTGGCATTTCTTCGGTCACACCGTAAGCGTCAAAGCCCATGCGTTCTTCCATCACTTTACGACGAGGATTCTCATCGTCCTCCGCCTTACGCTTAACAATAACCCGCCCGGGAATACCCACAACCGTTGCACCAGCAGGAACCGCCTTGGTTACTACCGAATTAGAGCCGACCTTAGCGCCAGCACCCACCTCGAACGGCCCAAGAATCTTCGCACCCGCGCCAACCACTACCCCATCACCGATGGTAGGATGCCGTTTGCCCTTATTCCAGCTGGTGCCACCGAGCGTAACGCCTTGATAAAGCGTGACATCATCACCAATAATCGTAGTCTCACCGATCACAACCCCCATACCGTGGTCGATAAAGAAGCGACGACCGATGGTTGCTCCCGGGTGAATTTCAATGCCCGTAAACCAACGGGCCAGAGTCGAAATCGTGCGCGCCAACCACTTCAGCCCCAAACCCCAGATCCAGTGCGCCAAGCGATGCAACAACAGCGCGTGCAGCCCCGGATAGTTGGTTAGCACTTCAAACGTATTGCGTGCCGCAGGGTCGCGATGAAAAACACTATTTACATCTTCCCTCAAACGTTCAAGCATAACTCTACTCCTGGCCTTTGTTTTGGGAGTCTTCGACATTACCCGCGCTCTGCCCTTTGCTGCCATGGATGCCAGCCGCTTTCTGTATCGAGGAAAGAACACCGCGAAGAATATTCACTTCCATTTGATCCATGCGAGCTCGCTGGAAAAGCCGACGCATGCGCGCAATCAGATGGCGCGGGTTATCACGGCGATGGAAATTTACGTCCACGAGCGTTTGCTCGAAATGCCCGAAAAAGCCTTCTACTTCCCCGGCCGTCGCGGGGGGCGAATCCCAACCTTCATCGCCTGGAGCAACCATAGGCTCAAGGTAAGGGCGAGACTCACCCTCCTCAAGGCTTTTCAGGTAAAACATTCTCAGCTCATAGCTAATAACCTGAACCGCCATCGCCAGATTCAAAGAGCTGTAGTCAGGGTTGGAAGGAATATGTATGTGGTAATGGCAACGCTGCAGCTCTTCGTTAGACAGGCCATGATTTTCGCGTCCAAAAACCAGAGCTACTTTGCCACTTTCCGACTGCTGAACCGCAGTTGCGGCTGCATCAGGCGGCGGAATCACTGGCCAAGGCACCTTGCGACCTCGCGCACTTGTTCCCATCACCATCACGCAATCTGCAACTGCTTCATCCAGCGACGAAACCACTTGCGCTCGATCAAGCACATCGCTTGCACCCGCTGATCGAGCATAGGAAGTTTCGTCCGGAAACGATGCCGGGCTCACAAGCCACAGGTTACCAAGCCCCATATTTTTCATAGCTCGCGCTACGGCCCCGATGTTTCCGGAGTGGGAGCTTTCTACCAGGACAATGCGGATTTGGTCATTGAAAGAATCATTACTTTCCGGCGACAGCGCGGGTTCATGCATGGTATCTGGGCCTGTTACTCATCAATATTTTTAAAAAAGAGGCGAATCATACCAGAAACCCGAAAAGAACGGTTCTCAGAATATCCCGAAACCCTAGGGCATGCGTGCATTTGCTGAGGCAAAAAGCATACAAGCACCTTGAGTTTTTGCTATGATGGCGACCCTTCACACATTCGGATAATGAACTCTCAGATGCAACCAGCAATTAAAATGGCCCTGCGCGTTGCCCGCCAGGGGTCTGACTATCTCAAGGCCCATTTCGAGCGTCAGGAACCCAACGGCAAAGACGAAGCCGACCGTTACCTGCAGCTGGAACGGGTAGAGCAATCTATCTACGACAACTTCACCGAACAGTTGGCGAAAGCGTATAAAGATCACACCATTGCACCAATGGGTGAAGCTGATGCCAACGGCAGCGAAAGAAGCTGGCACATATTTCCAATTCTCGGCCGGGATAACTTTGTTCGCGGCATACCCGAGTTCGCTCTAGCCCTGTCGCAGAAGAAGAATAACCGCACCGAAAATCTTCTGGTTGTTAACCCGGTTACCGGCGAAGAATATTCAGCAAGCCGTGGTCACGGCGCAGCACTGAATAGCCGTCGGGTTCGCGTTTCAGACATCAAGATGCCTGCCAAGTCTGCGCTGGCCACCAATCTTCTGGATCAAAGCCGGCAAGGCGACGACCCAATGATCTGGGGTGAAATGGCCGCAACCCTGGCTCGCGATACAGCGATATTCCGCACTTCAGGCTGTGTCGTGCTCGATATCGCCCGCGTCTCAGCTGGCCTACTGGATGCCGCGATTATTTTCCGGCCATCCGCTGCCGACCTCGACTTGGGCGTAACCCTGGCCATGGAATCCGGCGCTTTGACCGGCGATTTCTCCGGCAACCCTTCGGCCGGCTCAGCGCGTCAGCTGATTGTGGCCAACCCAAAACTGTTCCGGGAAATTCTCAAGGTGTTGAACCCGTTCCGCGGACGACTACCTCGCTAATCTTTCTCCCGAACATAAAAAAACCGCCATCATTTCTGATTGGCGGTTTTTTTATGTGCCGACGTCAGACGTCGGCGCAGGCCACATCACATGCGGTTCAACCACTCAGGCGGCTGCTCTTCTTCCGCTTCATCTCCGCCACCCTCTTTCGCAGGCACAACGAGATCTTCACGGCTTACACCCATCACCATCAACATGTTTGCAGACACGTAGATGGATGAGTAGGTACCGACAACTACACCAATGATCAATGCCAGCGCAAAGTTGTTAATCGCTTCACCGCCCAAGAAATACAGCGCGATGAGAACAACCAACGTTGTGCCAGATGTATTGATCGTACGGGAGATCGTCTCATGGATAGACTGGTTGATCACATCCCAAGACTCCCCCACTCGCAACTTGCGGAAGTTCTCACGAATACGGTCCGCAACAACAATCGTGTCGTTTAGCGAGTAACCGATAACCGCCAAAATAGCCGCGAGAACGGTAAGGTCGAAGGTCCACTGGAACAGGGCGAACATACCCAGAACGATCAGCACATCGTGCGCCAATGGAATAACCGATGCGATACCGAACTTAAACTGAAAGCGCATGCCAACATAGATCAGCACAACCGCCAGGGCGATCAGAAGCCCAAGACCACTATCTTCTTTCAGCTCTTCCCCAACCTGGGAGCCGACGAACTCAGAACTGATCAGTTCAAGATTATCGCCAGAGGCCGAAAGCGCAGTCGTGACTTCAGCAGCCAACTCATCATTGCCGGCTTCCGCCATCCGGATCAAAACGGTGGTATCTGCACCAAAGTTCTGAACCGAGAACTGCTCATATCCGGCTTCAGCAAGCTGACTCCGAATAGTGTCCAAGCTTGGCGCCTCAGCATATTCATACTCAACAGAGGTTCCGCCCGTAAAGTCCATACCCCAATTCAGGCCGCGAACCCCAAGCAACACGATGGAACCGATAACCAACACCAGCGAAAACACTGAAGCGGCCTTTCGAAGCCCCATAAAATCAAACGGTTGTTTCTTCATATCAGACATGGGCGAGCTTACCCCCGATCGATAGCTTCTCGACCCTTCGGCCGCCGTATACCAGATTGACGATACCTCGGCTTACCATCAAACCACTGAACATAGAGGTAAGTATGCCGATACACAGAGTGACCGCAAACCCCTTCACCGGACCGGAACCCATCGCAAAGAGGATCACTGCAACCAGCAGAGTCGTGATGTTGGCATCAAAAATCGATACAAAGGCACGCCCGTAACCCGCGTTAATAGCCAATTGAGGCGGCACCCCCGCCCTCAACTCCTCTTTGATCCGCTCAAAGATAAGCACGTTGGCATCAACGGCCATACCCACCGTCAGAACAATACCGGCGATACCCGGCAAGGTTAGGGTAGCGGACAGTATCGACATGCACGCCACAAGCAACATCAAGTTTAAGGTCAAAGAAATATTAGCGATTACGCCAAAGCCACGGTAGTACACCAGCATATAAAGAAGCACCAAGCCAAAACCCAGCACAACAGACATTACACCGGCATCGATGTTCTTCTGTCCGAGGCTTGGCCCGATAGTGCGCTCTTGCACAAAGTACATCGGCGCAGCTAACGCACCTGCTCGCAACAGCAACGATAACTCAGCCGCTTCGGGAATCGAATCCAAACCGGTAATGCGGAAACTGCTACCAAGCGCTGACTGCACCGTTGCGAGACTGATCAGACCTTTTTCGACGACGCGCTTTTCAACCTGCTTCAGCTCTCCGTCAACTTCTCGGCTTTCGGTTTCAGTACGGAACTCAATAAACAAAACAGCCATACGACGACCGATATTGTTGCGAGTCGCCCGATTCATCAAATCACCACCCACGGAGTCCATGGTGATATTGACCTGAGGTTGACCATTTTCGTCAAACGCCTGCTGTGCGTTTGCCACATTATTACCCGTGGCAATCACATCACGCTGCAACCGCGCGGTGCGCTGAGGAGTATCACGGAAGCTGAACTGTTCGGTTTCCGATGACGACGCGTCTTGGCGAGCCTCCATACGGAATTCAAGGTTTGCCGTAGCGCCCAGAACCCGCTTAGCTTGCGCAGTATCCTGAACGCCGGGCAATTCAACAATAATGCGATCCGAACCTTGGCGCTGCACCAAAGGCTCAGCCACACCTAGTTCGTTCACCCGGTTCCGGATGGTGGTAAGGTTCTGCTCCAGAGCGTACTCTTTAATGCCCTGTATTTCCGCATCCGACAAAGTCAACGTCAGAAGAAACTCCCCGCCTTCGGAGCTTTCGTCTAACAAAAACTCATTGTATTGATCACGAACCAGCGAAAAGGCTTCTGCGCGCGTGTCCGAATCCCGGAAGCTCAGAACAATGTCACGACTGTTTCGAATATCACCACCACGGTAGCGAATCCTCTCCTCACGCATATCCTGTTTGATCTGCCCTGACAGCGCTTCCAGTCGCTGGGTCACTGCAGTGTCCATATCGACTTCCAACAGGAAGTGAACACCGCCCCGAAGATCAAGACCCAACTTCATGGGACCAGCCCCCAAACTACGCAACCAACCCGGTGTTGATGGTGCCATGTTCAGCGCGACCAGGTAATCATTTCCCAGTGCTGCTTGCACCGCTGGGCGCGCACGCAACTGAGCATCAGAACTGTTCAGGCGTATCAGAGCATCGCGCTCTTCAACAGTACTGGATTTCACTTCGATACCCTGACTTTCGAGTGCGCTTAAAGCACGGTCAAGGATGCGCTGATCGACCTCAGTGCTACCTCGTGAGCCAGTGATCTGGACGGCGTAATCGTCGGGGAAGAAGTTCGGTAAGGCGTATATGAATCCAACGACCAGAGCAAACACGATCACCAGATTTTTCCAGAGAGGATACTTATTTAGCATGGGATCCCTTTGGGCCGGCTAAGCTGCCAGCCTTGGTGTTTCAGCCAAAATGATTCGGCCGGCGCTTTGCACCGGCCTGAAATCGGCTCAGATATCCTTGAGCGTGCCCTTGGGCAGAGCACCGGCAACAGCAACTTTCTGAATCTTGATCTCGATGTTTTCAGCAACTTCCAGAACGATGAAATCGTCGAAAACCTTGGTGATACGGCCAACCATGCCACCAGACGTTACTACTTCGTCGCCCTTGTTCAGGCTGGACATCAGGTTCTTGTGCTCTTTCGCGCGCTTGGACTGCGGACGCCAGATCAAGAAGTAGAAAATCAGAATGAAGCCTGCGAAAAAGATGACCTGGCCCATAACACCCATGGACTGACCTTCAGCGCCTTGAGCCATGGCCAGGGTCGGCAGAAGAGACAGCAGGCCAGCGATTAGCAGTTTGATTGATTTCATTCAGTTTCTCCGTTTAAAGACTGTTCTTTTAGTCAAAGTTGATCACTCATCACCCAACGACGGCACGGTTTCACCGCGTAAGGCGTAGAATTCGCTTACAAAGTCGGACAATGTACCTGCTTCAATGGCACCACGCAATCCGCTCATCAGGTTCTGGTAAAAACGCAGATTGTGGATGGTGTTTAACTGGGAACCAAGCATTTCCCCACATTTATCCAAATGATGCAGATAGCTTTTCGAAAAGTTTTTGCAGGTATAACAATCGCAGCGCTCATCCAACGGTCCAGCATCATGACGGTTCTTTGCGTTTCGAATTTTTACGATGCCGACTGACGTAAACAAATACCCATTGCGAGCATTACGAGTTGGCATCACGCAGTCGAACATATCAACGCCACGACGTACCGCTTCCACGATATCTTCCGGGCGCCCCACCCCCATAAGATACCGGGGCTTGTCTTCCGGCATCTTTGGCGGCAGATGATCCAGAATCCGTATCATATCCTCTTTTGGCTCACCCACAGACAGGCCGCCAATGGCGTAGCCATCGAAACCAATGTTCGCCAAACCTTCGAGAGACTGGTCGCGCAGGGATTCGTACATACCACCCTGAACAATACCAAACAATGCGGATGGATTGCCTTCATGGGCTTTCTTGCTACGAGCTGCCCAGCGCAACGAAAGCTCCATAGAGTCCTTCGCCTGCTTTTCAGTCGCCGGGTACGGGGTACACTCGTCGAAAATCATCACGATGTCTGAACCCAAATCGCGCTGCACCTGCATTGCAATTTCCGGATTGAGCTCGACCTTGGCACCATCGACTGGCGAGCGGAAGGTCACACCATGCTCAGTGATTTTGCGCATTTCACCCAGACTAAAAACCTGAAATCCACCGGAATCCGTAAGAATCGGGCCGTGCCACTGGGTGAAATCATGCAGGTCGCCATGCGCCTTTACCACTTCGGTACCGGGACGCAGCATCAAGTGGAACGTGTTCCCAAGAATGATCTCTGCACCAATCTCTTCGATGTCACGAGGCAACATACCTTTAACAGTGCCGTATGTACCCACTGGCATGAATGCCGGGGTTTCTACGGTGCCGCGAGGGAAAGTCAGGCGTCCACGACGGGCTTTACCATCTTCACCCAACTTCTCGAAAGACATAAAACAGGATTCACTCACAAATTTTCTCCACTGAAATCAGAGCTGGCCGAATCGGTTTGACTCGAGCTCGCCAGCCTACCACGGCTTGGCTCCCTGGCTGTCAGGAACATGGCATCTCCGTAGCTGAAAAATCGATACGCCTGATCTACCGCTTCACGATAGGCATTCATAATATTGTCGTACCCGGCAAACGCGCTGACCAACATGATCAAGGTCGATTCCGGCAGGTGAAAGTTAGTCACCATGGCATCGATGGTATTAAACCGATAACCAGGGAAAATGAATATATCCGTCTCTCCCCGGAAAGTACTCAGTTGCCCGGACTGGCTGGCAGATTCCAGCGAACGCACGGATGTGGTGCCTACTGCCACGACTCGCCCACCCCTTGCCCGGGTTTGGCGAACCGCCTCAACTGTTTCTTCCGGCACATGCGCGACCTCACTGTGCATCACGTGCTCTTCGATCTTGTCGACGCGTACCGGCTGGAAAGTGCCCGCACCAACGTGCAAGGTTACATAGGCGAATTCGACGCCTTTGGCCTTCAGCGTTTCGAGCAGTGCGTCATCAAAGTGCAATCCGGCCGTAGGGGCTGCTACCGCTCCGGCTTCTTGGGCGTAAACGGTCTGATAACGCTCGCGATCAGACAGGTCGTCGTCACGCTCCATATAAGGAGGAAGCGGCATGTGGCCGATACGCTCCAACAAATCGAGAATCAGCTCATCACCCTCATTCACAAACCGGAACAAGGCGTCTTCACGACCAATCATGGTCAACGAGGAGCCGTCTTCAAGGATAACCTTTTGCCCTTCTTTCAGAGCCTTGGAGGCTCGTGCATGGGCAAGAATCTCCCGCTCACCCACCAGCCTTTCAACAAGAACTTCAACACGGCCGCCGGTTTCTTTTTGACCGAACAGGCGCGCTGGAATAACACGGGTGTTGTTAAAAACGAGAAGGTCACCGGGCTCGAGTAATTCCGGAAGATTCGTAAACTGGAGATGCTGCGTGTGACCGGAAACCCCATCAAGGGTCAGCAAACGAGAGGCACTGCGTTGTTTAAGCGGATAACGAGCGATCAACTCGTCCGGCAAGTCAAAATGAAAATCGGAGACGTTCATGGGCCGGCTATTTGAGATGCCGTAGGATACGGCCAATAAGTGGTAGCGGCGGGCGGACTCGAACCGCCACTCCCGTTAAGGAAACGGATTTTGAATCCGTCGTGTCTACCAATTTCACCACGCCGCCATCAAGAAGTGGTGGGAATTATACTGAGCCTGAGTCTGAAAGCAACACGCAAAGTAAAAAAATTTCCCACTGCCTCAAACAATTACAATCGATCAAATAATGACAGCTGCGAGATCTGTGCAAACGATTGCTGAGCGGCCTGCAACACAAAGCTTTGGAAGCTCAGATTACTGATTGCTTCGGCATAATCAACATCTTGTAGCTGCGACCGAATCTCTTTGGTGTAGAGGGCGGAATCTTCCAAAAACGCACTGGTTGATTCCACTGCATTCATGCGCCCCCCCAGTTCAGTTTGTTTCTGAAGTATGGATTCCTGGCCGTTGTCCAGATTGGCTAAGGATTCTGATATCAGGGCATCGTATTCCGCGTTGCCCTTTGGCGAATCCTTCGAGATGCTATCCAGACCGGTTATGAGATTTTCGATGGTGCCGAAGATGGACTGTTTGTCGTTGATGCCGATTGTGAACGAATCGCCTGTCCCTGCAACTGGATCATACGCAGCATCATTGACCGTCATCTCGAGCCCGGCCACCTCAAAGGGGTCACCCAATCCGGGTGCGGCGGGTGTTGTTTGCAACGACGTACCATCACTACGGGTTACACCTACCACCAACTCATTCGTAATAGGATCAGGAGCAACCGTGACGGTCAGATCATTGGGTACGTTCGGCGAAGCCGAATCAAATGCAGCCTGAAGCGCACTTTCATCCTTTAGCGATAGGCCGGAAATAAATCCGTTGTCGGATGTGGTTTTCGTCACCGAAACCGTCGCGGGCACGTCGCTAAAAATTCCCTTACCGTGATCACTGATCGGTACAGTCACACCATCATCTATTTCCAAAACACGCTGCCCTTCATCCCCGTTATAAGTCCAGGCACCATCTTCTTTAACGAAAGCCGGCGAACCACCCTGAAATCCACTGAAGATATACTCACCTGAAGCGTCACGACTATTAGCCACGTCAGCCAATTGCCCAAGCCGCTCTTTGAGTTCAGACGAAATCGACTTGCGATCATTAGCAGACAGTGACCCATTACCGGCTTGTACCGTCAACTCCCTTACTCGCTGAATGATGTCGATGGCACTGCTCAGCGCGCTTTCTTCCTGTTTCAGCCGGTTATCCGCCAAATCGGCGTTACGCTGATAGGTTTCAACGCGACTCAGGTTCTGATCAAGTTTAAGAATACGCGCGGCCGCTACCGGGTCGTCTGAGGGCTGGTTGACCCTCTTACCCGTGGAGATCTGCTGCTGCGTTTTAACCAGATCGCTATTAATATCCTGCATCCGGTTGATACCACCGGAGAAGATTTGCTGTGATGAAATACGCACCATTTTACCTTACCCCACCTTACCGGAAGCTTTGCAGCAACGTGTTAAACAAGTCCTGCGCCACCGACATAACTTGCGCCGACGCATTGTAAGCTGCCTGATACTGAATCAGCTTACCTGCCTCTTCATCCAGATTTACTCCGGAAACAGATTCCCGCTGATTATTGGATTGCTCCAACAGGGTTTGCCCTGCGGCCTTATCAAGCTGGCTCTGACGGGTTTTGACGCCCACGTCTTCCACCAACCCCGCGTAACCTTCGGCAAAGTTCTGGCTACCGCCGTTAAGAGTATTTGCCGTGCCTAAAGCCGCCAGCAATTCGGCGTTTCGGTTATCGGAAACGCCGTTTTCATTGAAATCGATGACAAATTCATCGCCATCTGCAGGCTCACCTGTTATCTCGAACTGGTATCCTTGATAAAGATCACCAGCCGAAGGATCCCCTTCAAAAGCAACGTTAACGCCCTTTGCATCGTAAGGCACACCGTTCGGATAATCGGCGGACGAAATCTCAGCGCCAGAACCATCGAAAATCCGATAAACAATGTCTGCCCCGTCGTTCTCGAAAGCGATTCTCATTGGGCCGTTTGCCAACTCACCCTGGCTTTGGAATCCATCCAAAAGTGCGTTTGTATTAGGGTTACGGACATTGAGCATTTTGCCCTGATTTATTTGGCCGGTACCTAAATTCCCCTCTGCCACACTGGCCCGGATCGGACTCGCGAACGCAAGATCCTCTTCCCGGCGAACATTCAGCGCAATATTAGCCGCCGCGTTTCGGCTAGGCTGTATCAGGAACTCGTCTCCAGGATTAAAATCGCCGCCCTCAATCCGGACATTAAAGCCCGGCATGCTAATTTCAGATTGAACCGGGTCGGGCAATCGCCCTTGGCGCGCCACCTCGCCCGTTGAGGCATCGACCAACTGATAGCTTTTACCGTCCCCGCTGAACTTCAATGACCAAGTACCCGCCGCCAACAAACTGCTGTCGGTTATCTCAACGGCCAGCTGAGCGTTTTGAGGCTCGGCGTTGTTGCCGTTCGCAATCACTCGGCTGCGCTGAAACTCAACGCTGTTTATATCGCTGAAGAAGTTGCCGCCCAAATCACCTTCCAGATCCATACCAATTTCATGCTGGTGGTTAATAGCGGAAGAAATCCCAATCGCCAACCGCCCAAGCTCATCAAACGCCGGGCGCAAAGCTTCTCGCTCGAAGCCGCGCAAGCCGCCTAACGTCCCACCCTGAATCTGGTCATCAACCTGCAACAGTCGTCCACCGCTGGTAAGCGTGAATTCTAGCTGAGTTGGGTCCTGCGCACTGGTTCTCGTCCCCAATTGGGCTGCATCGGACCCGGTAACCAGCGATTGCCCGTTAGCCAGCGACACGTTCACCTGGCTGCCATCCGTGTGGGTCACACGGATACCGACCAGCGCCGACAGTCCCCGGAGGTTTTCGTCCCGTTTGTCCATTAATTCAAGTGGCATTTTGCCCTGAGCAATACCGGGCGATTCGGAAATCGCCAGGTTAAGATCAGCAATATTTTTAATCAGCGTGTTGGCATCTTTTACGCCCTGCTGCATTTGCGTCTTCACGGACTCCCGCTGCTGGATAAACTGTTCGTTCAGCGCCTGGAAACGGTTCACCACTTGCTGGGCTTCGCTTAGCACCAGCTGGCGCTGCGGCAAAGACGTTGGGTCTTCCGCGGCATTTTGCAGGGAGGCAAAGAAGTTGTTCAGCGCATTGCTCAGACCGGTGCTTTCACCGCCAAGCAAGTTGTCCAGCTGGGTAAGCTCGGCATTAAGGGCGTTTTGCTCCCCAAACAACGTGCTGTCTTCTCGCAACTGCTGCGTGAGGTATTCGTTTGCCAAACGGCGAATGTTCTCGATCGACACGCCAGTGCCAACGGTGCCAGCCCCCGTGCGATTGCCCTCTTGAGTCGCAAACTGGACTTCTTGGCGACTGTAGCCCGGAGTATTGGCGTTGGTGATGTTATTGGCTGTGGTATTAAGGGCACTCTGGTGACTGAGCACACCCGACAAACCTATCCCGATTAATCCTGCCATGACCTGTTACTCCTTTATCCCGCCGTTGCCCAGGGACAACGTCATCAGGGAATCACGATTCATAATCCGGCGAATCTTGGAACCGTATTCCGGGTCGGTGGCGTACCCTGCTTGCTGCAGTTTTTCTGCAAAAATTTCAGGCTCGCCTGCTGAAGAAAGCACTTCTTTGTAACGCGGATTGCTTTGAAGGAACTCCACATAGTCACGGAAGCTACCCTCGTAATCCGGATAAGCCCGAAAGTCTGCACGCTCCTTCATCGCAACACCGTCACGAAACTCGGTGGTTGTAATAGTGACGGCATCTCCATTCCAACGGCTGTCAGCCTTAATGCCAAAAAGGTTGAAGCTCGGCTCGTCACCATCACCTTCAATCATGTGCTTGCCCCAGCCCGTTTCCAGTGCGGCTTGGGCCACCATCAAACGCGGATCAATGCCACTCTCTCGGCCAATTCGCTGCGCAAAGGGCATCAATTCGCTGACAAAATGTTCAGGGCTTTCAAAGGTGGCAGGCAAATTAGTATTAGGGCTCAATTCGAAAACATCACTGGGCAAAGCCTGCGTCACTTCTTCTACCGCTTTCATGCGTTCCGGCAAGGCAGGAGAAATAGCTGGTAAAGTACGGTCATAATCCGCCAGCGTCGCCTTGTGGCCCGCCAGTTTTTCTCCGGTCGATGCAACGCCAGGAATGCTCTCCCCCAACTGCCTAACCAGTGCCTCCGCCAAACCGGTTCCGGAACCGCTGGCCATGCTCAAACTGATCTGGCTATCAAACATATCCCGATAGAATTCGCTTTCATTACTGTTCAGGTAATTGCCTTCGGCGAACACCTCACCGGCTTTACGCATGGACTTCAGCATTTCCGATAGGAACAGGCTTTCAAACTGTTTGGCCACCTCTTCAAGCGCTGCTTTCTTATCACTACGGGCCTGGGTTTTCAGTGCATTAAGGCCACTAAAGTCCGTGTATACCTGAGCTTGTTGAACGCGATGATCCTGCATGACGACCCCTAGATCACAATCAGCTCGGCTCGCAACGCGCCAGCCTGTTTGAGAGCTTCCAGTACAGCCATCACGTCACCGGGTGCTGCCCCCACCTGATTGACCGCCTGAACGATCTCATTCAGCGTGGTGGCCGGGCCAAACTGGAACATTCGTGCCGGGTCTTCGGTGATCGCAATTTGAGTGTTGGCCTGCACTTCAGTGTCGCCACCCGCAAATGGGTTAGGCTGAACCACTTCAGGATTTTCCTGAATAGTGACCGTCAAGTTGCCGTGGGTGATAGCCGCCGGACTCACTTTCACGTTCTGACCTACCACAATGGTGCCGGTACGACTGTTAATCACGACTTTGGCAGACTCTTCCGCTGGGTCGACTTCTATGTTTTCGATAATCGACAAAAAGCTCACTCGCTGGGACGGATCTCTGGGTGCCCTAACTGATATCGATGTCGGATCGTGGGCATAAGCCATGTCCGGACCTAAGCGGCTGTTGATAGCTTCAACCACCCGACGAGCCGTGGTGAAGTCCGCGCGCAACAGGTTAAAGGTAATGGTATCGCCGCGATTGAACGGCGAAGTCACTTCCCGCTCAATGGTTGCACCGTTAGGAATGCGGCCCACGCTCGGCACGTTCACGGTAATTCGCGAACCATCTTGCCCCTGAGCGCCAAAGCCGCCCACCACCAAGCTGCCTTGAGCCATGGCATATACCTGGCCATCAGCGCCTTTCAACGGGGCCATCAACAAGGTGCCACCACGCAAGCTATCCGCGTTACCGATTGAGGACACGGTGATATCCAGCTCCTGTCCGGGTTTCGCGAAGGCCGGCAGTGTGGCGCTCACCGTGACTGCCGCAACGTTTGCAAGCTTAGGATTAACGCCATCAGGAAGCGTGATGCCGAACTGGTTCATCATGTTCCGGAAAGTCTGATTGGTAAACGGCGCTTTATCGCCGGTGCCGCTGAGCCCTACCACCAAGCCATAGCCAATCAGTTGGTTATTTCGAACCCCTTTAACTTTCGCTAGGTCCTTCAGACGATCCGCTGCAACCGGCGAGGCCATCACCGCCAGCATCGTAAAGAGCACACAAAATTTGCGGATCATAGCGGCCACCACTCACTGTTAAAGAAGCGGGCCAGCCAGCCCATTTGATTGGCTTGATCAAAGTCGCCGGTGCCGCCATACGCAAACCGGGCATCTGCGATTCGGTTGGATGCCACCGTGTTGTCCGGTGCAATGTCCTGCGGGCGCACCATACCGGTCAGGCGGATATACTCATCGCCATTAGTCAGGGAGAGCCACTTCTCACCGCGAATGCGCAACACGCCGTTCGGCAACACTTCCGTTACCGTCACGGTGATGCTTCCGGCCAAACTATTGCTTTGGTCTGCCTCGGCGGCGCCTTGAAAATCCCGCTCAAGATTGGCTGAAGCATTCAGGCCAATGTTGTTCTTACCGAAGAGATTCGGCTCCGGCAGGCCCAGCTCCTGATCTTTGGTGATCGTGGTTTCGGCATTTTTGCTGGCGCGAGTGGACTCTTCCAACAAGACCGTCAGCACATCTCCAACGTTCAATGCTTTCGTATCACCATAAATATTGTAGTTTCGGGAAACCTGATAGATAGAACCGGAATCCGGATCACGCTGCATCATCGCCTGGGCTCGCACCGGCGCATAGGCCGGATCGTCTGGCATTGCACGGGGTCGGGTCATGGCCGTGCAGCCTTGCAGAATGATCAGGCCTCCCACCAATGCCAGTGTGGCCGCGCGCTTGGCTGTCCAGGTTCGATGTATGCGTTTCATGACTTACCCGATATTGTTGGTAATGAACTGAAGCATCTGGTCTGTGGTGGAAACCACCTTGGAATTCATCTCGTAAGCCCGCTGAGTGGTGATCATGTTGACTAACTCTTCCACCACTTCCACGTTCGAAGACTCAACGGTGCCCTGCTCAATGGTGCCAATTCCCGCCAGCCCCGGCTCCCCTTCCTGGGGATCGCCACTGGCATTGGTCTCCTTGAACAAGTTGTTGCCAATCGCCTGCAAACCCTGCGGGTTTATAAAGTTCACCAACGTAATCTGGCCGAGGTTGACCGGTGCCGCTTGATCGTCCGTAACCGCAGTGACTGTGCCATCGCGACCGATGGTCACATTGGTGGTGTCTTCCGGTATGTTGATGTTTGGCTCCAGCGGGTAACCGTCTGGGGTCACCACATCGCCATCGGAATTCAATTGGAACTGGCCATCTCGGGTATAAGCTATCTGCCCATCGGGCATAGCTATCTGAAAGAATCCGCGACCGTTAACCGCCATATCCAGCGGCTGTTCAGTAATCTGTAAATTGCCTTGACTGAACTGTTTTGCCGTACCGACCACCCGGACACCGGTACCCAGTTGCAGGCCGGAAGGAAGCTCGGTGTTCTCGGTGCTCATACCGCCGGGCTGGCGATTAATTTGATACAACAGATCCTGAAACACCGCACGGTCTCGTTTGAAACCGGTGGTGTTCACGTTCGCCAGGTTGTTGGAAATGGTCGACAGGTTGGTGTCCTGTGCGCTTAACCCGGTTTTACTGACCCATAGTGCTGGATGCATGTTGCTACTCCTTACCTTGCCGGCTGCCGAGGCGGCCATTGTTTGCCGCTTAATGCCGGCCAGTGATGCTTAATTCAGCGTTATCAGAGGTTCTGCAACAGCCGTGCCGTTGCCTCGGAATTCTCGTTCGCAGTGGACATAACCTTCACTTGCATCTCGTATTGGCGAGACAACTGCAGGTTGGAAATCATCTCTTCTACGGCATTGACGTTGGAGCTCTCCAAAAATCCAGTGGCCACGCGCATGTTTGCGTCGGCAGGCTCAACCCCGCCAATGGCCTGATCAGGCTTTCGACGGATAAATCCGTCCAAACCCTTTTCCAAAGCATCGGCGGATGGGTTCACCAATTTAAGACGATCAACTTCCACCAGCTGATCCGGCGGGCCACCCACGGGCACAACAGATACGGTGCCGTCAGCCCCGATCAACAAATCATCAAAGGGCGGCAACGCTACCGGGCCTCCGTTACCCAGCACCAACTCCCCGCTGGGCATGCGAACCAAACCGTTCACATCGACTTGCAAGCTGCCACTGCGGGTGAACACTTCTTCGCCTTGATTGTTCTGAACCGCCAGCCAACCGTCGCCTTCAACCGCGACATCGAGTTTTCGGCCAGTATCCATTAAAGCGCCAGCGGAAAGATCGGTACCCGGGCGTTCCGTCATGGCATAGGCGCGGGTGGGATGATGCTCTCCAAAAACCGGCATGCTGCGGGCCTGAGCAAAATCCTTCTTGAACCCCGTGGTGTTCACGTTGGCGAGGTTATTAGCGTGGGCACGCTGGGCTAGCATGTTCTGCTTGGCGCCAGACATTCCAATATAGAGGGCTTTGTCCATGGGCAAACTCCTGCCGGAATTTTGACTGTTTCCAGTCTTCCTGCAGGAGTCATGCCATGTTTACTTGAAAGGATTAGCGGAGGTTGATGATGGTCTGGGTGACCGCATCTGAGGTCTCAATGGTTTTAGCATTCGCCTGATAGTTGCGCTGGGCAATGATCAGGTTGACGAGCTCAGCTGAAAGGTCAACGTTGGATTCTTCAACCGAGCTTGCCTTGATTGAACCCAAAGTTCCGGTGTCCGGAGCGCCGATGACAGGCTGACCAGATTCGAAGGATTCAACCCAGGTGGTATCGCCTACCGGAGACAAGCCATTGGTGTTGTTAAACGATGCCAGCGCCACCTGCCCCAAGGCCTTGGATTGGCCGTTGGTGTATCGGGCAAAGATCACCCCCTCCCCCGACACGTCCAGCCCCGAAAGCCGCCCGGTTGTATAACCGTTTTGCTGCTGATTGTTCACACCAAATGTGGCGCCATACTGCGTAGCTTGTCCGAGATCCAGAACGAAGGCGGAACTGTTAGCCGGCAACGGAATCGGGCTAACCACACTCGAAGGATCTGCTGGAGGGCCATCAGCACCGTTCGGGGCACCGTTAGGATCTTTCGGGACCCAGTCAGCGATAATGATTTCTCCATTCACATCGCCGTTAATGGACTCCAGCTGACCGTCCTGATTGAAGATAGCCGTGTATGGCTGCTGGTCGGTTCCGGCCACCATTTCACCATCGATTTCAACATAGATCGACCACTGGCTTTGGCCTACACCGTTGCCCGGCGATGGCTCTTTTACGAAGAACTGGGTCATTTCGTGGGTGTTGCCCAGACTGTCATAAATTTTTGTGGAGGTGGCGTGATTGTAGGTACGTTGGTCTATGGGGTTGAAGGCATTGATTGGAGTTGGCTGAGTATTTTCAAACTCCGATTGCAATGCATTAGCCCCACTGACTGTTACTACTCCACCGACATTTCGATCTGCGGAAACGCTAATAGTACCCACCGACGTTTCTGTCGCGCTACTACCACCTACTCCCCACTCCACATCGAATCTTTCGCCGGAGCCATTTGTGATCTCTAGGCTACCGGTATCAGCGTTGACCTTCGCTGAAATTGAATTGTCGCTGATGTTAGATATCGCGTCAGCCAGCTCGGTTAGATCGTTTACGTCCTGCAAATTGCTCAGATCAATATTCCCGACCCGAAAGGTAAAGGATCCATCTTGAATTTCAGTTGCGCTAGGTGACCCGGAAGGAAAAATCACTGTTTCGGTACCCGAAGCGCTAACGCCTGGTGCTAGTGTTATTTGTTCGGCGACTTCTCTAGCGGACAATGGAGAAGCAGGTGGTGCCGGGTTTGCGATAGGACCAACACCGTAATCGGGACTGCCGTCGGAGTATGTAAATCTATATTCACCGCCCGCCAGTGCCGAGGATGCCACCGAGAAGCTACGAACTTGCTGCTCCAACACGGACTCCCGCGAATCCAAATTCAAATCCGTTACGAGATTCGTGGTTCTACGCGGCGCAAGGTTTCCAGTCTCAATAGCGAGATCCCCACGCACACCAGATAGATTCCCGTCATCATCAGCTGTATAACCTTGAACCTTCATGTTCTGGTTATTCACCACGAACCCATCTTTATCGATCCCGAACTGTCCTGCCCGCGAGTAACGGGTTTCACCGTTATTGCTCAGAATAAAAAAGCCATCGCCGCTGATGGCCATATCCAGCCCGCTATCGGTGAAGCTGATATTGCCTTGGCCAAACGACTGCTTAACATCCTGCACCCGCACACCGTCGCCAATCGGATTTGTTCCGCCGCTCAGAAAGCCGTTGGCGTACAAATCGCCGAATTGCACTTTACTGCCTTTAAAACCGACTGTACTGGCGTTGGCAATGTTGTTGCCAGTTACGTCCAGATCCACCGATGCGGCCCGCAGACCACTCAATCCAGTATTAAATGCCATGACTTATACCTCCTGGTCCGACACCGGTTCAGTTAATTTGTTTTACATCAGACAGAGCAATGGAACCCATGCCTGCCAGATTCAATGTAATGGAGCCACCATTGTTCAGAGACACACTGTCTACGTTTGCACTGACCATGGTGCCCAACTGCTCCGGCCCGGATGGGTAACTACCCTGCGCAACAATTTGGTAAGGGCCTTGCGGCAAAGCATTGCCGTTGCCGTCTTGACCGTCCCAACGGAAAGACACAACACCAGCTTCACTGCTGCCCATATCGATCTGCCGTACAAGCTCGCCCGACTGATTCATCACAGACAATCGCAAGCCGCCGGTAGACGCTGGAACGTCGATGGTGCCGGTCACTTCACCCTCTGCGCCAAGAATGCCTACACTGGAGGGAGCCAGAACGGTTTTACCCACCATGGCCGACGCCTGCAGCGCCTGACTTGAGCGGAACTGCCCAGCCACTTCGTCCACCGTACCGGTGAGGTTCTGCATTTCTTCCAAGGAGCTGAACTGCGCCAACTGGGAGATAAAGTCGCCGTTGTCTTGCGGCTCCAGCGGGTTCTGGTTTTTCATCTGTGCCAGCATTAATTCCATGAAGGCATCTTTACCGAGCTCGCTACCACCCTGAGCCTTGCTGTCTTGCTGAACTCGATACTGGCCCAGCACATCGGCGGCAGACGCTGAATTTACTGCACTCATCACTCTCTCCTCGCCCTATTACTGCTGACCCAGCGTCAAGATACGCTGCATCATGGATTTAGCGGTGTTCATCACGTCTACGTTCATCTGAAAGCTGCGCGATGACGACATCATGTCCGCCATTTCTTCAACCACGTTTACGTTTGGATAGAACACGTAACCGTCTTCATTCGCTGCCGGGTGGTTCGGCTCGTAGCGCATTTGTAGCTCAGCATCACTTTCAACAACCCCCTCAACCCGTACGCCGGCACCTGCACCGTCTTGCGAATGAACACCAAAAGTCTGTTGGTCCGGGTTCAACATAGATTGTTGAATCGCCGCGAATACCGGCTTGCGTGCACGATAAGTGCCTTCTGTGCTGGAACTGGCGGTTTCAGCATTGGCAATGTTCGAGGCGGTAGTGTTCAGCCGCAGGGACTGTGCGGTCATGCCCGAACCCGCAATGTCGAAAATGTTACCCAGTGACATGACTGTCTCCTTCAATCAAAGATGGCTGCGGCTTACTCGCCTTTCAGGGCTTTGGTCAGACCTGAAAACTTGCTGCTGAGAAACTGGAAGCTGGCTTGGTAGTCCATGGCGTTACGCATGAAACGGGTTTGCTCCTGCTGCGCGTCCACAGTGTTCCCGTCAACCGAAGGCTGGTGAGGTGTGCGGTACAGCAATTCACCGTCGGCCCCGCCCGCTCCGGACGTGTCCATGTGCGAACTGTGGGTGGTGGCCATCTGAACACCGCTCATTTCATTCTGCGCTTTCTGCATCATGGCGCGGAAGTCGATGTCCCGCGCTTTGTAGCCAGGGGTATCTGCGTTCGCCATGTTGTTGGCCAGCACTTCTGCCCGCTTAACACGACCTTGTAGGGCCTGTTCGTGAATACCCAGTGCGCTATCGAATGAAATTGCCATCACTACCTCCAGAAATCTGTTCCGGCTTTTGATCACTCAGTGATTGCCGGTTTTGCGTTCTGATAGAGGTAAAGCAAGCAGGATGCCAAAAACAAAGAAGCCTGCGGAAATGCAGGCTTCGTGGGGTATGGGGTGTAATCTTGATATTGTTTGAACCGGCAACACAGCTTCAGGTTACGCAAAGGCGGCAAGCTGTTTCCTCACCCTGCCGCCCCACGATCACACACTCCAGGCGCGCGATTGATCAGGCCCTAACCACTCCTCAATAAAATCACCACTCGATGGCCGTGGAACAGGCGGCTTATAAGATGAAACCGTTCCGGTGTAAAGGAAGCCGGTAATAATCTCATGCTTTGACAGGCCAAGCCCCTCACGCACGACGGGATCGTAGGCGAATGCACCCGAACGCCACATGATGCCATATCCTGCATCTGACAATGCCAGCAACAGAAAGGACATCCCCGAAGCCGCAGACATTACCTGCTCGACATCCGGAACTTTTTTATGGGGTTTGGGCGAAGCGATACCTACGATGACCATTGGCGCACGGAGTGGTGCCTTGCTGGCATTATCCCGGGCCTTCTCGCTGGCATCTACCCCGCAAGATTGCGCAAACAGATCCCCAAGCGCAGCCAATGCTTCACCTTCTATAACGAGATATCGCCATGGACGCAGCAGTGCATGATCAGGCGCACGAGCCGCGCATTGGAGTGCAAGATCAACCACATCCCGGGGCGGAGCCGGTGCCTCTAACCGCGGTTCTGACGAACGCTCCATAAGAAACTGGGCAATAGAACTCATATACTCTCGCTATTTATACAAGTGTGTACAAAATCGTTGTGTCTGTTGACTTGGGTTAATTGTGACTAATACTTAATGCTGTTAACCTTTAGTCGCAGGTACTACCAATAAAAAACTTTCGGCACCCACCATGAGCCACACTCGACTAAATTACAGCGCTGACAAGCAGAACGTCTCTACGTTAAGCGTGGCGGTATGGGTGCGCCATTAAGATGATGAGTGCTCCGGCAGAACTTCGCAACGTTTCCGTCAATTCGGGAAAAGTTTCATTAAACGACCCCTATGATAACACGGTCGTGATCCCCCCCATGCCAGACTACAGTGGACGCATTCTGGCTTACACATTCACATCACTTGTTGTCGTCACCGGCGTATTTCAGGACATTTTTGCGCACTGGCTTCTATGGCTCGTGGCCATGGGAATGGTTTGGCCCCATCTTGCGCATGTCATTACTCGCCGTACATTCTTAAAAACCTCACCGCGAATTCGCCAGAAGATGTTACTGCTCGACTGCGCTTTCGCCGGCTCGCTAATTGGGGCAATTGGCCTGATCGCCATTCCCACCACCGCGATCATCCTCATGCTGATGTTCAGTTGTCTGATTGTCGGCGGCGTGCGGCTCTGGATGTTTGGTACTGCGCTAACGGGCTCTTCTTTGGCCGCCACCGTTGCCGTTCTTGGCAGCGCGGACAACCTGCAAGCCCCCCTTTTGACCAGCGTCATCGCAGTGCTGGCAACTGGCGCATACATCTGCGTGACGGCCTATTACTCACACGTGCAGGCAAGAGCCCTGTTGTACGCCAAAACCCAGATTCAGAACCAGCGAGAACAATCCATTGCGCTCTCCCACAAATTGTCTAAGTACCTTTCTCCGCAGGTGTGGCAATCCATTTTTACCGGCGAACGCGATGTTCGGCTTGAAACCCAGCGCAAGAAGCTAGCGGTCTTTTTTTCCGACATTAAAGGCTTCACGGAATTGTCTGAAGAAATGGAACCCGAAGCGCTTACCGAACTTCTGAACCACTACTTTAACGAGATGTCTCAAGTGGCACTACGGTACGGTGGCACCATCGACAAGTTCGTTGGCGATTCTATTATGGTGTTTTTTGGTGATCCAACCAGCCGGGGCCAACGCGAAGATGCATTTGCGTGTGTGTCTATGGCCATCGACATGCGCAAACACATGAAGATCATGCGCCAGAAATGGCGTAGCCAAGGCATTAAAACCCCACTCGAAATCCGCATGGGCATCAGCACTGGTTACACCACGGTCGGCAACTTCGGCGCCGAAAATCGTATGGATTACACCATTATCGGCAAGGAAGTGAACCTGGCCAGCCGGCTGGAGTCCTTGGCCGAAGCTGGCGAGATTCTGATTTCTTATGAAACATTCTCGCTGATTAAAGACCGCATCATGTGCCGGGACAAAGGCGAAATCACGGTGAAAGGCTTCGGCAAACCGGTGCCTATTTACGAAGTAGTCGACTTCCGCCGTGACATGGGGCCAAACCGCAGCTTCCTGGAACACGAACACAGCGGCTTTGCGATGTATCTTGATTCAGACAAAATCACCGAACGTGAGCGCACCGTTATCCTCACGGCGCTCGAAGATGCAGCTGATCGCCTTCGCCAGGAAGACGAAACAGAGTAATCATTCGCTTTACTGCCGCACCAACCTAGGCCCTAATCCATCTTGTGGACTGGTGCTTCGCCACGGATTGATATCCAACCCGCCCCGGCGAGTGTAACGCGCGCACACCATCAACTCTGAGGGTTTACAACGCTGCATCAAATCCGTGAACACGGTTTCCACACAGTGCTCATGGAAGTCTTGTTTCTGCCGAAAACTGATGATGTAGCGCAGCAACCCAGCACGATCAATTGCCGCGCCAGTGTAGCGTATAAAGATTGTTGCCCAATCCGGCTGCCCCGTTACCGGGCAATTACTTTTCAACAAATGGGAGCACAGCCCCTCCGTCACCTCGGGACCATTCGCCAACAGAGAATCCGGCGCGTAGTCGTACACAACACCTTCCACCGCTTCGTTATCGATCAGCTCGCAACCATCTGGCCGCCCCACTGCGGCGGCGGTTTCATCAACACTGCGCATCTGCACGTGAACCGCACCGCCACAGACCCTGGACAAGTCTCGAATGATCGTTTCTGTGACTTGCGATTCAGAAGAGAAAACATTCTGATTCAGAGAGTTGAGATATAACTTTAAGGATTTACTTTCAACAATAGAAGGCGATGCAGCGGGAAAGCGAATCTCCGCCCACGCCACCACTGGTACGCCGCCAGGGCGCAACCAGGATAGCTCCCATGCCTGCCACATATCTTCACCAAACCAAGGCCAGCGCCCATCTTCAAGGCCAATACGCCGTCGGTTGTCTTCCCGGGCCACCGGGAACAACAGCGAAGGATCGTACTGATCCGGATAATCGCTGGACTTGCCCAGCGGAGCGTTATCAAGTGCCATATAAGTTACCGGACCCCAATTAGTGTCGAATGCCCTTACCTCGCGCCAACATGCGCAGGGCAACGGCTGATAGCAAAACAATAAAGACCAGAATCATACCAAGTGAAACGAACGGATTAACATCCGAAACACCCAGTATGCCGTAGCGAAATCCATTCACCATATACAAAATGGGATTAGCCAACGACACGTTCTGCCAGAGCGCCGGCAACAAATCGATGCTGTAGAACACGCCACCCAAATAGGTCAACGGAGTGAGCACAAACGTCGGCACGATGGAAATATCATCAAACTTGGTCGCCAGCATGGCGTTGATAAAGCCACCTAAGGAAAATAACGCGGAGGTCAGGAACACAGTAATGACCACCATCGGCAAGTTATGGATGGCCAGTTGCGTGAAGGCCAGCGATAACAAGGTGACGATCAACCCGATAATCAGGCCTCGGGACATACCACCCACCACGTAGCCGGCGAGAATCGTCCAGTTCGGTACCGGTGAGACCAACAGCTCTTCAATGCTGCGCTGGAACTTCATCGAAAAGAACGACGACACCACGTTCGCATAGGAACTCGTGATGACCGACATCATGATCAGTCCCGGAACAATGAACTGCATGTAGTCAAAACCGCCCATATCGCCGATGCGGGAGCCTATCAGATTACCGAAGATGATGAAGTAGAGTGTCATGGTGACCGCAGGTGGCAACAAAGTCTGCGGCCAAATCCGGGTAAACCGGCGAATTTCACGCAAAACAATGGTTTGAAACGCAGTCCAAAGTGCCAGAGGTGTCATGCCGATCCCTCCTTCGTGTTTTCGGCTTCAGCGGCATTCTCTTCAACCATCCGCACAAACAACTCTTCGAGGCGGTTCGCCTTCGTTCGCATGCTGGTTACCTTGATGTTTTGCTTTTCCAGTTCTCTGAACAGCGCGTTCAACCCTTGCCCTTTCGCCACCTCAACTTCCAAAGCACCCTCACCGTTAATCACGCACTTGAAGCCTTCCAGCTCGGGTGCTGCATCCAGCGATTGTTCGGTATCAAGAATAAAAGCCTCGACACTTAATTGCTGGAGCAATTCCCTCTTACTGGTGTGACGGATGATCTCGCCATGATCAATGATGGCGATATTCCGGCACAGGGCTTCCGCTTCTTCCAGATAATGAGTCGTCAGAATGATGGTGGTGCCCTGACGGTTAATCTCTTCCAGGAATTGCCACATCGAGCGACGCAATTCGATATCCACACCGGCAGTGGGCTCATCCAGTATCAGTAACCGGGGCTCATGCACCAATGCCCGTGCAATCATAAGACGCCGTTTCATGCCCCCGGACAGCATTCGCGCCGGGGTGTTGCGTTTATCCCACAAGCCCAGTTTTTTCAAATATTTTTCAGCGGATAGACGAGCCTTCTTTAAAGGGATGCCGTAGTACCCCGCTTGGGTGGTAACGATATCCAGTACTTTTTCAAACTGATTGAAATTGAACTCTTGAGGCACCACACCAAGATTCAGTTTTGCGTCCGAAAGTTCGGTATCAATGTCTTTGCCGAAAACACGAACCGTGCCGCCCGATTTATTCACCAGCGAAGACACAATTCCCAGGGTGGTCGATTTACCGGCACCGTTGGGGCCCAGCAAAGCGAAAAAATCACCCTCGACGACCTGAAGATCAATCCCTTTCAGAGCGTAGAAACCATCTCCATAGCGCTTCTCTAGTTCTTCAATTTCCAATGCATAGGTCATAAGTAGAACCGCTGTTATTGATTACACCGCACTCACGGCAAATATGTAGTGCGCTATGTGATTGAGGCAATTCGTCAAAATTCAAGGCAGTGCAAGATATTCATCCGCTACACACGAAACCCCCAAACTGCGACCGGTTTCCCGATATAGGCAAACCGCCCTCCCTATAATGCCGTTACAACAACTTACAAAGCCTGCAATTGCCGTTGGCAAATCAGGTGATCGCGAAGGGATTGTACGACACACCATGGAACTCGTTCATCTGCGCCGTTTATTGCTTCCTCTTTTCACCACCCTTGTGTTATCCGCATGTTCTGACGGCGGAGGGTCAGGCTCAGACGATACTCTCGCGGGTCAAATTCAGAGCCACGGCGTAAGCGGGCTAACCTACACGACTAATTCCCGCGAGAGCACGACGGACGCGCAAGGGAAATTCAGATACTACCCCGGCGAATCGTTAATGTTGAAAGTCGGCGCCCTGCCAGTTGCCGACACGGTCCCGGCGAAAGAATTTGTCAGCATTCTCGATTTCCAACCGGAACTTCGTGAAGCTTTAGAAACCTCGAAGGTTGATAGCCAGAATCTCAAAGACCACGCATTGACAGAATCCACGCTACTGAACAACCAGGAACTGCTCAATCGCACTCGCTTTCTCATGGCATTGAACTGGACCGAAGTCATTCAGGACGATGAAGGTATTGATATTCGGCCCCGAGTGATTGCCCAGCTCAATGCTGCGCTGGACGATCCTGAGCTTCCGTCTACCATTGATTTTTCGATACCCTCCGCCGAATTCGAAGCCGAAGACTCGGCCGCAAATCAATTGCTGGCCAGCATTTGTTTCCACAAAAAAGGTGACCAACTGTGCGGCAAGCCTCCAACAGAAGCAGAAATTGAGAATGCACCGGAGCGCCCCGAAAACGATGACGATATCGACCCGGACGAAACCTACAAGCAAGACCTTAAATCGTTAAGAGAACGCATTCTGCAAGCCGTTCGGACAATTGAAGATATAGATGCCCAAGGCGCCAAGGAGTACCTGATAAAGGAACTTGCCGGCATCACCAACGCAATCGGCAGGAAATATTACCTTTCTGATCACATCGCATCACATTCGGCCAGCGACACCGCTTTAAAAACCATCGCGATCAGAAAAGTGGGCGGGGATATGACCATCAACAAGAACGGTGTCGAAGCAATCAGCACCCGGCCCCAAGACGTCGCCATTCATACATGGAGCTGGCAAGAAGCTTATGTTGAGTATTTCGTGGACGGGGAACCCGGCGGAGAGTCTGAAGTTTTAATCAATTTCAAACCCGAGAACGACTACCGCTGGATTCGAAAATCACTTCGGGTCCTTATTACCGAGTAAAATGTTTACGGAGCGACCAGCGTGGCTCGTTGGTCGCATCCAGAGCCTTCAGATCCAGGCCGTCGGTACCGTGAGGCAAGCACTCTCGAACGGCAAGAACAGTACCCGGCACTCTGGACTCATTATAGCGAGCCAAATCAACCACCTTCCCGCTTTTTAGCAAACTTTTCTCGCTCGCTTGCATGATCATAACGCTTGGAAATAACCGACGCTCCGGATGGTGCGAAACAACCACCCCACGACAACCATCAGACAATTCAACCAAGGTTCCGGCAGGGTACACACCGACCGCCTGAATGAAGGCTTCTACCAGATCCTTTTGAAACTCGATATTTCTCATTTCATAGAGCCAGCCTACCGCTTTGGCCGGCGTCATCGGCTCGAGCCCCTCTCGCGGTGCTATCAAAGTTTCAAAAAACTCCGCGATACCGGCCACTTTCGCCAACAAGGGAATCCTCTCACCACCGACACCAGACGGAAAGCCGGAGCCGTTGTGACGCTCTCTATGTCCTCGAACAACACTCAAGACTGCCTTGGAAATACCAGACGGCTGAAGAATTTCAACACCACGCTGAACGTAAGTTCTGAAAATCTCGAACTCTTCGACAGAGAGCTGCTGTTCTTGCTGAACGATGTCCGCTGGCAAAGCGGTTTTCCCGACTTGAGTCAACAAGCAACCCGCCCCAAGGTGATTCAAAAGCCCTTCATTCAAGCCAAGTTGGCGACCAACCACCAGAGCCCACACAGACGTGTTTAACGCATGGCGATACACGAAATCATCGTATTGGCGGGTTCTGCTCAACCACAAAAGTGCATTGGGTTGCCGGCAGACACTTCTCACCATCTTTTTAGTGACATCAGCGACCAGACGGCCATCCAAGCCAGCCTTCGTGTGCACTGAATCGAACATTCGCTCAAGCGCGAGCTCGGCATCACGCAACAATTTCTTTGAGGTTTTGACCTCTTTCTTCAGGGTCGCGGTGACTTTGTGACGAACCGGCTGACGAATACTCAGTGGCGGAAGCTCAATTTCTTGTCGCCCGTTCGCTCTTTGCTTTGAACGCGCCCGAAATCCTAAAACACTTTTGCCATCAACGCTGACGGAATCACGATTTTCAGGCTCATCAACCATGACCCATTTACAGTGGGATGCTAGCGCTCGCACGTCATTTTGCGAGCGGATATAAAAGCCTTGTATCGGAAACGGGGTCTGGTGCCACGGCCGATCCAGATCAGACACAAACATGCCGACCTCCAGATCATGTACCGCTAGCTTTTGTTGTTGAACCCCCACCGCATTCCCCTCAGGTATAAATAGCTCAGGGTACTCAGTTTGACACGCCAGTGCCTAGCTGCCATTACCGTTTTGTAGAGAAGCGTCACTAAAATAGTCGAAAACGTAACTTAGATTATCGATTCGAAACCAAACGTACGGGCGAGAACTCGTTTTCGTAGAGGAACCCTCTTTAATCAATCATCCTTACATACGGATTCATCAAACTCAGGCAACCGGGCACTAAGCGAACCTCTTGGCACTTTGCGGGCATATACCGTATACGCAACCGTTGACGCTCGAAGATAATCCATATTGACTACCTTATCGCCTTTTAAAACCTCTGAAACCAAGGGCCGGCAAGCGACCGACAGCTGAAATTTGGCACCGATATCAGCAATGCGCTCCACAGTTTCTGGCCCAATCACTTGCAAGCAGGCAACCTCATTGACCGGGCCACTTTTAAACACACTCTCGTCAAGGTTTTGCTGGCCACAGGCCCTTACACCTACCGCACAATCACCTGCGCGTTCTTGGCTATCGTCCGAAAGTAGCCAAACCCGATCACTGCATTGGGCTTCGACTTTCATTGTTGTTGCCTTATCGCGAATAAAAGACCAGTCCGGGTAGTCTGCCGATTGCCACGAGACGCGTATCTGGCGGGGATCGCCCGATGAATTCTCACCAGGAAACATCGCGTAGTGTGTGTAATAGCTGGCGCACCCGGGTAGTGCGAGAAACAGGAGCATAAGACCGAATAGTTTTGTACGACAGGTGTTAATCAACATTATGAAAGCGGGCCTTCCCAAGCACATGAATCCATCACCAACTTTTCCAAAAGACCGGCGAGTTATTCGCAATCCAACGCAAACTGCAACCCGTATCCTTCTTCGGTTTTGCGTACAACAACCATATTCAGTGTCGGCGCGGGTACCGGCAACCCCTGGACTTGCACGACGACCCGGTCTCCCAGGTTAGGGGCAAATGAGACGCCTTCCAGCGCAATGAAAATTCCGCCATCGGAAATGTCGCGCGTTGGAAAGATATGCTCTCCCAGCTCTTCATGGATAACCTTGACTCTTGCACTCATGGCCGTGCGGAGATGTTCCCTGCGATCACTTGTGGTCATTCGAGGATTCCTAAGAAGTTACGTCTTTTTATAATGTTAAGAAGCATACCATCATTTTTGTATAAATATGCCAAGAGAGTTATTGACTCAAACCCCACCATGAATGAGAATGGTTGTCGTTTTGAAATGCCGTTGATACCCAATTACGGAACGCATTCACTAGCATCGAAACCAAAGGAAAGCACCTATGCGTATGAAACTAGCCGCAACCGCCGCCATAGCACTGGCAGCCATGCCGCTCAGCGCCTCAGCCGATGGCGAAGTTAACATCTACTCTTATCGCCAAGCATACCTGCTCGAACCTCTTCTGAACGCGTTCACGGAAGAAACAGGCATTGAAACCAATGTTGTATTCGCCAAACAAGGCTTGGCAGAGCGCCTTGAGCGCGAAGGTCGAAATAGCCCGGCCGACGTGGTCATGACCGTGGACATCTCGCGCATCAACGAACTGGTTGAACGAGATCTGGTCGCGGGCGTTGAATCCGACACGCTTTCTCACAACATTCCGGAAAACCTGCGCCACCCTGAAGGCAAATGGTACGCCCTTACCACTCGCGGCCGTTTGATCTTTGCCTCAAAAGACCGCGTGAAAGAAGGCGAAATCACCACCTACGAAGAACTCGCCGACGATAAGTGGGAAGACCGCATCTGCACCCGCAGCGGCAAGCACCCGTACAACATCGCCTTAATTTCCTCGATGATCGCCCATCACGGCGAAGCTGAAACCGAGAAATGGCTGAAAGGCGTGAAGAACAATTTGGCCCGCAAACCGCAAGGTGGCGATCGAGACCAGATTAAAGCCATTGCCGAGGGCGAATGCGATATCTCCATCGGCAACAGCTACTACTACGGCAACATGTTGAAGGACGAAAACCAGCGCCCAATCGCTGAACAAGTTAACTTGATATTCCCGAACGCTGAAGGCCGCGGTACCCACGTCAACATCAGTGGCATTTCACTGACCAAGAGCGCGCCGAACAAAGACAACGCCATTCAACTGATGGAATTCTTGTCTTCACCGGAAGCCCAGCGCATTTACGCGGAAGCCAACACTGAATACCCGGCCAACCCGGAAGTTAAGCCAACCGGTGTAGTCGCAGAATGGGGTGACATCAATCCTGACGACCTTTCACTGCAGGATATTGCAGAAAACCGCAACGCCGCGGTAAAACTGGTTGATCGAGTGGATTACGACAGCTAAATATTGTCGTCCATTCACAGGATGTAAAAGGATGCACCATGAGTGCATCCTTTTTTTTGCATTATTGACCAACAACAAGATGACTCGTGTCATTGCAGGGAGCCCGCTCAGTAACTAAAATCGCAACACTTCTCATCACTACTTTCATAAACAGGAATGCCATGACCGAGGTTGTTAGCAGTGCCGACCCTGGGTTTTCACAACCCTTACTGGCAAAACGTACCTCGAAACGATGGCTGATAAGCGCCATCATCACCACCGCGATTGTTGCGCTACCTGTTCTTGCTGTCATTTTTCTCGCTTTGTTTCCTGAAGAGAATATCTGGCCGCACTTAATCAGCACCACTTTGCCACGCTATCTCATAACAACGATTCAACTTATGGTTGGCGTTGGTGCCCTGACATTGATTATCGGTCTATCGACGGCATGGGCCGTTACCATGTGCGATTTTCCCGGCAGGAAATTTTTTGAATGGGCGTTACTGCTCCCCTTCGCTGTACCTGCCTATGTCATCGCCTACGTCTACACCAGCCTGTTGGATTATGCAGGTCCGGTGCAAAAAACCCTACGTGAATGGTTTGGCTGGCAAAATGCCAGTGAGTATTGGTTCCCCGAGATCCGCAGCCTGGAAGGCGCCACATTGATGATTGGCCTGGTTCTTTACCCATACGTGTATCTATTGGGCCGCGCCGCATTCCTTGAACAGTCGCCATCCCTTTTTGCGGTCAGTAGAAGCCTTGGCCACTCGGCCTTAAGCACTTTCTTTAAAGTAGTATTACCCATTGCGCGACCGGCTATCGCTGTTGGCCTGTCGTTGGTGCTGATGGAAACGTTGAACGATTTTGGCACTGTCGATTTCTTTGCAGTACAAACCCTCACCCGCGGCCTGTTTGATACCTGGATGAACCTGGGTAACCTTGGCGGAGCAGCGCAAATTGCTACTACGATGCTCATTTTCGTGGTGATTCTTGTGACACTGGAACGCTACTCACGTCGCCGGCAGGAGCAGTTCGCTGCACGGGATAACCGCGACCCGATCCGCCGCTTCAGCATGTCGTTTCCTCGACAGATGATCTGTGTGGTGGTTTGTGCCATCCCGTTAATCTTTGGCTTTTTGATTCCCGGCACAACCCTTGGTTACTACGCCTGGGAATACTTTGATGTCAGCTGGAACCCTGATTTCGTGCGCAACACCATGAACAGCCTGTTTCTTTCAGGCACCGCTGCACTAACCACGCTGATCATCGGTGTCACTCTCGCGTACAGCCGCCGCTTGCATAACACCAAGGGCATGAAAGTCCTTATGCGCCTGTCTAGCCTTGGATACGCCATGCCCGGGGCTGTGCTTGCCGTCGGCGTGATCGTTCCGCTTGCCGGTTTCGACAACTGGTTTGATTCACTCATGCGGGATTACCTTGGCATTAGTACCGGCCTACTGTTAAGCGGATCGGCCTTCGCCTTGGTGTTTGCGTATACCGTTCGCTTCCTTGCCGTTTCAGCCGGCAGTGTAGAGAGCGCGCTACAAAAGATAACCCCCAGCATGGACATGGCGTCCCGCTCGCTTGGCCACAGTCCGGGCAAAACACTGCTCAACGTTCATCTACCGATGCTCCGTGGAACGCTTTTAACCGCAGCTTTGGTCGTTTTTGTAGATTGCATGAAGGAGCTCCCTGCAACGCTGATACTAAGGCCCTTCAACTACGAAACGCTGGCGACCTATGTGTACCAGTTTGCCTCTGATGAGCAGCTATACCACAGCGCCCTGCCCGCTTTGATTATTGTGCTAGCTGGCATCATTCCAATCATCCTAATGAGCCGCTCTATATCAAACTCCCGCGCCATGAGCTGATTTTTGACTCACCTAAACAACAAAGGCCCGGCAATGCCGGGCCTTTGTTGTTTAGGTGAGGAACTTAAAACTTATTGCCAAATCACCTTCTGCTTCTGCGCATACCAAGCATCAACCTTGGCCTCGTATGCATCTTCAACCACATTACGCTTAAGCTTGAGCGTTGGGGTCAGGAAGCTGTTTTCGATAGACCACTCGTCGCTGACGATCGTAATAAACGCCAACTGCTCATGCGGATCAACCGTCTTGTTAACATCTTCAATCAACTGCTTGAAGCTCTTTTCAATCTCTGCACGGAAACCTGCATCAGCTGACTTCGGTCGGATTTCTTCAGACAGCACCACCAACGCGTGAGGCTGGGTCTGATTTGCACCTGATACGCAGACCATCTCGATCGCATCGTGCGACATTAGACTGTTTTCGATCGGAGCCGGAGCGATGTACTTGCCTTTGCTGGTTTTAAAGATTTCCTTGATTCGACCGGTCAGCTTCAGGCGACCCATTTCATCAATTTCACCCTTATCGCCAGTTCTAAGGAAACCGTCTTCAGTAAACGCTTCGGCCGTCTTCTCTTCGTCTTTGTAGTAGCCCATCATCGTCGCGGGGCTTTTCACCAAAACTTCACCAATTTCGCTGATTCTGGTTTCAACATTCGGCAGCGCCTCACCTACATAACCCGTGCGGGAACGACCCGGCTTATTCATGTGGGAATAGGCAAAGTTTTCAGACATGCCGTAACCTTCAAGAAGCTCTAGGCCAAGGTTACGATACCAATCCAGAACATCGTGAGACAATGGTGCAGAGCCGGAACCCGCCAGCTTGACCTTACTCAAACCAAGCCCTTTTAGTACCTTCTTTTTAATCACTTTGTTCAACAGAGGCACCTTGAGCAGACGTTCCAGCTTTTTCTTCGGCAGCTTCTGAAGTACACCATGCTGGAATTTCACCCACAGGCGCGGTACAGACAAGAAAAGCGTCGGTTCTGCGCGCTGAAGATCCACAACAAAGGTGTCGAGAGATTCTGCAAAATAAAGCTCGAAACCAGCATACAAAGAACCCAGCTCAACAAAGGTTCGCTCGAAAACGTGCGCAAGAGGCAAATAGGACAACATTCGCTCATTTTGCCCCACCCCCAGTGTCTTGGTGCCACCGACTGCAGAAAACGCCATATTACCGAAACTAAGCATGACACCCTTCGGGCGACCGGTACTGCCAGAGGTGTATACGATGGTCGCTAATTCATTGGCATCACGCTGGGGCTTACCTTCAAGCGGCGGGTATTTAGCGACAATATCGTCCCAGGTTTCGAAATCGTTGGGCGGGCTCAAAGGGAACGAAATGCAACGAACAGAATCTGGCACGCCAGGCTTCATTAATTCCCAATCGTCCAGCTTGCCCACAAACAGAACATCACACTCTGCGTGCCCAAGAATATAATTGACAGTGTCTGCGTTCAGCGTTGGATACAAAGGTACAGAAATGTGCCCGGCCAACCAGATAGCCCAATCCGTCATTATCCATTGGGCGCAGTTTTTAGAAATAAGACCGATGCGGCTTTTCTCTGGCAAGTTCAGAGATTTCAGGTAAGTCGCCATCCGGCGAGCTTCATCGATTGCACGCCCCCACGTATATTCAACAACCTGCCCATTGCCAATAGGCTGGGTCATGTAAAGTGAGTCGGCGTTCGTGGCCTCCCAGTGGTAGACCATATCGAGTGGGAGTTTTTGAGTGGAGTCCATGGATCTTCCTGTCTTTTCTTTATAGTTGGATGACTTGCTTATTATTAGACTTTAGTCGCGCAATGCAACACGTGAGTGTATATCCAAATGTTGTCACAACGAAACTTTTCGATTCATCAGCGCTTCGCCACTTTAAACCTGAAAACTGTCGATCGTCACTACCCTCAATGCCTTAAGCCTGTGTTAAACTGGCCAACTTTGAATTTTCCTCCCTGAATAATAGGGAAAATAACCCCAAAAAAACCGGAGATGGGCATATGGCCAGAAAGACACTGCGCACCTTGCTGGGCGCATCATTGCTGGCGGCTGCGAGCCTGGTACAGGCTGAAGACACCCGTGTTGTAGCCATCACGCAAATTGTTGAACACCCTGCTCTAGACTCGGCTCACCAAGGCGTGAAAGACGAATTAGCAGAGCACGGATACATTGATGGCGAAAACTTGCGCCTCATGCATGAAAGCGCTCAGGGCAATTCTGCCATTGCATCGCAGATCGCCCGTAAGTTTGTGGGCGAGAGCCCGGACGTGATCGTTGCCATTGCAACCCCGTCCGCGCAAACCGTCGCTGCTGCTGCGCGTAAGATCCCTGTGGTTTTCTCCGCAGTTACAGACCCCGTCGCAGCCAAGCTGGTGAAAAGCTGGGAAGCGCCGGGCGCCAACATCACCGGCGTCAGCGACATGCTTCCGATTGAGAAGCACATCGATTTGCTTCAGCGCGTTATGCCCAATGCCAAGAAAATCGGGACCGTTTACAACCCGGGGGAAGCCAACGCAGTCGCTCTGATTGAGCTGCTTGAAGAACGCCTCAATGCCCGCGGCCTGAAACTGATTAAAGGCGCTGCAACTAAAACATCCGAGGTGCTCGGTGCTGCTCGTTCTCTAGTCGGCAAAGCCGATGCGATCTACCTGACCACAGACAACACAGTGATCAGTGCCGCAGAAGCGGTGGTTTCCGTGGGTGAGCGCTCTAACATCCCGGTATTTGCAGCCGATACCGCCACCGTATCTCGGGGCGCCGTTGCCGCATTAGGCTTTGATTACTACAAACATGGCCGCCAAACAGGCGCGATGGTCGTTCGCATTCTTGAAGGTGCCGAAACGGCCACTATGCCGGCAGAAACCATGGAAGAACTGGACCTGTTTGTGAACCCAGCTGCCGGAGAGCGCATGGGTCTCACCTTGTCTGAAGACCTTATCAAGGACGCCAAAGAAGTCGTCAACAGCGACAAATAATGCCTGACCAACACGGGCGAGCCTCACAAGGGCCCGCCCGTTTCCTTTCACGGTGACCTATTACCCATGCTAAGCGAAATCGCATTCTACGGTGCTCTTGAAACCGGCCTCATTTATGGCTTGGTTGCTTTTGGCATCTATATTTCTTTCCGAGTTCTGGACTTCCCAGACCTAACAGTCGACGGCAGCTTTCCTTTAGGTGCTGCGGTAGCCGCCGTTCTTATAATTGCAGGTTGGAACCCATGGCTTGCCACTGGCATGGCTGTGCTCGCCGGCATGGCAGCCGGTGCTGTCACAGCGATTTTGAATGTAAAACTCAACATTCTTAATCTGCTGGCATCCATTCTCACCATGATCGCACTCTACTCTGTGAACCTGCGCATCATGGGTAGACCAAACCTGGCATTGTTGACCGAAGAAACCGTGTTAACTCCATGGTATAACATCGAATTTCTCGAATACCATCAGGTGTCGGTCGTACTTTTCGCCATTGTCGCCATCATTTCCTTGATACTCCTGTGGCGATTCATGAAGTCAGAAACCGGCCTCGCGATGCGCGCAACCGGTGCTAATGCGCGAATGGCCCGCGCTCAAGGTATCGCCACCGGCGGAATGATCATTTTTGGTGTTGCGCTTTCAAACGGGCTAGTCGGCCTTGCCGGAGCGCTCTTTGCGCAAAGCCAAGGTGCCGCGGATGTCACCATGGGTGTAGGAGTTATCGTTATAGGCTTGGCATCCCTTATTGGGGGTGAAGCAGTCATCACGCCTTCGACAGTGATGCGCGCGCTGGTTGCCTGCGTTATTGGTGCCATCATTTACCGCTTGGCAATTGCCTTCGCGCTGAACGCTGATGTTCTCGGGCTTCAAGCGCAAGATCTCAACCTGATTACCGCGGTTCTGGTAACGCTGGCGATTGTATTGCCGGGCGTACGCACCAACCTTAGTAACCGCCTTAGCCGCAAGAAAGCCTGAGGAGGCCCTATGATCAGCGCAACCGATCTTAAGCTCACCTTTGGCAAGGGAACGCCTCTGGAGAACCCCGCCTTGCGTGGCATGAGCCTGACCGTTAATCAGGGTGAATTTGTAACCGTGATCGGCAGTAATGGAGCCGGAAAATCGACATTCCTGAACGCCCTGTCCGGCGAGGTCATGGTCGATAGCGGTAAAATCGTTGTCGATAACCTGGACGTTACCAAGCTACCTACCCACAAGCGGGCGGGACGAGTGGCTCGCGTCTTTCAGGATCCGCTAGCTGGCACCTGCGAAGGTTTGAGCATTGAGGAAAATCTAGCTCTGGCCATCAAACGCGGCCAACGCCGTGGGCTGACCAGCGCTGTTAAACGGCAGTACCTGGAACAATTCAGGGAAAGCCTGTCGACACTGAAACTGGGCTTGGAAAACCGTCTTGGCGACAAGATGGGACTTCTATCCGGCGGTCAGCGGCAGGCGGTCAGTTTGCTGATGGCAAGCCTGACCCCTTCTTCTATTCTTCTGCTGGATGAGCACACCGCGGCGCTAGACCCAAAAACGGCAGCCTTCGTACTTGAGCTAACCACCAAGATCATTGAAGAGCAGAAGCTGACGGCACTGATGGTTACTCACAGCATGAAGCAGGCACTGGAAGTCGGTACCCGCACCGTGATGCTGCACCAGGGACAGGTAGTGTTTGATATTGGCGGCGAGGAACGTGAAGGCCTAGAAGTGAAAGATCTCCTTGAACTGTTCGAAAAACAGCGGGGAATCACCGTGGATGACGACAGCCTGTTACTAGGCTAATGAAAAGGGAGCCAAATTGGCTCCCTTTTTTCTTCTACGAATACTTAAAGCTCAATGCCCGTAGATCCGCCACAAAACAAGACGTGCAATGCTCACAAATCCCCCAGGTTGCTCACTTATAAATCAGTACTGAAACCTTAACTTTCAGACTGTTTTTCTTGAGCCGGCCACAAGCTCAAGCCCCGCATGGGGTTGCGAACTTTCAAGTCTTTTTTCATTGAATTTCTTTGTTCGCCCCTCCCGATTCATAGATTATCCCTTATTCACAAAACACTATATCCTGTTATACTCATCGAAAATTAACCCATATATAGGGTTATAGACGAGAAAACAGTTTTCAAAAAAGCAGAGGGTGGCAATGAACGCTAAGGCACAGGCAGTGATCACAACGATTCCCATGCAGGAAGCTTCGCTCGACATTTGGGCCAGCAAATATCAGCTGAAAACCAAAACCGGCGAGCCTGTAGACAAAGACATTGAAGCAACCTACGAGCGGGTCGCCAAAGCCTTAGCCGAAGTCGAAAAGAAGAATGTACGCGATAAGTACATGAAAGAGTTTCTGTGGGCCCTGAAGAATGGGGCAATCCCCGCTGGCCGGATCACGTCGAATGCAGGGGCAGAAGCACACAAGCCGGCAACCTCCACCATTAACTGCACCGTCTCCGGAAACATCCAGGACTCCATGAATGACATTCTGGAGAAAAACCACGAAGCAGGCCTAACCCTCAAGGCTGGCTGTGGTATTGGTTACGAGTTTTCCACCCTGCGTCCCCGTGGTGCCTACGTGGCTGGCGCTGGAGCAACGACTTCTGGCCCACTGTCGTTCATGGATATCTTTGACCGCATGTGCTTTACCGTCTCTTCTGCTGGCGGCCGTCGCGGCGCTCAAATGGCAACGTTTGACGTTCATCACCCTGACGTCATCGAGTTCATTCAAGCCAAGCGCGAAGACGGTCGCCTGCGTCAGTTCAACTTGTCTTTATTAATCACCGAAGATTTCATCGAAGCCGTACGTAATGGCGACGATTGGCACCTTTCTTTCCCGGTCAGCCGCAAAGAGGCAGAGCAAGAAGAATTCGACTTGAACGACACCAGCAAATTCCTCTACCGCGATTTTCCGGTTCAGGAAAGCTACGTAGTTAACGATGAAGGCAAAGTCGCCTGCCGTATCTATAAAACGGTGAAAGCCCAGTTCATCTGGGACACCATCATGACCAGCACTTACGACTATGCTGAGCCAGGTTTCATCCTGATTGACAAGGTCAATCAGATGAATAACAACTGGTTCTGTGAAGACATCCGTGCAACTAATCCTTGTGGAGAGCAGCCTCTGCCCCCATACGGTAGCTGCCTGCTGGGCTCTGTGAATCTAACCAAGTTTGTGGACTACCCGTTCACCGAGAAGGCCAGCTTCAACTACGAAAAATACCGCAAGGTTGTGGGCACTTTCACCCGCATGCTGGACAATGTTGTTGAGATCAACGGCCTGCCGTTGGCAGAACAGCGCCACGAAATCACCTACAAGCGCCGTCACGGCATGGGTATTCTGGGACTGGGCTCCACCCTGGCGATGCTTCGCATGCCCTACGGCTCCAATGAATCTGTAGCCTTTACCGAAGAAGTTGTTCGCGAGATGGCCGTTGAAGGTTGGCGCCAGTCCTTGGCTCTGGCCGAGGAAAAAGGCGCGGCTCCCATCATGGGCGACGAATTTGAAGTCACCCCTAAGATGCTGGCCAAATGCCCGGAACTGGCCAAAGATGGCCACAAAGTTGGCGACAAGCTGAAAGGTAAGCTGCTGCACGCTAAGTACAGCCGCTACATGCAAGAAATCAGCAAAGTTGAGCCGGAGCTGGTGGCAAAGCTGGCCGAGAAAGGTGGTCGATTTACCCACCACACCTCTATCGCTCCGACTGGCACCATCAGCCTGTCACTGGCGAACAACGCCAGCAACGGTATCGAGCCAAGCTTCTCGCATCACTACGCCCGCAACATCATTCGAGAAGGCCGTAAGACCAAAGAAAAAGTTGACGTTTTCTCCTTCGAGTTGCTGGCATACCGTCACTTGGTTAATCCAGGCGCCATGCCCTTCTCCATGGACGAAGACAAAAAACTGCCGAGCTACTTCACGACATCCGACGATGTGACGCCGAAGC
This sequence comes from Marinobacter sp. JH2, assembly GCF_004353225.1. Classification (NCBI taxonomy): domain Bacteria; kingdom Pseudomonadati; phylum Pseudomonadota; class Gammaproteobacteria; order Pseudomonadales; family Marinobacteraceae; genus Marinobacter; species Marinobacter sp. JH2. The sequence goes on along the minus strand of NZ_CP037934.1, from coordinate 893,838 downwards.
AGCACGTAGACATCCAGGCCGCCGCACAGAAATGGGTCGATTCGTCCATTTCCAAGACCGCAAACGTGCCGCAAGATTTCGCATACCAGGACTTCAAGGGCATTTATCTGTATGCCTACGATCAAGGTTTGAAAGGTTGCACCACCTTCCGTTTCAACCCGGAAGCCTTCCAGGGCGTACTGGTCAAAGAGAAAGATCTTGAGAACACTCTGTACGAGTTTACCCTGGACGATGGCAGCAAAGTCACCTTGAAGGGCAATGAACAGGTAGAATACGACGGTGAAATTCATACGGCCGCCAACCTGTTTGATGCGCTCAAAGAAGGCACTTACGGCAAATATTGATCCCGGAACCCGACAGATAGGACAACGAACATGACAGTTAAAATCAGCAATCAGATTGTCGGCTACCGTGTGAAGAAAGCCGACACAGAAACCAACAACGAAAGCGCGGCCGCTACGCAGCTGGACAACAAACCCGTTCAGATGAATGAATACATCGAGCGGCCTGATTTCTTGCTAGGCACCACCTACAAGATCAAGCCGCCAGTGGCGGAGCACGCGATGTACATTACGATCAATGACATCCTGCTGAACGAAGATACGGATCACGAAAGCCGCCAGCCGTACGAAGTGTTCATCAACTCCAAGTCGATGGAACATTTCCAGTGGGTTATAGCCCTGACACGGGTTATTTCAGCAGTATTCCGCAAAGGTGGTGACCTTACCTTCCTGGTCGAGGAACTTCGTAGCGTATACGACCCCAACGGTGGTTACTTCAAAAAAGGCGGTGTATTCATGCCGTCCCTGGTTGCCGAGATTGGTGCGGTTATCGAGAAGCACCTGAAGGCCATCGGCCTGTTGGAAAGCGACGAGATGAGCGAAACCACCAAGCGTATCCTGGCGGAAAAACGTGCTGAATTTGAAGCATCGCACAGCAGCGCCACGAACGATGACACCAGCAGTGACTACCCTGCCAACGCCACCATGTGCAGCAAGTGCAGCACGAAAGCAGTCATTGTGATGGACGGTTGCGCTACCTGCCTGTCCTGCGGCGACAGCAAGTGTGGTTGAAGTAACTGAATAGCGATAGACCAAAGCCCGGCTGCGTGAGTTGCCGGGCTTTTTACTTTCTCACCCGGTATGAATTCCCGCCTTTTTCATTCTTGACGGTACCCAGTCATGGCAAAATCCTTCGCTCTTTCAAGCCTTCTTGCCATTCTGGCCGGGCTGATTGCTTTTCAGTATTACATCACTTCCGTGCCAAGCCTCGATGAACCGGTAAGGGCAGAAAATGCCCGATACGTTGACAACAACAACTCATTACTTATTTCACTGGTTGGAAACGACGGCCAATCGTTCACCATTGGCCTTCGTGGTGACCTCACCGAAAAACCGGAAGAAGCCGCACTGTTTTTTATCAGCCATCCTGACGTTGTCCCCTATGTTTACTGGCCGGGGCTGCGCAGCAATGATGAAAAACGAGTGATGAAGGTACTCAGTCACTGGGCAAAAAGCCTAGCCGACCCGACGACCACAGAGGACCGCTTTATTGAAACGGTTCAAGAGAACGAAAACCCCGATGCGGATGCCGCAGCGTATCAAATCTACTCGTTACTAAAGAACAGGAATTGATGCCCCGGCAAAGGCTGGATTTTCCCGCAGTTGTCGGTATGCTTCAAAGAGTGGTCAACGTCTTGGCCATCAACCTGATTTCCAACACAGGTGGACATTGAATCGATATGACTACAGCTACTTCAATTACCATTCGCAAATATCGTATTAAAGACTTGAGCCCGGTTGTTCGCCTGTTTACCGATTCCGTTCACGAACTAACGGCTGCTGCTTACGACGAAACCCAGCGATACGCCTGGGCCTCTCGGACGCCGAATCTAGACACCTGGCAGGATCGTTTGGCCTCGCTGGAGACGCTCGTTGCAGAAGACGGCGATGCCCTTGCAGGGTTCATTTCTTATGAGCCAAGCGGAGCCATAGATTTGGTCTTTACCGGGCCAAATTACGCCCGCCAAGGCATTGCGTCTGCTCTTTTTCAAGAAGCTGAACAGCAGCTTCAGAAAAAAGGTGCCAAAGCACTTCAAACAGAAGCCAGTGTCATTGCTCGTCCCTTTTTTGAAAAGCACGGTTTTGAAGTGCTTGAAGAGCAGCACGTAACCATGAAGGGCGCCCAGTTTCTGAGGTTTAAAATGCACAAAGCACTTCAGAGCTAATAGTATGATGAACTACGGCATTGCTTACATTGCCATCGGATGGGCCCTTGCCATATGGAATGAAAAGGGCCTGTATTCGGTCGAGCTGGGCGATCACGAGGCGCAATTAGCGGCCCTGCTCAAAGCCCGCTTTCGCGGTCTGGAGACTGCACCGACAAACGGCGAAGGCACCGAAGTCTTTGGAAACATCTTAAAGGTGCTGGAAAATCCGGAAACACGGCTCGATTACCCCCTCCTTCTAGAAGGCACTGAGCTTCAGAGAAAAACTTGGCAGGCTCTTCAATCTATCCCACCGGGGCAAACGGTTACCTATTCGGAACTGGCCAACCAGCTCGGTAAACCCAAGGCGGTACGTGCAGTAGCGAATGCTTGCGGTGCAAACCGACTGGCCGTTATTGTCCCCTGCCACCGAGTGGTAAGATCTGATGGTGGCTTGGGTGGTTACCGCTGGGGAATCGAGCGAAAACAACTACTGCTCAATCGCGAAGCGAAGCTGGCAGCCATCGTTTCTTAGCCTCCTCGAGCAGATCCCGCACGTCATTATTCCAAGGATGAAAACGGGGACTGTAATACCTTAAATATGAAGGAATCATATTGCGGAAGATTCCCGGCTTGCCCCACATATAATTCAGCGCACCGGCCCAAGATTTCAGGTTACCCAGCTCGCCCTCTTCTTTCATCAACTGCATTAAATGGAGTGACGTGTAGAATGGGAACATCACACTGACGTACATCATTTCAGTGATACGAACAAACTCGCTGCCTCCCACCGTCCGATACACGTCGAAAGCAACCGACTTATGCTCTGACTCTTCAATAGCATGCCAGGCCCAAACCGGAGCAATACGAGGGTCCATCTCTTCCAGCGCATCAAATTTCAACAAAAACTCTTCGGCCATCATCGCCGTGAAATGCTCAACAGCGACCGTATGGGCCAACTGGCGTTCAGGACTCAGGTTTTTTCGCATCCAATCCATGAACCACTGGATTTCACGTTCGATTCGGGCCAAGCCAACTCCCTTTTCTTCCAAGCAGCCATTCATCAACTTGTGCTCTTTCGAATGATGAGCTTCCTGCCCTATAAAGGCACGAATCGATGTTTGCAGCTCAGGATCTGTAATCTGATCCTGATAATTACGCACCGAATCAATAAAGAACCGCTCACCAGGAGGAAAGCTGGCCGACAAAGCGGCCAATAACAGTGTCTTGGCCGGATCGTTATCCCACCAGTATTTCGGCAAGTCCTTAGACAACTTAAAGTCCGGGCTGCGCACCACTGGTTTAAAACCTTTCGGCGTCAAAGACCGATAAACCTTCTTTTTTGCAGCCTTGACGGTGTTCGTGGCCATGTTCATCGCAAACCTCCAGCCTGTGTTCTGTTGACTTACCCTCAGGCTAGACCTCCTGATCGGTATAGGGCAGGTGTTAAGAGGCCAATTTCATCTCATGATCATCGAATTTACCGGCTAAACTCACATAAGACCAATGATTCACGGAGGCATCATGAGAACCGCCCACGAACTGCAAACCACCATCAACGATCTGGTTCAGCCCAACAAAGGCATACTCGCCGCGGACGAAAGCGCTCCCACGATTGCCAAACGATTTTCAGCTATCGGAGTCCAGTCTACGGAAGACTCTCGGCGGGAATACCGAAGTTTGGTCTTCTCAACGCCCGATCTCGGCAACCACATCAGTGGCGTTATTCTCTTTGAAGAGACCTTGGGGCAGTTGAGCCTTGATGACACTCCTATTCCAAAGCTGCTTGAAACGCAGGGCATCGTACCCGGAATAAAGGTTGATGCGGGTAAAGGCCCACTAGTGAATGCCCCTGGCGATGAAATTACCTACGGATTAGATGGGCTGGCTTCGCGCCTGGAACATTACAAAGCACTCGGTGCCCGTTTTGCCAAGTGGCGAAGTGTCTTTCATGTTACGGATACCCTGCCCTCCCATCAGGCCATTGAAGCCAATGCCGAAGTTTTGGCTCGCTACGCGGCGGAGTGCCAGGCGCTGGGTATCGTGCCCATTGTCGAGCCCGAAGTATTGATCGATGGCAACCACTCGATCGAGCGAACGGCGGAGGTGAGTGAGAACGTTTTGATCAAGGTTTTCGGAGCCCTGCATCGGCATCATGTCCGGTTCGAGTGGATGGTGCTGAAACCCAGTATGGTGACGCCCGGCAAAGATGCGGATAACGCATCGCCCGAACAAATCGCCACAGCCACTCTTCGTGTGTTCCGGCGCACAGTTCCGGCTGCGGTACCCGGCATCATGTTCTTATCGGGAGGGCAATCACCGGAAGAATCAACGGCCAACCTTAACGCGATCAATAGCTTAGGATCACAACCGTGGGAGTTAGGCTTTTCGTATGGCCGGGCACTGCAGGAACCGGCTCAGAAAGCCTGGGCCGGCAAACGGAGCAATGGCGAAAAAGCTCAAGCTGCTCTGACGAAACGCGCACACCTCAATGGCCTGGCGCGCTCCGGGAATTATTCGTCGGCGCTTGAACACGAAAACTGACATCGGTATCAAAATACCGACATGAATTCTCAGGCAGCCTCTGTGTCGCTGACGTGCGTGGTGACCACCTGACTGAGGCAGGCCAGCATAGGTGCGACGTCTCGCAGTTTGCGCGCCTCTGGCCACAGCTGCTCCGCTTCCGGGAAGCCTTGTCTCAGAAAATTAAGCCACTGTTTAATGCGACCGGTAACAAAGCGGTCTTCTAGTCGGGTCTGCAAAGCCGCTGAGTATTCGCGAACCAAAGCTACTGCTTCTGGCCAGGTCATTGGTTCCAATGATTCTCCGCGCTGGGAAGCTTTGATCTGTGCCGCCAGATCCGGACGAGCAATCAAGCCGCGGCCAATCATCACATCGTCGCAGCCTGACACTTCACGGCAACGCCAGTAGTCATCAACGGTCCAGATCTCACCGTTGGCTATCACGTGGCTGTTCACCGCTTCACGCACTTTGGCGATCTCTTCCCAGTAGGCCGGCGGTTTATAACCATCCACTTTACTGCGGGCATGAATGACGATTTCCGATGCGCCGGCCGCTTCCAGAGCTTGCCCGCAGGCAACCCCCATGGAACGGTCGTCGTACCCCAAACGCATCTTAGCGGTCACGGGAATATCGGCAGGAACCGCTTTGCGCACCCCAGCAGCAATCTGGTGCATCAGCTCCGGCTCGCGCATCAGTACACAACCACCTTTGTGCCGATTCACTGTTTTCGCGGGGCAACCGAAATTTATATCGACCTGTGTAGCACCCAGTTCAGCGGCTTTCGCTCCGTGTCGGCCCATCATTTCTGGGTCTGACCCCAATAACTGAACCGCTACCGGAACACCGACCTGAGTCCGGGATTGATTATGCAGTTCCGGAGCGTACTTGTAGAAAATACGGGGTGGCAACATGCCCTGAGTCACACGAACAAACTCGGTAACACACCGGTCAATGCCCCCGACCTTGGTCAGGGTTTCTCGGATAGGTGCATCGACCAACCCTTCCATCGGGGCAAGGATGATTCGCATGAAGGCTCCAGAAGCAATTTACGGACGTTCGGAATAAGGCTGTTCAAAAATCAAACGGAGGGGATTGTAAGGAATTTGCCGGGAAGTTGATAGCAGGATACTCCCCTATCGGAGCATCCTGCCGGTTAGTGTCGGTTTATTTCTGCAGATCAAAACGATCGGCATTCATAACCTTGGCCCAAGCCCTGACAAAATCATTTACAAACTTTTGCTGATTGTCATCCTGGGCATACACCTCGGAGTAGGATCGCAGAATTGAGTGAGAACCGAACACCAGATCGACGCGCGTCGCGGTCCATTTCACATCACCCGTTTTGCGGTCGCGAATCTCATAGAGATTACTGCCTACCGACTTCCACGTGTTACCCATATCGGTCAGATTGACGAAAAAGTCGTTGCTTAATACCCCGACACGGTCGGTGAATACGCCTGCACCACTATCGCCGTAATTAGTGCCAAGCATACGCATCCCGCCAATCAGTACCGTCATCTCTGGCGCCGTTAGGCCGAGCAGTTGAGCACGATCGAGCATCAGCTCCTCGGGCTTGACTGCATAATCTTTCTTTAACCAGTTCCGGAATGCATCAGCCACCGGCTCCAATGGTTCAAAAGACTCTGCGTCGGTCGCTTCATCCGTCGAATCGCCCCTTCCTTTCAGGAAGGGTACACGTACTGTGTATCCCGCAGTTTTAGCCGCTTGTTCGATACCGACACTACCGCCAAGCACAATCACGTCGGCCACACTGGCGCCCGTATTCGCAGAGATCTGCTCGTAAACCTTAAGCACTTTCGCCAAGCGAGCCGGTTCATTGCCTTCCCAAGCATTCTGCGGTGCCAAGCGAATCCGCGCGCCATTCGCACCGCCGCGCAAGTCGGAGCCTCGGAAGGTACGGGCGCTGTCCCAAGCCGTGCTGACCATCTCACCCATGCTCAAACCACTCGTGGCTATCTGCTGCTTTACGACTTCTTCGCTGTAATCCAAGTTTCCGGCAGGAACCGGATCCTGCCAAATCAGCTCTTCAGCGGGCACATTCGGGCCAATATAACGCGTTTTCGGTCCTAAATCGCGATGCGTCAATTTGAACCACGCCCTCGCAAAGGTATCCCGAAAATACTCGGGATCTGCCATAAACGTCTCACAGATCGCGCGATACTTGGGGTCCATTTTCATCGCCATATCCGCATCGGTCATAATCGGATTGTGACGCACCGACGGATCACTGGCATCCACCGGCTTATCTTCTTCCTTAATGTCGATGGGCTCCCACTGCCAGGCACCCGCCGGGCTCTTTTTCAGTTCCCATTCATAGCCGAACAGAAGCTTGAAGTACCCCATATCAAACTGGGTCGGGTTCGTCGTCCAAGCACCTTCAATTCCCGAACTCACCGCACGACTGGCCAAACCGTTCATATTCGGGTTATCCCAGCCAAACCCTTGATATTCAAGATCAGCCGCCTCCGGATCAGCCCCCAACACCGAAGCATCACCATTGCCGTGGCACTTACCTACCGTGTGCCCACCTGCGGTCAGGGCGGCCGTTTCCTCATCGTTCATCGCCATCCGGGCAAAGGTTTCGCGCACTTGTTCGCCGGTCTTCAGCGGGTCGGGTTGACCGTTCACTCCTTCGGGATTGACGTAAATCAGACCCATTTGCACAGCCGCCAATGGATTTTCCATGGTGTCGGGCTTACCGACATCTTCATAGCGCTCGTCAGACGGCGCCAACCACTCCTTCTCTGAGCCCCAATAGACATCTTTTTCAGGATGCCAAATGTCTTCACGGCCAAAGGAGAAACCGTAAGACGGCAGCCCCATCGATTCATAAGCGACGGTGCCCGCAAGCACCAACAAATCGGCCCAACTGATTTTATTGCCATACTTTTTCTTGATCGGCCAAAGCAGCCGGCGGGCCTTGTCGAGGCTGACGTTATCGGGCCAGGAGCTCAAAGGTGCAAAACGCTGATTGCCGCTGCTTGCCCCGCCACGGCCATCGGCCAAGCGGTAGGTTCCCGCTGCGTGCCACGACATACGGATCATTAAACCGCCGTAGTGGCCCCAATCCGCCGGCCACCAGTCCTGGCTTTGCGTCATCAGATCGTGCAGGTCTTTCTTGATGCCATCGAAGTCGAGTGTTTTCACCGCTTCCCGGTAATTGAAGTCATCTCCCATCGGATTCGTTTTTTGGTCATGCTGATGCAAGATATCCAGATTGAGGCCTTCAGGCCACCAGTCCATTACATTACGGCTGGTAGTCGAATTTGCACCGTGCATCACCGGACATTTGCCACCGGGATTGTTTTGAGACATACACTTCTCCTTCACTGCATTATTTAGTGAAATTGGCTTTGATCCTGATTACCAGCACAGCGGCCGCTCGGGCGCCTATTGCGCCATCGCGTAGTTCTGCCAGTAATCAAACATGACCCGGGAGACATCACTCCAAACAGGAAACTGACGAACCTTTTGTAATGTCATAGTTTCACCCCCGGTTTGAGTTTAGACCAAATCAGAGTACGCCCACGCAGAAAAAAGGCATAATTAATTAAAGCAAGAAAGGTAAAAGCTTTTGTTAATCGACAGGTAGCCCGACAGGCAAAGGGCATCAGAGCCTTTCGATAGATGAGAACTTGCCGGAGTCGTCAAACAGAATACGAAAACTGCCTCGTACGCCGTCACGAAGATAGAACTTGGAGAGAATACGCGCCGGGAAGCGGACAGAACGCCCGTCCCGGCTCGAGGTATGAACATCGGTGGCTACGCCCTGATAGAACTTAATCCATTCATCAGGGCTGATAGCGATGTCCACAATAATTTGCTGCATCTAGGAATTAGCTCAGTTCGCCAGTTCAAGCAGCAAACGGTTCAAGCGGCTCACATAAGAGCCCGGGTCTTTCAGCTGTTCGCCGCTAGCCAGCGTCGCCTGATCGAACAGCACAGCAGAAAGCTCACCAAAGCGCTCTTCGCCCTGTTCGCTTTCCAGGCGCTGAACCAGTGGATGATCCACGTTGATCTCAAAGATCGGCTTGCTATCGGGCACCGCTTGGCCCGCTGCTTCCATGATCTTCTTCATCTGTGCGCCCATATCGAACTCACCGGTCACCAAGCAAGCCGGGGAGTCTGTCAGCCGGTTGGTTACCCGTACTTCCTGAACACTATCTTCCAGGGCCTTCTTGATGCGCTCCGTCAGCTCTTTGTGCTCTTTCGCGGCTTCTTCCTGCTGCTTCTTATCTTCCTCGGTTTCTACTTCACCCAAGTCAAGATCACCGCGAGCAACGTCCTGGAACTGTTTGCTGTCGTATTCGTTGAGGTAACCCATCATCCACTCATCGATACGGTCAGACAGGATTAGAACTTCGATGCCTTTCTTGCGGAATACTTCAAGGTGCGGGCTGCTCTTGGCGGCCACGAAGTTATCGGCAGTGATGTAGTAGATCTTGTTCTGACCTTCCTTCATCCGGCTGATGTAATCATCCAAAGACACGTTCTGAGTGGCTTCGCCGGTGTGGGTCGATGAGAAACGCAGCAAGCCAGCAATTTTCTCTTTGTTGCTGAAATCTTCAGCCGGACCTTCTTTCAGGACTGCACCGAACTCGTTCCAGAAGCTCTGGTACTCATCAGCGTTCTTCTTCGCCAGCTTAGACAGCATGTCTAGTACACGCTTGGTCATAGCGGTACGGATACTTTCCACGGTGCTGTCGTTCTGCAGAATCTCACGGGATACGTTCAGAGACAGATCGTTGGAATCGATCACACCTTTGGTGAAACGCAGGTACAGCGGCAGGAACTGCTCAGCGTCGTCCATGATGAACACACGCTGCACGTAAAGTTTCAGCCCTCGCGGCGCTTCACGATTGTACAGATCAAACGGCGCACGCTTCGGAATATACAGCAGGCTCGTGTAGTCCAGCTTGCCTTCCACCTTGTTGTGGGACCACGTCAGAGGGTCCTCAAAGTCGTGGGCGATGTGCTTGTAGAACTCTTTGTACTCTTCGTCTTTAATTTCAGTACGCGGCAAAGTCCACAGAGCGGTCGCATCGTTGATGGTTTCGTCTTCGCCTTTTTTCTCCTCTTCCTCACTCTCGGACTTCATAACTACGGGGAACGAGATATGGTCGGAGTATTTCTTCACCAAAGTGCGCAATTTCCAGCCATCGGCAAATTCAGTGGCCTCCGGCTTTAGGTGCAGCACGATTTCGGTACCGCGTTTCTCGCGATTAACCGGCTCAATCGTAAACTCACCGTCGCCTTTGGAAGACCAATGCACGCCCTCTTCAGTAGGGGTACCTGCACGGCGGGTAAACACATCCACTTTGTCAGCAACGATAAACGCAGAGTAGAAACCTACACCAAACTGGCCGATCAACGCGCTGTCTTTCTTTTCATCACCGGACAATTGCTTGAGGAATTCAGCGGTGCCCGAACGGGCGATCGTACCCAAGTTGGAAATCACGTCATCACGGTTCATGCCGATACCGTTATCGGTCAAGGTGATGATGCCGGCGTCTTTGTCGTAGTCCAATCGGATTTTCAGATCCGAATCGCCTTCAAACAGCCCATCATCTTTCAGGGCGGCAAAACGCAGCTTGTCTTCGGCGTCTGATGCGTTGGAAATCAGCTCACGAAGGAAGATTTCCTTATTGGAGTACAGAGAGTGGATCATCAGCTGAAGCAGCTGCTTCACTTCAGTCTGGAATCCGAGGGTCTCTTTATTGGTTTCTACCGTCATGGTTTTTCTTGGCTCCTGCTCGTTACTTAGGAGGAATGGCAGGGTCATCGGACCCCACCACCCAACTATGGAATTGGGTTCCCGTGCTAGCGGGCTGAATCCAAAGATGGGGCTAAGCCGAGGCATTTCAACCCCGCTTAGTGCAAAATCAGTCTTCAAGCAGGAAGTGGGCCCGAGCCGTTGCGATAGGCTGGGAACGAGACTTTTGCCAGGCGGTAATCATCACATTTGCAACCCTGTTCCCCTGACGCGTCAGATGACATTCCGCGTAGGTTTCCTGATTAAGGCCCGCCCGCAGATAATCCAACGAAAAATCGATAATTCTCGGCATCCGCAGAGTGTCTTGAGACATCATCAGGTAGATAGCTGCGGACATTTCCATGAAACCACCAATCACCCCACCATGAATCGCCGGCAAAATCGGGTTGCCCAAGTTTTCCTCTTTCACCGGAAGCCGGAAAATCAAATCATCCCCGAAACGATCACATTCCAAACCGATCCACTTCGCGTACGGAACGCTATCCAGCATGCGAGAAAAATCACCGGTTTGCTGGGTGTACTTCAAAATCTCCGGGCTGGTCATTCCCCGCCTCCGGTAATCAGGTCACGATAGAATTTCGGGCTGGCTTCTTTACCAATGCGCATAAACGTGCCCACACAATTCGCGATAATTTCGCCACCTTCCTGATAGGCAACACAACGGGTAAAGATGATGTTGCGGGTTACTTTGTAGGTTTCAGCTCGTGCGAACACCGGTTTTCTGGGTTCCGCCGGACGCATATAGTCAACGCGTAAATCCAGCGTTGGGCACAACTCGAATTCATCCAGCGCGCAAATCATCACCGAGCCGGAAGTTGTATCCATCAACGTGGTAATCGCACCACCGTGAATTACACCGGTATCCGGGTTACCAATAATTTTGTCGCTGTAGGGTAGTTCTACGACCAGATATCCGTCACCCACTTCTTTCGGTTCCAAGCCCAAAGCTCTCGCCTGGTTTAACGTGCTTAAAAACCGGGCGACCCGGTCGATTCGGGTTTCATCATTCATTCAGGAAGGTCCAGCAGATCAGTTTTTCAGTAAGGTCCAGCAGATCAGTTTTTCAGTTTTGCAGTCGCATTCTGCGGATCAGGCCTGGCCTCGTTGAACACCTTGCCGTCTCGCAGTGCGCATAGAGCATCAGAATGGAATTCTCGACGATACAGTACGATAACCACCAGAGTTGAAGCCGCAATAAACACCAAAGGGTGAATGAAGCCAACGATGACGGCGAGCGCATAGTAATAAGATCGAAGCCCCAGGTTGAAGGCATCGCCCGCCAAATTACAGATGTGCCCGGCATTTCGAGCAAAGGTTTCTCGCGCAGCCGGGCTGGTTTTACTGTCATTCGCCAATGGCGCGCTGCCTATCATCACCGCCACGAAGTTGTACATCCTCATAGCCCAAGTGAATTTGAAAAAGGCATAGACGAACACAACCAGCAGCACAACAAGCCTTAACTCCCACACTTCACGAGTGGGTGCAAAGCTGAACGGCATGGTGGCAAACACTTCCATTGCCTCGCTGGTATAACCCAACGCGGTCAGCAGCCCCGCTAGAATCAAAAGGCAGCTAGACGCAAAAAAGGCACCGTTTCGCTCAAGATTACCAATCGCAGACGTATCCGCGATGCGGTTTTCACGCTTCAACATCACCCGCATCCAATCCTCCCGATACAGATCGAGACTGTTCGACAAACACGGATGAGTTTGGGCCCGCTTTTTCGAGTACCAAGTATAGCCGCCCCAGCAAATCAGGAACCAGAGCAAAGCCAGAATGTCTAGGTAGTGTGTCATTGGATATTTATCAGCATACAGGCCAGTAGAAATGCGCTTTCAAGACTTTCATATAATACGGTAAGCGAGTCCTCTGGGCCACTTTACAGCGAACGTCGATGCGGCATACTGCCGCGATTGTGCTATAAACTTCGGTCCTAATAGCCGCTTTCTGTTCGAAACGAACATATAGACGCAACATGAAGGAGCCATGCGTGAAAACAGGAAACCTGCCCGGTCTGCTCATTATTCTGGTCATTCTATCGACCCTTGCGGGATGCGCCGTCAATCCGGTTACCGGCGAACGCCAGCTGTCGCTGATCCCCGAAAGCCAAGAGCTATCACTAGGGGCCGAGCAATACGTGCCAACCCAACAAACACAAGGCGGCACGTTTTATCTTGACCCCGAACTGACGGTGTACGTTCGGGAAGTCGGCCAAAAATTGGCTCAAGTGAGCGACCGTCCTGATCTGCCTTACGAGTTCGTTGTGCTAAATAGCAGCGTACCCAATGCTTGGGCACTCCCAGGCGGAAAAATTGCCATTAACCGGGGGTTACTGGCCAAACTCGATGATGAAGCTCAACTTGCATCCGTACTGGGCCACGAAATTGTTCACGCAGCAGCTCGCCATAGCGTGCAGCGCATGCAGAAAGGCACACTTATCAGCCTGGGAATGGCAGGCATTGGCATGGCCATGTCTGATAACGAATGGGCAGGATTGATCATGGGTGGAGCAGCGGTGGGAGCGCAGCTGGCCTTAGCCCAATATGGCCAAGGAGATGAACTTGAATCTGATTCCTACGGCATTAAGTACATGCAAGCTGCAGGATACGACCCACAAGCAGCTGTTGAATTGCAACAGCTTTTCCTGTCTTTGTCCGAAGGCAATGAGTCAAGCTGGCTAAACGGTTTGTTTGCCAGCCACCCGCCCTCCGCAAAGCGCGTGCAGGCGAATCAGGAACTCGTTCAGAAAATCGGCGCGGGAGGGTACCGGGGAGCCGAGATTTACCAGCGCCGAATCGCCATGATCAAAAAGCTTCAACCAGCTTACGAGGCCCATGATAACGCTATGAAACTTGCATCGGATGGCGATTTTTCCGGGGCTTTGTCCTCCATCAACAAGGCCATCGAAATAGAACCCCGCGAGGCAATGTTCTTTGCCCTACGCGGCCGGATCTATGAAAACCAGAATCAACTCAAAAAGGCCCGTGAAGACTTTGATGAGGCCGTATCGCTGTACCCTGAAATGTTCCAATATCAACTTCACAGTGGATTGAACGAGCTGGCTCTGAACAATTTACCCAAAGCCAGAAGTCATTTAGAACGAGCAAATGAAGTAGTACCAACCTCCATTGCTTACCTTCGTCTTGGTGACATTTCCAAAGAACAGGGTCTCCGGGATGAAGCCATAAGCCATTATTCCGCGGCAGCAGAGGCCGGCGGAGAGATTGGTGAAGAGGCCAAACGCAAACTGGCGGCCATGACCAACTAAAACACATCGATTTTTTTCAAAGAAAAACCGGAAGTTAACCACTTCCGGTTTTTTATGTGCCAAAACATTGCCCGTTTGACGCAATTGGAGTGTCAATGATTACATTGACTTCTAGAGCAATAACTCTAAAAATCAGACAATCCCATATCAAACGGACAAACAACATGCTCTCAAAACGAATACAGCCGCTGACATCCCAGGCGCGGCGCTCCTATGTCGAGTTAATGTTCCAAGTCATGGGGCGCGCACTGCAAGCGATTAGCGAGGTGGATCAAGTAGCACGTGACGAAATCAAGCTCCTACCCGATGGTTTCCTGTTTGAAATGCAGGTTATGCCCTCCGGCCCGAAGCTGATTGTAGAGCACACCGGTGAGGGCCGCCTCCGGTTTCTTGGCGACCAGGCATCGCGCCCTATAGACCTGTCAATTCAGTTCAAACACATCGCGCACGCGTTTCTGGTTTTGTCGTTCCAAGAAAAAACATCTGTGGCGTTTGCAAACGACCGCATGCTGGTGGATGGCGATGTAAGCCTCGCTATCCGTATGACACGGGTTCTGAATCGTTTGGAAGCGTTCATTCTTCCCAAGCTGGTCGCAGAACGCGCTGTCAAAGAGTACCCGGATCACATCAATTTCCCGACCAAACTGATCAGCGCTGCACGTATTTACCTGAAAGTAGCCACCAATCTTGTCGAGACAGCGAGAGTATAATGACTAACAAATACTACGAGTTCTTCTGCCCGGTAAAAGTGATCGCAGGCAAAGCCGCCCTTGAACACATTCCATTTGAACTAACCAGCCTGGCTGCAAAACGCCCCATGATCATCACGGACAAAGGCGTGCGAGCGGCCGGCCTACTTGACCCAGTCATCGCAGCATGCGAAGACAGCGGCCTGGACGTTGTTTCAATTTACGATGACGTGCCACCGGATTCATCAAAAACCGTGGTCGCCGCAATCGCCAAGGTTTATCGCAAGGAAAAATGCGATTCGATCATCGCAGTGGGCGGCGGCTCCGCCATCGACACCGGCAAAGCCGTAAACATTCTCGTTTCTGAAGGCGGTGACGACATCGCCGAATACAGCGGTGCCGGCATTTTGAAACACCCGCTGAAACCCTTTTTCGTAGTCCCAACCACCGCAGGTACCGGGTCCGAAGTCACCTCTGTGGCCGTTATTTCCGATGAGCAACGAGGCGTAAAGCTTCCCTACTCGTCGCCATTCCTGCTTCCGAATGCCGCCATTATCGACCCTCGCATGACGCTCACGCTGCCACCACACATCACAGCAGCTACCGCGATGGATGCGCTTACCCACGCTACCGAAGCTTTCACGTGCATGGGCAAGAACCCGCTCAGCGACGCTTACGCAACGGCAGCAGTGAAAAAAGTCAGCCAATCACTGCTTAAGGTGATGGACTCGCCCAAAGACGAAGACGGCCGCCTCGACCTGGCTCAGGCCTCCACCATGGCTGGCATTGCTTTTTCTAACTCGATGGTTGGCCTTGTCCACGCACTGGGGCACGCCACTGGGGCGATTGTTCACCTGCCACACGGGCTGTGCATGAGCCTGTATCTGCCCTACGTACTGGAGTTCAACCTAGAAAGTATTCGCGAACCTCTGGGTGAGTTGTTGCTGCATTTGGAAGGTGCCGAAGTGTATTCGGCAACTCCAGCGGCACGTCGCGCGGAAGCCAGCATTACCTCTATCCGTAAGCTTCGTGACGAGCTTTACAAGCGTTGCAAGCTGCCCCGAACCTTGAAGGAAACCGAGAAAGTTTCCCAGGACCAACTGGAGGCCATTGCGACAATGGCTTTAGACGACGGCTCGATCATGTTTAACCCTAAAGAAGTGTCGCTTGATGACGCGATGGCGATCTTGCGGAGAGCTTGGGCCTAAATCTTTCTTGTGCGAAATGTTACCCGATAAATATCGCGTAGCATTTCGCTACATAACAGGCATTTCATATCCACTATTAAAAAGGTAATATCCTGTTAGCATTCCGCCACAGTGTAGGCTGGAGAGCTTTTGCAAAGCTTCATTTACCCGGCCGCCAGGGTCTCTTTCATGGATTTCGGACGCATCTGCACTCTGCGCTTTTCTGCCAGGCTTCTGGCTTTTTCGCTTCTATGTTTCGCCGTGGGCGTCAGCGCCTCTGAGGGCAAAGAAGAGCATCTCAAAAGCTTCCACCTCAACATTTCCCCACATGGATACCCTCCCTATCTAATTGTTGACGAAGACACCCCGTCCGGCATTCTATGGGACGTGATAGCAGCCATTGCCCCACGCTTGGGCTACGAGTTGGTGCCACGAAAAATCCCTCGAAAACGGGTGGATAACATGCTGCTTGATGGGTACATCGACGGCACGTTACGAGCGATTGAATGGACCGAAAAGCCAGAAAATTATCTATTTACACACGCGGTAGTAAATATAGAAGAAGTGTTGTTTTTCGATCGTGAATTTGCATACGACTACTCTCATCCATCTGATCTGTTCGGGCATACCGTCGTTGCTCATTTAGGGTACAAGTATCCGAGTCTTGCACCCTATTTTGAGCAAGGAAAAATCAAACGCTTCAACGTGTCCAGCGACAAAGACCTGTTTCGTTATGTCTTGCTGGGTGACCGTTTTGAGGCGGCCTTAGCTGACCGTCTGGTGGGACAATGGATCCTTCGCAATGAAGGGCTTTCGAACCGGTTACGCCCTTCCACAGGCAGCATCAGCAAATATGGTTACCGCCTCATGCTTCGAAAAGATTGGACTGAGTTCGCACAAGATTTTAATCGAGAGTTATCGGCCATGCGCGAGAACGGCGAGCTAGACGCCATCCTCGCAAATTACCGATAACCTCTAAATTACTCTAATCTACGCAGTAGCAGCATCGGGGAAACGCTTAACACCGGCCTTAGTTGCCAGCGCCCGAACAACGCCAATAACAAAGCGCTGATCAACGGAACCGAAAGCACCACTTGCCAATGCCAGCGAAACTCCCCTTCAAAGGCTCGTGCTTGCAACGCATAAACGGCGGTTTCCGCCGCTAACACGCCCAGTACACCCGCAAAAAAGCCCAATAGCGCAAACTCCAGCATAGTACTGCGCACGAGCAGGAGTTGCTGCCCCCCCAAAGTACGTAATAACGCGCCTTCTCGCTGTCGGTCACGCAAAGTGGCGCTCACCACCGCAGCCATCACAACCAATGCAGCCGCAAGAATCAAAGCCAATATTGCTTCAATGGCTTGGGTCACTTGCTGAACGATTTCCTGAATGCGCTTAATGATGTGATCAAGTTCCAGTACAGATACCGTTGGGTACTGACGGGAGAATTCGTTCAATAGCATCTTCCCGCTTTCATCGAGATGAAAGCTTGTGATCCAGGTGGCCGGCATATCGGTCAGCCCGCCATCCGGAGGGAACGCCATGTAAAAGTTGGGTTTCATACTGTCCCACTGAACGCTTCGGATGCTGGTGACAGGCTCAGTGACTTTCTCGGACCCAATGGTAAAGGTTAGTCTATCCCCCATTTTCAAGCCTAGCTTACCGGCTAATTCCGCCTCAACCGACACGCCTTGTGCATCCTCTTTGGAGAACCACTGTCCTTCCTGAACCCGGTTATCTTCAGGAAGCTGCTCCATCCAAGTAAGGTTTAATTCGCGATTCAGGGCATTGATGCGTTCATCTTTGCTTACAGCTTCTTTAACGGGTTGCCCATTCAGTTCGGTCAACCGGCCCCGAACCATCGGATACACCGTATCCAAGGGCACACCGCGCTCGGCCCAAAAGGACTCCACGGCGTCAACGTCGTCCGGAGCGATATTGATCAGGAAGTGATTGGGGGTGTCTTCCGGTAACTGGGCCTGCCAATCCTCCAGCAACGCCGAACGGACTAATACCAATGTGGCCGCCAGCATTAGAGTCATGGCAAACACGGCCATTTGTGCCATGCTGGCTTGCCGGTGTCGATAGAGCCCCACCAGCGCGAGACGCCACGCGTTCCCGCCCCCGCGCACACGTCGCAAGAGAGACACCATCAGCCACCCAATGAGTGCCAAGACAGTGAGCAGGAGCACCAAACCGCCGAGCAGTGAAACCACCAAGGTTAATTCACCCGCATACATCCATACCAAACCAAAAACAGCAATGACTGCGATGAGAAGATCCGGTACCACTTCCCTTCCGGATTCACCAGGCTGGGCACGCAGCACCCGCATCGCAGGTACATTTTGCAGTCGGCGAATCGGCGGGTACGCAAATGCGAACAGCGAGATCAGCGCGGTTAGCAACGCCGGTGTGAGTGCCGAGGGGTCTAGGTAGAAATCAATGGGGCGCTCCAGAACATCGCTCAGCATACGTACCAACATCCAAAACAGCGGCAACGCAACGGCTAACCCACCCGCTATACCCACGACACCCCAAAGAGCCAGGCGGCGAAGATATAGGCGGCCAATCCCGCCACCGGTAAGGCCCAGGGTTTTCAGAAGAGCCACTGTATCTCTCTGGGATAGCGCGTACTGACGGCTTGCAACCGCAACGGCCACAGCAGCGAGTAAAACCGCCAAGCTACCGCCGAGCAATAGAAACCGCTCGGCTCGTTCCAGTGAGCGTGAGAAGGTTTCGCCGTCACGCACACCTTCCCATTCATGGCTAGGTTCCAATTGCGGCTCAAGCCATTGATAGTAATCTTCAAGTAGCCGCTCATCACCAGCAAAGAGATAAACAAATCCCACCCGGCTACCTTCCTGAACCACATTGGTTGCGGCCACATCGTCCACGTGCATCATCACACGGGGCGCCAATGACGACAGGCGAAAACCGCCATCTGGCTCTCGTATAAGCAGATTCGAGACGGTCAGTTTCAGATTTCCCACTTCCAGCGTGTCGCCAATCTGAAGCTCCAATAGTTTCAGCAACCTCGGATTAATCCAAATCTCCCCGGGCTTTGGCCCTGCATCCACGATGATTCGCGCGCTTTCTTCATCTGGCTGCACTTCGATGTTGCCGCGTAAAGGGTATTCATCGCTAACGGCTTTCACAGATACCAGCTGGAATCCAGTTTCGCCAAACACCATGGTTGAGAACTTGATCATCTGGCCGGTTTGCAGGCCCCGGCTCCTCGCCTCTTCAATCCATCCGGGTGGTACAGGCTTTCCATTTTCTGCGTCGAGCTGACGGTCTGCAGCCAAAAATGAGCTGGCCGAGGACACTAAGGTGCGCTGAAGCTGGTTTGCGAACAGCGCGATGGTCGCGACCGTTGCAACCGCAATCATCAAAGCAACCAAGACAACCCGAACATCCCGCTCGCGCCAGTCTCGCCTTACAGACATAAGTTTTTTTGCGGCAGCCATCAGTCAGCTAACTCCCGAGCGGCATCTGGCTCGCTCAAAACACCCGCTTCAATATGGAAGGTGCGGTTACAACGTGCGGCCAATTGTTCGTCGTGGGTTACCATTACCAAAGTGGCACCTTGTTCCCGGTTTAGGTCCATCAGTAAATCCGACACCGACTGACCGGTTCGGTTATCCAGATTTCCGGTAGGCTCGTCCGCAAACAGGATGCTTGGCTCAGAGGCAAACGCGCGAGCAATGGCCACCCGTTGTTGTTCGCCTCCAGATAATTGTCGCGGTGTGTGGTTGAGGCGCTCCCCCAAGCCGACCCGTTCCAACAAATCTCGGGCACGTTGATGGGGAGCTTCTATTCCGGCCAGTTCCAGAGGTAACATGACGTTTTCTAACGCGCTCAACGCCGGAAGTAGCTGAAACGATTGGAAAACAAATCCCACTCGCCGTGCGCGCAGCTTGGCGCGTTCGTCTTCGGTAAGGCGACTGATTTCGGCACCATCCAGCTCTACGGTGCCTTCGCTTGGGGTGTCGAGCCCGGCCAATAGACCGAGTAAAGTGGTTTTTCCGGAGCCGGAACGGCCAACGATGGCTACGGATTCCCCCCGATTGATTTCCAGGTTCACCCCCTGCAAGATCGTCAACGTATCGGTTTCCAGACTGACCTTGTGGGTCAATCCGGATACTCGCAGCATGGGGCGTTGGTTGTTCTTTGTCAGGTCCGTCATTTGGTTCACGGTTGCTCCGTTCGCTGGCGTTTAATGTTTCAAATTTAAGAGTACACGAATCTATGTTTGATAAGGCGTTTACGTTTGTTCGGTCGTTTCTTCTCTTCACTTTGGTTGTGGCTTCGTGGCCCGCTATGGCAAATCAATCCACTTTGCTTGTTGTTGGCGACAGTTTGAGTGCCGCTTACGGAGTTCCATCTGAAACTGCCTGGGTCCCTCTGCTTCGCAACCGGCTGGAACGCGAAGGTCTGTCCTGGCAGGTGGTCAATGCCAGTATCAGCGGTGAAACGACCGACGGAGGTTTACGCCGTTTACCTCGCTTGCTTGAGCAGAATGAGCCGGAGGTGGTTGTCATTGAGCTGGGCGGTAACGATGGTCTTCGGGGGTTTCCTCCGAATGTGATTGAGGCAAATCTAGCCAAGATGATTGAATTATCCTTGGATTTTGGTGCTGCTCCGATTCTTGTGGGCATGCAGATTCCGCCGAATTACGGTCAGCGTTACACCCAGATGTTTTCGGATATCTTTCCAGCGTTGTCTGACCGGCATGGAGTGGGGTTGGTTCCGTTCTTTTTGGACGGAATCTACGATCAAGAGGGCTTGATGCAGGAGGATGGCATTCATCCTACTGAAGAGGCGCAGCCTTTGTTGCTGGAGAATATTTGGCCGCAGTTGGAACCTTTAATTCAGTGAGTTCCGTGGTTAAGCAAAATTTCCCACAAAATCCAGCACTCGCCTTTCTGACCAGTAGTAGCCATCTTTGGCATGTTCAACAAAGCCTACATGACCGCCCCACCGGGGCGCTTCAACTTTCACATATCGGCCTAAAACTTTTTTCGATTCCGGATAGCAAGCGGCAGACAGGAATGGATCGTCTGCGGCGTTGACCATCAGTGCAGGCACCCGAATGTCTTTTAGCCGGTATAGCGCCGAGCATTGCGCCCAATAGTCTTTCGCGTCTTTGAAGCCGTGTAACGGAGCTGTGTACCGGTTGTCGAATTGATGGAAGTTTCGAATGTTTTTGAAGTCGCTGATGTCGATCAATTCGGGGAAGCGTTCAGCTTTCTCCTGCATTTTCTCGTACAGGTCATTCAAGAATCTTTGCATGTAGATCCGGCGGCTGGGCAAGGCCAGCATGTCGGCGCTACCGGCAAGATCCGCGGGTACGGAGTAAGTTACGGCACCGCTGATTCGGCTGTCGAGCTGTTCGCTTTGCTGCCCAAGGTATAAGAGGGTCAGATTGCCACCCATGCTGAAGCCGGAGAGGAACAAGTTTTTGTATCTGTCACGCAGCGCTCGGGTGACGACGGCGTGGAGATCTTCTGTGGCGCCGCTGTGGTAAAACCGGGGTTGGCGGTTCATGTTTCCGCCGCAAGAGCGGAAATTCCAGGCGAGGACATCCCAGCCTTCGGCCATGAGCGCTTTGGCCAACCCAAGTACGTAGGGTCGTCGGCTGTGACCCTCTAAACCGTGTGAGATCACGGCAATGCGGTCGCTGTTTTGGCGATACCAATCCAGGTGCAGTTCATCGTTATCCGCGGTCGCCAGCACCTCGGTCTGAGGCGTTGGCATATCGACGGTTCGAAACAGTGTGGGCCAAATAGACTGGACGTGGCCATTGCGCAACCACACCGGTGGCCGGTACGGATACTGGACGCGTCTGTGCAAATTTTGACCTTTTATTTCAGGGGGTTGACGAACCAAATCAAAGTCCTTAATATGCGCCGCACATTGATGCTGTTCCCCGATAGCTCAGTTGGTAGAGCAACGGACTGTTAATCCGTTTGTCGCTGGTTCGAGCCCAGCTCGGGGAGCCACTTCTTTTAAAAAGCCGCTGATTGTCTCAATCAGCGGCTTTTTTCTTTCTACGTCAAAATACTTCTTCCCGCTGCATGAATTCTTTAAGAACCTGATACAGGGTGAAGCCATCCTGCACACCAATCAACTCTCGAATCGAATGCATCGCAAACTGCGGAACACCAATATCCAGTGTGGTTACGCCCAGGTTCGCGGCAGTCAGTGGTCCGATAGTGCTGCCGCATCCCATGTCACTGCGCACCACGAAGGTCTGGTGAGGACACCCCAGCTCATCACTGATATGTCGATATAACGCAGCGGAACGGCTGTTGGTTGCATAGCGCTGGTTGTGATTCACTTTGATCACTGGCCCTTGGTTCAATATGGGGCCGTGGTTTTCGTCGTGTTTATCCATGTAGTTCGGGTGCACACCGTGCGCGTTGTCCGCCGAGATCATCATGGACCGGGCAATCGCCCTGCCCTTACCTGCGCCGCACCAACGTTCCAGTACTTCACCTAAGAACGGCCCTTGGGCGCCTTCTGCGGATACGCTGCCGACTTCTTCGTGATCGTTGCACACCAGCAGCGCAGCTTCATCTCCGGAGGTTTCGACAAGCGCTTGCAGCCCGATGTAACAGCTCAAAAGATTGTCCAGGCGAGCAGACGCGAGGAAGTCTTCACGCAAGCCAACCAATGCCGCACCTTGCGCGTCGTAGAAGCTGAGTTCGTAGCCTAGAACCTTCCCGGCTTTCATGCCTGACTCTTTCTCGATCTGCTCTTTAAGCAAATCGCTGAACACTTCCATCTCGGACGCCTGCATTAAGATGGGTGGTAAGTCTGTCTGGACATTGACGGAGCGGTTGCTGTTGGCTTCACGGTCTAGATGGATTGCCAAGCTAGGGATGATGGCGACAGGCTTTTTAAAGTCGATGAGGACATCCTGAACTTTTCCATTCTCATCAAGCACAGTCACTCGGCCTGCCAGAGATAAGTCCCGGTCAAACCACGGGTTCAGCAACACGCCACCGTAGACCTCAACACCCAACTGGAAATACCCCTTACGGCAAACTTCCGGGTTCGGTTTTACTTTCAGGCACGGGCTATCGGTATGCGCACCCACCATTCGGATGCCTGAATTTTCAGCGCCCTTTTTCCCGGTGCGAAACGCGATGATGGAAGAGCCGTTACGAATCGTGTAATAGCTTTTACCCTGTTCCAGCGCCCATTCGTCCCGCTCATCCAACTGTTCAAAACCGGACGCCTCAAGGCGTTCTTTCATCACAGTCACCGCATGCCAAGGCGTGGGTGAGGCGTTCAAAAACTGCAACAAGTCATTATTAAATTCAGTGTGTTCCATGATCTTCCTGATTGCATGATAATGGCCGCTACAGTATGGCATGAAGCCGCTGACTCGCCTACAGGCTGGCGGTTTCTCCCTATTACTAATCCAACGAATCAACTGGAGTTCACCGTGTCGATACCCCGTTTTCTGGACATCGAATACTGCCAAACCGACGATGCACTTTTTCCGACCGCCATTGCCTGGTCTTTGGAAGACGGGCAAATGAAATCGGTGGTCATCGCTCCTGATGAAGCTTGGGTCCCGGATGGCGCGGATTTGGGTGACATTGACCTGTTTTACCTAGAGGAACAAGGTGTGCCCATTTTGGAGCTGGTACGGGAACTTCACGAAGACCTACCGGGCCAAACGGTTTACGTTGACGGCATAGACCCCGATGAGATTCTGGCCGATCTTATTTTCGAGGCCGTTAAACAAGAGGCGCCTTTCGAAATTGCGCCTATCGCCGACCTGATAACAGATTTTGATTCAGACGCTTTGGAAGACCGGCGGCGTGAATTGATGTTTGAAGAGGGACTGGAACCGCAACTTCCTGAGAACGGCGTTTACGCTCTATTGCTGATCGCTCGTGAGTCCGGGTTGTTGGACGACCTCCACGGCTGAACGCTAGACACGGTGAACTGTGACCGGTGTCTGCGTAACAAGGCGTTACACAAGGCAGAATCTGGCGTCAGTATCATTACTGACAGGAAGCCAAATAATAATGAACAAGGTCGCAACCCGTTTCCTCACCGCCAGCACGGTGTCCTTGTGCCTGTTACCTACAGCATCCCTCGCTCAGGAAACACCGCGCTCAGATAAACACTACCTGGGCCTGTTGGCGACCACCATTGAGCACCGCTCTATCGGTGAAATATCCAAAGAAGATGCCTGGAGCCAAGCGGGCACTCTGGTGATTGGTGGTCACCTGAACGACCTCATTCACGCCGAAGTCCGTTTGGGTGGCGGCTATAAAGATGCCGAGATTAACAGTGACTTTACCCTCGCGGTCGATTATTACGGCAGCTGGTATATGGGACTGCACTACCCGATTGGTGAGCTTGGCAACGTTTACGCACAGGCTGGTTTTACTCATATCAGTGGTGAGGCCACGCTTGATAATCCAGACGAGCGTCGTAACCGGGAATTTCAGGAAATTGGGGAGGACTATCCGAGCAGCAGCTTCAGTTTTAGCTGGATAGCGGGTATCGATTTCGAGCTAATCGACAGCATGTATCTGGTGCTAGAAGGCGGGAAATTGTTCGAAGATACCGATACCAGCGCGAATGCCTTTCAGTTTTCTTCGGGGATTCGTTACGAGTTCTAACTCCTCCCCTTCAAGAAAAAACTCAGACTTTGTGCTGAATATGCCAGCACTGGTGAATCTTCTGATTCCGCTGGAAATCCTTATCCAAGGTGCTCGCAGTCACCTCTTTCACATCGAACTCCGCAGCCAAGTCTTCGTCCAACTTAAACTTGCGGAAATTGTTAGAGAAGATCAACAAGCCATCGGTGGACAAGCGCTCCATGCACTGACGAACCAACACACCGTGATCTCTCTGAACGTCCAGCACCCCCGCCATACGGGCTGAGTTCGAGAAGGTTGGCGGATCCATGAAGATCAGGTCAAAGGTTTGGTTGGCCGTTCGCTTGTCCGCCAGCCATGCCAAACAATCAGCCTGCTCGACCAAGTGCTTACGCGGGTCTGCGCCGTTCAAGGATAAGTTGTCCATCGCCCAGTTTACGTAGGTTTTGGACATATCGAGGCTCAATGAACGACTGGCACCGCCTACGGCGGCATGTACCGTTGCCGCACCGGTGTAGCAGAATAAGTTCAGGAACCGCTTACCTTGCGCATTTTGCTGAATCCAATGACGCACAGGGCGGTGATCCAGGAACACGCCGGTATCGAGATAGTCTTTCAGGTTAACTTTCAGCGTGCAGCCATGCTCTTGCACATTAAAGTATTCCCCGGTTGCCGCTTGCTTCTCGTATTGCTTGGTGCCGGTCTGACGCTGACGCTGTTTGCAGACCATGTCCTGGGGATCGATATCCAGCACGTTCGGAATGATCGCCAAAGCTTCCGCCAAACGTTCGCGGGCGGCTCTTTCATCGATGGACTTTGGCGCCAAGTATTCCTGAACGTGCACCTTACCTTCGTAGATATCGATAGCCAACGCGTATTCCGGCATATCGGCATCGTATAAGCGGTAGCTGCCAATGTTTTGCTTTCTGGCCCATTGCCCGATGGACTTCATGTTCTTCTTCAAGCGGTTCCGAAGCATCTCCGCCCGCTCAGCATTCACAATACGCGGGACCACCTGGCCAGCAGCGGCTGGATCTCGCGGAGTCCTTGCATTTTCAGTATTCACTTCAAACAACAGTAATTGTGCAGGCAGTTTGCCGTTAAAAAGGTTGTATTGCTTGAAGCTTCTTAGCCCGACGGATTTGCCGAACTCAGGCGCCCCGGTGAACACACCCAAACGCCATCCAGCCAGCTCACGCAGCACAACTTCGCCCAGGCTTTGGTACAGCGCTGCAAGGACATTCCGCTCGCTCAAACGCTCACCGTATGGGGGGTTCGTCAAAATCAGGCCCTGCTCCGCCCAGTTTTCTCGACGAGTAAAATCGCTCAGCGAACTTTGATCGACTGTCACAATACCTTCAAGTCCCGCTCGCTGGATGTTTCTCTTTGCGGTATCCAGCACACGACTATCCTGATCGAACCCCGCAAACACGGGCACTCTGCCCTGCTTACCCTCGTGTGCCCGTCGCTCGGCTTCTTGGCGCATGCCCAACCAAAGCTCGGATTGGTGGCCAGGCCATTTCTCAAACCCAAAGCGCTCCTGGCGACGGCCCGGCGCGATATCTAATGCCATCAAAGCGGCTTCGATTAGCAGCGTGCCGGAACCACACATAGGATCGACAAAATCCCCACCCGAGGCAGCAATATCCGGCCATCCAGCTCGTAAAAGAACGGCAGCCGCCAAATTTTCTTTCAGGGGCGCCAAGCCCTGCTCCGTGCGATAGCCCCGCATGTGAAGACTGTGGCCACTGAGATCAAGACCAACAGCCAAACGGCCACGGTTGAGCCGAGCGGAGATAGTCACATCCGGATCTTTCTGGGCAACCGCTGGCCTTGGTGCACCAGCACCGCGAATACTATCTACGATGCCGTCTTTAACTTTCTGAGCGCCGAATTGGGTATTTCTGAGTGCTTCATTTTGGCCAAGAAAATTCACCCGAAAGCTGCCACCCGCAGGGATATGAACCTGCCAATCCATTCTCACAATGCCGTCGTAGAGTTCTTCCGCGCTGCGAGCGTCCACCTCATCGATATGCAGGATCACCCTGTTGGCCAACCGGGACCACATACACGCTCGATACCCGGCTTCCAGCTCACCCTCAACCCAAACACCCGCCGGCGCATTGCGCACAAGCGTTAGGCCAAGAGCCTCCAACTCATCGCCCAGGAGATACTCAACGCCCTTAGGGCAGGTTACAAAAAAGACATACTTGGACAAAATCAACTCCTGGTTTTCTAGATAAAGCTGGTAAGCCGCTGGATTCGCAGCGAAAGCCAAAATGGCCTGTCATCGTTAGTTCATAAAACTATAAGAAAGCATTCATATAGACGAAATCATTAGTGTACTTCTCAGCAAGGTTCGTCTTACCTTGTACTTGACGCGTCGCTATGGAAGCAACAATTAACGCTTCCATTAACAGGATCCTGACTGCTCTGACCGGAGCTGGCAATAGTGGGTTGTCCCGGATGGGCTCCTCAAGCCATGGTCATCGCAGATGTGTACACGCTTGTTCTGTTAATCCATAGTGAGGAACGGCATGAAAAGACAGAAAAGAGACGTTTACGCTCGTGCATTCAAGCGGGGATACCTCGCTGGCGTGTCCGGAAAATCCAAAGACAGCTGCCCAATAGATCAACCAGAAGCGCGCCAAGAATGGTTGAACGGGTGGCGAGAAGGCCGCACAGATAACTGGGAGGGCATGACCGGCGTCTCCGGCATCCACAGGTTAGCCAACGTAACTGCCACTTAATAGCAGTGTTGGCCTATCTCAGTTAACTTGATCAGTTTTTAATTTAATTGAATTTGACAATTTGACGCAGTATTCCAAGCAACCGAAACGGGGCCACCCGCCCCGTACCATGCGAAGAAGCGCCACGGGGTTCATTCCCCGCAAAGGGCCCGCTAAGCGGGCCCTACCATTTATGCCTTCCGCTCTTTTCGAACTGCCTCTACCGCCTCACCAATTAGCTTCGGACCTTTATATATAAAGCCAGTGTAGATCTGCACCAACTTTGCACCTGCCCGAATTTTTTCTGCTGCGCTCTCTGCATCTGTAATGCCGCCAACACCAATAATCGGTATGCGATCGCCTAATTCAGCGTACAGCCCGGCAATCACCCGCACTGACGACTCCCGCACGGGTACCCCACTCAAACCACCAGCCTCCTGCTCGTGCTGGTGCCCCTTTACAGCATCTCGGCTGATCGTCGTATTCGTTGCAATCACACCATCCAACCCCGCCTCAAGGAGCGCAGCAGCGACAAAACGCACACCTTCATCATCCATATCCGGCGCAATCTTGACCGCTATCGGAACGTAGCGCCCTTGCGATTGATGACAACGCGTTTGTTCGTCTTTGATCGCGAGCAACAACTGTTTTAACGAGTCACCAAATTGCAGATCCCGCAAGCCCGGCGTATTGGGCGACGAAACATTCACTGTGATATAATCAGCGTATCGATAAACCGCCGCAATCCCCTTGCGATAATCGGATTCTGATTCCTCATTCGGCGTATCTTTGTTTTTACCGACGTTTATGCCAAGAATGCCTTTGTAACGGCGATTTACGACATTACCGATCAGGTGTTCAAGCCCTTCATTATTGAATCCCATCCGATTAATGATTGCTTCGTGCTCAGGTAAACGGAACATGCGCGGCTTCGGGTTACCAGGCTGGGCCAGTGGCGTGACTGTTCCCACTTCAATAAACCCGAATCCCAAAGCACCCAAAGCGTCTAGGTGATCTGCATTTTTATCCAGACCGGCCGCAAGGCCCACCGGGTTTGGAAACTCCAGGCCCATAACCGTTACCGGGCAAGGATCGGGATGACGCGTAAACAGATTGAGCAAGCCTGTTTTTTGAGCAACATCGAGGCTCTTCAAAGCGACATTATGAGCTTGCTCTGGCGGTAACCGAAATAACAAATTTCTTAGAACGGGGTACATCAGAAAACTCCTTGCAAGAGGTGGCGGGAGTATACCGGAAGTTTTCCACACCATCTTCCTGAACCATCAAATGTCGCCAAAAGCCGCATGCCATCGAGGCTCCCGAGGCTTTTCCACGGAATCTGTGGATAACTCTGTTAATAAGCGCGGGGCAAACGTTTCCAAGCCTTGATAACTGCGCCAGCCTACAGATTGATCATTTTTTGATCAGCATTTTAACTCTTTATTTTCAATGACTTATAAAGTTTGAAATAAGAATTGACGAAAACCGTAACGCAATGGTAGCTAGCGATTAACATTTCACAATGTGCATAAAACGAAAGATCATTCTCGTTTTTGCAAGCCCTTTTTTGATTTTTTGCGACTATACTGGCGCCACAGCAATACAATGGAACCGGCCTGCATGGAAAACCTATTTAAAAGCCACTCGAATACAAAGCGTGATCTAGACGCCGAAAAACACGCAGCCTCCAAAGTCACCATCATCGGCATGCTGCTCGATGCGTTTCTTGGCCTGATTAAAGTGGTTGCCGGCACTCTATTCCATTCTCACGCATTGATTGTTGACGGCATTCACTCGTTTACCGATGTCGCCTCCGACTGGGTCGTCCTGGCGGTGATGCGCTTATCTCGTAAAGGTCCGGATGATGACCACCCTTATGGCCATCAACGCATTGAAACCCTGGGAACCCTTTTACTTGGGAGCATCCTCATCGCTGTAGGTGCTGCCTTGGCCTGGGAGAACACTCTGCGCCTATTTGAAGGCGATGACTTTTTCATCCCCGAGTGGCCCGTACTCATTGCTGCAAGCATATCGGTTTTGGGCAAAGAGTGGATCTTCCGCTATACCCGATACGTGGGTATCAACATCCGTTCCGATCTTATTGTCGCCAATGCCTGGCACAGTCGCACGGACGCGTTTACATCCGTGGTCGTTCTTCTTTCAACCATTGGGGCAATGCTTGGAGTAGTTTGGCTCGACACTGTGGCTGCAGTGGCCGTTGCCGTGATCATCGTGCACGTCGGATGGAAATTCACTTGGGATAGCGTGAAAGAACTGATCGACACCGGTTTGTCTCAGGACGATACAGAAAAACTCAGAGCCATCGCGCTCTCAACACCCGGTGTTCGAAACGTGCATGAACTGCGAAGCCGTCGAATGGGGCAAGATATTCTGCTGGATGTTGACCTTGTAGTGAGACCCGAGATCAGCGTTTCAGAAGGCCACCATATCGGCCTAAAGGTTGTGGCCGGAATGCGCGAGGCGCTCGATGACATTCAGGACATCACTTTTCACATCGATGCCGAAAACGATGAGGACAGTCCATCACTTAACGAACCGGGACTACCGTCTCGGGAAGAAATCTATAGCGAGATCGCTGAAAAAATGGGCGAACTACCGCCTCAAAGCCGACTCGGCCTGCATTATCTGGAAAAGCGCGTGCATCTCGAAATTTTCCTGGACGAGGATTACCCCGCCCCAGAGCTCACCAGCCAACGAGTTCGTGAAGCACTAGCCAATCCACCTTGGCTGGGCAGCGTCCGGATCTGGGTTGCCGCCTGATCCGGAATCTACACCTACCGTCGACGATTGGCTTCCATGCGGGAAAGGAATTTCTGCATAACCAAGGTATAAAGCTCTCCCCCCAGAAATTTATCCTCAACACCTGAGTCGATACTGGGGTTATCGTTCACCTCGATCACAGCTACCCGATTACCCGCCTGCTTGATATCGACACCGTAGAGCCCATTACCAATCAGGCGTGTGGCATTAAGCGCAGCCTGAATCACGTTTTTCGGCACCTCATAGGTCGGCATGGTTTCAAAACCACCACTTTCGACCGATGCGTCTCCATGCTGATAGATCTGCCAGTGCCCTTTGACCATCATGTATTTGCACGCATAGATCGCACGGCCGCCCAGAACGCCAATCCGCCAATCGTACTCCGTGTAAAAATACTCTTGAGCGAGCACCAGTGCAGACTGTTTGAACAGCTCTTTTAATCCCGCTCTTAACTCTGTTTCATCCTGAGCTTTGGCTACCCCAAGCGAAAACGCTCCATCCGGAATTTTTATGACGGCAGGAAAGCCCAACTCGTTAACAACTTGCTCAACCGCATCCTTCTGATCTTTGGAAAGAATCAGCGTTTTTGGTGTCGGTACCTTGTTGTTCTTCAGCAGATCGGCCAAAAACACCTTATTCGTGCACCGCAGGATAGACACCGGGTCATCGATCACTACCAGACCTTCCGCCTCGGCCTTACGAGCGAACCGGTAAGTGTGATGATCAATCGCCGTGGTTTCCCGAATAAACAAACCATCGTATTCAGGCAACCGCATGTAGTCCCGGCGAGTGATCCGCTCAACGTTAATGCCCAGCTTTCGCCCCGCACGCTCGAATCGCTTTAGCCCCTCTTCGTCACTTGGCGGCATTTCCTCCTCAGGGTTCACCAGCATGGCAAGATCAAACCGATAGCGGCGACGGGTTTTAGGTTTGCGCCATACCATACTACTAAAGCGATCAAAGGCTTCGGCAAACCTATCCTGCTCACGCTCATTCAAGTCCGCAGGACACGCCGGCTTCATAGATTCGATTTGCCACTGTTTTCGATGGCGAAAAACCACCTCGAGGAGCGGGCAGGGAAAGCGCTCAAAAAGAGCGCGTGCCACCGGTTTCAAGTCAGCATGTTCAGCCTGACCAAAATATGTGCGAATCCGGACTTCATGAGTAGCGGCCCGTTCGTCTGTGGACGGATCGATCTCATGAGCTTCATTGTCCAGCCACTGAATGACGCTCGAGTCCAATTCCTCCAGTTCAAGTGAAAACAGACCCTTACGACTGAGATCATTCAGCGTCATCACCGAGGGTACAACGTGATGGCCTCGTGCTTCCGCCAACAACGAACAGTAGTAGCCCCGGCTCAGGTATTTGGCACTCTGGCAAAGATTAATAACCCGCACCCGGCTGTTAGCGGGGGCCGTGAACTTGAGGTACTGATCAAAGGTGAGTAGGTCTTCGCTAGGGTAATACGGTGCCCAATCCTTAGCACGGTCCACAACGATTAATAAACGGGACATAACAGGCATTCCTCCTTGAAGGTTCAGCCGGGTAATTAGCGCAACAATACGCCGCTGCAGGTCGCGCCACAATCAACTGTTGATGAGTGCTTTTACGCATGTTTGCGAGCTACCGGAAGCCCCCTGTCTCTACCATAATAGCTGCAGAGAAAGTGCTCGACAGCTTCCTCGGTCTTTCCATGCTCCGGGATTCTCTTACTATGAACGATCTACTGTTACGACAAGCTGTCGCTGAGGACCTGCAACGCCTCATTGCGCTTGAAAACCGGTGCTTTAACGCAGACCGCATTTCCCGTCGGAGCTTCCGACGCTTTCTGGAAGTCCCCAGAGATCGGCTGATCGTTGCGGTGCGGGGCGAGGAGCTGGTGGGCTACTGCTTGGTTCTTATGAGTGCAGCAACCCGCTTGGCCAGAATCTATTCCATTGCGGTATGCCCGACCGTGCGCGGGAAAGGTGTGGGCGAAAAGCTCGTTAAAGAAGCGGAGAAAGAAGCCGCAGAAGCCGACCGAATCGTCATGCGTCTCGAGGTACGGGAAGATAATAGCGGTGCCATTAAACTATACCGGCGCTTGGGCTATCGCCAGTTTGGCACCTACCGCGACTACTACGAAGACCAGGGTACTGCGTTGCGATTTGAGCGCCGAATCCTGTATTACGAACCTTCGCCCGAGTTTCTACCAGTGCCCTACTATCCGCAGACCACCGAATTCACCTGTGGTCCGTCGGCCTTGATTATGGCCTTATCTGCACTGGATGAACAGCAACCACTGACCACGCTTGAAGAGCTGAAAATCTGGCGTGAAGCTACCACCATTTTCATGCTCGCGGGTCACGGGGGGTGCGGGCCTCATGGCCTAGCACTTTCGGCCTGGAACCGTGGCTTTGAGGCCAGTGCTTGGATCAGTCAAGAAGGCGCTTTGTTCAAAGATACCGTTCGTAATGACGACAAAAAGCGGGTATTGGAACTGGTACACGAAGGGTTTCTACACGATATTGGCCAAACCGGCATTCAGCTTCACCACGACCCGCTGACTCTGGACGCTATGGAGACCGCGCTACGCAAAGGCCGAATTCCGGTCATTCTAATCAGCACCTGGCAACTGAACCGAAGCCGTGTGCCCCACTGGGTGACCGTTTGCGCGATCGATGATCATTTCGTTTACCTGCACGACCCGGAAATCGACGCGGGAGAAGGCGAAACGGTGGCCGACAAACAATACTTGCCCATCGACAGACAAATCTTCAGCAAGATGTCGAGTTATGGCCGCAATCAACCGTTACAAGCAGCGGTGATTGTCGGCCCACGCAGGCCCTGATTAGCCGTTTCTGATTGCAGCCTCCTTTAATTCGGAGATTCGATCCCGCAACCGGGCCGCCGCCTCGAAATCCAGATCGGCGGCGGCTTGGTACATCTCATCTTCGAGATTGGCCACCTCTTTAAGCAGCTCCTGGGGCGATCGCTTGCCTGCTGCAACAAGGTAATCTTCTGCCTCCTCCGCAGCTTTCTGCCCTGGCCGTTCGGCCTTGCGACGACCGCGACCGCCGCCGGGAGCGCCCTCCATAATGTCAGCAATCTTTTTGTTCAGACCGGTGGGTGTAATGCCGTGCTCTTCGTTGTGGGCCTGCTGTTTCGCCCGGCGGCGCTCCGTTTCGTCCAACGCCCGCTGCATAGAGCCCGTGATCCGATCGCCGTAAAGAATGGCTTTACCGTTCACGTTACGCGCAGCCCGCCCGATAGTCTGAATCAGCGACCGCTCGCTGCGTAAGAAACCTTCTTTATCGGCATCCAGAATGGCAACCAAAGAAACCTCGGGCATATCCAAACCTTCCCGCAACAGGTTAATGCCCACCAACACATCAAACTCACCGCGGCGGAGGTCACGAATGATTTCCACCCGCTCAACCGTATCAATGTCAGAATGCAGATAGCGCACCCGAATGTCGTGCTCCATAAGGAAATCGGTTAAGTCTTCCGCCATGCGTTTGGTTAGCGTCGTAACAAGAACACGTTCCTTAACCTCGACCCGAGCATGTATCTCGGATAGCAGGTCATCCACCTGTGTGGACGCAGGCCGGACCTCAATTAACGGATCCAGCAAGCCGGTCGGCCTGACCACCTGCTCCACCACCTGCCCTGCGTGCTCTGCCTCGTAGTTACCCGGCGTTGCCGAAACAAAAATCATCTGTGGTGCAATCCGCTCCCACTCTTCAAAGCGCATGGGGCGATTGTCCAGCGCGGATGGCAAACGGAAGCCATACTCAACCAACGTTTCTTTCCGCGAACGGTCACCCTTGTACATGGCTCCAATCTGCGAAATCGTCACGTGGGATTCGTCCACCACCAACAAGGCATTGGGAGGAAGATAATCGAACAACGTAGGTGGCGGCGCCCCCGGATCTCGGCCAGACAGATAGCGGGAATAGTTTTCGATGCCGTTGCAGTAGCCCAACTCCAACATCATCTCGATGTCGTAACGTGTGCGCTCTTCAAGTCGCTGCGCTTCCACCAAACGATGGTTGTCGCGCAATTGTTTCAGCCGCTCGTCCAGTTCCACTTTAATGTTCTCAACCGCATCCAGAACTTTCTGGCGCGGGGTCACGTAGTGAGACTTAGGGTATATGGTGACGCGCGGCACCCTGCGCAGGACTTCACCGGTCAGTGGGTCAAAATAACTTAACTGCTCCACTTCATCGTCGAACAACTCAATACGAATAGCTTCACGCTCGGATTCTGCCGGGAACACGTCAATCACATCGCCGCGAACCCGATAATTAGCCCGATGAAATTCCACATCGTTGCGGGTGTACTGTAGCTCAGCCAACCGACGCAATATGTCCCGCTGCTCAACCGGATCACCCCGGTCCAAATGCAGCATCATTTTCATATAGGATTCGGGATCACCCAAACCATAGATCGATGACACCGAGGCCACGATGATTGCGTCTGGGCGCTCCAACAATGCCTTAGTCGCCGACAAACGCATTTGTTCGATGTGTTCGTTGATAGACGCGTCTTTTTCAATAAACGTATCAGAGGACGGAACGTAGGCTTCCGGCTGATAATAGTCGTAGTAGGAAACAAAATACTCCACCGCGTTATCGGGGAAAAATTCCTTAAACTCACCGTATAACTGGGCCGCCAAGGTTTTGTTATGAGCCATCACGATGGTTGGCCGCTGCACCTCCTGAATCACGTTGGCAATGGTGAAGGTTTTACCGGAGCCAGTAACGCCCAGAAGCGTCTGATGAGCCAAACCAGAGTGGATACCGTCTACGAGCCCGGTAATCGCCGTGGGTTGGTCCCCGGCTGGCTGATAGGGAGAATCGACACGAAAAACACCCTCTTTGGGAGTACGAGTTGATTGACTAGCCATAATTGGCAAAGAACCTCCAGTCGTCAGTGGCAACCATCACGGCTACTACTTACAAGAAATTTAGCGATACCGTCGCTTCATGATACCATCTGCCCGATCGACGGCCGTGTAAAATTAAGCCGGGAAGCAGAACTCCCCGTGCTAACACGCCGGTCGCAGCCCATAAGACGCAGCTTTAAGGAGCTCAAGTTTGGACCTTCAACTTTCCAGCCGTGTACAGGCTATCAAGCCATCTCCAACCCTCGCCGTTACCAACAAAGCAGCTGAGCTTCGCGCTGCTGGCCAAGATATTATTGGCTTGGGCGCAGGTGAGCCGGACTTCGACACCCCAGAGCACATCAAAAAGGCCGCTATTGAAGCCATTGCTAACGGCCAAACTAAGTACACCGCCGTTGATGGTACGCCTGCTCTGAAAAAAGCGATCATTGCGAAGTTCAAACGCGACAACGGCCTGGAATACGAAGCCAATCAGATTCTGGTATCCAGTGGTGGCAAACAAAGCTTTTTCAACCTGGCACTGGCCACGTTGAACCCGGGCGACGAAGCCATTATACCTGCGCCGTACTGGGTATCTTACCCGGACATGGTGTTGGTTGCAGAAGGCAAGCCGGTAGTAATTGAAACATCGGTTGATACCCGCTTTAAGATCACACCGGAGCAATTAGAAAATGCGATTACTGATCGCACCCGTCTCTTCGTGATCAACAGCCCCTCTAACCCGAGTGGCATGGCCTACTCAATGGAAGAGCTGCAAGCGATTGGTGAAGTGCTTAAGAAGCACCCGAACATCATGATCGCCACCGACGACATGTACGAGCCGATTCTTTGGACCGGCAAACCGTTCTGCAACATCGTCAACGCCTGCCCTGAGCTGTATGAGCGCACCTTCGTACTGAACGGCGTATCCAAAGCCTACTCTATGACCGGCTGGCGCATCGGTTATGCGGCGGGCCCGGCGAAGATCATTGGCGCCATGAAGAAGATTCAGTCTCAGAGCACATCCAATCCCTGCTCGATCTCTCAGGCCGCCGCTACTGCTGCTCTTGACGGTGATCAGGCGTGCGTAGGCGAGATGGTTAAGTCGTTCAAAGAGCGCCATGACTGGCTCGTGGATGCGTTGAACAAGCTCCCGGGCGTTGAGTGCCCTTACGGCGATGGCACCTTCTACGTGTTCCCTAGCTTCCAAGAAGCGATTGACGCAACTGACGGCGTAAGCACTGACGTTGAGTTCGCTGAGAAGCTGTTGAGCGAAGCGGGCGTTGCGTTGGTTCCTGGCTCTGCATTCGGGAGCCCGGGCCACATGCGTTTGAGCTTTGCGACCAGCATGGATAACCTCGAGAAAGCAATTGAGCGTTTGCAAAAAGCTCTTGGCTAATTTTTTAGCTAAGGGGTTGACGAGGCGGTATGGCCACACTAATATACGCGCCTCGTCACATGACGATGTTCCCCGATAGCTCAGTTGGTAGAGCAACGGACTGTTAATCCGTTTGTCGCTGGTTCGAGCCCAGCTCGGGGAGCCACTATTTCGAAAGCCCGCTAGCTCTATGAATTAGCGGGCTTTTTTGTGGGCGTTTGTTTTACAAGAGATTGCCGCTCTAGACGAATATCTCTAATAAGTTTGATCTAGGGCTGCGGGAGCTGGCTCCCGCAGCCCTACCCGCAATCCTCACAGGCTAGGGCCGGAAATCAGCTTCAAGAAACAAGTTTAAACAGCGACAACCTCAGCATGAATAGCCTCCAACGCCGCCAGAGGATCAGCAGCCTTGGTAATAGGACGACCAATGACTAGGTAGTCAGAGCCCGCGGCAAGAGCGTCCGTTGGGGTCATAATGCGCTGTTGATCGCCTTTGTCAGCGGACAGCGGGCGAATGCCCGGGGTAATGAGCTGGAAGTCCGTACCCTGCTCAGCTTTTAGGCGCGGAGCCTCCTGCGCAGAGCACACGACACCATCCAGGCCACAGTTCTTGGTTAAGGTGGCTAAGCGAGAGACATGCACCTCCGGCGAATCAGTGATACCAATGCCTGCTAAATCGTCGGCAGACATGCTGGTCAGAACCGTCACGGCAATCAGCAACGGCTTATCTGCACCGAAAGACTCCAATCGCTCACGGCAGGCGACCATCATCTTCTCGCCGCCCGAAGCGTGGACGTTCACCATCCATACACCCAAATCTGCTGCGGCAGCCACTGCCGACGAAGTCGTGTTCGGGATGTCATGGAATTTCAGATCCAAAAAAACATCAAAGCCCCTGCCCTGCAGCGCCTTAACCAGTTGCGGGCCCGAGCGAGTAAACAACTCTTTGCCAACCTTCAAACGACACTTTTCCGGATCCAATTGATCAACAAGCGCCAACGCCGGGTCTTGAGAGGGAAAGTCTAAAGCAACAATAATTTTAGGGTCGTTTGGGTTTTGCACGTTCGATTTTCCCAGTCAGTAAATTAAAACGTTATTCCGCTTCCACACCTTGAATCGGCCGCACTGTTTCCCATTGCTTACAGCTGGGGCACAGCCAGTGCAATTGCCGGCCATCGAAGCCACAATTCACACAACGATAGATTGGGCGATTGGCGAGAATGAGATGCCCGATACGACTCACCAAGCGCCCTTCATCAGTAGTCATGCCTTTCTCATAGCCTGCCAGCTCTACAAGCCGAAGCAGACCGCGCATCGAAGGCCGGACCTCCAATTCCTGACGCAGCAGATCAATCGCTGCAGGACGACTCGAAGAGCGCTCCACCGACTCCACCAGCGCTAGCAGCAAGCTTGTGCTTGGGTATTGCTCATAGAGTTTTTTCAGTTTCTTAAATAAACGCCCCACGTCGCCATGATCACGTTCAAGCTGCATTAAGCGATCAACAGCCTCGGGGCCGAATTGAGGATTCTGCTCGAACACCTTCAACCCCTGCTTGCTTGCCTCGCGATAGTTGCCCTGTCTGGCGTGAAGCTTCATCAGCAACAGGGTTGCCCGCACACAAGATGGATCGTATTCCAAGGCTTCCCTGAACAGCTTCTTTGCTGTCCAGCGATCGTCGTCTTTGAGCGCTGAATCGGCCAACTCACAAGTGATGTAAGAAAGCGTCTTGAACATGACCGGATCGGAATCTGTGCTTGTGAGCGTTTTCGCAACCTGTCCGGCCTTCTCCCACTCTCTTTCTTGTTGATATAGCTCAATGAGTTCACTCGCGGCCCGGCGACCGAATTCGCGATCCCCCATCAGCTCTTGAAACAGCGCCTCAGCCCTATCCAATAACCCAGCACCTAGATAATCCATGGCTAATTCGAGCGTTACTTTTGGAGTATAACGAGCAGGCAATTCAGGACGAGCGAGCAAATTCTGATGGATTAAGGTTGCGCGATCGGTCTCGCCTTTGTTGCGGAAGTGACTGCCGATTGACAAATGAAGGCTGACCGTATCTTTATTCACCGGCAAGGATTGCACAAAGTTTTCTACGGCTTGATCTGAATAGTTGGTAAACAGAAATTGAAGACGATCTTTAACAGAGTCTACATCGGATATGGTTTTACGTGAACGGCGATAAGAGCCGCCATACCGCCCCACTAGCCAGCCAACGGCAACAGCCACCGATAAAAGCAGCCAGCTGAACACTAGTTCCATTAAAGTGCCTGGTCGTTATCAGCCCGGGATTTCTCTAACGCTTGTTCGGTGCGCTCAAGTCGCTTTTTCAAATTGCGACGGGATACCGATGAACGAAACGACCCAATCAACATCAACAAAACACCCACTAACGCGCCCAGCACAAAAGACATGATAATCCAAACCGCGACCCCGTGAGGCCGAGTCTCGAACAGCAGGAAGTTAAGGGAAACCGCCATCTGATTATTCAACGAGAACACCAGAGCAACGACTATCAGAATAACAGCCAAGACAATTAGGAGAATCTTCTGCAGTGCTGCCATCTCGTACACGCTCCAGACGGGTAAATTTGCGACCTCATAAAGCCCTAAGGCTCACCTATGCCAGGATTAGAATCCTTTTTTCAAGCTATCATTAACCTGTTCTCGTAGTTCTTTCCCAGGCTTAAAATGCGGCACGTACTTTGCTGGTAACTGCACGGCTTCACCGGTTTTCGGGTTTCGGCCAACGCGCGCTTCGCGGTGATGTAAAGAAAAACTGCCAAACCCTCTGATCTCGATACGCTGACCATCTGCTAACGCTTGAGACATATGTTCAATAATCGTTTTAACAGCCAACTCGACATCTTTAACCGAGAGCTGTGTCTGCTTTGATGCTACAAGTTCAACCAGTTCGGACTTCGTCATGAGGCACTTTCCTCTGTCATTAATCTTCCGTACTTGAATGCCGGATTCCAATGACTCTAGTTTAGCCAAACCAGAAAAAAACACAAAAAAAACGGGCTCTTAGAGCCCGTTTTTTTCACTACCAACCAAACTATTAGTCTTTGTTGGCATTCTGCTGCTGCATCTGTTCCTTGATCAGGTCACCGATAGTGGTGGCTCCTGAGGTTTCTGCAGTCTTACTACGTACGTTATCAAGAGCCTGCTTGTCGTCTTCAACATCTTTAGACTTAACAGACAAGTTGATTACGCGGTTCTTGCGATCGATGCTGATGATCTTCGCTTCTACTTCTTCGCCTTCCTTCAGAACGTTGCGTGCATCTTCAACACGGTCACGGCTGATTTCAGAGGCTTTCAGTACCGCTTCAACTTCTTCATTCAGGGCAATAGTCGCGCCTTTAGCGTCAACTTCAGAAACAGTACCCTTAACGATAGAGCCCTTGTCGTTCAGCTGAACAAACTCGGCAAACGGATCGCTTTCAAGCTGCTTGATACCCAGGGAGATACGCTCACGCTCTGGATCAACAGACAGGATAACGGTTTCAACTTCGTCGCCCTTCTTATATTCACGAACGGCTTCTTCACCGGTTTCGTTCCAGCTGATGTCAGACAGATGAACCAGTCCGTCGATGCCGCCATCCAGACCGATGAAGATACCGAAGTCAGTGATTGACTTGATCTTACCGGAGATGCGATCACCTTTGTTGAAGTTGCCAGAGAAGTCTTCCCAAGGGTTAGACACACACTGTTTGATACCCAGAGAAATACGACGACGCTCTTCGTCGATATCCAGGATCATAACTTCAACTTCGTCACCAACCTGAACAACCTTAGAAGGATGGATGTTCTTGTTGGTCCAATCCATTTCGGATACGTGCACCAGACCTTCAACACCTTCTTCCAGCTCAGCAAAGCAGCCGTAATCGGTCAGGTTGGTTACACGAGCTGTTACCCGAGCGCTCTCTGGGTAACGACCTTTGATATCTACCCAAGGATCTTCGCCCAGCTGCTTCAGACCCAGAGAAACACGATTGCGCTCACGGTCGAACTTCAGGACTTTAACGTTGATTTCATCGCCCACATTCACGATTTCGCTTGGGTGCTTGATGCGCTTCCAAGCCATATCAGTGATGTGCAGCAGGCCGTCAACACCGCCCAGATCTACGAACGCGCCGTAGTCAGTCAGGTTCTTGACGATACCTTTGATTTCCAGACCTTCGGTCAGAGTTTCCAGCAGAGCTTCACGCTGCTCGCTGTTTTCAGCTTCCAGAACGGCGCGGCGAGAAACAACCACGTTGTTACGCTTCTGGTCCAGCTTGATAACCTTGAACTCAAGTTCTTTGTTTTCCAGGTGCGCAGTGTCGCGAACCGGACGAACGTCTACCAAAGAACCCGGCAAGAAGGCACGGATGCCTGCCAGATCAACGGTGAAACCACCCTTAACCTTGCCGTTGATGATACCTTTAACCACTTCTTCAGCTTCGAAGGACTTCTCCAGAACCTTCCAAGCTTCGGCACGCTTCGCTTTCTCACGAGACAGACGGGTTTCACCGAAACCGTCTTCAACTGCGTCGAGAGCAACGTCGACTACGTCGCCGATTTGAACTTCCAACTCGCCTTTTTCATTGAGAAACTGGGAGGCGGGGATAACGCCTTCGGACTTCAGTCCAGCGTTAACGGTGACCCAGTCGCTATCAACATCAACTACGGTTCCCTGAACAATGGAACCTGGCTGCATGTCGATTTCTTTTAAACTTTCTTCGAATAAATCCGCAAAGCTCTCGCTCATTATGTGCCCTATATGATCAACGCAAGTATGCTCCGTGCCGCCAGCAACACGGTCTGTTAGTGATTTCCGGATTCAGCCTGCGGCTGGCAAAATTTTGCTGACTCCGGCATTCCAACGACAAAAAGGTGTCGTCAGGCCTGACCTGCTGCGGCCATACACCTGTCTAACACCTCTTCTATACTCAAACCTGTAGAATCAATGACTTGCGCATCATCCGCAGGCTTAAGAGGGGCCGCTGACCGGTTCATATCCCGGTCGTCACGTACCCGAATCTCGTCTAAAACGGCGTCAATACTAACATCGACCCCCGTTTCCTTCAACTGATTATAACGACGCCGCGCACGCTCTTCGGCACTCGCGGTCAGGAAGATTTTCACTGGCGCGCAGGGGAAAACCACCGTCCCCATATCCCGCCCGTCAGCGACCACGCCGGGCGCTTTCTGGAAATCTCTTTGGCGCTGCAGCAAGGCGTCCCGAACAGGTTGCATAACGGCAACTTTGGATGCGTTATTACCACAGGCCTCGGTACGGATTTCAGATGTGACCTCCTCTCCTGCTAAAAGCACACGCACCGGCTGGCCAACTTCACCTGGCTCGAACTCCACATCCAGTGTAGCCGCAACATTCACCAATCCCGATTCATCATCCAACGACACACTCTGACGTATTGCCGCAAGAGCAGTAAGGCGATACAAAGCACCACTATCAAGCAAGTGCCAACCTAATTGACGGGCCAACATCTGGGTAATCGTGCCTTTACCCGCACCGCCAGGGCCGTCCACGGTAATGACTGGGGCCTTGCTATCCACCATTAAGAACCACCTTCTGTTCTAATATTGAAGCCTGTCTGTTTTGCCAGCTCAACAAAGTCCGGAAACGACGTTGTCACGTTCGAACAGTCATTAATCACAATCGGACCCGTTGCTCGCAATGACGCAACAGCGAAAGACATCGAAATCCGATGATCTTCATGGCTTTCAACCGTACCAGAACCAATCGTCTGACCACCGTCAATGATTATGCCATCCGGAGTCACGGTGGTTTCAACACCAAGCTCCGCCAGACCATCCGCCATCACTTGGATCCGGTCACTTTCTTTTACCCGCAACTCTTCTGCGCCGCGAAGCACCGTGCGACCTTTGGCGCAGGCCGCTGCGATAAACAAAACCGGGAATTCATCAATAGCCAACGGCACTTGATCTTCCGGAATTTCAATACCGTGCAACTCGGCAGAACGTACTCGTAGATCAGCTACCGGCTCGCCGCCAATCACACGCTCTTCGAGCACATCAATATTAGCCCCCATCTGCCGCAGGATATTGATCACGCCTACACGAGTCGGGTTCATACCCACATGGCGCAAGGTAAGATCCGAATCCGACGCAATAGACGCTGCTACCAAGAAAAATGCCGCAGACGAAATGTCTGCAGGCACATCGATAACGCCAGCGTTGAGCTTTCCACCACCGATTACCTTGGCGGTTGCACCGTCCCGCTGCACATCGTAACCAAAACCTTGCAGCATACGTTCGGTGTGGTCACGAGTCGGCGCAGGTTCCGTGACCGACGTTGACCCGTTCGCGTATAGGCCAGCTAACAACAGACACGATTTAACCTGCGCACTGGCTACTGGCATATCGTAATGGATACCACTCAGAGACTGGCCACCCTTGATTTTAAGAGGCGGGCGACCGCCTTCAGCGGTATCGATCACCGCACCCATAGTACGCAAGGGATCAGCAACCCGCCCCATTGGGCGCTTTGACAAACTGGCGTCACCAGAAAGCTCGGAGTCGAACGGCTGAGCTGCCAGCAACCCGGAGAACAAACGCATGCCCGTGCCAGAGTTACCCAAATACAGCGGGCCACGTGGCGCCTGCAAGCCATGCAGTCCCACACCGTGAATCCGGACCAACCCGTTTTCTGGACCCTCGATAGTTACACCCATATCGCGAAAGGCCTGCAGAGTGGCAAGGCTGTCTTCACCCTCGAGGAAGCCCTTCACCTCTGTCACACCTTCGGCCAGTGCGCCCAGCATGATGGAACGATGCGAAATGGATTTATCACCCGGCACTCGGATATCGCCGCGGACAGAACCACCCGGCTGCATATGAAAGATAACTTGCTGATCACTGTTGTTAGTCACGTACGCCTGCCCTGAAAGCATTTTCGTAAAATGTTCTCGCGCCGCTTTGGCACGACTAAAAACCCGGAGCATGGTCGCTCCATCGCCCTCGGCAATGGCACCCCGGAGTTCGCCCAAATCGTGGGTAAAATGGTCAATCACGCGTAGTACTGCGTCGCGGTTTGACAGAAAAATGTCATGCCACATCACCGGATCGCTGGCTGCAATTCGAGTGAAGTCCCGGAAACCTCCGGCAGCGTACCGGAAGATGTCCAAATTCTCATCCTCACCCGCCAACGTATCCACCAGCGAGAAGGCTATGAGGTGTGGCAAATGGCTGGTCGCGGCAAGCACTTCATCGTGGTACGCAACCGACATGGTCAGTACGGTCGCTCCGGTACCTTCCCACAAAGATTTTAAGCGAGACAGGCTCGTGCCGTCGGCGTTATCGGCCGGAGTAAGAATCACCTTGTGTTGAGCAAAAAGATCGGGATTAGCCGCTCGAATGCCGCTTTTTTCGGAACCTGCAATCGGGTGCCCCGGTATCACGTTCGGCGGAATTTCACCGAATACGGCCTCGACATCGGCAGCAAAACTGGTTTTGGTGCTACCCACATCTGTCAGCACGGCATCACGACCCAACCAAGGCTTGATTTGTTCAAGCACGTTACGGGTTGCCCGAACGGGCACCGCCAGAACGACTAGGTCACTGCCCTCAACCGCCGCTTTGAGACTTGGAGCCGCTTGGTCAATCACACCGAGTTCAACGCCCAATTCGAGTTCATCGGCGCGCTGATCAAAGCCCACAACAGAGACCGCCAGCGTA
This sequence comes from Marinobacter sp. JH2, assembly GCF_004353225.1. NCBI lineage: Bacteria > Pseudomonadati > Pseudomonadota > Gammaproteobacteria > Pseudomonadales > Marinobacteraceae > Marinobacter > Marinobacter sp. JH2. The sequence continues at coordinate 850,088 of NZ_CP037934.1, read as the reverse complement.
TGCTTGCGAATGGCACTGGCGAGCGAACCTCCGATCAGGCCGAGACCAATGATCGCAACCCGTTGAAACGAAGACGCGTTACCGGCCATTTTACCGGCCGCCCTGAACAGTCGTTAATGCTTCGGACAGCGCTGCAAGAAAGCGTTCATTCTCTTCGGGAAGACCCACTGACACGCGCAGATGGTTAGGCATTCCGTAACCGGCAACCGGACGAACAATGACGCCGCGGCTGAGCAATGCTTGATAAACATCGGACGACTGCTCACCCACATCAACCGCAATGAAGTTGCCAAAGGAGGGTATAAAAGGCAATCCGAGTCGCTCGAAGCCTTCAGAAAGCTGGCGCAATCCTGCTTCATTGACCTCTCGCGAGCGATTCAAATAAGCATCGTCCTCAAGCACCGCTGCCGCTGCAGCCAGGGCAATCGAGTTCACATTGAAGGGCTGGCGCACTCGATTCAGAACGTCAGCAATTGCGGGAGAACTGAGACTGTAACCAACCCGCATCGCAGCCAACCCCCAAGCTTTGGAGAACGTGCGACATACAATCAAGTTCGGGAATCGCTGAAGCAACTGAATACCGTCAGGATACTCTTCACCTGTCAGGAATTCGCAATAAGCCTCATCCAGGATAACTAGTATGTGCTCGGGGATGCGCTGGAGAAAGGCTTCAATAGCGTCGGCTGTGTGGACTGTGCCGGTGGGGTTGTTCGGGTTGGCAATAAAGATCAACCTAGTACGTTCAGTGACGGCTTTTGCCATGGCATCGAGGTCATGCCCCCACTCTTTTGCGGGAACAGACACTCCTCGGGCACCAATCGCTTGGGCCACCAAGGGATAAACCGCGAAGGCATATTGCGAAAACACAACTTCACTATCAGGCCCGGCAAAACAGCGGGCAATCACTTCCAAGACGTCGTTGGAACCGTTACCCAAGGTAATCTGATTCGTGGCCACGCCCAACCGGTTTGCAAGCGCTTGCTTCAGATCAAAGCCGTTACCATCGGGGTACAAACAGGACTCTTCCAGAGCCTTGCGAGCCGCGGCCATGGCTTTCTCACTCGGACCCTGAGGGTTTTCGTTGCTCGCCAGCTTGATAATATCTTCCGGATTCAGCCCAAGCTCTCGCGCCAGTTCTTCAATCGGCTTTCCGGGCTGATACGGAGACAGAGCCTGAACACCTTTCACCGCAAGACTCTGATAATCCACTGACATTCAACATTCCTCCGGGTCAATTCAATTTGAACTTAAAGCACGCCGATCGGGTAGGAACCCAAACGCTTCAACTCCACGGCTTCATCGTCGATTTCGGTCAACACTTTGCGAGCCAGCTCGTCTTCCATATGCCCTTCAAAGTCGATGTAGAACACGTAGGCCCAGGTACCACTGGGAGATGGACGAGTTTCAATCCGCGTCAAGCTGATACCTTCACGATGGAAGGGCTCCAACAATTGATACAACGCACCCGGTTTATTACGCATAGATACCAAAATGGACGATTTATCCTGGCCGCTGGCCTCTACCTCTTCCCGTCCGATAATCAGGAACCGAGTGGTATTGTCAGGGCGGTCTTCAATGCTACTCGCCAACACATCCAAACCGTAAAGTTCGGCCGCCATATCTCCGGCTATTGCCGCAGATCCCGGCTCATCAGAAGCACGACGGGCCGCCTCTGCGTTGCTCGACACGGTGATCCGCTCGATTCCGGCGCGGTGCGAATCCAGCCACTGCCGGCATTGCGCAAAGGACTGTTGATGAGAGTAGATTCGAGTGATTTCTTGATCTTTAAACTGAGGAGACACCATCAAATGATGGTGAATACGAAGCTGGACCTCACCGCAAATTTTCAACGGTGACGACATGAACATATCGAGGGTATGGTTAACCATTCCTTCCGTTGAATTCTCGACCGGTACTACGCCGTAGTGAGCAGAGCCAGATTCAACCTCACGGAACACCTCATCAATCGCCGGCATGGGCACACTGATGACAGAATGGCCAAAATGCTTGAGCGCAGCAGCTTGAGTAAAGGTGCCCAATGGCCCCAGAAACGCAATATGCATCGGTTTCTCAAGCGCCAAACAGGCCGACATGATTTCCCGAAACAAACGTGCCATTTCTTCCGCTGGCAAAGGCCCCGGATTCGCTTCTTTAATCCGACGAAGCACCTGGGCTTCGCGCTCGGGACGGTAGAAAAATACATCTTGCCCGGGGTTCGCAGCCATTTTTACATGGGCCACTTCCTGAGCGCAGGCGGCTCTGGCGCTGACCAGCTTCATGATCTGCTGATCAAGGCTGTCGATTTCGTCCCGAAGTTCGCTCAGGCGGACCTTCTCGTCGGTCATGATTAGCCCCGCTCCTTCGCGAATTCCGCCATGTACTCAATCAAAGCGTCCACACCCGCTTCAGGCATCGCATTGTACAAACTGGCACGCATACCACCTACAGAGCGGTGACCAGCCAGATTGAGCAACCCGCGAGCATTTGCACCCGTCAAGAACTCACCATTCAAGGCGTCATCGCCCAAGGTGAATGGGATGTTCATCCAGGAGCGGAAACGCGGATCAATAGGGTTGGCGTAAAAGTCGCTGTCATCAATAAAGCCGTACAGTTTGCTGGCTTTACGGGCATTGATCTCACCCATTGCCTTTACACCACCCTGCTCTTTCAGCCACTTGAATACCAAACCAGCCAAATACCAAGAGTATGTAGCGGGCGTGTTATACATAGAGCCGTTATCCGCAATGACCTGATAGTTCATCATCGTCGGCGTCTCTTTTCGGGCTTTGCCCAGCAAATCTTTACGAACGATAACAACCACGAGACCCGATGGTCCGATGTTCTTCTGAGCCCCGGCGTAAATCAGGCCAAACTTCGACACATCGACCGGACGAGACAATATGTTCGATGACATATCCGCCACCAAAGGAACCCCTCCACTCTCCGGCACGAAGTCATATTCCAAGCCCCCGATGGTCTCATTCGGCGTGTAATGCAAGTAGGCCGCATCAGGATTGGTTACCCAGCTGGAGGGGTCCGGAATGGTGGTAAAACCACTATCTTCGGAACTGGCCGCCACATTCACATTGCCGAAGCGCTTGGCTTCCGCAATGGCTTTCTTGGACCAGATACCGGTGTTGATGTAGTCTGCCGTGGCATTCTCACCCAACAGGTTCAGCGGGATGGTAGCAAACTGACTGGATGCACCACCTTGCATGAACATGACTGCGTAATCATTAGAAATACCCGCCAGTTCCCGCAGATCTTGCTCAGCAGTCTCAGCGATGGTTACAAACTCGTCACTGCGGTGACTCATCTCCATCACCGACATACCTGTGCCGCGCCAATCCAACAGTTCACTGCCTGCCTGCTTCAGCACAGCTTCCGGCAATGTAGCCGGGCCGGCACAGAAGTTAAACGCCCTACTCATTCTTCAGTTTCCTCGCCTGCGGCACCGTCATCGGCACCTGACTCTGTATTGCCTTCTACGCTGGCGCCGTCTTCATCCTCATCATCGGATTCCGCGATACGCTCAACACCAACCAGGCGCTCGTCTTCCTGCGCCAAGCGAATCAGGCGCACGCCTTGGGTGTTACGGCTAAGGACAGAGACTTCATCGGTTTTAGTGCGCACAAGCGTGCCCTTGTCAGAGATCAGCATCATCTCGTCACCGTCGAACAACTGAAGCGCTGTCACCAGGTTGCCGTTCCGTTCAGAACACTGCATGGCGATAACGCCCTGACTGCCACGGCTGTATGCCGGGAACTCGTCAATCGCAGTACGCTTACCGTAACCGTGCTCACTGGCCGTCAACAGCACGCCACCTTCCTGCGGAATAATCAATGACACCACGTGATGACCTTCCGGCATTTTGATACCGCGAACACCACGGGCAGTCCGGCTCATCGGACGAACCTGCTCTTCGTTGAAACGAACAGCCTTACCTGCTGTCGAGAACAGCATGACTTCGGCATCACCATTAGTAATAGCGGCGCCAATCAAAGTGTCACCTTCGTCCAGATTCAACGCAATCAAACCGCTGCTGCGTGGGCGAGAGAAGTTCGGCAGAGGCGTCTTTTTAACGACACCGGCGGAAGTCGCCATGAGCACAAACTGGTCTTCCGGGTAATCACGAACCGGCAGGAAGGTAGTGATACGTTCACCTTCATCCAAGGGCAAAATGTTGACCATCGGACGTCCACGGGAGCCTCGGCTGCCACGAGGAATTTCAAAGACGCGCAGCCAGTAAACCTTGCCACGATCTGAGAAGCACAAAATAGTGTCGTGAGAGTTCGCTACCAGCAGTTTCTCGATAAAGTCTTCATCTTTCATCGCCGTTGCCGCTTTACCGCGACCACCGCGACGCTGGGCCTGGTAGTCTTCAACCGCCTGTGTTTTGGCGTAACCGGTATGCGAAATGGTAACGACCAGATCTTCTTCGTCAATCAGGTCGGCAATGGTCAGGTCGCGCTGGGAACTGGTAATTTCAGTGCGGCGCTCGTCACCAAATTCGGAAACAACCGCTTCCAACTCTTCGCGGATAACCGACATCAAACGATCCGGATCGCCAAGAATGTCCAACAGGTCCGCGATCTTTTCCAGAATATCTTTGTACTCATTCTGGAGCTTTTCAGTTTCCAGTCCGGTCAAACGATGCAGTCGCATGTCCAGAATCGCCTGAGTCTGCTCAGGAGACATATAATACAGGCCATCACGCAGACCGTAGATTTCTGGCAGATCGTCCGGGCGGCAAGCGTCTTCGCCGGCGCGCTCCAGCATGGCCAGCACATCACCAGGAGCCCAGCCGCGGCTCATCAACTTCTCTTTCGCCTCGACCGAGGTCGGAGAGGCTTTGATCAACTCGATCATCTCGTCGATGTTGGCCAGAGCAACCGTCAAACCTTCCAGAATATGGCCACGTTCACGAGCTTTACGCAGTTCAAAAATGGTCCGGCGGGTCACCACTTCACGGCGGTGGCGCACAAACGCATCCAGCATTTCTTTTAGATTCAGTGTCTTTGGCTCGCCATTGATCAGCGCAACCATGTTAATACCGAACACGGTTTGGAGCTGGGTCTGGGCAAACAGGTTGTTGACCACCACCTCCGGATTTTCACCCCGACGCAGTTCGATAACAACACGGATACCTTCCTTGTTGGATTCATCACGCAATTCGGTGATGCCCTCAAGGCGCTTCTCTTTGACAAGCTCTGCGATCTTCTCGATGAGACGAGATTTATTCAGCTGATACGGCAGCTCGGTAATGATAATGGCATCGCGCTTGGTCTTGGCATCATGCTCGACCTCGTGTCGGGCACGAATGTAAATCCGGCCACGACCAGTGCGGTAGGCCTCAACAATACCCGCACGGCCATTGATAATGCCTTGGGTCGGGAAATCCGGACCCGGGATGTGCTCCATCAACTCATCGATGGTCAAATCCGGGTTCTCAATCAAGGCCAGACAACCGTTAACCACTTCGGTCAGGTTGTGCGGTGGAATGTTGGTTGCCATACCCACAGCAATACCTGAGGAACCGTTCACCAACAGGTTCGGCACTCGGGTTGGCATCACTTCCGGGATACGCTCGGAACCGTCGTAGTTGTCGACGAAATCAACCGTTTCTTTCTCGAGATCCGCCAGTAGCGAATGCGCCACCTTTTCCATGCGGATTTCGGTGTAACGCATAGCCGCCGCGTTATCACCGTCGATGGAACCGAAGTTGCCCTGACCATCAACCAGCGGGTACCGCAGAGAGAACGGCTGAGCCATACGAACGATGGTGTCGTATACAGCAGAATCACCGTGAGGGTGATACTTACCGATAACATCACCTACCACACGGGCAGATTTCTTGTACGCCTTGTTCCAGTCATTGCCCAGCTCGGACATGGCGAACAGCACCCTACGATGCACTGGCTTGAGGCCATCCCTTACATCCGGCAATGCTCGACCTACAATTACGCTCATGGCGTAATCGAGGTAGGACTGTTTCAACTCGTCTTCAATATTGACCGGCAGGATCTCTTTGGCTAATTCACCCATCGAGAAAGGTTCCTTTGCGTTATCTGGAAGTCGTCTCGAGGCCGTATCCCGGCCTCGTCTTTATTCTTCATCAAGCCGCCCAGCATACCATAGTCCCAACAGACCCGGGGTAGCCGTAGCGACTTGTTAATCAAACACTACCGTCTTGTTTTCGTAGGTAATCACGCGATCTTCAACGTGCGAACGAAGACCTCGAGCCAAAACGTTCTTTTCGACGTCTTTACCCAGACGGACCATGTCCTCAATCGAATCCCGGTGACTGATACGAATCACGTCCTGCTCAATGATCGGACCTTCGTCCAGATCCTGAGTCACATAATGACAGGTTGCGCCGATCAGTTTCACACCGCGACTGTATGCCTGGTGGTATGGCCGAGCTCCGGCGAACGAGGGCAGGAAACTGTGGTGAATGTTAATCACCTTACCCGCGTACTTCTCACATAAGTCCGCTGGCAGTATCTGCATATAGCGAGCCAAAACAATGACATCAGCTTCGTACTTATCGAGCAGCTCTTCAATCTGGCCAAAGGCTTCAGCTTTATTTTCCTTGCTCACTGGAACGTGGTGATACGGAATGTCATGCCATTCCACCATGCGACGTAAATCATCATGATTGGAAATCACGGCCGCCATTTCGGCATTCAACTCTTTGCTGTGCCAGCGATGAAGGAGATCTGCCAAGCAATGGGATTCCTTGCTGCACATCAGCACCACACGCTTCGGGCGCGCCGAATCGGCAATATGCCAGCGCATATTAAACTCACGAGCAATCGGCTCAAATGCGGCGCGGAACTGGTCCAATCCGAAGGGAATTGATTCAGCTTTGATCTGGTGCCGCATAAAGAACCAACCAGACTGGGTATCTGAATGGTGACTCGCCTCGGTAATCCAGCCGTTATAGGTGGACAGAAAATTACTCACCTTGGCAACTATTCCCGTCCTGTCCGGACAAGAAATAACAAGACGATAGGTATGCTCCATTAAGCCATTCCTTAACTAAAATCCGGGGAAAGCGAATGCGTTAGAAAACCACCAGCGATGACACACGAGGAACTATCAACACGCACCTATAAAAATGACCAGCTATGATAGCGCATATGGCCGCCAGAAACGAGGATTCCCCACGCACGACAGTTACCACAGCCTCGACATTAAACTTCGTTCAAGGCTCCTGTGGAGCCTGACAGCATCAATACCAAGAAGCTCGGCGTCACTTTCCTAAGTTTGCCAGGCACGAACGGGGTAGCGCGTTTGTGATAAGCACGGAAAACGTGTTCAAGGCCACCACAACCACCACCCGGTTCAACTTAGAGGTTTTCTTGAGGGCCTAACCGCGTACCAGTACACATCAATGAGTTATTCATAGCATTATCACAGTGCGCCCGATTGATTGAATCGGCCCGGTTGGCTTTCCGGTAGGAGAGCCTGACGCTTGCTCCACCGTAAATTCAAACAGCTGGTCTTCGATGAGCGGAGGCAATTGATCGATAGCAACTTTTAACGGTTCACCTTTCCTGACCAATCCTAAAGAGACTGGCGCCTCCCAACCTTCTGCTTTGGTCCAGAACTGAAGCGCTTTGCCGTCTGGAATGTCTATCGCAGCCAGAGGTACGAGCTGAATCTGGCTGGCATGACTTGCTTGAATCACCCAGCTAGGCGTTCTGTCTTCAGGCGCGACCAAGACTGCGATAAAGTCTGGTCCGCCCGCGGCTGGTTCCAAGGTTTGCAGTTGAAGCCCGAGAACGACAGCCAGTAATAGGCAAGCTGCAGACAGCCCTCGCCACAAAGACAGGTTGCTCCAGAATGAAGTGCTTCGCTCCGTCTTAGGGGCCGCGCTTGCTCTCTGACTCTGATCCATTGCGTCAAGACTTCGCTCAATACGAGCAGACAGCGGCTGAGGGGCGGGAACAGGTTCTAATTGATCCGTAATCGATAAAAAATGTTCTTGCCACTGATTCACCTGCTTTTGTAGTTCTATGCTTCCGGCCAATCGGCTTTCAAAAGCAGCACGCTCATCCGCACTTAACGTTCCAAGCACATATTGCCCGGCCAAAGAGTTATCCGTTTCAGGAGTCTTGTTTTCATGATTATTCATTGCAAACACTCCTTTAAGGCATTCAGGCTGCGCTTAATCCAAGACTTTACCGTACCAAGAGGTTTATCAAGCAAGTTGGCTATTTCGTCTTGTGTATAACCATCTACATAAGCATGTAAAACACAGAGCTTACGCTCTGGCTCTAGCCGGTCTAAGCATTTATGAAGGGCCGCCTGCCCGAGGTGATCTTCAGCGAGTTCGGAAAGATGATCAGGCTGATGCTCTGCCTCTATGGCTTTTTTGTCGCAGAGGTCGAGTAAAAAGTTGGGTTCAGCAAGAACTTTTCGCTTGCTGTATTTCAGTGCATTCAGCGCCAAGTTTCGAGTCAGCGTATAAATCCAACCACGGGCCGAGCCAAGGCTGGCATTGTAACTATGAGCACTTTGCCAGATTTTGATGAAGGCATCATGGACCACATCTTCCGCCAAAGGGCGGTTTTGCAGAATTCGCATCACAACTGCGAGCAATCTCGGTGCTTCCTGAGCATAGAGTTGCATTAAAGCGTGCCGGTTACCTTCTGCACAGTTTTTCAGAACACGCTCATAATCAAAAGTTGTTGATGGTGGCACGCAGTTCTTCCTAATGAAAAAGCCCAGCGTACAAGACCAGGCTTTTCAAGTCATTAAGAACACAAGGCTAAAGCCTCATGTAATGGCTGGGCGTAAAGAGGTTATTTAGCTTTCCAGAACAGATAGTCGCCAGAATAGTTCACGACAACTTTGTGGCCAATTTTATCGACGTTACAGCCTGCTTCCGGGGCCGCACCACCTTGTAAATTAATACGCTGTATATAGGTTACACCTTCTAAAGTTCCAGGCCGGGTTGATGCATTAGCTTTCACCAACTGCATAGGTATGCTGCCTTTTGAAGAAGGTGCTACTGCTAATTGTGTTCCGGTGACTGAAGAGCCGTCTAATGACTCCCACGTCGCAGGAGGCCCAAAATAAGACACAGAATGCAGTCCGTCTTTATCACTCAAAATAGCGCGTGGACCTGCGAAGGCCCATCTGGCTTCTTTCATATTCTGCTCGCCAGCTTTGCACTCCCAAGTGATGTTTCCTTTCGCCGAGGTGTGCATGGCTACGATATTGCCCGCTGGAACCTGTACTTCGGTTGGCAGGTTGCTTTGTGAAAAATCACCCGCGTACGATTGACTCGTTGCCGCCATCAACATGGATACCGCGGTCACTTGCAGACCTCTTACAAAATATTGATTTTTCATAGTCGTTTTCCTATTGGGTTATAAGTTCCGATTTGCACAATAGTCAATGCCCTACTGCTAACCGGTACTACAATTCAGAACGCATTCTGGATGCAGGAAAACGAAAAAATTTCTGAAATATTCTGAAGGATCAATAATTGTCGATCTCGACCCGAATAATGCAATTGGTGAATAGGCGGGTCATTGTTGTGTGTTGGACGCAGGGACAAGGAACTAGCACCACGCACCCATAAAAATGGTCAGCTATGATAGCGTATGTAACCGCCGGAAATGAGGGTTCCCCATGCACGACAGCCACCAAAGCCTCGACATTAAACTTCGCTCAAGGCTCCTATGGAGCCTGACAGCATCAATGCTGCTAAGTGTGATGTCATTTTCTACGCTTGCCAGCAACCAAGCTATTCTGGAAGGCGAACGATTCCATCCTACTCAAGGCAGCCTAGGCATGGTTGCCACCAGCCACACACTCGCGACCGACGTGGCGCTGGATGTACTGAAGAATGGCGGCAATGCGGTGGATGCGGCGGTAACCGCAGGCTTCGCCCTTGCCGTCACCCAACCGAGATCCGGCAACATTGGCGGTGGCGGTTTCCTGCTGTACTCGCCAGGTGATGGCAAAGCGCCGGAAGCGATTGATTATCGTGAAACCGCCCCTGCCGCCGCAACCGAAGCCATGTTCCAAGACAGCGACGGCAACGTGGTGAAGGAACGCAGCCGGTTCAGCCATCTGGCGGCGGGCGTTCCGGGCACAGTCGCTGGATTGGCCCTCGCTCTGGAGCGCCACGGGTCAATCTCGTTGACCGAAGCTCTTGCCCCGGCTATCCGCTTGGCGAAAGACGGATTCATTGTCCCGCATCGATTTACGATCGGACTGGAGCGAGCCACCAACCGGCTAAAACGTTGGCCAGCCACCAACGCGACGTTCTACAAGGAGGACGGCTCCGCGCCTCAGCCCGGCGACCTATTCAAGCAACCCGAACTGGCGGCCACACTTCAGCGCATCGCCGATAACGGGATTGAAGGGTTTTACGAAGGGGAGACAGCACGTCTGATCGTTGCAGAGATGCAGCGCAACGACGGCCTGATCACTCTGGATGATCTGAAAAATTACCAGCCGGCCATTCGCCAACCCGTGCATGGCACTTACCGCGGCTACGATATTTTCTCTATGTCACCGCCCTCTTCCGGGGGCACCCACATCGTGCAGATTCTGAACATTCTAGAAAATTACCCAATCGGCGATATGGGCCACAATTCGGCCGCCACCCTTCATCACATGGCCGAAGCCATGAAACTGGCCTATGCAGACCGCGCCCAATACCTTGGCGACACAGACTTTGTTGAAGTTCCCCTTAGCGGACTGACCAGCAAGGAATACGCGACTGAGTTGAGAAAAAACATTTCATCAGACAAAGCCCGACCTTCCAGTGAAATCCAGCACGGCAAACCCGCTAGCTGGGAAAGTCCGGAAACCACTCACTTCTCGGTCGTAGATCGCTGGGGCAACGCGGTATCTAACACCTACACCATCAATTTCAGTTACGGCTCAGGCATTACGGTGGAAGGCGCAGGGTTCCTGCTGAATAACGAAATGGACGACTTCAGCGCCAAGCCCGGCGTGCCGAACGCCTACGGCCTGATCGGCGGCGAAGCCAATAAGGTGGAACCCGGAAAACGCATGCTCAGCTCCATGTCGCCCACCATTGTCCGCAAAGGCAACAAAAACCATCTGGTCACCGGAAGCCCGGGTGGCTCCCGCATCATTACCACAACCCTGCAAGTGCTGATGAACGTGATCGACCACAAGATGAACATCCAGACCGCCGTGAACGCACCACGCATTCATCACCAATGGCTCCCGGATGAAATCCGCATCGAGCAAGGCATCAGCCCCGACACCATTAGCCTACTTGAAGCCAAAGGCCACACGGTGACCACCAACACCGCTATGGGGGCGATTCAAAGCATTATGGTTGGTGAAGACGGCACGCTCTATGGTGGTGCCGATGCAAGGCGCAGCACGTCTTCAGCCAAAGGCTTTTAAACGAGCACGAAAGCGGCACGCCGCTTTCGTTATTCGCCGGACTTGAGTTTGTCCTGGGTTCGAAGTTCAAAATCGCTTGCGTCATGGCGCTCATGCAGCTGTGACGACAAATCGCCCCAAGCCTTATTAACCATCCGCCCCCGCCTTACCGCGGGGCGCTGTGCGACTTCTTCCGTCCAACGCACCACATTGGTGTATGTGTGCGTTTCCAGAAACTCAGCTGCTTCGTACACCATGTTTTTCACCAGTGCGCCATACCATGGCCAGATAGCCATGTCGGCAATGCTGTATTCATCACCGGCAATATAACGATTGTCCGCCAGCTGACGATCCAGCACGTCCAGCTGTCGCTTTACTTCCATCGCGTAACGGTTGATAGGGTACTCATACTTTTCTGGCGCATACGCATAGAAATGCCCGAAACCGCCTCCCAGGAAAGGCGCACTGCCCATTTGCCAGAACAGCCAGTTCATAGTTTCCGTACGTTTGGCGGGATCTTTCGATAAAAACTGGTCGAATTTTTCAGCCAGATAAAGAAGGATTGAGCCAGACTCAAACACTCGTACAGCCGGCTGTACGCTGCGATCCATCAACGCCGGGATTTTGGAGTTGGGATTCACACCTACGAAGCCACTACTAAACTGATCACCTTCCATGATGTTAACGATCCATGCATCGTATTCGGCTTCCTGAATCCCCAGCTCAAGCAACTCCTCGAACATAATGGTCGCTTTCACCCCATTCGGGGTTGCCAGCGAGTAAAGCTGAAAAGGATGCTCACCCACGGGCAACTCTTTGTCATGAGTAGGGCCTGCAACCGGGCGATTAATACTCGAGAACTTACTTTCACCCTCCTGATGCCACTTCCACACTTTTGGTGGCGTATAGGTAGGATCGCTCATCATCTGTCCCCTTAATCTGTAAACAATAATTCTTAATTAAATCCGCGCTGGAGAGCGCTCTTAACAACAACTCAACGGGCGACCGTGGCCTCGGCAACTCCGGACAAAGCTTTCTGCAATTTAGGGACTACTCCACAATCCGAAGCGCCGTGACGCTCGGCAATAAAAGCGGGATCGTTGTAACCAAGCCATACTTGAGACGATTCGTCCTCCCAGACCAGCGCCTTCAACGGGAGATCAATGCCTACCGTCTGTGCACACGCCATAAACGGTGTGCCTCCCTTGGGATTCCCAAACGCCAGCACCTCGGTAGCACGCAACGACTTGCCAACTTTTTGGGCTCCGGCAGCGTGATCAATTCGCGAAAAGACATTCAAGCTGCGCGCCTTAACTTCTGCTTCCAACCGGTCCATCGTTTCTTCGGCACTGTAAGGGCTTTTCAATACGACTAACCCCTCTGCCGCAACAGCCAGTGAACTAACCAACATAACGGCAACAGCCGCGAGTATGCGAAACGTTTTCATGGTGCTCTCCTTTGTATACGGGCCAAGGTAAGCCCAACGTGATACCTCACCCTAACAGCAACCGGAAAAACCCTCTACAACTAGTGCCTTTGGTCTAGCTGTCAATTTGAGCTATGTCGATCAAAGCAACCCGCTCTTCCCGGCATTCGTAAGAGCCCATTTCGAACTCTCGACAGATCCAGGGTCGGTTCTCGTAGATCGTGCACATAAACGTTTCCCGATCCAAAGCGGAGCACCAGCCGTCGTCTAAACGCCTCATGGTTTCCCCTCCCCATTCATCGTAGGAAATGTGTCTTTCAGGGACACCCGTATCGCTGATGATCATGACTTCCAATCGGCAACAGCAAGCCTTGCAGTTTGAGCAAGACACCTCTGAAGCGGGCGTTTTTTCGAGAGGAACAGTCATACATCTCCAGAGATTTATTCCAATTACGCTTTGGGCAATTAATGGACCATACTGAATATGTCTCGCACAACCTGAAAAATCAGCCTAAGCAGACAGGGTATTGTGCCTGCACAGCCTACCCTAATAACAAACAGAGGTGTGTTCAGTGTCTGAAGATTCCGTTTTCATCGGCAAAGGCAGCCATACCCAGAGTTTACTGCTGCGCCGCGCCAACCGCCATGGCCTGATCGCAGGGGCCACGGGCACCGGCAAAACCGTCACCTTACAGGTCCTTGCCGAAGGCTTTTCAGCCCAAGGCGTGCCGGTGTTTATGGCCGATGTAAAAGGCGACCTTTCAGGCATTTCACAACCGGGCACCACGAAACCATTTCTGACCAAACGCGCTGAGCAGGTGGGCCTTAAGCCCTACGCATTCGACGGTTTTCCCACCGTGTTCTGGGATGTTTTAGGCATACAAGGCCACCCTATGCGGGCCACGATTTCCGATATGGGCCCCTTGTTGTTGTCACGCCTGCTTGAACTTAACGACACTCAGGAAGGCGTCATCAACATTGCCTTCAAGTTAGCCGATGATCACGGCATGGCCTTACTGGACCTGAAGGATCTTCGGGCGCTGATGACCTTTGTGGCAGAACAGTCCAAAGAACTCTCAGCGCTCTATGGCAATGTCAGCAAAGCCTCGGTCGGTGCGATACAACGGCGCTTATTGCAACTTGAACAACAAGGCGGCGATCATTTTTTTGGCGAGCCCGCACTGGAGCTGGCCGACCTGATGCGCTGCGATCCCTCTGGGCGCGGACACGTCAATTTGCTGGTGGCCAACCAGTTGATTGAAAGGCCAAGACTGTACGCCACCACTCTGCTCTGGCTACTCGCAGAACTGTTTGAAGAATTGCCCGAAGTCGGTGATCCCGACAAACCCAAACTGGTGTTCTTTTTCGACGAAGCTCACCTGCTGTTTGACGACGCGCCCAAAGCACTGACACAAAAAGTTGAACAAGTTGTGCGCCTAATACGATCCAAGGGCGTTGGTGTCTATTTTGTTTCCCAAAACCCCACCGACATACCCGACAAAATATTGGGGCAACTTGGCAATCGGGTACAGCATGCGCTGAGAGCCTTTACGACGCGCGATCAAAAAGCCGTTCGAGCCGCTGCGTCGACCTTCCGACAAAACCCTGATCTCGATACCGAGAAAGTCATCACCGAACTCGGCGTCGGCGAAGCGCTCGTGTCTACCCTTGATAATAAAGGGACGCCATCAATGGTGGATCAAACGTTGATTCGTCCGCCCTCTTCTCGTCTAGGGCCTGCCACAGCAAAAGAACGAAAAGCCATTCTCGATACAAGCGAGTTTGGAGCTCGCTACAATGAGGTGATTGACCGGGAATCGGCCTTCGAAAAACTGCAAAAACGCGCAGAAGACGCAGCCAAAGAAGCAGAGCAGGCGGCTGTCGACAAAGACCGCGTATATGAAGCGCCCACCAAGGCGAGCGAAAAGCCGGCACCCCCCCGGCGCTCATCCCGCCAGAGCGTGATCGAAACTCTGGCGAAAAGCATTGCGCGCACCATGGGCCGTGAAATGACGCGTGGCTTTTTGAGAGGACTGCTAGGCTCTCTGTTTAAGGGGCGTTAAAGCGCCGCGCAGCTGTCAATGATGTCGCCGGAACTGCCACCTGCCCGATGCTTCAGTAAAAGCCCTTCAGAGTCTGGCCCTGAGCCCTTCACCCACCACTCGATTCCGCCACCAATATATCGTGCACCGCTGGCAGAAGCGGCGATTTCCATTTCGTAGCTAGAACCCTTGTAATGAACCTTAGCCGCATCGGGAGCCAGATAATTAACCCGGACTGTTTCTCCGCTCTCGCACTCATAACTCTGTGCAAAGGCATCACCTTGCTGAAAGCTTGAACAGGCGGAAAGCAAAAACACCGATGACAACAAAGCAGGAACAGAAACTCTCATTCAGAACTCCATTTTCGATAGTTAGACCGCAGCGGCAGAGCAACGGCTATTTATGGCTATGGCACTGCTCATAACGTTGAGCGGCAAGCACTCCAGCAGCTCTTCCCTGCCTTCGATAGTAGCTTTTCCCGCATAGATTCTGCTGGTGCCAGTAAGCCTTCATTAGCAAAGCATGGTCAGGAAGCCAGAATCGATTCGTAGTTTCCTCTGTTTCTGGTACGGAACCGATATCCACTTCAGATACAACAATGCCCGGCCCCTCGCTGGTTCTGCGTTGCGCCAGAATCCGGCCCTGCCCATCGACAATTTGCGTACACCCAACATAGTGTGTGTCATAAGGCACCGACGCCGAAAAACCAGGAGTTAGCATGAATCCACCCGAAAACGACCCGCAATGAGAGGCTTGAACAACCGGGGCTCCGATACGCCTAGCCAGCTCACTCGGGGCCTGCTCTGACAGATATCGATTATACTGCCCTAACGCCGACAACCCTCGGTTAACCAGCCCGCCCCAATTCGACGGAAGGGTCCACCAGTGGGTTCCACTCATGACCAAGCCAACCCGGCTCTTCAAACGCTTGGCAGTTTGATTTCGAATCAATTCCCAACAAACAGCCGCGCCTACGCCACCCATACTTGTTTGAAATACACCGTCACCCTTACCGGGGCCATAAAATGCGTTTTCCCACATGGTGGGCAAATCTTTATCATGGGTATGTATCTCGCCGTCAGGCTCGACGAAGTAGTAGCGGTTATAAACCTCTGCTTCCTCCGCAATCAACATGGAGCCACCGATCCAGCAGCCATACTGTTTCGCCAGGCTTACGAGCAAATCCACCGCCTCATTATTAGGGGGCAAAACGGCATCGTGCACACGCTGGTCAAAAGCGATGCGGGAGGTAAAGAACTCAGGAAGCGCCACAACTTCAGCCCCTGCCGTTAACGCCTCTTTGGCAAGCCGCTCAACACGTTCCAGATTAACAGATACATCGCCCAGTTCTGCTTCAAGCTGAACCGCCGCAATGCGCCGTTTTGCGTTCGGCATTACTTTTTTCATGAATTTTTACCGGAAAATTTGCAAGTTTGAATCCAAAAACCTCGAAATCATTTTTCCCAGCCACAAACAGCAAGACAAGCACGAGCAGAATACTGAGGGCCGCGGCAAAAAAATCCCAGACTTTCAGGAACACCCACCGCCCACACTAACGTAAAAAGCAAACCTTGGAATGCCTCAATGGGCCACTGATACACAGGGAGATTCCAACTCGCTCTGACCAATCCAACCAAGAAGGTACGAGAAAATACCGAAGAGCATTGATTTACTCATAGATAGGAATCTCTGTTTAGAGCCACCGCCTGGCTTCAGCTATGACCGTCTCCATTCTTTTTGGGAGAGGTCTGTGGCGAAGGGCGCAAAGGAAGAGTGTTTCCCTTACCGGCCGGGCAAGTTGATGCACTTTGATGAGCTCGGGCTTGGGAAATGCCTCGACCGCATGGGCAGGCAAGACGGTAAAACCCAGCCCCCTACTCACCGGCTCGAGAATCAATCCAATCTGGTTAGAAAACCCTTTCTTCATGAACAAGTTACTGTGCTGGAACTCACTGTAGTTCGCGCCGAGTAGCAGGTCCGCATGATGACCGCCATCCGGATGATCAATAAAGCCAAGGGCCATCAAAGTTTCCCACTCGGGGTGCTCAATGGTCGCCGGCGTGACCAACAGCAGAGACTCTTCAGCAACGGGTGTACAGGTTACCTCAGCCAATGTGGATTTCGTGGTCATGAACCCAATATCAACGGTAGATTCAGCGATTGCCTGCTCCACATCGGTGTTTGGCGCAAACCGGTAATCGATGATGAGCTTAGAGTGCTTCTGCTGTAGGGCCAACACCTGAGGATATAACTTAAGCCCCACACTCCCCGGCGACATAATACGGACACTGCCCTCATAAGGTGGATCCTCTGAGGCAATCTGCTCCAAATTCGACAAAGCGAGAAGAACACCCTGAGCTTCGGCGTATAGCCGTTCACCTGCACCCGACAGTGAAAACTGCTTGCCTTGTCGCAACAGCAATTCTGTGCCGAGCTGCTCCTCCAATTTACGCACATGCTGACTTACGCCTGACTGAGTCATGTGGAGACGCTCCGCCGTGCGCGTGAAATGTTCCTCTTCAACGAGCGTGCAAAAACTGCGCAACCACCGAACATTGATCATCACAAACCTTAATAAAAACTATGACAAACGATAATTTTACGTGATCAGATTCAAAATGTAACGTGCCATTAGTTTCACAAGCGGAGGACAAGACATGAACAACGTTTACCCAAGAAATTTCTCACACATTGGCATATCCGTACCGGATCTGGAGCAAGCCGTTAAGTTCTACACGGAAGTTCTGGGCTGGTATCTGATTATGAAACCAACCGATATCGAAGAAGACGATAGCGCCATCGGTGAGATGTGCACAGAAGTATTCGGAAAGGGCTGGGGAAGCTTCCGGATCGCGCACCTATCCACGGGCGACCGAATTGGTGTAGAGCTGTTTCAGTTCAGAAACCAAACCAACCCTGAAGACAACTTCGAGTACTGGAAGACCGGCATTTTCCACTTCTGCGTGCAAGATCCGAACGTTGAGGAGCTCGCGGATCGCATCGTGGCCGCTGGCGGCAAACGCCGCATGGAGAAACCACGCTATTACTATCCGGGCGAAAAACCCTATCGCATGATTTACATGGAAGATCCATTCGGAAACATTCTGGAAATCTACAGCCACAGCTATGAGCTGATCTACAGTGAGGGCGCGTACTGATTCGCGGCCCCGCGAGGGAGTCTGGAGCGGCCAACGTCGGCCGCTCCAGAACAAACCGTTTACAGTGCGTCGGTCAACGCTCCTTCCAGCATCGGAAGCTGTACCGTACCCGACACGTTGACAAAGGGAACCAACGGATCCCGGGACCAGCTAGCGGGGTACTGTAAATGGTAACCGGTTACCAACAACGCCAGCTCATCGCCTGGTTCCAAGGACTCTGCCACGCCGACCATCTGAATAACGGCCTGATCTTTCAAGCCGCGCACCGGCATCACCTGGTCGTCAATCAGATCCCAGCGGCTTTCCCCTTCCGAGCGCTTACCTAAGCCGACAAAAACAATCGGATCGCAGCCCGGAGCGTAGGGGCCCATCTCGTTATCACATACTGTTTTTCCGGTCAGATCCGACACCGTCAGTTGCATGGTCGGTATGCCACCCAATACGGCACCTTCTTCGCCAACTTTGCCCAGCATAATGGCCTGGGGCGGCTGGGTTACAGTGGCAGCGGCCTCGTATCCGGATGCCACAGGCAAATCCGACGCAAACGCCCGCTCAATCGCATAGCGGCCGGTCAGCAACTGATCTTCACTGGCGGGCGCGGGGAAGCCATCCATGGGAACTAATACCGACTGATCATCCGCAAGCGACAAACACACATTGGATTCGGTGCCGTCAAAATAGTCCGGTAACGGCTTACCCAGCAGATGATGCTCCAGCCAATTCAACGTGGCATCGGCAATCGAAATGCTACCGCAGTGAAATTTGCCAGCCGCTCCCTGAAAGCCCGGAATTTCCAGCAACCCCGCCGTCGGGTCAATGTGAGTGCCCGGTTGCGCCTCATCCGGTGCTTCGACAGGTAGCACATGGCCAGTCTGATGAGTCAGTAGCCGAATATCGCCATCTGTTTGCGCCGACAAACATGAGAAGTTGCGCCACGCTTCGTTGAAGTTAAACAGCGTGTCTTTCATGCCCTGCGTCAGCAGCACATCGATATTATTGAAAGGTGTCGGAGGCACGTCGTAGGCCGGGGGGTTCGTCTGGTAGGAAACGAGGTCTGCATCCTCTGACACAGAGAGCGATGTACCCGCACAGCGATAGGCCGGACTGTGATAATAGATGAAATCCAGACCCGCCTCGGGGAACCTATTCAGCGATGCGCCCTGCGCCAAGGTCTCTTTCAGGATCGGGTCCAGGCCGCTGTTTCCGTTACTGTAAGAACCGCTTTCACCGATGCCGACCAGCCCCAGATCCCAGCCTGTTTTGATCACATTTCCAGGATTCAAGCTGTACCGCAGGTCGTTCCAAGTCATATCCGGCACCAAGGCATCTAACCGTTGTTTCGGATCCAGGCCATGAAGCAGAAATTGGTAACCGCCCCCGTAGCTTCCACCTACGGCACCGGTTACCAGATTCGGATTCAATGCGTCGGGAAGGTCGGCCTCATCGCGAAACTGAAGGTAATCCAGATTGGTTTCCGCCCAATCAAGAATCTGAACTAGATCTTGCCCTTCAAACTCCGGGTCCATGACCCGCACGGTGCCCGTGCTTTGCCCAAAGCCACGCTGGTCGATGGAAATCACTGCAAAGCCCGCTTCGCGATACCGTTCAAAACCACTGGTCTTTCGTGATCCACCGAAACCATGTCCTTCAAGAACAAGCGGGTGCCCGGCATCGCAATCGATACCGCCCATGGGCTCAAGCACCTGAAAGGTGATGGTTTCTCCACTGGCTGAATTAAGAGCAACGGAATAACTGCGACCACCTTCTCGGGGCGAACCATCCACACAAGAAACCAGCACAGGGTTAGGCAGTTCACACTGAGGTGCCTGACTGTTGCCGGGATTGTCGCAGGCCGGATCCGGCGAGTTACTACGCTCCGCGCCCCTATCAGAACGATCCTTATCAGAACTGGAATCGATACAACCGGTGACAACAAGCGCTAAGGCGATGGGTGCCAGAGCAAAGCGAGTAGGAAGAAATGTGAAACAGGAGGGCATCGTTTGTTCTCCTTATTGTGTTTTGTTAACCCAATAAGGAGCACGTGGCACAGGCAAACTCGTTCCCTCAGCCTGAAACAAAGGCCCAACATGACATTATGGTGTCATATTCATTTACTCAAAAAACGGTCAGTGGCGCAGGTGCATTGAAACACCCGCCAACCACTGTTTTGTGCTACTCAACTGTAATTGTGATTACGTCGGATACCACCGGCGTGCTATGAGGCACGTGGGCGTGGTTACCCAATAACAACTGCAAGGTATGAGTACCGGGGGCAAGCTCTATTTCGGTTTCCGTCTGGCCGCCGCCAAAGTGCTTGACCTTATCGGTGGCCGGCAACGGCTTACTTAAATCAGCCGGTACATCGGTATCAATTAAAAGGTGGTGATGCCCGGTATTTTTTTTATCAACACCGGCTGGTGCTACGCCCATATTGCGAAGACCAAAAACCACGTTCACATTTTGCCCAACCGTATCCCCATCGCTGGGCTGTACAAAGTAAACTTCCGCATCGGCCGGAGCTTCAGAAGTCAGGCTTCCGGCGAACGTTATCATCGGTGCGACCAGCAAAGCCGACAATAATGTCATTGTGCTTTTCTTCATACCGCTCTCCTCTATCTCCGTTTATTGCCATCTTTGTTGATACAGACTACGCAGCCTAACGGCCACATAACAAGGCTAGCCCAAGATCAGCACCGCTGCCTACCCGAAGGCAAGCTACTCTGGAACGGCAAATACAGCGTCAGTTTTAACTGCCATAATAAAATCATTTCGGTGCAGGCCACCGATAGCATGAGTCCACCAGCTGACAGTCACTTTGCCGTATTCCAGAAGAATAGCCGGATGGTGGTTTTCCGCTTCGGCCAGGTCACTTACTTGATTAGCGAATGCCTGAGCTTGGGCGAAGTTTTTGAACTTGAAGACCTTCTTGAGCTTCTCTTGGCCCTCCTCATCCACAAGGCTCCAGTCCGGGATTTCGCCGTGCAAGAGCTCTTTCTCATCGTCGGTCACCTTGGGTGTGCCTTTACGGCACGCCTCGCAGTGTTGATCAGCCAATTTGCTCATAGCTGTTCTCCCTGAGCGTCGTTCTCTTATCGATTCACGAGCGCGTAGCCAATGCCCGCACACACTGCAGCAACCTGTGCTGCATTGCATTGCTCCGGAGTCGCCCGCGGGCTGTCGGGATAAACCTCGGTCGTGGTTCGGTATCGGGCATTAGTGACACTGGCGCACAGCCCAAGCTTCTTGAGCGGATACTGGATAACACCTCGAGAAGCCACGGCAGAGCCGAAGATTTCTCCTTTATCGTCAGCAGGAACAATATGCGTAACCCGCTCCACTGCTTCTATGATGGCCTGCTGGAACTCTTGTCGGGGGCTCTCGCTGTCGTCTACCAAATAGAAACCGTCGGGGATATCACCCGGCTCAAACGGCTTACCGTCCCGGGCAGCCAGCGCCGGACGAAACTCGGTTTCGTCGGTATCAGTCGTCTCATGCAAGTCCATGTGCAAAAGCACACGATCGCGAATCGGTGCTACCAAGCGCAGAAGGGCCGCCGATTCCTCCGCAGGACTGTTGTTGTGGAAAGAGCGGTTCGGATCAACCGCGTTTGCATTCCAACGATGAATACGCTCGTATGCCCAAGGGCTGACACACGGTGCAACTAAAAGGTTCACGCGATCCACGTAATCCGCAGCATACTGCTCAACAAACTGCAGTGCACCATGCACACCGCTGGTTTCATAGCCATGCACTCCGCCCGTGATCAGCACAACCGGCAGATCGTCATTCCAGTCGCGACTGCGAATCGCCATCAGCGGAAAGCGATCAGAGCCATACTCCAAGCACCCGTACTCTTCTACGTCAAAGTTCGATTTCAGGCGCTCGATGACGCTCAACACTTCAGATTCATAGCTGCGCTGCCGGGACTGTTGTGACAGCCACTCAGCACGCTCCTCGTCGCCCCACGACGTGCCAGGTGTACCAACAGGGTAAGGGTCAGGGGCCGTATTCATCATGATTTTCTCCTGTAGTGACCGATGCTTGCGAACATTCTAGCATTTGCAAACGAGGCGCAGCAGGCGACCACCAACTCCGTCTTCCAGCACCCATAATGCACCTTCCGGCCCAATCTCCACCTCTCGGATACGTTCACCCATTGCGAAACGCTCTGCCTCTGAGGGGTCCTGACCATCAATTCTGATCCGCAACAGAGATTCTGACCGTAGACCGCCCACAAAAGCCTGGCCCTGCCAGTCGGGGAACATCGAACCGTAATAAAGTGCCAGCCCGGAAGGGGCTACCGTTGGCACCCAGTAAATCGCCGGCGCTTTGAACTCAGGGCGCGTGTCAGGATCGGGAATGGGAAAGCCGGAGTAATGATCCCCCCAAGAAACCAGGGGCCAGCCGTAATTCTCGCCTGCCACTGTCAGATTGAATTCGTCGCCGTGTCTGGGGCCCATTTCGTGGGTCCACAGCTGCCCTTGTTTGTCGAATGCAATGCCAAGCACATTGCGATGTCCGAGCGACCAAAAGGATTTTGCGAGTTCTCCTTTATCCTGAAACGGGTTGTCCTCTGGAATGGAGCCGTCCGGATTAATCCGGATCACCTTACCCAGATTCTGATCCCAATGCTGAGCCGGCTCCAGCTTTTGCCGATCACCCGAGGTGATAAACAAATGCCCTTCAGGCCCGAAGGCCAGCCGATGAGAGAAATGCCCTGCGCCGGAAACCTTCGGAGTTTGTCGCCAGATGATTTCGAGGTTTTCGAGTGATGGTGAGTCTGCCTCGACATTTAACTCGGCTCGAGCAACAACGGCTCCTTTTTTCCGCCAGGAACCCTGCTCCGCATACGACAGATAAATCCAGCGGTTATCCGGATAGCTCGGATGAAGAACGACGTCCCCCAAACCGCCCTGCCCGCCATAGGCCACCTCTGGCACGCCTTGGACGGGCAGTTTGCTGCGATCTTTCAAGCGAACGAGATACAAAGCACCTGACTTTTCAGTGACAAGGAGCCGCCCATCCGGAAGAAAGGTCATGGCCCAAGGTTCATCAAATTCGCCATAGCTGTCGGCGATCAGGCTCGAACCTGCATTCCCCTGAACCACGCTCTCCGTTCGCTCGCCGTAGGTGTTGCCGCAAAACCCAACTCCTATAAGGAGTAGATACAAGATGTATTGTGATATTTTCATCATTCGCCCCGCGTCAGCAACCAGCATTTATTCAAAGTATAGGTTAAAGCGCACTCCGCATTCCTTGTCTATATTCAATGCGGCATGCCGGTTATGACCTGTTCTTACAAACATGCCGTATACACTTTCCATCGAACACTAGAGGAGAAGTCTATGCTGCCCTTTTTCAAGAAAGATCCGGCTAAAAAGCTAAAAAAACAATACTCGGCACTGCTCGAGAGGGCCATGAAAGCCCAAAGAAACGGAGATATTCGAACGTATTCTGAGCTCTCTGCAGAAGCCGCAGAGGTTTTTAAGCAAATACAGCAGATTGAATCGCCGAACACCTAACGCCATTGGAGGACGGACAAACGCAGCTTATAATTGGGCCCGAAACCAGACCCAGTCTACATGCAATTTTAAAGCCCCGGGCCGATTACTGTGAGCAGCCATCATAGACGTAAAAACCAAACCAAACCTGTTCGCAAGAACTTGCACCCAAGGAACCTGCACAACCAAGACTACGATTTCCCTGCTCTGGTAAAGCGCCATCCTGCGCTCGCACCTTATGTAAAGCCAAATGTTCATGGCAACCTGTCCATCGACTTCGCAGCCCCCCTAGCGGTAAAAAACCTCAACGCTGCGTTGCTAAGTTACTATTACGACATCGTCGGCTGGGATATTCCTGAAGGCGCACTTTGCCCTCCTATCCCGGGCCGGGCCGACTACATCCATTACGTGGCCGACTTACCCGGGCTTGAAAAAAACAATATCAAGCTGCTCGACATAGGAACGGGTGCGAATGGGATATACCCGCTATTGGCCTGCCAGATATACGGCTGGCAATGTGTCGGCAGCGACATCAACACCCAGTCGCTGGCGAACGTGTCCGAAATCATCGCCCGCAACCCATCACTCAAAGAACAGATTTCACTGCGCACACAGCCCGATAAAAACCACATTTTTGAAGGAATCATTCAGACTGGAGAATTCTTTGACATCAGCGTATGCAACCCGCCGTTTCATGCCTCGCGCGAGGAAGCCCTGAAAGGGAGTCAACTCAAGCTTAATAACCTGGCTCGTAGCCGCGGTGAACAAAAATCACAAAGCCAATCCCCTACTCTGAATTTCGGCGGCATGGGAGCAGAGCTGTGGTGCAAAGGCGGCGAACAGCTGTTTCTTAAAAAGCTCATAAAAGAGAGCTTAGCGTACTCCACACAATGCCGATGGTTTACCAGCCTGATTTCAAAGGCTGACAATATTAAGCCTGCACAGAAATTGATTCGTAAGCTCGGAGCAGTAGATCTTCGGGAAATAGAAATGAAACAAGGACACAAAGTGACGAGAGTGCTGGCCTGGACATTCATTTAATGCCATCCAATACGGTGAAGGTACCCCATCTTCACCGCATTCACTGACAATGCTTTATGGTCTGCATTACAAACGCTAGCTGAACACCAAGCCTCCCCAAGATCGGTAGACACCGCCAACTCCGAGAAGTAAGAACCCGAACCAAGTTAGTGTGTAACTTTATAAAGTTTTTCACACAGAACCAATAAAAACGACGCACCAAAACATCATCAGCAATTATATGTAAGCAGTTTTACGGACAACAAAATCTATCTTTAGAAAAATATTCTAAAGAATTTTCCAGAAAACATCACTGTGAGTGATGTGACCCATGCCGACTGGCAATTATTCAGGCGTACTCCAGAGGCGCATACTTCGCTGCATCTGATCCGGATACACCGGGCGATTCAGAGAATGATTCAAACCAACTTATTCTGGAGATACAGATATGCGTAAATTTGCTCTCGTTGCTTTCGCTTCCCTCTTTGCCGTTGCCGCCCTGCCCGCAAATGCCAGCTTGGCGGATCGTAAATCAGATCAGACCAACCTGGAGCAGTCCCAGCCATCTCCCTACAGCGGACAAACTGTCATTCGGGGAGAGATCAGGGAAGGGTTTGCCGAACACAAAAATGCGGAACCGGCGCCTTACAGCGGCCAAATCGTCATTCGCGGTGAAGTACAAACAGAAGGGCTTGGTTGATTGTATTGAAGGGTTTGGACAAAGCCTTTATTGATCACACGGCTCTTGGGGTAGCTCATCGCTCATGCAAGTGAGTGAAGCATGAACTTCTCCATGAGCCGGAAATTGCACCTATTTATTAGACAGATAGCTGGAAACAAACAGCCACATCAACATCCCCCCCTCTCCCACCTTCGCGATACACTTGAAACCCAAGGTCTAGATAGATAGGCTTCGGCACCTAAAATCTCACCATCGAACCTTTCCGAATCTTATTTTGTGCCCAAGCAATCCAAGGGCCCATAACCCCTCAAGCAAAAAACAAGGTCAGAAAAATGGCAATGAAGATGAGCAAACGCGTGCTAATAACCGTGGTTTCGATATTGGCATTGGCAGGAGGAGTCTCAGCAAACGACCTCAACACCAAAGAAGGTACGAAACGCCCTATATTGATTCAGGGGCCCATGCCAATCGAGGCTGAGAAATTTGCGGCTCGTCTCGAGAACGTTGAAACCGAAAAATCGGGATCAACGTTTGAGTTTTATATTGGCACCGTAGATGACTATCCCGTCATTGTTTCTAAAACCGGGAAAGGTATGGAGAACACGGCAGCCGCAACCGCCGTTGCGATCCTCAAATACAACCCGGCTGCCATCATCAACCAAGGCACATCTGGCGGTCATGATCCCGATCTCAATGTTTTTGACATCGTTTTGGGTGAGCGCACGGTTAACATAGGCTCCATGAAAACCCGCGATCGTGCAGAGGGAGACGGCATTGTTGCGACGGATTGGTTGCCCATGGATGTTATGGCTTCGGAAGGAAGCGCTGGTGAAGACCCCAACGCTGAAAAAGCACGTTACTACGAAGCAGACCCCGATCTTTTCGCAATAGCGAAAAAAGTAAAAAACTGCTACAAAAAAGGCAATGTGGTTGAAGGAACCATTGGTTCAGCAGATTTATGGAACAACGAGGTAGATCGCATCAATTGGTTTCATAAAAACTACGGTACTTCCGTCGAAGAAATGGAATCGGCCTCATCAGCGATGATTTCAAAAGCATACGGCATCCCATTTTTGGCGATTCGCATCTTGTCCAATAACAAAACAAATGACGGTGCTTACAATCCAGACACAGCAGCGGCGAACCAGGAATATGTCTATGAAGTGGTTCAGGAATATATTTCGTTTTTGAAAAACCAGTAAAACACTTAGCTGCTGGACTGTTGATTCGATCAGTTCAGCAGCGCTTACCCATCTAGCCTATACAGCCCTTTCATCCTGCAGAAACACCTCAACACCCTCCGAAGCCAACACCGTCATAACCGCACTAAACTGTTTTGAGCCTGAAACGTTTTAGAACAAAACATTCACTCTGCTCGGTTGAAATCGGCACCTCTTAAGAATACTGTATATATAAACAGTATTCAGAGAATTTCCCATGGGCGAATTGCTGAGCAACCTTCTTCAGGATGCCCGCGTGTGGCAGGGCCACCAACACAAGAAGACTACTCAACCCGCGGAACCCACCGGGTATCAGGCGCTGGACAATCAACTCGGCGGTTTGGGATGGCCAAAGGGCGCGTTGAGCGAATGCCTGCTGGATACCTGTGGTATCGGCGAGCTGCACCTGGTGCTGCCGCTCATGCAACGGGTGTCCAGCGAGGGCAAAACCACCTTCTGGTTAAACCCGCCACACACACCCTACGCCCCCGCTTTGGCCCGGGAGGGGGTTAATCTGGACCATGTGGTAATGGTCACTACTCAAGACCAGAACGACTTTTTATGGACACTCGAAAACTGTCTTCGTTCTCCCGTTACTGGGCTGGTTCTGGCATGGCCGGGCACACTGGCCAGTCGGGATGTTCGCCGGTTGCAGCTGGCTTCTGAGGCTGGGGGGAATGTGTGCGTGCTTTTCCGAAGCCGCCGCCATGTCGATCAGAACTCTCCGGCCGCTTTACGGCTGGAGCTTGTTCCGAGTGATCGCCAGGAACTTAAAATTAACATCATTAAGCGCCGTGGTAGCTGGCCCGGCCAACGTTGCTCACTGGCGATGGGACACCGGGCCAACCTTGCCGGCCACGATTCCACCCGCATCGTTCAGGGCCCGTGGGCCGGGACTACACGGTAACCTTATGCTCTGGCTATACCTGCATTTTCCACATTTATTACTGGACCACATCCAACGGAATCAGGATTCCGGGGGCGTTATTGTGATCGTGGATGGTGCTGGGCAAACCATCAAACAGGCCTGCGCAACCGCACGGGAGCTGGGTGTAGAAGTGGGCATGCGTCTGAAAACCGCGCTCGGTTTAGCGCCCAACTTGCATATTATGCAAGCAGATCAGAAACAGGAAGCATGGCTTCTGGAAGATCAGGCACGCTGGTTGTATCACTACGCCGCCCACATTACTTTGTCACCACCTGATGGTCTTTGGGCGGAAGTCAGTAGCCTGCAAAAGCTTTACGGCGGTCTACCAGCCATCTGGCAAACCGTGGAACAAGCCTTGACCGACCGCCAACTCTCTGCGTGGATCGCCATTGGGCACACGCCATTGACGGCTCGGTTATTAGCCCTCACCGGCAAAGGCGAATGCACAGCAGACAAAGGCCATATTCTCGCAGCGATTGGCAACTTACCGCTGCAAGCCGCCGGTTTTGACAAGAAATCCTGCACTCGTCTGCAACGCTTGGGGCTTAACACACTTGCGGATGTATTCGCTCTGCCCGCTCAAGAATTGGCTCGGCGACTATCACCAGAACTGTTGAACACCATCCAGAAAATTCAGGGCACCCGCGCAGACCCCAAAGCACCTTGGCAGCCACCCCATATTTTCAGGCAGCGGGCGGATTTCATTCAGGAAGTGGAGCACACTCAAGGGCTTTTATTCTCGTTGCAGCGAATTCTGTCAGAGTTGGAGGAAGACCTTTGTTGGCGCCAGCAAGATACCGACACTCTACTGCTGACACTGCAGCACCGGCACCAAGAACCGACACGGTTTCGAATTCGAACCACGGGGCCAGAACATCGGGCCGACGTGTTTTTAAAGCTGATCCGCCTGAAGCTTGCTCAGCAACCCTTGAGCGCGCCGGTTATTGCGCTCACTTTCACCGTCAAGCGATTTATCGGCCGTGAAGCCCCAACAGGGCAAGATTTGCTCGGTGAAACTCAGGATCTGAACGAAGCCTGGCACACGCTGATCAGCCGTCTTCAGGCCCGGTTGGGAGACCAGGCTTTAAAACAACTGTCTCCCTCTGAAGACCACCGGCCAGAATGTGCTTGGTCTGCCGAGGAGGTTCGCAACCCCTCTAAAAAAACGGCGGCAGAGCCTACAGCCTTCCCTCACCGACCTTTATGGCTACTGAAAAACCCCTGGCCCCTAGATCAAACACCTACGCACTGGCACTCCGGCCCGGAGCGCATCAGCAGTGGTTGGTGGGACGGCCAACGAGTTCATCGGGATTATTACATCGCACAGTTGCCGGGCAGCGAGATGGCTTGGGTTTTCCGAGATCATCAAGATGGATGGTTCATTCATGGGTGGTTTGGCTGATGACTACAGGCTATGCGGAGCTGTTCTGCTTCAGTAACTTCACCTTTCTAACTGGGGCCTCGCATCCCCATGAGCTGGCCGAACGAGCGTTGGAATTAGGCTATAGCGCCATTGCCATCACCGATGCTTGCTCTGTAGCCGGCATTCCCAGAGCCTGGGCCGCTCTGAAAGACAGCCCGGTGAAGCTCATCACCGGCAGTTGGTTCGAACTGGACGATGCCCCTACTGACTCTGCCGTTCCACGTTTTATCCTATTGGCCAAAGACCGTCAGGGTTATGGCCAGCTCTGCAAACTGATAACCACAGGCCGGCGCCGCGCTGAAAAAGGGCAATACCAGCTCTTCGCGCGAGATATTGAAACCCACGAACTGGACCACTGTTTTTGTTTGTGGCTCCCAGCCATTCAGGAAAACGTCACCTTCACTGAAACCCGCGCTTGCGGTGAATGGTTACATCGATTGTTCGAGCAACGGTTACGAATTGCCACCAGCCGCACTCTGGAAATTGGCGAGGAACAACAACTGGCCCAGATCCGGGAATTGGCCGACCATTTACGCTGCCCTATTGTAGCTACCGGCGAAGTTCACATGCACAGCCGAGAACGCCAGCCCCTGCAAGACGTACTCACCGCCCTGCGCCACCACAGAACCTTGGAGAATGCCGGGCGCTGTCTGTTCCAAAACGGCGAGCGTTATCTCCGCCCACTCTCGGTGCTGCAAAAGCTGTTTCCGGAAAACTGGCTACGCGAGACAGTTCAGATTGCCAACGCATGCCAATTTAAACCCGGAAGCCTGCGCTACGAATACCCACCTGATTTAGTCCCCGCCAATGAGACACCTGCGGGCCTGTTGAAACGACTGACCCAAGAAGGCGAACGTCGCCGCTATCCCCATGGCACCCCCATGAAAGTTCAAACGTTGATTCGCAAAGAGCTGGGGCTAATCTCGGAAATGAAGTACGAGCATTACTTTCTGACCATCCACGACATAGTCGCGTTTGCCCGAAGCCAAGGTATTTTGTGTCAGGGCCGAGGCTCTGCTGCCAACTCAGCCGTTTGTTACTGCCTGGGCATCACCGAGGTAAATCCCGCCAAGGTCGAACTGTTGTTTGAGCGTTTCATCTCGAAAGACCGGGACGAACCACCGGATATCGATGTGGATTTCGAACACCAACGGCGCGAAGAGGTCATCCAGTATATTTACCAACGCTACGGTCGCGAGCGAGCAGCACTGGCGGCAACGGTGATTCGTTACCGGCCCCGCAGTGCCATCCGAGATGTTGGCAAAGCTCTGGGCTTTGATGCCGCTTTAGTGGAAAAGCTGCTGGACGGTATCGACTGGCGCGACAAGACTACCAACTGGCGCCAGCAGATTCTGGAGAAAGGTCTGACTCAGAACCCACATATGGCCAACCAGTTTTTTACACTGGTGAACACCTTACTGGGCTTTCCCCGACATTTGTCCCAACACGTCGGTGGCTTTGTCATTAGTGCAGGGCCGCTGTCGGAACTGGTGCCGGTAGAAAACGCCGCCATGCAAGAACGCACCGTCATCCAATGGGACAAGGAGGACCTGGAAAGCCTCGGGCTAATGAAGGTAGATGTCCTCGCCCTTGGCATGTTAACCGCCATCCGAAAGGCTCTGGAGCTGATCAGTTCGGAAAAAGGCACCCCCTTTACTATCCAGGATGTCCCTCAAGGAGACCCCGACACCTACGCCATGCTGCAAAAAGGCGACAGCATCGGAGTGTTTCAGGTGGAGTCCCGCGCTCAGATCAATATGTTGCCCCGGCTGAAGCCTGAGACTTACTACGATCTGGTCATCGAAGTCGCTATTGTCCGCCCGGGCCCGATTCAGGGCGATATGGTGCACCCTTACCTGCGCCGAAAACACGGACTGGAGCCTGTAGAATTCCCCAACGATGCAATTCGTCAGGTGCTGGAGCGCACGCTGGGGGTTCCCATTTTCCAGGAACAGGTGATCAAACTGGCCATGGTGGCAGCCGGTTTCAGCGCCGGTGAAGCCGACAAACTCCGTCGCGCCATGGCCGCCTGGAAATCCGATGGGGACCTATCCCCATTCCGAGACAAGCTGATCAGCGGCATGTTGGAACGTGGTCACGATCCGGAATTCGCCGAACGCTTGTACCAACAAATATGCGGCTTTGGCGGTTACGGGTTTCCGGAATCCCACGCCGCCAGCTTTGCTCTGCTGGTGTATGTCTCCGCATGGATCAAGCGCCACCATCCGGCCGCATTCTACTGCGCTTTACTCAACAGCCAGCCCATGGGTTTTTACTCCCCAAGCCAATTGGTGCAAGACGCCCGTCGCCATGGCGTAACCGTTCTGCCGCCCGACGTAAACTTCAGCCATTGGGAGCACACACTGGAAGAACAGCCACAACACCTGCGTTTTGGCCTGAGAATCGTACAAGGCCTATCCCTCCAAGGTGGCCAGCGCATTCACGAAAACCGACCACAGAACGGCTACCGTTCCGCCAGCGAACTGCGCACTGGCGCCAGCCTGAATCAACGGGACATGGAGTTACTGGCCGGCGCAAACGCCATGGCCGACTTCACCGATAACCGTCATCAAGCCTACTGGCAATTACTGGAATATGAACAACCTTCAGCACTGTTCGCCCAAGAGCCCGAAGTGGATTACCAGCCCAAGCCTTGCAACCAGTTACCCACCCCCACGGAAGGCCAAAATGTACTGGCCGACTACCGCAGCCAAGGTCTGACACTACAAAGACACCCTCTGGCTCTGCTTCGCGAACAAGGCCATCTCCAGCACTGCCTAACCGCAGAACAACTTAAGGCCACCCGCCCCGGCATACCGGTACAAGTAGCGGGCCTGATCACCGGCCGTCAGCGGCCAGGCTCAGCTGCTGGCGTCACTTTTGTCACCCTTGAAGATGAAACCGGCAATATTAACGTCGTCGTCTGGTTGGCAACCGCCCGCCAACAACGCAAACCGTTACTCACCGCGCGATTATTACACGTGAAAGGGGTTATCGAAAAAGAGGGGGAGATCGTCCATGTGATGGCTGGAAAGCTCTCGGATTTGAGCCACCTGATTAACTCGTTGCCAGTCAATTCCCGGGATTTTCACTGAACACAAAAAAACCCGCCGAAGCGGGTTTTTTTGTACAGCAAGAAGTGAAGATCAGCTCAACAGCTTGATCATCACACCCGCTGCAACCGCAGAGCCAATAACACCAGCCACGTTCGGGCCCATAGCGTGCATCAGCAGGAAGTTCTGCGGGTTAGCCTCAAGACCAACCTTGTTGGATACCCGCGCTGCCATTGGCACCGCAGACACACCGGCAGAACCGATCAGCGGATTGATCGGGTCTTTACTGAACTTGTTCATCAGTTTAGCCATCAGAACGCCTGACGCAGTACCCACACCGAACGCAACAACACCCAGCCCCAAGATACCCAGCGTCTGGCCATCCAGGAACTTGTCTGCCATCAGCTTGGAGCCAACCGACAAACCCAGGAAGATGGTTACGATGTTGATCAGCGCGTTCTGAGCCGTATCACTCAGGCGCTCAACCACGCCACACTCACGCATCAGGTTACCGAAGCAGAACATGCCCAGCAGCGGTGCTGCGTCTGGCAGGAACAGCACTACAGCAATCAGAACAACCAGCGGGAAAACGATCTTTTCCTTTTTGCTGACCGGACGAAGCTGGCTCATCTTGATAGCCCGCTCTTCACTGCTGGTCAGCGCCTTCATGATTGGTGGCTGAATCATCGGAACCATTGCCATGTATGCGTATGCAGATACAGCAATTGCACCCAGAAGATGCGGAGCCAATACACTGGCTACGTAGATAGAGGTTGGGCCATCTGCGCCACCGATGATACCGATCGCAGCTGCTTCAAGGATGTTGAAGTCCAGCACTCCAGTCCAGTCCAGCAGTGCGGCACCAAGAACCGTACCAAAGATACCGAACTGAGCGGCGGCGCCCAGCAACATGGTCTTCGGGTTCGCCAGCAGAGGACCGAAATCGGTCATCGCGCCAACGCCCATAAAGATCAACAGCGGGCCAACAGTACTGCCGATAACAACGGAGTAAAAGTTATACAGCATGCCGTTGCCGTAACCGAAGTCTTGGGCAAGCGAGTTCGCCATTGCCATTTCGGAATAGCTGGCCTCTTTCACCGCTACTTTGAAGGCTTCCTTCAGTTCAGGTGTTACCGCCTGTCCTGCTTGATAAGCCACATCCAGTGGCACTGCCAGTGCCGCCAGAATCTGCGTAGCATCGCTCTTCAGCGCAAAGTGAATCGCATTTTCCGCCGCAGTCAGGGCCAACCCTGCCTCCGGGATGTTCGCCAGAATACCGCCGAAACCAATTGGCACCAGCAGCAGTGGCTCAAAGCCCTTACGAATCGCAAGGAACAGCAGCAGCAGGCCGATAGCGATCATCACTATCTGACCGAACTCTATGTTGAACAGGCCACTGCCTGTCCAGAGTGTCATTATCTTATCCATGGAATGCTGGCCCTTATGCGATTGTCAGCATTTCATCATCAACAGAGACGGCATCACCGACTTTGATGAAGACTTCACCGATGGTTCCGGCCTTCGATGCGCGAATCTCGGTTTCCATTTTCATGGCCTCGAGAATGATCAGCACATCACCTTCTTCAACCGTGTCTCCCGGAGAAACCAGAACCTTCCAGATGTTACCGCTCAATGGCGCATTGACAGGTTCACCGTCGCCAGCAGCAGGTACTGGAGCGGCCGCAGGTGCAGCAGAACCGCCCTGACCTTCAATCTGGCTGATCTCACCACCTTCGGAAACGGCTACAACGTATTTCTGGCCATTAACCTCTACCGTGTAGTTTTCAGGACCTGCAGATTTTTTGGCCGGAGCGACATCATCAGCACTTGGTACTGGCTCGAAGGCTTCTGCATTGCCACGGTTC
Source organism: Marinobacter sp. JH2 (assembly GCF_004353225.1). Lineage (NCBI taxonomy): Bacteria > Pseudomonadati > Pseudomonadota > Gammaproteobacteria > Pseudomonadales > Marinobacteraceae > Marinobacter > Marinobacter sp. JH2. Next base: position 816,385 of record NZ_CP037934.1, on the reverse strand, counting down.
TCAAGGAACTTCAGACCAATCTGCGGGAACAAAGCGTATGTCAGAACATCATCCACTTCCTGTTCTGCCAGCTCTATACCTTTCTCGTTGGCCAGGCCTTTTAGCTCAGCAGTCAACTTGTCCATTTCTGGCTCAATGTTGTCTGCCGGACGGCAAGTAGTCGCTTCGGCACCATCCAGAACGCGCTCTTGCAGTTCTTTGTTGAACGGAGCCGGTGCAGAACCGTACTCGCCCTTCAGGATGGCAGAGGTTTCTTTGGAGATAGACTTGTAGCGCTCACCGGTCAGTACGTTCAGTACAGCCTGAGTACCAACAATCTGCGAAGTCGGCGTTACCAGCGGGATGTAACCCAGATCTTCACGGACCTTCGGAATCTCGGCCAGAACTTCATCAAACTTGTCGGTAGCGTTCTGCTCGCGCAGCTGGTTTTCCATGTTGGTCAACATGCCACCCGGAACCTGAGCAATCAGGATGCGGGAATCAGTGCCTCTCAGACTACCTTCAAACTTAGCGTACTTCTTACGCACTTCGCGGAAGTAGGAAGCAATTTCTTCAAGCAGGTTCAGGTCCAGACCGGTGTCGCGGTCGGTCCCTTCCAGAATCGCAACCACCGCTTCGGTGGGCGAATGACCGTAAGTCATACTCATGGAAGAGATCGCGGTATCTACGTTGTCGATACCCGCTTCCGCTGCTTTAATGGCAGTCGCAGTGGACATGCCCGTCGTGGCGTGACACTGCATGTGAATCGGAATATCCAATTCTTTCTTCAGACGGCTGACCAGATCGTAGGCGACGTATGGCTTCAGGATGCCTGCCATGTCTTTGATGGCGATGGAGTCAGCACCCATGTCGGCGACTTCTTTTGCCAACTCAACCCACATATCAAGAGTGTGCACAGGGCTGGTGGTGTAAGAAATGGTGCCCTGAGCATGTTTACCTGTTTTGCGAACCGCTTTAATAGCAGTCGCCAGGTTGCGAGGATCATTCATCGCATCGAAGATGCGGAACACATCAACGCCGTTTTCGGCAGCACGATCTACAAAACGCTCTACCACGTCATCCGCGTAATGACGATAGCCCAGCAGGTTCTGGCCACGCAGCAACATCTGCTGTGGCGTGTTAGGCATTACTTTTTTCAGTTCGCGGATACGCTCCCATGGGTCTTCACCCAAGTAACGAATGCAGGAGTCAAAGGTAGCTCCACCCCAGGATTCCAACGACCAGAAACCGACTTGGTCGAGTTTCTCGGCGATCGGCAGCATGTCGTCAAGACGCATGCGGGTGGCAAGCAGGGACTGGTGGGCGTCACGTAGAATTACGTCCGTAATCCCCAGCGGTTTTTTTGTGTCAGTCATCGTGTCAGCCTTCTGTTAAAAGGTTCTAATTCCGTTCCCGGGTCACTTCTTGTGGCGTGACCGGTATTGTGCAATCGCCTTCTTAATGGCCTCGGCGGTGTCAGGGTCAACCGACGTTGGCGCCTTCGGCTTGGCACGTGGCGTTCTGGCCGGGGTTGCCGGCTCTGGCGGAGCAAACCGCAGAATGATTTTCGACATCAGGCCAGTCGCGAATACCAGAATAACCAGAAACGCGAACACAAAGCCCATACCGGCGATCATCAAATCTACGGCGTGTGACATCAGCTCATTCATAATGAACAGCTACCTGTATTGGTTTGTGATTTCCCCGCCTCGATCACACCCTCTTCAGACAAAAGTCTAATAGCGTGCAAATTCAAAACGGGAGGCAAAATCCTGCGTAATTTACCGGTTTCATTGTTCTGGAGCAACCAAAAGCACATTTTTCTATAGGGATTTCCCGAGCGACAATCAAAACAAACGGTTCTATACACTCGGAGCAACCAACCCGGTTAGACATAACGCACGCGTATTTTTCGCCCTTTCACCCGCCCTTGCTCAAGCCGTAAAAGCGCCTTACTAGCCCAAGCCACGTCGACAGCAACAAAACACTGAAAATCAAACAGATCGATTTTCCCTACCGCAGTACCGGGGATCCCGGCTTCGCCGGTCAAAGCCCCTAACACATCGCCGCGGCGAACCTTCTCCTTACGCCCTCCAGCCAGACAGAGAGTCTTCATGGGTGGGGCAACAGGCCTTACAGGCTCTGAAAGCAGTTGTCCGGAATCGCCCCACTCAGCTGTCATGCCGCACGCGCTCTCCAAACGAGAGATCTTGTGACCCTGCTTCGGTGTACACAAGGTCACCGCATGCCCCTGCTCACCCGCACGCCCTGTGCGACCAATCCGATGCGTATAAACTTCGGGATCCCGAGCGGGCTCCGCATTAATAACCAGTGGCAAGCCTTTGATATCCAGACCACGAGCCGCCACATCGGTCGCGACTAAAACCGTGCAACTTTGGTTCGCAAACTGCACCAGCGTGCTGTCACGCTCCCGCTGCTCCAAATCACCATGCAATGCCGAAGCGGCGAAACCCTTCTGCCTGAGCGCGTCTGCAAGATCGTCACAGCCCCGTTTGGTGGTACAGAAAACCAAACTCGCCGTCGGCTGGAATCGGGAGAGCAATGCTGCAACAGCTTCCACTTCTTGCCCGGGCGAAATCTCGTAAAACAGCTCTTCTATCGTGGCGGTTGAATCGTTCACCTCAATCCGCACGTCTTCCGGGTCCACCTGAAAACGCTCACTTAGGGTCCGTATAGGCATCGGCCATGTTGCGGAGAATAGCAACGTCTGCCGCGAGGAAGGTGTTTGCGCAAGAATACCGGCCACAACATCCTCAAACCCCATATCAAGCATGCGGTCCGCTTCATCCAGCACCAGCGTATTCAGATGCTCCAGCGACAAGGTTCCTTTACGCAGGTGGTCTTCAACCCGCCCCGGCGTGCCGACGATGATGTGAGCGCCATGGCTGAGCGAACCAATCTGAGGCCCGATCGATACACCACCGCACAAAGTCAGCACCTTCACGTTTTCTTTCGCACGCGCCAGTTCCCTCAGTGCTTTGGCTACTTGATCCGCCAGCTCACGCGTTGGGCAAAGCACCAACGCCTGAACCGAAAACCGCTTGGGCTGAAGCTTTTCAACCAGAGGAATACCGAAAGCAGCCGTTTTTCCGCTACCCGTTTGAGCCATGGCAATCACATCTTTGCCCGCCAAAGCCGGTGGCAAGGCCTTTACCTGAATGCCAGTAGCCTGCGTGAAGCCCAGCTGCTCAAGGTTAGCCAGCATGGTCGAAGAAAGGCCAAGCTCTTTAAAAGAAGACATAGAAAAATCCGTGGGGTAAATAATCGTGGGTTATTGAGTTCGCTCTGACGGCGTATACTAGAGATAATTTGATTAAGTTTATCACGAATCTACGGAGTCACTGATGGCGTCTTTGCAGGACCAATTATTAAAAGCCGGGCTCGCCGATGAAAAAAAGGCGCGCACCATTCGCTCTGAGAAGCGCAAGCAACGTAAACAGCAGCCTAAAGGTGCCACCCAAGTTAACGAAGTTGAAGAGCGGGCACGCCAGGCTCGCCAAGAGCAGGCCGAGCGCGATCGGCAACTGAATCTGGAGCACCAAAAAGAAGCCAACAAGAAAGCCATCCAGGCCCAGATTCGCCAGCTGGTAGAAACTAACCGCCTAGATCGCAGTCGCGGTGAAACGTCTTACCAGTTTGTGCACGAGAGAAAGATAAAAAAGATTTTTGTCGACGACCAGATGGTGGATCAATTGTCACGAGGCCGGCTGGCCGTTGTTTTTGTTAACGACGAGTACGAGCTGGTCGCAGAGGCCGTGGCCCGCAAAATCATGGAGCGGGACGAATCTGCGGTTGTGGTGCTGCACGATCGCACGGCAGAAGATCAAGGTGATGATGACCCCTATGCCGGCTACGAAATACCCGATGACTTAATGTGGTAATGGCAACCATCAGCCCCGCTCAATGCGGGGCTTTTTTTGAGCACACGTAATTTCCACCCGTACAAATCAAAACGCCCCCTCAAACCTCACACCTCATTGACCAACTCACCGCTTATTGTTACATTTTCTAATGTATCAATAACGACAGAGTTCAAAGTATGAACGAAAGCAGCCAATTCATCGAGAACAAAGGGCTTCGCCTCCATGTCCGCGAGTGGAACAAAAATGCCGATACAACCATCGTGCTTGTCCATGGCTATCCCGATTGCAGCCATATTTGGGACACCACAATAAGCGAGCTTGCAAAGCGCTTTCATGTCGCCGTGTACGATGTTCGCGGTGCGGGGAAATCCGACGCCCCCTACCGCACCAAGGACTATACCCTGGAGCATCTAACCGCTGATTTTCGTGCCGTTCTCAGCGCAGTTAGCCCCGAAAAGCCGGTGCATCTTGTTGGCCATGACTGGGGCTCCATACAATGCTGGGAGTTTGCCACTCACCCCAACCTTCAAGAGCGCATAAAGTCATACACCTCAATTTCAGGCCCCAGCCTGGACCACGCTGGCCATTGGTTAAAACAAGGCCTGAAAAGCGGAAAACCAGCCCAAATTAACAAAATAGCCAAACAAATTGCTCACTCATGGTACATCGCTGCGTTTCACCTTCCCGTTTTGGCCCCCACGTTATGGAAATCGGGATTGGATAAACTTTGGCCTCGCTTGCTTCAGCACGTTGAAGGCATTGAAGAATGCCCGCCTTTTGACAGTCAGCGGAAAGATGGCGCGATGGGAGTTCACCTGTACCGCGCCAACGTAATCCCGCGAATCACCTCGCCACAAGAGAAGTCCACACAGCTTCCCGTACAACTTCTTGTTCCAAAACGAGACAAATTCGTAACCCCAATGCTATTTGAAGACTTGCATAAGTGGGTTCCGCGACTTTGGTGCGAAGAAATCAATGGCGGGCACTGGATACAGGTTAGCCATCCGGAGGTCGTAGCGAATCGTCTTTGTCGCTTTGTTGATTTCATTGAATCCGGCGCAGCCGATAGCGATGCCCCATCCGGACTGGATCGCCACCGCGTTCAGGGAACGCGAAAAGTATTCAGCGGTAAACTGGCGGTTGTGACCGGAGCAGGAAATGGCATTGGACGAGAGACGCTGCTCGAGCTCGCTAAAGCCGGCGCAGATGTCATCGCAATCGACATTGACACTGATGCCGCTGCGCGCACAGCTGAACTCGCAGGCCTTCTCGGTGCTCGAGCAACGAGCTATACCATGGACGTAGGAATCGCCGGTAGCTGGGATAAACTCGCACGCGAGCTAGCCAAGAAAGATGAAGTCCCCGATATCCTGATCAACAATGCCGGCATCGGGATGGCTGGCCCCTTTTTGCAAACCAGCCGCGCAGACTGGAGACGGATTCTCAATGTGAACCTCTGGTCTGTCATTCACGGCTCTCAGCTCTTCGGCAAACAAATGGCCGAGGCTCAAAACAATGGCGTCATTATCAACGTCTCGTCTGCAGCAGCGTTCTCACCTAACCGTTCCATGAGCGCCTATTCCACCACCAAAGCCGCTGTTCGCATGCTTTCCGATTGTATGCGGGCCGATCTGGCCCATCACGGTGTCAGAGTCATCACAGTATGCCCGGGCATTGTGAACAGCGGAATTACCGATCGCACACGATTTGTGGGCAAAAGCGCCGAAGCTGAAAGCGAAGACCGAACCAGGGCATCCAAGCTGTATGCCCGTCGAAACCTCAGTCCAGCAGCCGTCTCCTCCAGCATTATTAAGGCATTGGAAAATGACCAAGATGAAGTGCTGGTTGGCCCGGAAGCATACGGCCTGAACCTCATCGGACGGGCCTCTCCGCCACTGAGCCGCTGGCTGGCAAAGCTAGAGCTGGCTTAACAACAACAGGAGATTAACAATGGCAACAATCACCGCTTCAAAAACCAGCAAGATAAACTGGCCGCGCTTCCAAAAGCAGCAAAAAGGCTCTTCAAGTTCGCATTCTCTTACTCCGCGTCGCGTGGAATTCAACTGGGCAGACACGCCGCTGGAATGGATTCCCGGGCAACCGTTTGCGAGCCACTTCATCAATCAAATCAATATGATTTTGCCCGCTGGAGAATATTGGTTTTGCCGACTTTTTAACAAGGCCCTTCCACACATCACCGATGAGAAACTCCGAGAGGACGTACAAGCCTTTATCCGACAGGAAGCCATGCATGCACGCGCTCATGGCGGCGCCGTCGAGGAATACTTGCAAAACCACAACATAGAAACGGCCCGAAATACCGATTTCATGGACAACCTGTTCAAGGTAGCCCTGGCCGACAACCCGTTTGGACAAAAAATCCCCAAACGATTAGAACGGAACTGGCTGGTATTTCGCTTAGGTTTAGTCGCAGCTGTGGAACACATGACATGCGTTCTTGGCATGTACGCGCTGGAAAACAAAACGTGGGACGATGCTGGTGCAGACGAGGTGCTTCTCGATCTGCTGCGATGGCACGGCGCTGAAGAGGTCGAGCACCGCTGTGTGGCCTTTGATTTATATCAGCACCTGGGCGGCAGCTACGCATCTCGCTCCTATTTGGCGCTAATTACCTTCCCTCTTATTTTCGGGCTATGGGCCGACGGCGCAGCACACCTGATGAAACAGGATTCACGCTTCGCCAAAAAACGACCCAGCATTTTCCGGCCATGGATTTGGCGTGAATGGAGTCGCGCTGCGAAAACAGGGCACCTGCCCGGTCTGACCTGGCTGACCCTGAAAGAGCTATCCTTCCTATCACCGTTCTATAATCCCTCTAATGAAGGATCAACAGAACTGGCCTTGAATTATCTGAACGACTCACCCGCCTATCTCGCTACGCAGAAACCGGAGACGAAGGCCACCGCCGCATCTGCGTGAAGCTTCAGAATTAACAAATATCACGCCTGATCTTCCTCCCGGCGGCAGCACGCCGGAGAGGAAGTCCGTATAGCTTCAACAAACGAGATATGACTAAAGAAGCTGTCGAGTGGAGACAGGTTCTTTATCGCTCCTCTTGCATATTTTCTATGACAGCAGAGAGACGATCGCCCAAGAAATTACGCAGGGAACGGTTAAGTGCAAGCTCAGCTTCAGCACGAATTGTTTGATGAGCGAGCGGGCGAAGCTCCCAAATCAATTGAGAAAGCTCACGAATGGTCTCAGAGGGCGGCAGCTCATCGCCAAACTCATCGAAGTGGGCGACAGCAACCTTCACCAAACCGTCCGCTGCCCGCTGCACATTGCCCCGTAAAAGGCGCAACAAATCGACGATTTCTTCAAAGGACATACCCAACTTGACCAACTGAGCACCGGCTTCAATAAGCCTCGGGCTCGGAGCCACAAACTTGGTGCGCTTGCGTTCTATCAGGCCCAGCTTCACCGCGTCATCGATCATGCTCTTGCTGGCGCTATTCAGACCGAACATTTTGATGAGATCCGCAAGGCTGTACTCTCGGGGCGTTTCAGATGAGAAAGCAAGCGTGATCGCCTTCTCCAAGCCCAAGATCTCCTCTAAATGACGCCCATCGGTCCATGCGGCAAGCAATTCACGAATATTATCAATAGAGTACCCGCGATCTAGCAAGTTATTGATAATGTCGAGCCGAGCGGCATGCGAATCAAAGTAGATGCCCAAACGTCCGCGCTTTTCAGGAGGCTCGAGAATTCCCCGATCCTGGTAGGCACGGATGTTGCGCACTGTGGTACTGCCACGGCGCGCGAGGTCGTCGATGGTGTACTCGCCTTCGGCCAACTGGCGTTTACTTGTTTTTCGTCCACGACGATTAATGATGGGATTATTCATGCCAGCATTATATAACAGACGTAGTCATTGGCAACTAGCGCCTCTGAGGCAGATAGAAAATTTCAGGCATAAAAAAACCCAGCACTTAGGCTGGGTTTTTAGCTGTCTCTCAACAACTTAATAATGGCGCGGCTGGGAGGATTCGAACCTCCGACCGCCTGGTTCGTAGCCAGGTACTCTATCCAGCTGAGCTACAGCCGCTAAAAACTTGTTTGCGAAAAATGGCGCGGCTGGGAGGATTCGAACCTCCGACCGCCTGGTTCGTAGCCAGGTACTCTATCCAGCTGAGCTACAGCCGCACATCTAGTCGCATGTGGTTGAAAGCAACTTCAACCTGTTCTCATTCTTCCGAGAAAGAATGGCGGAGAGGGAGGGATTCGAACCCTCGGTACGATTGCTCGTACGGTTCCTTAGCAGGGAACTGGTTTCAGCCACTCACCCACCTCTCCTTGAGAACGGTGCGTATACTACCACAACTTTTCTGTTTTCATAGGGTTGACACGATATTTTTCTAATCATTTTTCCCTAAAAATTAAAAAGCCGCTCAAGCTATCGCTGAACGGCTTATTTCTGATCAACTATTGCCCGGTTCTGGCTCATCGGAGCCTTTTTCGGACTGAATGCGCTGATAGATTTCTTCACGGTGAACCGCTACGTCTTTAGGAGCATTTACCCCGATACGAACCTGATTCCCCTTAACTCCCAGAACGGTAACGGTTACCTCGTCACCGATCATCAGAGTTTCGCCAACACGGCGAGTTAAAATAAGCATGTTCCATACTCCCTATTGCAAGACTACCTGTTCCGACTGTCACTACTTTTTACTTATTGCTTTTATAAAGGGATCACCTATCAAACTATAGACGCAATAACACTTATGCCAAAATAGTTCCTGATAGAAATAACCAATGACCCTCAACTACACCCTTCAGCATCCTGCATTCAAGCATTCTCATCTATCTCAGCATTTTCCAATCCGAACGTGCTATGCAACGCGCGAACCGCCAGCTCGAGATACTTCTCATCGATCACCACCGAAACCTTGATTTCGGATGTGGAGATCATCTGAATATTGATACCTTCTTTTGACAGCGCCTCAAACATTTGGGTGGCAACACCCGCATGAGAGCGCATACCCACACCTACGATGCTGACTTTAGCGATTTTGCTATCGCCGATAACTTCACCTGCACCAATGTCGTCGGAGATACGGCGCAGGATGTCTTGAGCGCGTTTCAAATCAGGACGGTTCACCGTGAACGTGAAGGCAGTCTTATTATCTTGACCGACGTTCTGAACGATCATGTCGACTTCAATGTTGGCATCGCTGATTGGCTTCAGGATACTCAGCGCACTGCCTGGGGTATCCGGCACGCCGGAAATAGTCAGCTTGGCTTCATCACGATTAAAAGCAATGCCGGAAACAATCGGTTGTTCCATGGCCGTATCATCCTCAAAAGTGATCAGGGTTCCTTCGCCTTCCTGGAAGCTGGAGAGCACCCTTAACGGAACGTTGTATTTACCTGCAAACTCGACAGCACGGATCTGGAGAACCTTTGAACCCAGACTCGCCATCTCGAGCATTTCCTCAAATGTAATACGATCCAGCCGACGTGCGCTGTCTACAACACGCGGGTCAGTCGTATAAACACCGTCTACATCGGTGTAGATCTGGCATTCATCAGCCTTCAGCGCTGCAGCCAGTGCAACAGCCGTGGTATCGGAACCACCACGACCAAGCGTGGTGATATTTCCCTGCTCGTCCACACCCTGAAAGCCAGCCACCACAATCACTCGGCCTGCATCGAGATCTGACTGCATCCGATGCGCATCAATGTCTTTGATACGAGCCTTGTTGTGACTGTTATCAGTCAAAATCCGAACCTGGCCACCCGTGTAAGAACGAGCGTCACAGCCACGCTTTTGCAGCGCCATGGACAGCAAAGCAATTGTCACTTGCTCACCGGTGGAAACCAGTACGTCCATTTCCCGTGGTGTAGGCTCTTCCATAATGTCGCCGGCCAATGCGATCAGGCGATTTGTCTCACCGCTCATTGCCGAGACCACGACAACGATATCGTGCCCTTCCTTGCGGAACCGACATATCTTGTCGGCTACCGCCTCAATCCGCTCGGTTGTGCCGACGGATGTACCACCAAACTTTTGAACCAACAGAGCCATGTTTTGCCAAACTCCGAACCGGGGACCCAAAGCGGAGCCCTAAGGCTCCGCCATCGTATAAAGCGGGCGGATTATAAACCCGTGCCCACTGCGGAAAACAGCGCCTTACTGGATATTTCCTTCAACCCAGGCAGGCACACCCGCCAGAGCGTCGACCAGCTTCGACGCATCATTGCCACCACCTTGCGCCATGTCCGGACGGCCACCGCCTTTTCCATCCACTTGGGCACACAGGTGCTTCATCAAATCACCCGCTTTAACCTTACCTGTCGCGGACTTGGTCACACCGGCAACCAAAACAACTTTGCCATCTTCGACAGTGGCCAATACCACCACACCTTCACCCAGTTTGTTCTTCAGCTGGTCGGCAGTTTCCATCAGCGCCTTGCGATCCGCTCCATCCATCTGCGCCGCAACGACTTTGAGATCACCCACTTGCACGGCAGAAGCCGCCAGATCACTACCAGCAGAACTGGCCAACTTCGCTTTCATAGCAGCAATGTCTTTTTCCAGCTGACGATTGCGGTCTAGAGTTTGCTGGACTTTGTCTACCAACGTTTCCCGAGTCGCCCTCACCAGCTTGGCGGTTTTGCGCAACGTGCTCTCGGTTTCATCTGCCCACGCCAGCGCGCCAAAGCCAGTGACCGCTTCGATACGACGAACACCCGAGGAAATACCGCTCTCGGAGGTGATTCGCATCATACCGATATCGCCTGTACGAGAGACGTGAGTACCGCCACAAAGTTCCACCGAATATCGATCAGAACCCATGCTTAGCACTCGCACCACATCACCATACTTCTCACCAAATAGTGCCATGGCGCCATTTTCCTGTGCGGTCTCCATGTCTGTAACGTCTATTTCAACCGGCGTATTCTGAAGAACCTGTTCATTCACCTGGCGCTCAATCTCTTTAAGCTGCTCAGGGGTAACCGCTTCAAAATGGGAAAAGTCGAAACGCAACTTGTCCGGATCAACCAATGAGCCCTTCTGATTTACATGCTCACCCAACACCTTGCGAAGTGCGGCATGCAATAGGTGCGTAGCAGAATGATTACGTTTGGTGCGCTCGCGACGTTCGTGATCGATACAAACATCCACCTCTTGGCCAGAGCTCAACTCTCCTTCAACGAGTTTACCCACGTGTAGGTGGTTATCCCCGTCCTTTCGAGTATCCGCTACTTCAAAACGGCCACCGTTCCAAGTCAGCAGACCCGTGTCCCCCACCTGACCGCCAGACTCGGCATAGAAAGGTGTGCGCTCTAATACAACTACGCAATCATCACCGGCAACCGCCTTGCGCTCTTCGCCTTCAACCAACACCAAGCGCACGCGCTCTTTACCATCAACATGATCATAACCGGTAAACTCGGTATCCCCTTCGATGTTGAGCCCTTCAGCGTTGTAATCAATGCCGAACTTACTGGCAGCCCGCGCCCGTTCACGTTGGGCTTCCATAGCTTTTTCATATCCGGCGTAGTCCAGAGTCAGACCACGCTCACGTGCGATATCGTTGGTGAGGTCTACCGGGAAACCGTAGGTGTCATAAAGCGTAAACACCGTTTCGCCAGGGATCTCATTGCCTTTAAGCTCGGCAATGTCTTGTTCAAGCAAACGCAGACCTTTGTCGAGCGTTTTAGCAAACTGTTCTTCTTCTTGAAGCAGCACCTTCTCGATCTGCTTCAAACTGCTGACCAACTGCGGGAATGCTTCTCCCATCAGGTCCGCCAAAGGCTTGGCCAACTTGTGGAAGAAAGGCCCGTTCGCGCCCAGCTTGTTACCGTGGCGAGCCGCACGTCGAACAATCCGGCGCAGAACAAAACCACGACCTTCATTCGACGGCATTACACCGTCCGCAATCAGGAACGAGCAAGAACGAATGTGGTCTGCGACGACACGCAGTGACGCCTCAGTGCTTGCTGCGCCGCCAAGAACTTCAGAGGCTGCCTTCAACAGATCCTGGAACAGGTCGATTTCGTAGTTACTGTGCACCCCCTGCAATACCGCGGCGATACGCTCAAGGCCCATGCCCGTATCAACAGAAGGCTTTGGCAGGTTCAGCATTTCACCATCGGCAGTACGGTTGTACTGCATGAACACCACGTTCCAGATTTCAATGTAGCGATCGCCGTCTTCTTCGGGGCTACCGGGAGGGCCACCTGCAACATCCGGACCGTGATCGTAAAAAATTTCGGTACAAGGGCCGCACGGACCGGTATCGCCCATCTGCCAGAAGTTATCGGACGCATAGCGGGCGCCCTTGTTATCGCCAATGCGAACTATGCGCTCTGCTGGCACACCCACTTCTTTATTCCAGATATCGAAAGCTTCATCGTCATCCGCGTAAACGGTCACCCACAGTTTTTCTGTCGGCAGGTTCAGCCAATGATCTCCGGTTAGGAAAGTCCAGGCAAAATTGATGGCTTCACGCTTGAAATAGTCACCAAAGCTGAAGTTGCCCAGCATTTCGAAAAAAGTGTGGTGACGCGCGGTGTAACCTACGTTTTCGAGGTCGTTATGCTTGCCGCCAGCGCGCACACACTTCTGGGTTGAAGTTGCGCGAGTGTAATCGCGCTCTTCCCGACCAAGGAAGGTATCCTTGAACTGATTCATGCCCGCGTTAGTAAACAGCAAGGTTGGATCGTCCGCTGGCACCAGCGAACTGCTTGGAACAATAGCGTGACCGTGCTGTTTGAAATAATCGAGGAACGTCTGTCGCAACTCTGCGGTTTTCATAGCCCTTTGATACCTTTCCAGAAACCCACCGAGAAGCCGGCAGGTCCGCGATTGAATACGAATACTTACATGCGTGTGCAAATCCGCTACTCTAGCACACGCTGAGAACATGAAAAACGTGAAACCTCATAGGAGAACCCATGCCCCGCCGCTTCCACGACGCCGAGGAACTATTGCCGCCAGCCACAGCATTAAAGCGAGCACTCGCCATTATCTACGACGGCTTGATCAGCATTGCAGTGCTATTGGTGGCCACTTGGGCCTACACCATGGTTGCCGGCTGGATAACAGGCTGGGATACCTACGAACAAATGGCGGAAGCAGGCCAGCTCTCCGGAGATCCCGGGCTAACGTTTGTCCTGTTCCTTGTGCTGTATCTGTTCTTTGCTTATTTCTGGACTCGCGCAGGCCAGACACTTGGTATGCAGGTTTGGCGCGTACGCATCGAAAATCTGAACGGCACATCGGTAAGTTGGACGCAGTCTCTGCTCCGCTACGGCACCGCATCGGCCGTGGTTTTTCTGGCCATGCTCGGCGGCCACTACCTGGGCGCGGTCACATTGCTGCTGACCGTACCAGCCATCATCGCACTGTTTTACCCGATCAACGGTCTTTCGATCACTGACCGCATTTCCGACAGCGTGGTTGTAACCTTACCCAAACCCACCAAGAAATAACCAGCCTTGGGCCGGCTTAGCCGGCCCGCCTCATTAGCACAGCCCCTACCGCAGCATTAATCAGTATTGGAGCCAGCACGGCAATCATCGGATTAAAACCGTAAACCATGCTCATCGGCCCCAGAAGATCCTGCATATACTTGAACAGCAGCCCCACCAATAAACCGGTAAACACGCGAAAACCCATAGTGACCGAACGCAGCGGTCCGAATACAAACGAAATAGCCACCAACACCATGACGGCCGTTCCTAAGGGCATTAGCGCTTTTTTCCAGAATGCCAGCCAATATTGGGCGGCAGTCAAACCCTGCTCCCCCAAGTATCGGGCGTAAGTGAACAACCCGGTCATTGATAGGTTTTCGGGCTTCACGATCAGTACACTGAGCACTTCCGGCGATAAACCGGTATCCCACCGCAGTGATGCTTGCTCATCACGAACCGTGCGGTCTTCTTCAATGCGAGTGGTGACTACGTTCTCAAGAATCCAGTGATCGCCATGAAAGGCTGCCTTCTGTGCAAAACTGGATTGGGTCAGCTGCCGCTCGTTGTCAAATTCAAACAAGGATACGCCTATCAATACACCGTCAGGCTGCACCGCGTTCAAGTGCATGAAGGTATTCCCTTCCCGATGCCAAACCCCATGGGCTTCGGCAACATTCTTACCGCCCCCCATCGCAACCGCTTTATCGCTCTGAGCAATGCGCTCGGTGGCTGGCGCCACATACTCACCAATAAACACACCCAACAACACTACAATCAAAGCCGGCTTCATGGCCGACCAGACGATGCGCTTCAAAGAGACGCCAGCGGCCCGTATCACCGTCAGTTCCGACGAACTGGCCATGGTTCCCAGCCCAACCAGGCACCCCATAAAGGCCCCCAAGGGCAGGTAATCATAAATTCGGCGAGGTAACGTCAGCGCCACGTACCAGAGCGCCTCCATGGTCTGATAGCCATTACGGGTATCTTCAAGCTCGGCGATGAAGGCAAAAATTAAATCCAGTGACAGCACCACTACCATCACCAAAAACATGGCACCGCCCACGGTGGTCATCACATAGTTGTCGATCTTACGCATGGGCATTCGTCTCCTTTTCGAGGCGACGGCGATTTAGCCAAGTCGGGCCAAACTGCAGCCACAAGCCTAGCGACAAGAACAGTGCATGAACCCACAACATGCCCAGCCACTCCGGCACTTTGCCATCCGCCAGCGCATCCCTTGCGACAATCAGTAAACCGAGATAGGTGATGTACACCAACATGGCTGGCAACAAATGGAAGAATCGACCCTGCCTCGGATTCACACGGCTCAGACGCACTGCCAACAGGGTGATGATAGGGACAATCAACGGCAGAGAAATACGCCAATGCAATAACGCGCGATCTTCCGGATCATCCGAATTCCAGAGATCGAGTGTTGAAATACCTTCTTCCAGCTCTTTCGTGCCCGCTTCACCGCTCTGAATTTTCAAACCGTAGGCATCAAAAAGTGTCACGCTGTGATCAAGCTGTCCGGGCACGCCCTGAAAACGCCCTCCTTCTTCAAGAATCAAAAACCGGCTACCGGTTTCTTCATCAATCAGTTGCGAACCCGTTTCTGCCGTAATCAGCGTAATCCCTTCGCCATCCCGACCGTATTCCGCGATAAAAACACCTTGCAGCTGGCGTTTGTCGTCGCTTAAAGACTCGGTATAAGTCACGCGGGTACCGGAGCTAAGATCCTGAAAGCGTCCCGGCGCCAACATTTCAAACTCCGTGGCCTTGCGCTGCTCGTTGAAGATCTGCTCAACCTGCTTCATCCCCCAAGGCGACACGTAGAGGCTCATCGCACCCACCACAAACATGACAGGCAACGCACCTAGCAGTGTTTTCGCCAGCAATTGACGCTCACTCACACCGCATGCAAACAACACGGTCATCTCGCTTTCGAGGTACATGCGGCCATAAGCCAACAATATGCCGATGAACAAACCCAACGGAAGAATCAGCTCAAGAAATCCCGGAAATCGGTAACCCATGATGGCAAACAAAACACCTGCGGCAATTTCACCCTCGGCGGCACTGCCCAGATATTTAATGAACCGGCCACTCATGAAAACCAGCAACAAAATGCCGGAAACGGCGAACATGCTCACCATGATCTGGCGAATGAGGTAACGGAAAATGATAGTCAAATCAGTCTCTCTGGTGGCGCCCGGTTAGAAGATGGTGGATACAGGAAACTGCGCGTATTCTATGTAACCTTGCCACTGATTGACAGTAAAGCAGTCAACCATTAAAGCCATTCAAGCAATATAGGCCGTCTGCTTGATTATTCGCGCCTTAGCCCCAATCCTAGAGAACATACAAAACTCTGGGCTAAGCCCAACACTCGAATCACTCAACAGGAGTTGTCATGAATTTCAGCCTGAGCAGCAAAGCCATCACGGCGACCAACACCGACTGCCTCGTCATCGGACTGCCCGAAAACGGTGAATGGCCGGAGACCACCAAAGCAGCAGACCAGGCATTGGGAGGGCTGATCAAACAACTGAAACAAGCCGGTGACCTGACAGGCAAAAACGCCACGGTTAACACCCTACCTCTTACCGAGCAACCTTGGCAGCGCGTGATTGTTATCGGCACAGGCAAAGACGACGAGCGCCATCAAGCCAACTACCGAAAAGCCCTGATCGCCGCCGTAGGCGCACTCAAAGACGGCCCATCCAACAGCGCCCTTATCTGCCTGACCGACACCCAAATTCAGGGTTCAGAAACCAACACTTCAGAAGACGCGCGCTTGAACCTGCTTGGCCGCACGCTGGAAGAGCAACTTTACACCTTCACCGGATTCAAGAGCGAGCAGCCACCAGCCCGCAAACTCAACAAAGTTGTTGCGCAAGCGTCGGACGCAGACCAATCTCAGAAAGACGCCTTCAACCTGGGCCTGGCTACCGGACGCGGCATGAACTACACCCGCGATCTTGGCAACACACCGCCAAACGTGTGTCACCCCGTATGGCTGGCCGAACAAGCGCAAAACATGGCCAAAGAGCACGACTGCATCAAAACCGAAGTGGTGGATGAAAAGCAGATGGCCGAAATGGGCATGAACACTATCCTGGCTGTAGGCAAAGGCTCCGAACAGCCTCCCCGCCTGATTGTTATGGAATACCGCGGTGGCAAAGCTGACGAAAAACCTTACGTATTGGTCGGTAAAGGCATAACTTTCGACAGCGGCGGCATCAGCCTGAAGCCCGGCGCCGGCATGGACGAAATGAAATACGACATGGGTGGCTCCGCCAGCGTATTCGGCACCATGAAAGTGCTGGCCGAAACCAAACCCAACATCAACGTAGTGGCCGTCATTGCAGCCGCTGAAAACATGCCCGACGGCTCCGCGACACGCCCGGGCGACATCGTCACCACCTTGAGCGGCAAAACCGTTGAGATCCTCAACACCGACGCCGAAGGCCGCTTGGTACTTTGCGACGCCCTCACCTACGTGAAGAAATTCGACCCTGAAACCGTTATCGACCTCGCCACCCTCACCGGCGCCTGCATCATCGCCCTGGGCCATCAGGCAACCGGCATGCTGGCCAACGACGACGAACTGGCCAACGAATTGCTGGCCGCAGGCGAAAGAACCGGCGACCGAGCCTGGCGTTTGCCCCTGTGGGACGAATACCAGAGCCAGCTCGATAGCAACTTCGCTGACATAGCCAACATCGGCGGCCGCCCCGCAGGCACCATCACAGCCGCCTGCTTCCTGTCGCGATTCACCAAAGAATACCGCTGGGCCCACCTGGACATTGCGGGTACTGCCTGGGATTCCGGCAAAGCCAAAGGCGCGACCGGCCGCCCGGTTCCCCTACTGGTCAACTACCTGATGTCTCATGCAGGGTAGCAACCCAACCAACCCACCGGAGCCCGGCAGCCCAGCTGCCGGCTCCTCCGGTCAGGACACCAAAAACCAGCGCTACTGGTTTCACATCCTCGCCCAAAACACCCCAGTTGCCCGCAACCTCCACGCCGCCAAACTCGTGGACAAAGCCTGGCAGCAGGGCGACCGTGTGTGCGTGCTCTGTGCAAACCAACAACAAGCGCAAGAACTCGATGACCTACTCTGGAACTTCACCCCGGACGCCTTCATCCCCCACAGCATCGCAACCGACCCAAGCTCCCCTTGTTCCGACCCAGTCGGCGTCCTGCTCTACCCACCGGCCGCTACCGATTGGGACACCGTCATCATCCTTACCTCCGACCTGCCCGAACAGGCTGACCAATACCGAAGACTGGCACTAGTCGCCCAAAACGATCCGGCGGTACTGAATCAAGCTCGCGGCCACTACAAACAGTTGCGAAAGCTGGGCATAGAAGCGCGGGTACATGACATGCGAAAACGCTGACCAACACCGAAACGAACAGGCCAAGAATATACGAGCACCGGAAGCTGAACGTTCGCCCGAACCAAAGCGACCATGTATAATGGCCGGTTTCAAACTTCCCCATCGTGAATCAACCAACGGTCACTGCAGAAACCCATGGAAAAAACCTACCAGCCAGAAAACATCGAGCGCCAGTGGTACGAAAACTGGGAATCCAAAGGGTACTTCCGCCCCAGCGGAGAAGGCCAGTCATACAGCATCGCTATTCCGCCACCTAACGTGACCGGCAGCCTGCACATGGGCCATGCTTTCCAGCACACCATCATGGACACCCTCACTCGCTACAAGCGCATGCAGGGCAACAACACTGTCTGGACCGTCGGCACCGACCACGCCGGTATCGCCACCCAAATGGTGGTTGAGCGCAAACTCGCCGCAGAAGAAGGCAAAACCCGCCACGACCTCGGCCGGGACGAATTCATCAAACGTATCTGGAACTGGAAAGAAGAGTCCGGCGGAACCATCACCCGTCAGATGCGCCGCCTTGGCAACTCCGTAGACTGGAGCAACGAGCGCTTCACCATGGACGAAGGCTTCTACAAAGCTGTACAAGAAGTTTTCATCCGCCTATACGAAGACGGCCTGGTCTACCGCGGCAAGCGCTTGGTCAACTGGGACCCGAAACTGCACACCGCCATTTCCGACCTGGAAGTGGAAAACAAAGAAGAAAAAGGCTTCTTCTGGCACCTGCGCTACCCATTGGCTGATGGCGCAACCACCCAAGACGGCAAAGACTACGTCGTCGTCGCCACTACCCGTCCGGAAACCATGCTCGGCGACACCGCTGTAGCCGTGCATCCGGACGACGAGAGATACCAGCACCTGATTGGCAAACACATCATGTTGCCGCTGGTAAACCGCAGAATCCCGATCGTGGCCGACCACCACGCCGATCCGGAAAAAGGCTCCGGCTGCGTGAAGATCACACCGGCCCACGACTTTAACGATTACGCCGTCGGCAAACGCAACAACCTGCCGATGATCAACGTCCTGACTCAAGACGCCAACATTCGTGAAACCGCCGAAGTCTTCAACAGCGACGGCACCGAAAATACCGACATCGACGGCAGCATGCCGGCAGCCTACGCTGGCCTGACCCGCGAAGTCGCCCGCAAGCAAATTGTTGCGGACATGGAAGCTGAAGGTCTGGTACAACAGGTTGAAGACCATGTACTCAGCGTACCCCGCGGCGACCGCTCCGGCCTGATCATCGAACCGATGCTCACCGACCAATGGTTTGCTGACGCCAAAACATTGGCTAAGCCTGCCATTGAAGCCGTGGAAGACGGCCGCATTCAGTTTGTGCCCAAGCAGTATGAAAACATGTATTTCTCCTGGATGCGCGACATCCAGGACTGGTGTATCTCCCGACAACTGTGGTGGGGCCACCGGATTCCGGCCTGGTACGACGCTGAAGGCAACATTTACGTTGGTCGCGACGAAAACGAAGTGCGCAAGAAACACAGCCTGGCCTCGGATCTGGAACTGAAGCAAGACGACGACGTTCTGGACACCTGGTTCAGCTCTGCTTTGTGGACTTTCGGCACCTTGGGTTGGCCGGAAATCACCGAGCGCCTGAAAACCTTCCACCCCACAGATGTTTTGGTGACCGGTTTTGACATCATTTTCTTCTGGGTTGCCCGGATGATTATGATGACCATGCACTTCATGAAGAATGAAGACGGCACACCACAGGTACCATTCAAAACCGTTTACGTGACCGGCCTGATCCGCGACGAGCACGGCGACAAAATGTCCAAATCCAAGGGCAACGTCATCGATCCGCTGGATATGATCGACGGCATCGCCCTGGACAACCTGATGGAAAAGCGTACCGGCAACCTGATGCAGCCCAAGCTGGCTGAAAAAATCGGCAAGCGCACCCAGAAAGAATTCCCAGAAGGCATCGCAGCCCACGGCACCGACGCCCTGCGCTTCACCCTAGCCGCCATGGCCACCACCGGCCGTGACATCAACTGGGACATGAAGCGCCTGGAAGGCTACCGCAACTTCTGCAACAAACTGTGGAACGCTGCGCGCTACGTACTGATGAACACCGAAGGCGAAGACTGCGGTGTAAATAACGAGCCGGTAGAACTATCCCTGGCGGATCGATGGATCATCAGCGAACTCCAGCACTGTGAGCAGGAAGTGACCCGCCATCTGGAACAATACCGTTTTGATCTGGCGGCTTACGCGCTGTACGAGTTCATCTGGAACGAATACTGCGACTGGTACCTTGAGTTGGCCAAGCCCTGTCTGAGCGACGACAGCGGCAGCGTTGAAGCCAAACGTGGCACCCGTCGCACACTGGTGCGTGTTCTGGAAGCTATCCTGCGTCTGGCACACCCCATGATGCCGTACATCACCGAAGAAATCTGGCAGCGTATTGCTCCATTGGCTGGCAAGAGCGGCGACAGCATCATGCTGCAGCCGTTCCCGCAGCCTGAAGAAAGCAAACAGGACGCCAGCGCCAAAGCCAATATCGAGTGGGTGAAAGGTGTCATTGTGGCTGTTCGGAACATTCGCGGTGAAATGAACATTTCCCCGGGCAAGCCCGTGCCCGTATTCCTCAAAGGCGGCAACAGCGAAGACGAGCAACGGCTGAACGCCAACCGTCAGTTCCTGATGTCCTTGGCGAAGCTTGAGAAACTCGAATGGCTAGGCTCAGAAAAAGCGCCAATGAGTGCCACCCAACTGGTTGGTGAAATGGAAGTCCTGGTGCCCATGGCCGGTTTGATTGACAAAGACGCCGAACTCAAGCGCCTGGACAAAGAACTGGATCGGTTGCAGAAAGAAATCAGCCGCGTTGAAGGCAAGCTAAGCAATGAAAAGTTCACCTCCAAGGCTCCGGCTGAAGTGATCGAAAAAGAGAAAGGCAAGCTGCGCGATGCCCAAGGCAGCCTGCAGCGGTTGAGTACACAGCGAGCCGAAATCGAGGCCATGTAAGGCTATGATTGCGATTCTGGGAGCCGGCTCGATGGGCCGGCTTTGGGCGGCCAAGCTTCCTGCCAGACAGGTGGCTTTTGTGCCCCGCCCAGAGCAATCGCTCGAATCACTCGCTTACCAGTTCCGGCCCCTGAAAGGGCCGGAGCTATCGATTCAGATTCCTTGGCTACCCCACACTCAATCACCATCCTTGCTGGTCGTTACCACCAAAGCCGGCGATACCTTGGACGCACTGAAACAGGTAGTTCCTCGACTGCCCGAAACCTCTCCGATTGTCTTATTTCAAAACGGCCTCGGCAGCCAGCAACGTGTGGCTGAAACCTGGCCGAACCACCCTGTTCTTGCAGCCACGACCACCGAAGGGGCAAATCGCCCCGAATCCGCTCTGGTTGTCCATGCCGGGCAAGGTGAAACCTGGGTCGGCGCGCTCACACCCGCTGGCAACACTTACCTTACCGAAACCGTTGCCAAACTCGCCGAAAGCGGTCTGAGCGTTAACGCTGAAACCGACATTCTTAGCAGGCTCTGGCAGAAATTGACCATCAACGCCGGCATAAATCCCTTCACCGCCATCCTGGACTGCCCGAATGGCAAGATCTTGACTCATCCGTTTTACCAACAGTGGATCGCTCCCCTGTGCCATGAGATCTGTGAACTGCAGACCGCCAGCGGCCAATCTTCGAAATCTCCCGAGGCACTACGAGAGGCCATTGAAGCGGTTGCGAGAAACACTGCCGCCAATACCTCGTCTATGCGTGCGGATCGATTGGCCGGACGGACAACAGAAATCAATTTCATTAACGGCTATTTGGCGCGTCTAGGGGCCGAAGTCGGCATCGACACCCCCGTAAACCAAATGCTTACCGATCAAGTTAAACAACTGAAATAACCCGCTTTCACCAGGAGTACGACCACTATGGGCAACCGCCTTTCCAAAATTTACACCCGAACAGGCGACGACGGTACAACCGGGCTGGCAGACGGCAATCGTGTGGTAAAAAATGCCCTGCGCGTTGAAGCCATGGGCACCGTTGACGAACTGAATTGTCATATCGGCATTTTGGTTGAAACCTTACCCGCTGACGATGCCATGATTGATCTGTTTCGCCGCATCCAACACCATCTCTTCGACATTGGTGGTGAGTTTGCCATTCCCAATAGCCTGGTGATTAGCGAAAAACACATTAGTTGGTTGGAGCAAGTGCTGGACGAACACAACGAAGGCCTCCCCCCTTTGAAGAACTTCATTCTGCCCGGAGGCTCTCCCGCTGCCGCGCAGTGTCATTTGGCTCGCGCAGTGTGTCGGCGTGCTGAGCGGATTGTCGTTGGCATGAGCCAAGAAGAAGAGATTAATCCCGGTGCACGACAATACCTCAACCGTCTTTCGGATCTGCTATTCGTAGTATCTCGGGTATTAGCTCGTCGGGAAGGCGCAAAAGAAATTCTTTGGGAGCAACAAAAATCCGGCCTCTAAGAGCCGGATTTCTATAATCTCAATGAACGTCAAATTCAGACTTTGAACGTTTCAACCAGCTTTTGAAGCGAAGCGGTCAGGTCTGACATCTGGCGAGAGGAGTCCAATGTCTCCTGAGCGTTTTCAGCCGTGCTCTGGCCCAGCTCGCCAATGCTTTCAACATTGGCATTGACGTTTTTCGCCACCGCAGACTGCTCTTCAGCGGCTTGGGCGATCTGATGGCTCATATCAACAATTTCTGAAATGCCGTTCGCGATGCTGTCCAGTGCCTGGGTCACTTCTGTCGACTTCTGCACGGTCAACTCTGTGGCACCATGGCTGCTGGTCATGGCGAATACCGCTTCTTTCACGCCGCCCTGTAAACGAGAGATCATGTCCTCAATCTCTTCTGTAGACTTGTGAGTACGCTGCGATAGCGAACGCACTTCATCCGCCACGACAGCAAACCCACGCCCGTATTCGCCCGCACGCGCAGCCTCAATAGCCGCGTTGAGTGCAAGCAGGTTGGTCTGTTCCGCAATAGCCTTGATTTCAACCAACACCTGACTGATGTTATCACTGTCTTTGTTGACCCGATTGATAACCTCCATAGCGCCGGCAATCTCGCTGGCAAGCTTGTGAATGGTCTCAACCGTGCCCGCAACCACCTGTCGGCCCGTTTCGGTATCACGCTCAGCACTACCGGCACTGTCAGCGACCCGGTGGGCGCTTTCAGTGACCTCGTTGACCGCTGCCACCATTTGGCCCATGGCTTCATTGATCTGGCTGCTTTCATCCATCTGACGTGCCACCGCTTCACTGTTCGCCGCGGCAGTATCGTTAACCCGAACAGCTTGCATGTCCACATCGGCTGTGGTCGCACTGACAGACCGGATCAGCTCCGCAATTTTGTCCGTCATATTGTTGAATTCGGACGTGAGCTCACCCAATTCATCCCGGTTGGAAAGCTCGATATGGGTAGTCATATCACCAGCTGCGACGTTTCTGGCCGCCGAACTGAACCGGTTGATGGCAACCCTGACCGACATAAAAAATCCAATGTACAGGTACACCACCACCAGCATCACCGCGATCAAAGAAACAACAATGATCGTGCGCTGCCGGGTTTCACTGGCCAATCGGCGTTCAAGATTGGCTCCAACCACCTCAAAGATCGTCTCGGTCAAAGCATCGAAATGTTTTGTTTGGGCTGCCACCGTTGCGTCGTAATCTTGCCACGGTGTTTCCAAACGCATCGGCGTGATCACCTGCGTGTCCAACGCATCCCGCACCACAAGCACACTTCCATCTACACGAGTCAGAGCAGAAGCCTCAGCTAATTCTGAAGAGGCTTCTTTTGCCACCACCAAACCGGGAGAGAGCAGTGAGCTTCGATTGGTTAAACGGTCGAAGATTTCGTTCAGGTTCTCGCTCATGGCGTAGCCCACCTGCCCTTCTACCAATGCGAAGATGCCGTAGGAACGAGCGCCACCAATGGCGTTACGTGCATCAGGGAAAACATCTCGCACCAAACCAAGCAACAGTTGGTTTTCACGGGACGCATTCTGCCCCAACCCCGACACTTCCATTGTTGCCGGCAACAGCGCCAGGGCTTTCTGTACAAACTCCTGATAATACTTGTACTGCGCGTCCATACTGCCCTGATAACTGTTACTGTTGAGAAGTGAACGCCAGTCTTTTTGCAACGCGAGAATCTGCTCTTGCCAGGAGCCCGAGGAGTCAAACAAACGGCGGGGCTCGGCCAGATCTGTCAGCAGTGCATCGATTTTTGACGCAGCCCGGTCGGCTTTCTCAGCCAGCGCGGGGTCTTCTTTAAGAATAGCCGGGGCCTTGTAGTCCCGAAAATCCATCGCCGCTGCCAACAGCCGATCAGCGCTCTTAAGCTCCACCAATCCGTCAATACTCCGGTTCATGGTTTGTACAGACTGATTGAGGCCAGAGATGACCAGCCAGGACAACACCAGAATAGGACCAAGAAAGAGAAAGCTGATGAGGCTGAACTTATAAACCATCGGCAGCCGGTTCATTAACGCAATCGCTGGATTAATTATGTAGTTCAAAGCGCCCTCGCCCAGATTCGAAAACCGAACCATGAATATTATTTTTTTGATTTTCACCTACAGCTGGAACGTTTTAATCGCTCCAAAGTGGTATTGGACTTAAATCACGCCTGCAATAACCAGCATTGCTATGACACAGATCCAAACCAACATGCTGCGGTTCAACAAATCCCTGATGGCGATCAGACTGCGGCCACCGAAACGTGGCCAGTCTTCCGGATGCAACTCCGAGAACCGTTCAGGATCAAGTGCATACCCGGTTAACGACCCGT
The DNA here is from genome assembly GCF_004353225.1 of Marinobacter sp. JH2. Taxonomy (NCBI): domain Bacteria; kingdom Pseudomonadati; phylum Pseudomonadota; class Gammaproteobacteria; order Pseudomonadales; family Marinobacteraceae; genus Marinobacter; species Marinobacter sp. JH2. Next base: position 791,881 of record NZ_CP037934.1, on the reverse strand, counting down.
TGGCGGAAATCATTAGCACTTCCGTCGTCGTTTTTTTCAAGCCGGGCACAACCTGCCTCACTTTTCGAGACCAACCCGACAAATCCCCCGCTAAACCGAACGTACAAGCCAGCAGTCTCGCTGGCAACCAACCAATCCAATCGGCGGTTTTTCGATAGCTTGGTCTTGCTCCGGCCTGAGGCCAATGTTCCGCCAGAGCCAACGCACCACGTGCCAACAGTGCGGCCCCTATACCCCCCACGACATACCAGAACACCACCAGAAAAAAACGGTCAAATACAGTGTGAATCAGCGCCTTGGAAGCCGACAAATGCATCGCTTCCGGAGAAAAGGCAGCCCCCCTTTCATCAGCAGGCAGCCGGTCTTTAACGTGATGCCATGCCCCTTGCATATCACCTCGCCCCCAAGCCTCGGAATAGGCCTGAAGGGAAGCTTGCCAACCCGGCACGCCCATCAGCAGAACAAGAAACACCATCTCCAGCGGGTAGAGTGCAAGGCGGAACCCTAGTTGGTCTGCGAGCACCGTTACTACCACCAGACAAATGGCGGGCAATATCACCAGAAAATACCCCTTTAACAGGGATTCCTCTTGCCCTGCCTTGCTTGTTGCGCCTTTTTGAAACCAGAGGCGCCAAAAACCCTCACTACTCAGTGCTTCTTGTCGGTCCAGCTTGCGGCGTATCACATACGCCAACAAAAAAATCACTAAAACCATTCAGTTTTTCTCCGAGGCACACACTAAGCTTTTAAAATAAGGCCATTGAAAAGCCGGTCCCGGATCGGTCTTTCGTCTCGGTGCAATATCACTGTGACCGGTGATTCGCTCATGGGTTACAGCGGGCCAAGCAGCCATCGTCAAGCGTGTGAGCCATGCCAGTGCGAGATACTGTTGCTCGGTGTAAGGTATGTCATCAGAGCCTTCCAGTTCGATCCCAATCGCAAAGTCATTACACTCTTCCTCATTGCCAAAACAGGACCTGCCAGCATGCCAAGCGCGATCGAGGCAGCTGACAAACTGCACAATCGCCCCATCCCGCCTTACCAAAGCGTGCGCTGACACCTGCATATCGGCGATTTCGGAAAAGTAAGGATGGGCATGCCGATCAAGGCGGTTACAAAAAAAATCTTCAATGTAGGGACCACCAAACTGCCCGGGAGGCAGGCTGATGTTATGTACGACCAGTAAGGTAATATCAGCATCGTCAGGCCGGGCACCGAAGTTGGGCGAGGGGCACCAACGGCTATCGGGGAAACGCCCTGTCGCTCGTAAGACGCTAACCTGTTCAATAAATTCAGCGGAAGAAATAGGCGACTCAATAAGATCAGATCGTGTGTTAGGCAAGGCTCATCCGTAGCGGCAATGAGTGATTTAAGTCATTTGATTGAATCACAAAGCGCCTGCAGATGCCACGAATTACAACGCCAGCGCCAACCTCAATCGTTTCGATTTTGCCGCAGGTTATCGATAATGGATTCGAGCGCGCGATCGAAAATCAAACCATCGTCCAACAACGTAATCGCCTTTTCCTGCATCGCAAGCGCAAGCTCGTCACGAAAATATTCAGCTACCTTGGCGCCGTTGCGATTAACGAAGATGTATTTCCCGGTTGCTTTAATGAACGCCGCCAACTTACAACGAACTCTTACATCATCTTTATTCAATTCCAGCCACGAACCCACGCTCAGCTGATCGGCCGCATCCAGCCACTGCAGAGCAACCGCTACCGGCTCACCAGTTGGTGCAGTCTGGTCAACAATTTCAACTGAACCCTCTTTGTTCTCGTCGAGTTCAGATTGCTCCGGCACTTCAAAACGCTCTTCACTTGCAGGGAGCGATGACTCGATCGCAACATCGGCATCGAATTCGACCTCCGAACGCTCGGCAGTATCTTCCGCAGGCTCAAGCGGCGCGGTCACCAGATTCTGCAAAACATCAACGTGCACCAGCTCCAAATCCCGGATCACAGAATCTGTCGCAAAGGGGTCCCAGGAAATTTCCTGCAACGCTGTTCTTAGCCCCTCAACCACAACCGGGATGGTCCGCAACAGATCCGAACGCGTGTCTGGAGCCACCGGTCGTGGATCAACACTCCATACCAAGCTTCCGGCCAACTCACTGGCAGTCGCCCATAGCGAGCTATCCTCTCCATGACGCAAAACCACCCACTGAAGGTAACGTGCAAGCGGGTCATGGATAATCTGTAAAACTGGCTCTGGTAGCTCATGGTTTTCGGTATACTGACTTATTAAGTCAGCCGCAGCCTGCTGAGCCCGCTCGTGCTTCGCGCGCCCCTCCTCTGCATCCCTGAGCCGCTGTTCCACCAGTTCTCTGCGGCGGCGATCCAGATCCATGAAATGACCAAAGTCTTCCCCGAGCTCCTCGAACAGCCCCACATTCTCGGTGTATTCAGACAACACACGCTCAACTACTTCTTCAATTTTGTCGCGCAGCGGATCCCTCACGCCCGGACGCTTTTCACTCCACCCTATTGCGGCCAACGCCAACTCATTGAGAAGCTTACGAACCGGATGCCCGCCACGATTGAAGAAGTTTTGATCACTCAAAGCCACTTTGAGTACCGGTATTTGAAGTCGACCAATCAGCGCCTTCATCACCGGATGCAATTGGCGATCCTCAAGAATAAATTCGAATAGCATCGATACAAGATTGATGACATCACCATCCACCTGACCGACCGAAGTACTTTTCCCTTCCTCGGAGCCCAACACAGGCTTTAACTGATCCCGCAAGGGCACAGCCTGCGCGCTCTCAACGTTCTGAGCAGACGACTGAAGCTGACTCAACTGCAAAATTAACTGCTGCGTATCTAATACCCTTGTTCCGGCTTTTTCCGCCGGTGCGGTCTTATGATCGGCTTGATGCAGCAATTCGCTTAGCTCACTTAACGTCGGTGTTACTTCCGTCTGATGGTGTTGGGGCTCATGCCTCCCCCCCGCTACCTGCCCGGCACTCTCTGATGCGGGTACTGAACGCGGAACGTTAGCACCAGCTAGCGGCGGTGTTTTCATCTCCGCCAATACACCTTGTGTGATCAGGGTTTGGTTACATGCTTGATAAAATGCTCCGAGCTGTTCCGTCAACATCCGTTCGAACAGTTTAAGCACCACCAGCTTGGCGCGAATATCGATATCCAGATCAGCGCAGGCTTCAGCTATCGCTCCGCACAACACCTCGGGGCTCAAGGGAATCTGGGCATCAGTCAAAGACAGGTCGGAAACAGTGTGACGAATTCTGGCCGCCAACAAGCTCAGCACTTCCGAATACCGATTCCGCAAACGGTTGGTCAGATTATCCAGCGCAACCTGCTGTTCGAGATCCGCGTGATCCATCAGACTCAGCGAGTCTCGATCAATTTCTTCCAACGATTTACTCTTATGGGCGGGATTAAAACGCCCGAGTTCATTAAAGGCCTGGCTAATGTACTGAAGAATAGAAACCGTCATGGCTTTGCGCCGCAAACGCAGTTCGCGCATCGCATCAAAGTAGGAGGCCTGATCCTGATTCGAGCCTGCGCTGTCAGCCAACGAAAACAAACTGTCATCCGCCTTTTCGAAGAAGCCTGCGAGCACTGCGTTCAGAGATTGGCCCGACGTATCGCGAAGTCGCACTAGCGCCACCGGTAGCGAAAATTTGCCTACCGATGTCTGGCCACCCAAGTGAACGACCTTATTGTGCTGCGCCATGGAGTTGCTCCGTCCCAAACCTGTTAAACAATGTAAAACACGGTGTCATTACATCATATAGGCATTGCCTGTCACCTTCTGTCAGAATTTGTCACCTTTTGTTTACCGCGGAACTCCATCACATTACACCAACTTGCGCAGGGCATTTTGAATACTCTCTCCCGCGCAGTAGAATTGCTGCCCATCAATCCACATTCACTTTTCCGGAACTTCACCATGATCACCCCAGAACTGCTTCGACAGGCCCGCATTGAATCCGTTGCTCAAAGCCTCCGGGAAGACATTGGCGACGGCGACATCACCGCCATGCTGATCCCTGCTGACAAGCATGCTGACGGCCGGGTTATTACGCGAGAACCGGCTCGGCTGGCAGGTAAAGCATGGGTGAACGAAGTTTTCCGCCAGGTAGACCCCGACGTGAAGCTGGAATGGTTCCACGAAGATGGCGATCAGCTGAAGGCGAATGACGTTATCTTCAGGATGTCAGGAAAAGCCCGCTCGCTTCTGACCGCCGAACGATCCGCTCTTAACTGGCTTCAAATGCTCTCAGGTGTGGCAACCCAGTGCGCCGAGTTTGCAGCCAAGGTGTCCCATACCAAAGTTCAGCTACTGGATACTCGTAAAACACTGCCCGGGCTGCGGCTTGCACAGAAATACGCAGTAACCTGCGGCGATTGCAATAACCATCGCATCGGCTTGTGGGATGCGTTCCTGATTAAGGAAAACCACATTGCCGCCTGCGGCTCTATCGCAGCCTCCGTCACCGAGGCGCATCGTATTGCTCCAGGAAAGCCCGTCGAAGTCGAAACGGAATCACTGAACGAACTAAAGCAGGCCCTGGATGCGGGCGCTGACATTATTATGTTGGATGAGTTTTCGATGGCAGATATGAAGCAAGCGGTAGATTATGTTGGTGGTCGCGCTAAACTCGAAGCTTCAGGGGGTATCAACGAGCACACACTGGTGTCCATTGCAGAAACCGGCGTTGACTACATTTCGATTGGAGCGCTCACCAAAGATGTGAAAGCCATCGACCTGTCTATGCGTCTGGATTAATCCAGACGCTCCTCGATCACTCCCCCGAGAGCAAGCTGTCCATGCGCGCCAAAGCCTGAATAAGGTTGGCGCCACTTTCACTCTGCCCGCGGAAGTACTCCTCGGCCATCGGAGCAATCCCCGACACCGAAGGCAACGCTTGCCCGGTTTCAAGCAGCAGTTTCATACGCGCGACAAATACAAACTGCAGCCACTGCGTGAAATTCATGGTATCCAAACAAAACGGCTGAGTGCTTTCGAACGCTTCTGGCGGCATCGGTTGTTCTTGCCAAGCATCCATGCTTCTGAGTGCGATCTCTATCTGAAGCAGACTGTCGGCAACATGACTCGCATGTTCTTGATTGTTGGTCATAGTCGATCGCCCCATCAATCCGCCAACGCCTCCAATTCGACCGACTCACCGTACAACACCCGGTACAAGTTTTCGAACTGCTGAGTGAGCGCATGCTTGGGAGCCATGTGTATCAGCGGCTTTCGTGCTTGATGCGATTCTTTCATTTTCACCGAACTGGACAGACGTACCGGCAGTACAGGCAAACCCTCCTCAATCAACTCACGTACCAACTGTTTTGGGAGGCTCGCTCTCGGCTGGAACTGGTTTGCCACAATACCTTCAACTACCAACTCCTCATTGTGGTCTTCCTGAAGCTCCCGAATCTCATGCAAAATATTGTAGAGCGCCTGCCGCGAGAAATCGTCGCAATCAAACGGAATCAGGCAACGTTGGGCTGCAATCAGCGCAGACCGGGTGTAAAAGTTAAGAGCCGGCGCGGTATCGATAAATATCTCATCAAAACTATCACCCAACTTCTTCAGAAACTCTCTCAGTTTGTAAATCTTGTGTTTGGCCTCCAGCTTACGCTCCAGGAAATCCAGCTCTGGGCTGGAGGGCAACACGAACAGGTTGTCAAAAGGCGTGGCGTGCACAAACTCATCTGGGCGACGGGTGAACATACTGAACGCAACTGTTTGCTCCAGTAGGTCTGCCACTGTGTCCTTCAGTTCAGAGGAAGCCTTGCCCAACAGGTAATGGGTGGAATTCCCTTGGGGATCAAGATCAACAACCAGAGTCCGCTTTCCCCGGGCAGCACTGATGGCCGCAAGATTACAGGTAATGCTGGATTTGCCCACACCACCTTTTTGGTTGAATACAACCCGTCTCATGTCGTCTCTCCAATTGTCATTATCGTTTTGAGTTCTTTGTTATTGTGCCACTACCAACCCATTACCGTTTTTACGAAGGGGATGGTTAGGCGACGCTGGGCTTGCAGCGAGTTTTCATCAAGAGTATCAAGAATACCCAACAGATCTCCGAGCTTTCGTGGTGCTCGCCGCATGATAAAGTTGGCCACATCGTCGCTCACAACCAATCCACGCTGCTCAGCCCTGGCCATCAATATGTGCATCCGGTCTTCGTCCCGGTACAAGCCCAGCTGAAGCAATAACCCGTGGGACAACCGAGACACCAGATCCGGCAAACCAAACGGCAAGGATCCGGGCACTTCCGACAGGCTTACAAGCAGCAGCCCCCCCCGGTCCATCACACGGTTGTATAGATGAAAAATTGCCTCTTCCCAATCGGCTTTACCCGCAATCTTGTCCAGATCATCGAGACAAAGTAACGGGTGCACATCAAGCCCATCCAGCGCATCCGGGCCAAAGGGGAGCAATTCGCCAATGCTGATACACACACCCGCCCGGCCAAACTGATCCGTTTTGTTGCAGGCAGCCTGTAGCAAATGACTCTTGCCGGTATCAGAATCTCCGCAGACTACAACCACGGGCAGCCCCTGTGGTGCGTCACAGATGGCCTCAAGACGACGGGCAACCTCGCGATTCCTGTCGCCGTGAAAATTCTCGAAACGAGCGTCATCCCTGAGTTTGACCCCGAGGATCATCTGAGACGGTATCACGACCGTTTTGCCCTCCATGCCCGCACACCCCAAACCAACACGTAATGGCCACCGCTTAACACTGCGGAAACAGCAACAACCCAGATACTAGCAGTCAGGATCCACGGTTCCATCGACAAACCCGCCATCAGAATAATGATCAACAAGGCGGCCAGAATTTGAATAAAGGTATTTATTTTGCCTGGTATACTCGGCTCCATTTCAAAACGCCCCACGCCGTAATGGAACGCAAGCCCTCCGCACACAATAATCAAATCACGCCCAAGCACCAAGGCAAATAACCAAACGGGCAACACGCCTGTAATCGTCAACATCAGATACGCCGTGATCAACAGCGCTTTATCGGCCAGAGGGTCCGCAATCGCCCCTAACCGGCTCTTCCAATTAAATGAACGGGCAAGAAAACCATCGATCGCATCAGTCAGCGCTGCAACCACAAAGATGACCAGCGCAAAGCGGTACCCACCGTCAAGTAAAGCACCGGCGAACGGAATGATCAGCACGATCCGCAAAAACGTCAGTGCATTGGGAATCCAACGCCACTGCTGCGATCTCACGTATTAGTCTCCGTCAGTTTATGAGTTGCTTTCACCACGACCGGGAGTTCTCTGCCAGCGGTAGTAAAGCACTTCGTAGAGGGACTCAAAGGCGTCAGCTGCGTCTTGCTCATCACCTTCCGGCAACGACTGGTAGGCAGGGCCGGAGGCTTCCGACGCCTCTGCTTCAACTTCTTGCTCGCCTTGATCAACAGACGCGGCTGGTTGCACCACCTCCGTTGTCTGGACGATTGTCGTTGCATCCTCTGCGTTCTGGGCAACAAACCGCGGGTCAAGGGCAATGTATTCTTGCAATTGATTCAACTCCCCTGAAAACGCCACCTCCAGCGTCAAACGCTCACCCCGGATGCGCGATGCTCCGACAGCGCGCACGGGCGTCATACCTTCGAGTGCCTTCACCGCGTTGCCGTAATCCGCAAGCGAGGAGACACCGTCCACAACCACGTCTACTGCCGGTGAATCGGCAACACTGCTGGCAGAAACAGCATAACGGCCGGCATAGAGCTCTGCCCACTGATCCACAACTTTTTCTGCCAGCTCTCTTGGTGTACCTGCACTGGCTGAACGCTCACTGGCGTCCATCCCCATACCTTCAAATACCCAGCCCGCACGCCATTGCCCTCCTGAACGGCTAATGCGCATCAAGGTGATCACATCGTATGCCTGCCCCTCGGAAGCAGCCTCAATGCGGTCAACAAACTGGCCCCACAAGTCGGATAACAACGAGCGGTCGTCCGAAAATCCCTCGCCTGGGAAAACCATCGGCAACCCGCGCTCAGATGCGACCTCCACCAAATGCGCGCGCCACTCAGCCGCACCGTCCGACTGTGCCGAAGCGCTGGTTTTAGCGGTAATCAATTGACGTTGGCCTCGATCTTCTACCGCAATCCAGGCCAATGTAAGCGGACGATTAGCGCCCCACACCGGCGCATTGAGCGCAGCAAGGCCACGGTTCACGCCAACCGCGCCAAAACTCATCTGCATGCGACTCTGGCCCTGGCTTTCGCCAACCTGGTACGCCAACACCAAAGACTCTGCCTTAGATAAAAGCTGATCGACACCTTCCAGCTCTAGCACGTCCCGACTACCCGAAACGCGCACTAACACCTCACGCAACCCAGCCTCATAACCCGCTTTAACCCCCGAACTGCTGGAGCCAGAGATCGGCACATCCGCATTATAGAGTCCGGTAATTGTAACGGCTGTGGCTGGCGACCCTGCAAACAAGGCACACACCATCGCGATTGTTACCAGCACCGCCCGCTTCATTTTCGCTGAATACCCGTTGACTGAATTCGTCATGTAGATGTAGTACCCTGCCGTTCCCATGATTGGCGCACAGGATACACCATCACCTGTCGGCTGAGTAGCAAGCCAGCCACCGCTCTACGTGATAACCGTAGATTAACCAACGAATAGTGGCCGGATCGCGGAATACCAGTTGGCCCCCCCGTGCGCACCTGTTAAAATCCGCGGCCAGACCCACAGTCCAATGGTTATTTTCCATGAGCGAACAGAAGCCCTCCCTCACCTACCGCGATGCGGGTGTTGATATTGATGCCGGCAACGAGCTGGTCAACCGCATTAAGAACACCGCGACCAAAACCCGCCGCCCCGAAGTACTCGGCGGCCTTGGTGGATTTGGTGCCATGGTGTCCATCCCAGCCGGCTACAAAGAGCCCGTACTGGTTTCCGGCACTGATGGCGTAGGCACTAAGCTTCGCCTCGCCATGCAACTCGAAAAGCACGACACCATCGGCATTGATCTTGTTGCCATGTGCGTGAACGACTTGATCGTTGGTGGCGCCGAGCCTCTGTTCTTCCTGGATTACTACGCCACGGGCAAACTTAACGTCGACATCGCAGCGAATGTTGTTGAAGGCATCGGCAGAGGCTGTGAGCTTTCCGGCTGCGCACTGGTAGGCGGCGAAACTGCTGAAATGCCAGGCATGTATGAAGGCGATGACTACGACCTCGCCGGCTTCTGCGTTGGTGTTGTTGAACGTGAAAACATTCTTGACGGTAGCCGCGTTCAGTCCGGCGACGTACTGCTGGCCTTAGGCTCGTCAGGCCCGCACTCGAACGGCTACTCGCTGATTCGCAAAATCATCGAAGTAAGCGGAGCGGACTTGAGCCAACCTTTAGGCGACACCACGCTGGCTGACGCTCTTATGGCTCCGACTCGCATCTATGTGAAGAACCTGCTCAAGCTGATTCGTGACGTAGACGTTCGCGCCATGTCACACATCACCGGCGGCGGACTGCCAGAAAACATCCCCCGTGTTCTGCCAGACAACACAGTTGCGGCAATCGATACGGAAAGCTGGGAACTGCCTCCTGTATTCCAGTGGCTGAAAGATGCCGGCGGCGTAGCGGCAGAAGAAATGTACCGCACGTTTAACTGCGGTATTGGCATGATTGTCTGCGTGCCTGAAGATCAAAAAGATCTGGCGATCGACACACTGAACGCGATGGGTGAAACCGTGTGGCAGGTGGGTGTGATCGAAAACGCAGACTCCAACGACACTGCATCAGCCGTTCGTTACGCACCAGGGCTGCTTAAAGCATGATGGCAGACCCAGCGCCGCTACCGAAAATTGTTGTTCTGGCGTCAGGCAGCGGAACCAACCTGCAAGCTCTGATCGAAGCCACCCGTGAACGAGACTTTCCCGGGGAAATCATTGCTGTTGGGTGCAACCGCCCCGGTGCATTTGCACTGGAGCGCGCAGCTCAAGCCAATATCCCCACCTTCGTCATTGATCATACGAAGTCGGATTCACGGGAGGCTTTCGATGCCTCTCTGATGGCTGAGCTGCACAGGCACAATCCGGACGTTATCGTACTTGCTGGCTTCATGCGCATTTTGACGCCCGATTTCGTTCGCGCATTCCGGGGCAGGATGCTGAACATTCATCCTTCGCTTCTGCCGGCTTATACCGGCCTAAACACGCACAAACGGGTGCTGGAAGCCGGCGACAAAGTTCATGGCGTTTCGATTCACTTTGTCACGGAAGAGCTAGACGGCGGCCCCGTCATCGCACAATCCGAAATTCGGGTAAACGAAGACGACACCCCGGAATCACTGGCGGAGCGTGTCCAACAGCAGGAACACCTGCTCTACCCGATCGTTCTGCGCTGGTTCTGCGAAGGTCGCATCCAGCTTGCAGCCGATGGCGTTCAATTGGACGGGTCGCTGCTACCGAGACCCATGCGCCTCTCGGATAGCTGAACAGATTGTCATCCTCTCGGAACCAAGAACGGCTAGACTGTGACATGCACAGACCGTGAAGAGGCCTTCGAATGCAAAGCTGTAAAGCGCCAATTAGAATTTTTTCGCTGCTCGCGGGGCTATTGTTTTTTAGCCTCGCAGCCAGCGCTTCAACTGACAATTCCACCACCTCAGAACTGACCCCCTACGAGGCCAGCTACACCGCCTCTATGTCCAAAGGCGTAAGCCTGAATGGTCAAGGCATCCGCACGCTCACAGCTCAGGGCAACAACATTTGGCTGTACCGCACCGATGTTGATTCTTTCATCGCCGACATCAATGAATCCCTCATTTTCAAATGGGAGAACGGGCACGTCATCCCTTTACGCTACCGCTACCGCCTGTCTGGCTTTCTAATCAAAGACCGGAAGCAGTCCATTGATTTCGACTGGCAAAAAGGCGTAGCAACCGGAAAATATCGTGGCAAATCATTTGAGGTGAAGCTAGAGGAAGGCACTCTGGACCCCTTGGGCTACCAATTGCAGTTGCACCAGGATTTGAAGGCCGGAAAGCGTGACCTCGCTTACCGAGTGCTGGATAAAGGGGACTACGACACCGATCGCTTTGCCGTTATTGCCGAAGAAAGCCTAAGCGACCGCGGCCACACTATGAAAACACTGAAAGCGGAAAAGGTGCGCGAAGAAGATTCCAAACGCCAAACCTTGATGTGGTTTGATCCGGAGCAAAATTATTTGCTGGCCCGCCTGCTTCAGGTCGAGCCAGATGGCAGCGAATATGAGTTACGCCTGAAAGATGCGCGGGTTCAAGACTGACCCGCGACACCGTGCTCGGCCCACACCGCCCTCACTTCATCAGCGATAATGCGCAACCCTTTTGCAACCTGCTCATCGTCCTGGGAGTAGGTTACCCGCAGACACTCATGGCGATGTTTCCAGTCATCGTCCGGCAAGCCCGGGAAGAAGTAATGGCCCGACACCACCAACACGCCCCGCTCTTTCAGGCGCTGATATAACTCCAGGCTTGAAATCGGCAAATCCGGAAACCACAACCACAGGAACATTGCCCCTTCCGGCTTGTGGATGTACCAGCGACAACTGTCTTCACCCATCGCCACCCGAAATGCCTCAACGGCTCTTTCCATTTTCGCCTTGTAGAACGGGCAAATCACTTCACGGCTCAGTGACAGTATTTCACCAGACTTAACCAGCGGCTCTGCCAACATGGCACCAAAACTACCGGTTGCCAGATTCATGATGGCGTTGATACCGGACAAGGCTTTGATAACCGGCGCAGAGGCGATCACGATACCGGTGCGAGCGGCCGGCAACCCTAGCTTGGACAAACTCAGACAAAGAATAATCTGCTCGTTCCAGGTGGGCTTTGCATCCACGAACAACAAGCTCGGGAAAGGCGTGCCGTAGGCTCCATCCACAATCAGCGGGATGTCGTGCTCACGAGCCATACCTTCCAGCCGAGCCAGCTCTTCATCCGTAATGACATTACCCGTGGGGTTGGTGGGACGGGACACGCAGATAGCGCCCGTTTCACCGGTCACTTCAACCGCATCGAAGTCCACGCGGTATTTAAATTCGTGGGCATCCGTGAACGAGATATCCGGCTGCACGGCATGGAACAAATCCTGCTCAATGCCCGCATCGGCATAACCGATGTATTCCGGCGCCAGCGGTAGCAAGATGTGCTTGCGCTGCCCGTTGCCGTACTCACCACCGAACATATTAAACAGCATGAAGAAAGCTGCCTGACTACCATTGGTGAGCGCGATGTTCTCGGGCGTCAGCCCCCAGCCGTACTCCTCGTTCAGCAACTCTGCCAACGCGGCAATAAACTGTTTTTCACCCTGAGGGGGATCGTAGACGCCCACCAAGCGGCGCACCTGACTCTCATCGGTGGCCATATTCGCCAGAATCTCCTGCACTCTCTGTTGAACCTCAGGAATGTGGCCGGGGTTGCCACCCCCCATCATGATCATATCTTCACCAGATGCCATGGCATTTCCTAAGTCATCCATCAGTGAAGTAATGCCGGCATCGGCGGTGAACTTACGACCAAAAGCAGAGAGTTTCATGTCTCTTATCCGTTCAAAAGCGATTAAGGAGGTTTAGGCGAATTCTACTGCGGGATGCGGCAATCAGGTATCGAGCGAGATACCCAGATTGCTGACACCTTCGTTCGACGCGTCGTTTCGCAACTCTTCAATGAAGTCTTCACTGGGCACGCGCTGGCGCTTCAGAGCAAGCACGGTGTCGCGCTGGAAGATTTTGTCTTCTTTGAGCACGGGATGCTGTTCGAACAATCGGATAAGTTCGTCGTCGTCCATACCCTCACCTTCCGACATTTCAACGAAGTCCATGACGGTTTTGGTGGCCAATTGCGAAGCGTCGGTTGCCCGGTGCTTGTTCGGGTTCAGGCGATTCAGCAGGGCTTGCTCAAGCAACTGACAGAAATCGAAAGCCGGGTACACACCATAGGCATCGAATTCATCGACGTTCGGGCTTAGAGTTTCGAGTTTGCTAAGCAATTGTGGGATCGCAGCTTCAGAGGTGTCCAGCTGCAAGGTTCCCCAAGCAAGATCAAGCAGTTGGCGCATTTTGCCACCGCTTTTCATGCCTACTGCGTCTGCGAACAGAGCGTAGTTGGGGAAGGCGCGCTCGGCAAGGGCCAATAGGTAGGCGCATTCGCGCCAGCCCTGCAGTTGTGAAACGGCTTTCAAAAACTGGTTGGCGTTCATGTCCGCGGCAGGGTCACGCCTGTCTGGCCAAGGTATTTTCCGCCACGGTCTTTGTAGCTGGTTTCGCACATTTCATCGGATTCGAAGAATAGCATCTGGGCGACGCCTTCGTTGGCGTAAATTTTCGCTGGCAGGTTGGTGGTGTTGGAAAACTCCAGAGTCACCTGACCCTCCCATTCCGGTTCCAGCGGGGTTACGTTGACGATGATGCCGCAACGGGCGTAGGTGCTTTTGCCGAGGCAGATGGTGAGCACACTTCTAGGGATGCGGAAGTATTCAACGGTACGCGCCAGTGCGAAGCTGTTCGGCGGTATGATGCAGACGTCGCTGGTGACGTTGACGAAGCTGTTTTCGTCGAAATTCTTCGGGTCTACGGTGGCGCTGTGTACGTTGGTGAAGATTTTGAATTCGTTGCTGCAACGTACGTCGTACCCGTAGCTTGAGGTGCCGTAGGAAATGACGCGGCCTTTTTCGTTTTCACGAACTTGCCCGGCTTCGAAGGGTTCGATCATGCCGTGCTCTTCGGACATCCGGCGGATCCACTTATCGGACTTTATGCTCATGGGGAATTCTCGTTTCCAGCTGGGAAAAATTGGGGCGTAGTTTACCTTGTCCTTGGGGTTGTGTCGAAGGCTTGGGCTTTTATCAGTCACGCTTTTGGATTTGGTGATCTCAGCTGCGAGAGCGGCCTTGTCAAAAGATCTAACTCAGGCGACTGCGGCATCGGGCACGCCTTCCAAAAACCGCTACTAGCACATCCATGTGCGCTTCTCTTCGGCCATCCATGGCCTACGACATTTTTGGAAGGCGTGCCCGATTCCGCGTTCAAACTTTGGTGAAAGCTGTTCCAATAAGCCTCTGGTTTTTATGGCTCAACTACCGAAACACTGGAAATCGTTCCGCCTAGATTCCGCTCCCTAGTGGACAGCTCCGCACCTACCCTCCGAGCAATATCGCGGTAGCGGCGTGCCACTTCAGAATCCGGCTCGGCAACGCCGGTTGGCGAACCGCTGTCGGTTTGTTCGCGGATGGTCATGTGCAGGGGCAGCTGGCCCAGCAAGGTGGTGTCGTATTCTTCCGCGATGCGTGCGCCGCCTTCGCAGCCGAACAGGTGTTCTTCGTGGCCGCAGTTGCTGCAGATGTGGACACTCATGTTTTCGATAACACCGATCACCGGGATGTCCACTTTGCGGAACATTTCGATGCCTTTTTTACCGTCCAGCAAGGCGATGTCTTGCGGGGTGGTGACGATGACGGTGCCGGTGACCGGGACTTTTTGGCCGAGGGTCAGCTGGATGTCGCCGGTGCCCGGGGGCATATCAACTACGAGATAGTCGAGCTCATCCCATAAGGTTTGTTGCAGCAGTTGCATGACGGCACCGCTGACCATGGGGCCACGCCAGGCCATGGGGGTCTTGTCGGTGGTGACGAAGGCCATGGAGTTGGCTTGTAAGCCATGGGCCTGCATGGGTACGAAGTATTTGTTTTCGCGCACGTCGGGGCGCTTGCCTTCCGGTACGCCAAGCATCATGCCGATGCTGGGGCCGTAGATGTCGGCATCGAGGATGCCTACCCGGGCACCTTCAGCCTGTAGCGCCAATGCCAGGTTGACGGCGGTGGTAGATTTTCCGACCCCGCCTTTGCCGGAGGCGACGGCGATGATGTTTTTCACGCCAGGGACAGTGGCAATTTCTTTGTTGATTTTGCAGGCGTGGATTTTTTGTGCCACGTGCACTTCGGCGCTTTCTACGCCGTCAACGAACTCAATGGCATTGGCGACGATTTGTTTCAAGCCGCCAGCAATTCCCTTTGAGGGGTATGGCAGTTCGAGCATCAAGGTGACATTTCCCTGCTCGTCTGCCGTCAGATTTTTCACCGCGCCCAGTTCATACAGGTCTTTGTTCAAGTACGGGTCACGGTATTCGCGTACGGCGTCTTCGAGTGCCTTTTGGGTGATCTGGGTCATCGGGGTCTCCGGAATATGCTTATCACCCTGAATGCAGGTGAAAATTGATGGCTTGGAAGGTATCATCTGTGGCCGTTTCTGACCATATGGGGTCTTCGTCTGGAACAATCAATTCTGATTGTCTTCAAAACCCTGTTTGGCTTTCCATCCCGTATCAACATAAGGTTCGGACATCACCATGACGCAAGCGAGCAATCAACAGCGCGACATTCTGGTTACCAGCGCTCTGCCCTACGCCAACGGGCCCATCCATCTTGGGCACCTGCTGGAATACATTCAGACTGATATCTGGGTGCGCTACCAGAAAATGCGTGGCCACAACTGCTATTACGTTTGCGCCGACGATGCCCACGGTACCGCGATCATGCTGCGTGCCGAGCGTGAAGGTATTACGCCTGAGCAGTTAATTGACCGGATTCGTCAGGAGCATCAGGAAGATTTTTCTGGTTTCCACATCCAGTTCGACAATTATTACTCAACCCATTCGGAAGAAAACCAATATTTCTCCGAATACATCTACCGTCAGATTCAAGCCAACGGCAACATCGCGACTCGCAAGATCAAGCAGTTTTTTGATCCCGAGAAAGAGATGTTTCTGGCAGACCGTTTTATTAAGGGTACCTGCCCGAAATGCAAGACAGACGATCAATACGGCGATAACTGTGAAGCCTGTGGCGCTACTTACACCCCCGCAGAGCTGATCAATCCTCGCTCGGCCGTTTCTGGCGCCACGCCGGTTGAGAAAGAGTCTGAGCATTACTTCTTCAAATTGCCGGAGTTCCACAATTTTCTGAGCAAGTGGACTCGCAGTGGCGCTCTGCAGCCACAAGTGGCCAACAAGCTGGCCGAATGGCTGGATGCAGGGCTTCAGGAATGGGACATCAGCCGTGATGCGCCCTACTTCGGTTTTGAAATTCCGGACGCACCGGGCAAGTTTTTCTATGTCTGGCTGGACGCGCCAATTGGCTACCTCGCCAGTTTCAAAAACCTGTGTAACCGTGAAGGTATCGATTTCGAACACTTCTGGAAGAAAGATTCCACGGCCGAGGTGTATCACTTCATTGGTAAAGACATCATCAACTTCCACGCTTTATTCTGGCCATCGATGCTGCACGATGCCGGTTTCCGCACGCCAACCGCGGTTTGGGCGCACGGCTTTGTCACCGTTAACGGTAAAAAGATGTCGAAGTCTCGTGGCACCTTCATCATGGCTCGCACCTATTTGGATCATTTAAACCCAGAATATTTGCGCTATTACTTCGCCGCCAAGCTTACCGGTGGCGTTGATGATATGGACTTGAACCTTGAAGACTTCGCAGCGCGTGTGAATTCTGACCTCGTTGGCAAGGTGGTGAATATCGCCAGCCGCAGCGCCGGTTTCATCACCAAACACTTCGATGGTCAGCTCGGCCAAGTGACTGAGAAAGAAAAACTGCAAGAATTCATCGACGCTGGCGAGCAAATTGCCGAGTTTTACGAAACCCGCGAATTTGGCCGTGCGATGCGTCGGATCATGGAGTTGGCCGACATTGCCAACCAGTACGTGAACGACGAACAGCCTTGGATCATTGCAAAACAAGAAGGTCAGGACGATAAACTGCAGGCGATCTGTACCAATGCGATCAACATGTTCCGTCTGCTGATGACCTATCTAACACCGGCATTGCCAGAAACAGCCAAGGCTTCCGCATCGTTCTTGAATGATCGCCTGACCTGGAATGAGCGGGCGAATCTGCTGGAAAATCACGGCATCGACAAGTTCAAACCTCTGATGAGCCGTGTCGATATGGCCCATGTTGAGAAAATGCTGGACGCCTCCAAGGAAGAAATGCCCGCCGCCACCGGCCAGCAGCAGGCGCCCGCGTCTGATCTGGAACCCATCGCGGATGAAATCGAATTCGGCGATTTCGCGAAGGTCGATCTGCGAGTGGTGAAAATCGTCAAGGCCGAGCATGTGGAAGGTGCCGACAAGCTTCTCCGACTGACTCTTGACGTGGGACATGGCGAACGCAACGTGTTTGCGGGTATTAAGTCTGCCTACAAACCGGAAGAACTCGAAGGCCGCCTAACGGTGATGGTTGCAAACCTGAAGCCACGAAAGATGAAGTTTGGCATGTCTGAAGGCATGGTTCTGGCCGCAGGGCCCGGCGGTAAAGACATTTTTATTCTGTCCCCCGATTCCGGCGCGACGCCGGGCATGCGGGTGATGTAAGCAGCAACAGGCAGAGACGCTCCCGATGACAGAGTATTTGCTTATTTTGGTCAGTACGATCTTGGTAAACAACTTCGTGCTGGTTCAGTTCCTCGGGCTATGCCCTTTCATGGGGGTTTCCGGAAAATTGGAAACCGCCATGGGCATGTCGCTGGCAACTACCTTTGTGCTGACATTGGCGTCTGTTTGCAGTTATCTGGCCTACACCTACTTGTTGGAGCCACTGGATCTGGCGTTTTTGCGCACCATAACCTTCATTCTGGTGATTGCCGTCGTGGTTCAGTTCACCGAGATGGTTGTGCGCAAAACCAGCCCTTTGCTGTACCGGGTTCTCGGTATTTTCTTACCATTGATCACCACTAATTGCGCGGTACTGGGTGTTGCCTTGCTGAACATCAACAAGAACAACAACTTTATCGAGTCTGTTCTTTACGGCTTTGGTGCGGCGGCTGGCTTTTCTATGGTATTGGTACTGTTTGCAGCGATGCGTGAACGTATTGCTGTATCCGATGTCCCCGTCGTGTTTCGCGGAGCGTCCATCGGTCTGATCACCGCAGGCCTCATGGCACTGGCATTTCTGGGCTTTACTGGCCTGGTTGCGGTTTAAGGAGCACGCATTATGTGGATTAGCTTCCTGATTGCTGTTGCCGTACTGCTTACTCTGGCGCTGGTGTTTGGCGGACTGCTCGGTTTTGCCTCTGAGCGTTTTAAAGTTGAAGGCAATCCTCTCGTCGATCAGATCGACTCTCTTCTGCCCCAAACTCAATGCGGCCAGTGTGGCTATCCGGGTTGCCGCCCCTATGCCGATGCGATCGCTGACGGCGCGGCCATCAACAAATGCCCCCCGGGCGGTGAAAGTACCATCAAAGCACTGGCAGACCTGCTCGATGTGGAGCCTCAGCCTCTGGATGCCGAACACGGAGCCGAACAAGCCGTTCGCGTTGCCGTGATCCGGGAAGACGAATGCATTGGTTGCACCAAATGTATTCAGGCGTGCCCGGTCGATGCCATTCTCGGCGCAGCCAAACACATGCACACCGTGATCGAAAGCGAATGTACAGGTTGCGACCTGTGCGTTGAGCCCTGCCCGGTAGACTGCATCGACATGATCACCGTTGAAGCAGATATACGTACCTGGACACCGCCAGCACCAAGCATCATCGCCACTGACCGCCAGGGAGCCACTGTCTGATGAGCCAGTTGTGGGATTTTTCAGGCGGCATTCATCCGCCTGAAAACAAAATTCAATCGACCCGCCGCCCGATCCGGACGGCGGGCATTCCTGAACGTTTGATCTTGCCTTTACAGCAGCATATTGGCGTGCAGGCCGAGGCGATGGTCAGCGAGGGCGACCGGGTTCTTAAGGGACAGAAAATTGGCGATGTAACGGCTGGCATGGGCGTGCCAGTTCACGCACCAACATCTGGCATCATCCAAGCTATTGAACTGCGGCCCGTTCCTCACCCATCAGGCATGTCGGATCTGTGCGTGATCCTGCAGCCAGACGGCAAAGATGAATGGGCAGACCTGTATCCCGTCGAAAACTATCAGAAACACGATCGCGACGAGGTGCTGCAACTGATCCGCGACGCGGGAATATCTGGCATGGGTGGCGCGGGCTTCCCGACCACCATCAAATTAAGACCACCCCGTGATCGTAAAGTCGAAACGCTGATTCTCAATGGTGCGGAATGCGAGCCGTACATTACCGCTGACGACATGACCATGCGTGAGCGCGCTGCCGAAGTGGTATCCGGCATGCAAGTCATGGCTTGGATTCTCCGGCCATCCCGCTGCGTTATTGGTATCGAAGACAACAAGCCGGAAGCGATTGCCGCCCTGCGCGAAGCGATTCAAGGCACCCAAATCGAAGTTTCGGTGATCCCGACCAAGTACCCTTCTGGCGGTGAGAAACAGCTAGTTCAGATTCTGACCGGCCTGGAAGTGCCCAGCGGTGGCATTCCTGCAGACATTGGCGTGATGTGCCAAAACGTGGGCACAGCAGTCGCAGTTTCCCGCGCGATCCTTGAAGGCAAACCGCTGATCTCACGAATCGTGACCATCACCGGTGACGCAGTTCAGGAAGCCGGCAACTTCGACACCCTGCTTGGCACACCGGTCAGAGCGCTGCTATCCGAAGCCGGCCTGCAAACGAATTTACTTAACCGGTTAGTGCAAGGTGGTCCTATGATGGGTTACACACTCACCACCGACTCGGTTCCGATCGTAAAAACATCCAACTGTGTGATCGCGGCTACAGCACAAGAGTTGCAGGCTCCGCCCCCCGAGCAGCCCTGTATTCGCTGTGGCGAATGTGCAGAAGCATGCCCGATGGAATTGTTACCTCAACAGTTGTTCTGGTACTCGAAGGCCGAAGAGTTCGAGAAAGCCGAGCACCTTAACCTGTTCGATTGTATCGAATGCGGTGCCTGTTCATACGTTTGCCCAAGCTCGATTCCCTTGGTGCAGTACTACCGCTTTGCCAAAGGCGAAATTCGGACCCAGCGCGAAGAACAGCTCAAATCTGACAGGGCAAGAGAGCGGTTCGAAGCGCGCCAGGCGCGTCTTGAACGGGAACAACAAGAAAAAGAACAGCGCCGCAAAGAACGCGCAAAGGCGGCTGCCGAAGCGCAGGCGAAAAAGAAGGCCGAAGCCGAACAGGCCGCCGCTGACAGCGAGGTCGTTGACGACCGCTCAGCCAAAGCGGCCTTGGTGCAACAGGCGTTGGAACGCAAAAAGGCCAAAGCAGCACAAACGAAAGCGGAATCCTCAGCCGTTCAGGAACAACCCGACCTCGAAACTCTGGAGAAACAGGTAACCCAAGCCGAAGCCAAGCTGAATACGATGCAAGGGATGCTGAACGAAGCAAAAGCTGAACAAGCCGATAACGTAGACAAGCTGGAGCGTGCGGTTGCCAAAAACCATGACCGCGTCAAGCGTGCAAAAGACGCACTCGCCGAAGCTCGCAAGCATGTCCCGGCTGAACCCGAAACTCCGTCGTCCGAATAACTTATTTCAGGCTGATCGTTCATGGCATTAATCCAACAGTCTTCACCCCACGCCCACAAAGCTCGCCCAACGTCTCGCGTGATGCTTTGGGTCATTCTGGCGGTGCTTCCGGGCTTGCTCGCACAGACGTTATTCTTTGGCTGGGGTAATTTGATCAATGTTATTTGGTGTGTGGCACTTGCCATGTCGACCGAAGCAGCCATTCTCAAGATGCGCAACAAGCCGATTGGCTTTTTCCTCCGTGACAATACCGCAGCGGTAACCGGCTTGTTGCTGGGTTTGTCCCTTCCCCAGCTCGCACCTTGGTGGGTGTCGGGCGTTGCCGTGATTACCGCTATTGTCGTGGCAAAGCAGTTATACGGTGGGCTTGGTTCAAACCCGTTCAACCCAGCCATGGTGGGGTATGCCCTGGTGTTGGTGTCATTTCCGGTGGCCATGACAACAAACTGGGCCCAGCCAGCCACCCTTTGGGCTGGCGCGCCGGGGCTTAGCGAGACACTCTCGACTATTTTTTCCGCCAGCCAAACCGCTATTGATGGCTGGACCATGGCAACACCACTGGATGAGTACAAGCACAAAATAGCCACGCACACGGCCGCTGAAGTGCTTCAGCATCCTACCTTTGGTGACCAGGTCGCCCGGGGGTGGGAATGGGTTAACTTAGCCTTTCTCCTCGGCGGATTGATCCTTATCGGCTTGAAAATCATTACCTGGCACGTTCCTGTCGCCTTCCTTGCCGGCGTTGGCATTATGAGCCTCGCGTTTGGCAGCAACGCCGACCAGTACGCCCCTTTACAACTTCATCTATTAGCCGGTGGCACCATGCTCGGTGCGTTCTTCATCGCTACGGACCCCGTTTCTGCCGCCACTAGCCATCAAGGCAAGTTGATCTACGGTGCCTGCATCGGCATTCTGATCTATCTGATCCGAACTTGGGGCAACTACCCGGATGCGGTCGCCTTTAGCGTGCTCTTAATGAACTTTGCAGTGCCGTTTATCGATCATTACACACCGCCGCGCACCTATGGCCACCACAAGTCACGCAGAGGCCTGCCCAGTAAGAACGGAGCCAAGTCATGAATGCAATGATGACCTCCATTCGCCGAAGCGCTACCGGCTTGGGACTGTTTGCCGTCATTACAGGTGGGACCATCGCGCTGACCCAAGGCATTACTAAAGACCGGATTATCGAACAAGCTGAACGCGCAGAAGCCAAAGCACTGTTCGAAATCATCCCGGAAAACCAGCACGATAACGACTTACTTAAGGATGTGGTAGCGCTACCATCCAGTGCCCAGCAACCCAATCAGGAACCTGTATTTGTATGGGTCGCCCGGCGCGACGGTCAGCCGGTCGGGATTATCATGCCCACGACGGCTCCGGATGGTTACTCGGGGGATATCCGCTTACTGGTTGGCATTGATATGAATGGCGAAGTTTTGGGCGTTCGGGTCACCAATCACCGGGAAACACCGGGGCTTGGTGACCGGATAGAAACTCGCAAATCAGACTGGGTTTACAACTTCGAAGGGCGCTCCCTCAAAAATCCGCGCCCAAAACTCTGGAACGTCAAAAAGAATGGCGGCGTCTTCGATCAGTTCACCGGTGCCACCATCACGCCCCGGGCTATCGTGAAAGCCGTTCAAAAATCGCTGATCTACTTCCGGAAACACCGACAAGACATTCGGGAGCGCTTGAAGGAAGGCTCACCAGGCGCTCCTAAAACGCAGCGCCCCGAAGTCATTGCGGGTGAATTCAACTCTGCGGAGCATTCGTGATTATGGCCACTAAAACTTCCTCTGAGATCATCAAAGACGGCCTCTGGACCAACAACCCTGCCTTGGTTCAAGTGCTCGGGCTCTGCCCTCTTCTGGCCGTCACCAGCACGGTTGTCAACGCCATCGGCTTGGGCCTTGCAACCTTACTGGTACTGATCGGCTCTAATTTGTCGGTATCTCTGATCCGTAATTTTGTTGGCGAGTCAGTCCGCCTTCCGGCTTTCGTGATGATCATCGCCTCGTTCGTAACCTGCGCCGAATTGCTGATGCAGGCATTCACCTATGAGCTCTACCAGATTCTCGGGATATTCATTCCACTAATTGTCACCAACTGCGCCATCCTTGGCCGCGCGGATGCATTTGCCTCCAAAAACGCCCCGCTGCCCGCTCTGCTTGATGGTGCCATGATGGGGCTAGGTTTCTTGCTAGTATTGATCGTTCTCGGCGGTATGCGGGAATTGCTCGGCCAGGGTACGCTGTTTGCGGACATGCACCTGCTATTAGGGCCGGCGGCCGCAAACTGGACCATCCGCCCCTTCGAGCAATACCCTGACATGCTGTTTATGGTCCTGCCTCCGGGCGCATTCGTTGGTTTGGGGCTTCTTATTGCGCTTAAGAATGGCATTGATCAGCGCTTGCAAGAAAAGCGGCTCGCCGCAGCGCCTGAGCAAGCTGAAGCAGGCAGCAAACGGGTTCGCGTAACCGGCAGTATTTCCTAATTTTTGTGCAGGGCTCTATTTCAGGAACATCATGAACAAAGATAAGCGCATCGAAATTTTTACCCGGCTCAGGGACGAAAACCCTAACCCGACAACGGAGCTAAACTACAGCTCCTCCTTTGAGTTGTTGATTGCGGTTATTCTATCGGCACAGGCCACCGATGTTGGCGTGAATAAAGCCACCGACAAACTATACCCAGTGGCCAATACGCCAGAGGCGATTTACGCGCTTGGCGTTGAAGGCTTGAAGGAATATATTAAAACCATCGGCCTGTTTAACAGCAAAGCCGAAAACGTGATTAAGACCTGCAAAATCCTTATCGACAAACACCATAGCGAAGTCCCCGACAATCGTGAAAACCTCGAAGCCCTGCCCGGTGTCGGCCGAAAAACCGCTAATGTGGTTCTGAACACCGCGTTCCGGCAACCCGCGATGGCGGTAGACACCCACATTTTCCGCGTTTCCAACCGCACGGGCATCGCACCAGGTAAAACTGTACTGGAAGTTGAAAACCGATTGCTGCGGCTAATCCCCAAAGAGTTCTTGATGGATGCGCACCACTGGCTCATTCTCCACGGCCGGTACACATGTGTCGCCAGAAAACCAAAATGTGGCGCCTGTTTGATTGAAGATCTCTGTGAATTTAAACAGAAACGAGATTACCAATAAGCGGTGCAGAACCTTATCTCAGGCAAAAAAAAACCGGCAACAGCCGGTTTTTTTTTGCCTTTCTTACCCGAGCTGCACCTAGCTTTTACCAAGCATCTTTGCTTTCAGGTCTTTCTGAGCAGGTTCATCTGACAACCAAATTCCAAACAACGCTTTTTTAAATTCGAAGTCTCCCACGGTGTCTTTCTGCTCTCCATTCTTGAGCACCTGAACACCGCTGTCAGGAACGTATACCAATTCAAAAACATCGCCCTCTTTGATTTCGTCTTTGAATACACCCAAGAACTGATCAACATCGGACTGGATAGAAGACAGATCACCATCGGTTGCGGCTTCGAAGCCAGCCATCGTTGCTTCAGTCATTCGATCACTCGTAATCATGCCTGAAATAATGTGCAAAGAAATGGCCTGCGGCTCGTCAGCGTTTATAACCGCGCTGCCATCGCTGATTTTGTTTTGAACGTATAGACCACCCACATAGAGGTCCATAAAAAATTTCGAACGAGTGCCTGCACCATTCAGCTGAAGCTCCTGGCCCGCTGCGGTGTAGGTATCCGGAATATCAACGCCAGCCACTTCGAGAGCGTGCACGGGGGTTACCAATGCCCCCGCCAGAAGCAAAGAGGCAAATCCTGTTGTAAGAGTCTTCTTCATCGTCCTTTCCTTCAATCATTATTGTCGAACGTGTTCTTTCGAGGCCGACACCCGGCCTACAACCGAGTCCACATTCTAGCAATGAAGCTGAACTCATCATCGGCACCTGGTTCTCATTTGCTGGTGCCCATAAAGAAAACCGGCCACGTTTCCATGGCCGGCTCTCTATCGCCTTAGATCGAGCGCAACCTATTCAAACAATAGGTTACTAGAAAGACCTTCTTTTTCAAGGATTTCTCGTAAACGGCGCAGGGCTTCCACTTGAATCTGACGAACACGCTCTCGTGTCAAACCGATCTCTTGGCCCACTTCTTCCAAAGTACTGATCGGATAACCACGCAAACCGAAGCGGCGTGACAACACTTCCTGCTGCTTGTCACTCAGCTGGTCGATCCAATTCTCGAGACACGAGCTCATGTTATTGTCTTGCAATACATCAGAGGGGTCCGACGCCCCTTCGTCTGCCACGGTATCCAGAAGCGATTTGTCACTTCCGGCGCCGAGAGGCGTATCCATGGAGGCCACCCGTTCGTTAAGTCCGAGCAGGCGTTTAACGTCTTTGACTGGCTTATCCACTAACTGGGCGATGTCTTCAGCCGTTGGTTCGTGGTCCAGCTTTTGAGTGAGCTCCCGCGCCGCACGCAAATAAAGGTTCAACTCTTTTACTACGTGAATGGGCAAGCGAATCGTTCGGGTCTGGTTCATGATCGCCCGTTCGATTGTCTGGCGAATCCACCAAGTTGCATAGGTCGAAAATCGAAACCCACGCTCCGGGTCAAACTTTTCAACCGCCCTTATAAGACCCAAGTTACCTTCTTCGATCAAATCCAGAAGCGTGAGCCCACGATTAACATAGCGCCGGGCAATTTTAACCACCAACCGCAAGTTACTTTCAATCATGCGCTTGCGACCAGACTCCTCACCCTTGCGAGCCAGGCGTGCGAAGTACACTTCTTCTTCGGGAGTCAGTAGGGGGGAAAAACCAATTTCGTTTAGGTATAGCTGTGTTGCGTCTAGCTGTTTTTGGGAAGCAAGAAACTTCCCGCGGTAAGTAAGGCCATCTTCTTTATCGACTGCCGGTTTGGTAGCTGGCGCTTTGCCGGGCTTACCTTCGGTCAACATCGACTCGTCCAACTCGTCTACTTCTGCTACGCGATCAATGACGTCTTCTTGTGCTAGTGACATGATGCATCCCGCCTCTCAATAATCCTGTGATCGCCCGATACCTCTTTTTATTATCTCGGGCCCATCGATTTTGCTTCAATTCAGGATATTAACGTTTCAGTTGGCAATTTCCGTTGCCGTTTTTCTTGTTTTACTTCTTGGTACATCCCGGCTCCCTTCGGGAACCTTATCCTAACGTCTCGGCAGATATCGGGAGGGGTCCACCGGGTTGCCATTTTTTCGAATTTCAAAATGCAACATCGGCTTGTCCGTTCCGCTACTGCCCAGTTCAGCAATTGCCTGCCCTGCTTTTACTCCCTCTCCTTCTTGCACTAAAATCTTGCGGTTGTGTGCGTAGGCGCTCAAATAGTGTGCGTTGTGGTTTACGATAATGAGGTTACCGTAACCAAGCAACCCGTCCCCGGCATACACCACACTCCCATCTGCTGCTGCTCTAACAGCATCCCCGGGTTGGCCAACAATATCAATGCCTTTGTTGACTTTCCCCGACGTAGAATACGAAGCAATTACAGTGCCAGCATGCGGCCACCGCCACTTGATATTCGCCACGCTCTGGCTATTTTTCGACCTGGAACTCCGAACCGTAGGGGCTTTAGATACCCCCTTTACTGAATCAGCTTTTCTCGGCGAGGTTCTCGATGCCGAAGGTTTCGTGACCGGCTTTCGGCGGCTCTGGGCCGACGAATCGGCCCTGTGCCTAATTGTTCCCTTCCGATCCAGTCTGAGCACCTGCCCCGCTTTTATATTCCAAGGCGGCCTCAAGCCATTGGCATCCCCCAGCTCACGATAATCCCGGCCATAGCGCCAAGCGATGCCATACAAGGTTTCACCGCCTTTCACTACATGACTTCCCCAATAAACTGGTGGGTTATAACGATCGTCGTTATAGATGGCAGCAGTATTACAACCGGAAAGAAAAATCGCAGAAAGGAGAAAGATCAGAATGGTCGGCAGGTAGCTTGTTCGCGAACGGCCACCCCCTGAGCGACCGCCTATTGGGCGGTGCTTTTTGGGGCTCGCTGTATAGTGGCGCCTGATATTAGAAATCACAAATAAGCCAACACCTGATTATAATGCATCCATCTAAGAAACTGGACGTGCTGCACGCACATTCTTATGTTTCAGGACTAACCTTTTAATATATTGCACGTTTCGGCAGTGATTCCAAGTTACTGCTGACTCAGGTTTGTTACCTTCCGGAACACGTTTTTTGTACGCCAAGTAACATTTATCGTTCGACAAGCTACTCAATTCTGGGCACCAGTGCGCCGACGCCCCACTATTTCGAGCCCTACAACAAACATCAAGCCCACACAGGCCATCAGCGTTGCCAAGCCCACTAACGGTTCCTGATCGTAAAGCATAGCCCAGGTATCGGGGCTCACAGGCAACTGGGTTAACGGCACCTTCTCCCCGGAACTGTTGGTTCGCCAGCTCAAGGTTTCCTGCCACGGCCAAACCTTCACCAGTGCTCCGATCATAAATCCGGTTAACAAGGCCAACACGGTGTCATGAGCGTGCTTGAAAGCTAAAGTGATGAGCCGAGCTACTGACAACAGGCCGATCAGGCAACCTACCATGAACACAGCCAAATCGCCGATCGCAGCCGTCTTTATGGCCGAAAGGACCGGCGCATACATACCAATAATCAGCAACAGAAAGCTGCCAGAAATACCCGGCAAGATCATGGCACAAATAGCGAGGGCCCCAGCACCGAGAAAGGCTAATGCAGAAGGGTCAACTTCACTGGCAGGCAAAGTGGTTACCCACCAGGCAAAAACCGCCCCCGCGAGCAAAGGAACCAACAACACCGTCGAATAATGCTTTACCTGTTGGCCAACATGCCAAACCGACGCGACAATCAAACCGAAGAAAAAGCTCCAGATTAGAATGGGGTGCTGGTCTAACAGCCAGGTAATAAGCGATGCCAAGCCGGCGATGCTAGTCAGGATACCCGCCAGCAACGAAATCAGAAAAAAGCCATCAATGGCTCGCCAGAAGCCCAAAAAATCGCCACGGACTAGCTGTCGGACAAAAGCGACAGGGGCGGCACTGATGGCCTCCAACAACCGAAAGTAGATGCCTGTGATAAAGGCGATGGTCCCGCCGGAGACACCGGGAACGATATCCGCAGCTCCCATCGCCATGCCTCTAAAAAAAATACCGACCGGATGATGGGTTCGACTATGCTCATTCACATCGGACATCAACGAACCACTCCACCCAAAAGGGGAACAAACTTTACCGGCTCCAGTTCTCGGCGCTCAAAGTTATCGCCCTTGCGGACAATTTCCACTAACACTTGGTCGTGCTCACCCACTGGCGCAATCAGAACTCCACCATCGGCAAGTTGATCCAGTAATTCTTTAGGCACATCAGTTGGCGCCGCGGTGACGATAATGCCATCGAAGGGCCCTCGGTCTGGCCACCCCATCCCGCCATCGGCGTGCTTGAGCATAACGTTCCGTACATTCAGTTGACGAAGCCTATCGCGAGCCCGCTCTTGCAAAGGACGAATGCGCTCAACACTGTAAACTTCTTTAAACAGCTGGGAGAGCACCGACGTTTGGTAGCCAGACCCCGTGCCTAGCTCTAACACCCTGATCGGTTCGTGAGCCAAAAGCAGTTCTGTCATACGGGCAACGATATAAGGCTGTGATAGCGTTTGGCTATAACCTATCGGCAGCGCCGTGTCTTCATAAGCCCGGTGCGATAACGCCTCGTCGAGAAAAATATGCCGGGGAATTTGCCCGATTACTTCCAGTACCCGATCGGATTCAATGCCCGATTCCCGCAACCGTTGAACAAGGCGCATCCGCGTACGCCGGGAAGTCATTCCAATACCTTCGATCTGTGCGTTCATTGATCGACAACCTCGACTCCGTCCAATCCATCCAGCCAGCCCTTGAGTTCAGGAAGCGCTGCGTGACGGGTCATATCAGTATGCACAGGCGTAATCGACACACACTTTTTACTGATCGCATAGAAATCGGTTCCCGGTCCAGCATCGCCACCACGGCCTGCGGCCCCTATCCAGTAACGTTTCTTACCTCTCGGGCAGGTCACCGGAACAACCCCCTCAGCACGCTCACGATGCCCCAAACGGGTGATACAGAAACCGGCGAGCTCCTCCCAAGGCACATCGGGCACATTGACGTTGAGTATGGATCTGGGCCCCAGGGTTAATGTATGAGGATTTTCAAGTAAACAACGAACAACCTGCGCGGCGGTTTCGTAATGAAAACGCCCCTCGTTCACCAAAGAAACGGCAATCGCGGGCAACCCAAGATGGCGCCCTTCAGTGGCTGCTGCGACTGTACCCGAATAGATAATGTCGTCGCCGAGGTTGGCGTGCGTATTAATGCCCGAAACCACACGATCGAAAGGGCGACTGAACAGGCCGTTGACCGCCAGATGAACGCAATCCGTGGGCGTGCCGTCAACAGACTGGAATCCGTTAGGGTGTTTTTCAACAGTCAGCGGACGACTCAAAGTCAAAGAGTTACTGGCGCCACTATGATCCCGGTCCGGCGCAACGACCTCCAGTTCCCCCAAGCCCTGCAGCCCTTCATGCAAAGCCACCAAGCCCGGCGAGTGAACGCCGTCATCGTTAGACAGTAGTATTCGCAAAATGATCTCCAGCTAGCTCGCTTATTACTTATTATCACGGCTGAGGCTCATGTCCTTCAGCTCAAATACGTCACCCAACACAGTCGTTGCGTACTGACCTGGCGGCAGTAAAAAATGAAGCCGCAAAGTATTCTCTTCAATCCATTCCCAGCGCAACTGAACAGCCCGAGTGACCAACGCGCGACGTTCCGGTTTCATACGTGTGCTTGCAAAAAGCTGTTCAAACTCCGGATGCCTCGCAACAACTGCTCGTTCTAATTTCTCTTGCTCTTCGGCAGCTTGGGTACCACCGTCACCCCAAAGTGGGCCCGTTGGTTCGCCGTTTTCAGAAGGCTCTCCATGTAACTGTGCAAACCAGTTACCAGCACTGACTCGTTCCGCCAACACTTCATTAAACAACCAAGAACGTGCCGCCGAAAAGTACAATACGTTTTTCGAGGCACTTCCGCCACCGCCACGGCGCCCGCCGCGTTTTCGGTTTAGACGAGTTGGATCAAGGGTGACCGCTTTATCCAGATTACCGCCAGCGAGGCCAAACCTCTGCGGACCGAAATAATTGGGCGCGCCGCGCTCAGCTAACAGACTTAACGCCGCGTCAATCTGAGCCCGGTTCCCGCTGACTTCCCGCAAGACCACCTCGAAGCCGTTCTGCTCATGCTCACCGCGACGAAGTTTTCGCGCGTGCCGGCGGTGAGCCAAAACCGGCCAGCGCTCAGCGATCGCTGACAGTAAGACAGCATCCTCGGACTCCATGCCCGGGCGGTATAAACTGAACCACTGTACCGTTACGGCGTGACGGTCTTTCAAACCACAAAAGCCCACCTCAAAGGCTTTCGTACCCGCCAAAACAGACAACTCACGGGCAACGTACTCTGTGTTGTCGCCAGTTTTTTCTATCCGAACACACAAATGCTCACCGGCACCTGCTATCTCAGCCTGTAGACCTTCACAATCGGGCCATAGATACTCCGTCACCCGGAAATCCACCGCGCTCACCTTTAGCAACGCGGCGGCAGGCCGACCACCCGAAGAAGTCGGCCAATCAAGACGCCAGCGTGATGAAACTTCCGATGATGAGCTCACAGAGTCACCGGCTCGAGCAAACACACCGCCTGACAGGCTATGCCCTCACCCCGACCGGTGAACCCCAGTTTCTCACTAGTTGTAGCCTTAACGCTCACCCGATTAACTGGCACCCCCAGGTCAGCAGCGATGTTCAAACGCATCGTTTCAACATGAGGCGCCATCTTCGGAGCTTGAGCAATAATCGTTGTATCAATATTGACCACCGAAAATCCCTCATCCTGCACTCTCTGCATCACCGTTCGCAGCAGTTCGCGGCTGTCAGCCCCTGCCCACTCATCACTGGTATCCGGAAACAAATGACCAATATCACCCAATGCCACCGCTCCTAGCAGCGCATCTGCCAACGCGTGCAAAAGAACGTCGCCATCCGAATGGGCTTTTAACCCTTGATTGAAGGGAATCTCAACCCCTCCCAAAATGACAAAATCGCCCTCACAAAAGGCATGGACATCAAAGCCCTGGCCAATACGCATGGTCATCTCCGAATCAAAACAGGAATGTACGGGGAAGCAAACCTTACTGCCGGTTCAGAATAAACTCGGCCAAATCAAGATCCGACGGTACCGTAATCTTCAGATTATCCGCCCGGCCTTCCACCAAAAGAGGCATATTACCGGAAAACTCCATAGCAGAGGACTCATCCGTAACGCCATGACCGTTTTTGAGGCACAATTCCAGCGCTGACTGCAAAGCACCAAAGCGGAACATTTGCGGCGTCAACGCACGCCATAACTGACTGCGATCTACGGTTTCTTGAACCTCTGGCTCCGATCCTTTGCTAGCCAGCTTCAAAGTGTCTGCGACTGGCGTTGCAAGCAGCCCACCTACCGGATGCTCAAACAGCGTATCAATCAAATTGGAAAGGTCGTGAGCATGCAAACACGGTCGCGCGGCATCGTGCACCAACACCCAATCGTTATCATCGGCCTGCTCTTCCAGAGCATGGAGCGCAAAAAGCACCGAGTCGGCCCGCTCCTTACCACCGGTACACGTCTGGATGCGATCATCCTTTGCGCACTCGCTGTCGGACCACCACCTATCCTGTGGGTTTAATGGCACCATGCAACCTTTAAACGGTGCGCTATCCAGCAGACGGGACAAGGTTATATCGAGGATAAAGCGGTCAGAGATTTTCAGATACTGCTTGGGACATTCGGCTTTCATGCGCTGGCCGATACCGGCGGCAGGAACCACAAGCCAAAGATCAGAATGTTTCATCGGAAAACCCGCACCATGTTAGAAGAGCGCCGGGGAGTGTCTCTCCGGGAATGTCGTAGGCCATGGATGGCCGGAGAGAAGCGCACATGGAAGTGCTCGTAGCGGTTCCCGGAGAGACACTCCCCGGCGCTCGAAGCACCCAAACTACAACTTACTTTTCGACAACGAGGAAAAACGTCTCATCGTCCCGAATCAAGCCCAGGTTCATGCGGGCCCGCTCTTCCACCGCCCCCTGCTGATTACGCAAGTTACGAACCTCTGCATAAAGCCGGTCATTCCGAGCCGCCAGCCCGGCATTCTCAGCTTGCTGCTTAGCAATCGCCTCTTCCAGTGCCCAAACTTGCGCAAAGCTACCCTCCCCGACCCACAGGCGAACCTGTAGCAGGAGTATCAGCACAGCAAGAATGGCCCAAAGCGTTTTCATGCAGATTAGCTCAGAAAATAACCAGTTAATTTTATTGCGTCAGAGGGTAAGTATAGACGCTCAGGTAGATTAACAAGAAAATGCCCCAACTTATTGGGCAAAAAGGCCATCGTGTCTGAATTTTCATGCAGAACGCGATGGCCTAAACATTTTGTTACCTGACAATAACCCTATCAGGTCTACCGCAGTCTAGTGTTTAGCCTTGGCCTTTGATTTCAATCAGGCCACGATAAGGTGCGCTACCTTCCAGATCACCTTCAATGCGCAGCAACTGGTTGTACTTGGCTACACGGTCAGAACGGCACAACGAACCGGTCTTGATTTGGCCAGCGCAAGTCGCTACAGCAAGATCAGCGATAGTGGTGTCTTCGGTTTCACCGGAACGGTGAGAGATAACCGCGGTATAGCCTGCATCCTGAGCCATTTTGATAGCATCCAGAGTTTCAGTGAGGCTGCCGATCTGGTTGAACTTGATCAGGATGGAGTTACCAACGCCTTTCTCGATACCCTGCTTGAGGATTTTGGTGTTGGTTACGAAAAGGTCATCACCAACCAACTGAACTTTGCTGCCCAGCTTGTCTGTCAGAATTTTCCAACCATCCCAGTCGCTTTCATCCATACCGTCTTCGATAGATACGATTGGGTAACGCTCGCACAACCCAGCCAGATAATCCGCGAAGCCTTCAGAGTCGAAGCTCTTGCCTTCACCAGTCAACTGGTACTGGCCGTCTTTG
Organism: Marinobacter sp. JH2; assembly: GCF_004353225.1. NCBI lineage: Bacteria > Pseudomonadati > Pseudomonadota > Gammaproteobacteria > Pseudomonadales > Marinobacteraceae > Marinobacter > Marinobacter sp. JH2. The sequence continues at coordinate 759,387 of NZ_CP037934.1, read as the reverse complement.
TAGAATTCTGAAGAAGCACAGTCCAGTGCCAAGGTAACATCTTTACCCAGTTCGTAACCGGCTTGCTCAACGGCTTCTTGGATAGCAGCCAACGCGGCTTCGTTGGATGGCAGGTTTGGCGCAAAACCACCTTCGTCGCCTACTGCTGTATTCAGGCCTTTGGCTTTCAGAACTTTCTTGAGGCTGTGGAAGATTTCCGCACCTACGCGCAGGGCTTCAGCGAAGCTGGTTACAGAGACTGGCTGAACCATGAATTCCTGAATGTCGACGTTGTTGTCGGCGTGCTCACCACCGTTCAAAATGTTCATCATCGGAACAGGCATAGAGAATTTGCCGGACGTGCCGTTCACATCAGCGATGTGCTCATACAGAGGCTTACCCAGGGAGGCAGCAGCTGCTTTCGCGGCGGCCAGAGATACGGCCAGAATGGCATTGGCACCCAGGTTGGCCTTGTTTTCGGTGCCGTCAAGGTCGATCATGACCTTGTCCAGACCACGCTGGTCTGCAGAATCTTTGCCTACTAGAGCGTCACGAATCTGACCATTGATAGCGTCAACGGCCTTGCGTACACCTTTACCAAGGTAACGGGTTTGGTCGCCGTCACGCAGTTCCAGCGCTTCGCGGGAACCGGTAGAAGCACCAGACGGTGCACAGGCACGGCCCAAGGTTCCGTTTTCCAGAATTACGTCGGCTTCAACGGTTGGGTTACCGCGTGAATCCAGAACCTCACGAGCTTTGATGTTGGCAATCTTGGTCATTCGTAAATTTCTCCAGATTTTATCTTCTAAACACTGTACCGGTTTTCAATTTCGGTGCTGGAGCAATCAACTGGAAGAGCCTGGCGAAAACCGCTACAAGCACATCCCTGTGCGCTTCTCTCCGGCCATCCATGGCCTACGAAATTTTCGCCAGGCTCTTCCAGTCGATCGCTCTTCGAGCCCGTAAAGCACCCCTAGCGTATCGGCATCAGGAATATACGGGCTTTCAAAGTGCGGACACCGCCAATCAGGCGGTGTCTATAGGTTTAAAGCTTTTTACCAGATCATCTACGGCTTTCACCCGCTGAAGGAAAGGCTCCAGCTGGCTCAGGCGCAGTGCGCATGGGCCGTCGCATTTGGCTTGATCAGGGTCAGGGTGCGCTTCTAAAAACAAACCGGCGAGTCCTTGTGACATACCAGCCAAAGCCAAGTCGGTCACTTGTGCACGACGACCGCCAGCGGAATCCGCGCGTCCACCCGGCATCTGCAGGGAGTGGGTAACATCGAACATCACCGGAACATCCATTGACTTCATGATGCCGAAGCTCAGCATGTCGACAACCAAGTTGTTATACCCGAAGCTGCTGCCCCGCTCACAGAGAATAATGTTGTCGTTACCCGCCTCTTCACACTTGGTGATGATGTGCTTCATCTCCTGAGGGGCGAGGAACTGGGCTTTTTTGATGTTAATCACCGCGCCCGTTTCGGCCATGGCAACCACCAGATCGGTTTGACGGCTCAAGAATGCGGGCAGCTGGATGATGTCGCACACTTCTGCGGCAGGTGCCGCCTGCGCGGGCTCGTGGACGTCCGAGATAATGGGAACACCAAATTTGCTTTTGATGTCCGCCAGTATCTGCAAGCCTTTATCCAAACCCGGGCCACGAAACGAATTCACGGACGAGCGGTTGGCTTTGTCGAAGGAGGCCTTGAATACGTACGGAATGCCCAACTTGCTGGTTGCTTCCACGAAGGCTTCTGCAACCTCCATGGCCAACTCTGGTGACTCCAACACGTTCATGCCACCAAAAAGCACAAACGGCTTTTCGTTAGCGACTTCAATGCCAGCGACGTTAACCACGCTCTTCGCCATGCTTACGATCCTTTCTTTTTCGCCAACGCGGCCTCAACAAAACCTTTGAACAGCGGGTGGCCGTCACGAGGTGTTGAGGTAAATTCTGGGTGGAACTGACACGCCACAAACCACGGATGATCGGGCGCTTCTACAACCTCGACCAACCGGCCATCGGTGGAGCGGCCAGAGATCCGCAAGCCAGCTTCTTCCAGTTTTGGCAGATAATGATTGTTAACTTCGTAACGGTGACGATGGCGTTCACGGATGGTTTTCTTGCCGTAACAGGCCGCAATAGTAGAGCCGTCAGTCAATACGCAGTCCTGAGCGCCCAAACGCATGGTACCACCCAGGTCAGACGCTTCGGTTCGCTCTTCGGTGTTGCCGCTGGCGTCGAGCCACTCGGTGATCAGCCCAACAACTGGTGCCGGAGAGTGCTCACGGAACTCTGTGCTGTGAGCATCTGTCAACCCGGCCACATTGCGGGCGTACTCGATAACGGCCACCTGCATTCCCAGGCAAATACCCAAGTACGGAACCTTGTTTTCACGGGCGTACTGAACCGTGCGAATTTTACCTTCTACACCACGCTCACCGAATCCACCGGGCACCAGAATCGCATCAGCAGACTCGAGCACTTGCGTGCCCTCACGCTCGATGTCTTCGGAGTCGATGTAATTGATATTGACCTTGGTACGGGTTTTGATACCAGCGTGCAGCAATGACTCGATCAGAGACTTATAAGCCTCCAAAAGCTCCATGTACTTGCCTACCATCGCGATGGTGACTTCTTGCTGCGGATTCATCAGGGATTCCACAACTTCGTCCCATTCGCCCAGGTCTGCTTCGCGGGCATCGAGATTGAAACGGTCAATAACCAGCTGGTCCAGCCCGTATTCGTGCAGCATGCGCGGAATCGCATAGATAGATTTGGCATCCTGCATCGGTATGACTGCGCGCTCTTCCACGTTGGTGAACAGAGCAATTTTCCGGCGAGAGCTGGCATCGACTTCATGCTCAGAACGGCACAACAGAATATCAGGCTGCAAACCAATCGAGCGCATTTCTTTAACAGAATGCTGAGTTGGCTTGGTTTTGATTTCACCAGCGGTAGCGATGTACGGAACCAGCGTTAAATGCATGAACAACGCACGCTGAGCCCCCACTTCCACTTTCAGCTGACGACAGGCTTCGAGGAACGGCAGAGATTCGATATCACCTACGGTTCCGCCAACCTCAATCATGGCCACGTCAGAACCGGCAGCACCCTCGATAACGCGGCGTTTAATTTCATCAGTGATATGCGGAATCACCTGAACAGTGCCACCCAGATAATCGCCACGACGCTCTTTGCGGATAACTTCCTCGTACACCCGGCCGGTAGTGAAGTTATTACGCTTGCTCATCGGTGTACGGATGAAACGCTCGTAGTGACCAAGATCAAGGTCGGTTTCAGCACCATCTTCAGTGACAAACACTTCACCATGCTGGAACGGACTCATGGTGCCGGGGTCCACGTTGATGTACGGATCCAGCTTGAGAATAGTGACCTTCAGGCCGCGTGCCTCCAGGATGGCTGCCAATGAGGCAGACGCAATACCTTTGCCCAAAGAGGACACAACACCGCCGGTGACGAAAATATAACGCGTCATGCAGATTCCATGATTATCTGGTTCGGTAAAGGGGGGAGATTGTTCATCTCAAGATGGGACATCAGACTACCAGAAAGCCCCCACCTACTCAATTAAAATCCCGTGCCACAATCAATCGCCAACCGCTTGCAGGAGCACTTCCCGAGTATTGGTCAGAACACCACAAATCGCCAACCGCAACCAACTCATCCCCCTCGCTACGCTGCCTGAAAACCAAGGGCAGCAAGGCTCTTTCCCAAGAAGGAACGCCTTGTTCTTGAAGCCACGTTTTCAGCGCTCGAGAGGGACCTTCGGGGTGAAATCTCACCCGTTCTCCGCCCTGCCTCGTAGATACCCGTATTGGCGGCGGGGGATTCTTTGAGGTAATTGCGGGAGAATCCGGTATCAAGCTGAGCTCCCAACCTCCCCATACCGACACTTTATTCGGGGAAAGACTGATTGGCCGCTCCGGTACCATTACATCGGGCACGAGATAGAGATAGTCTCGATACCGGCGCAGACTAAATCCGACACCTCGTATTTCCGGCGCACGATCCTCTGCCGCGCTCAGCAGATCCGCAAGACCTTGATCCAAACTCGCGTTCGCGGGTACTTTGAAACGACGCAATTGCAGCCACCAACGCACCAGATTTCGCTGTTCGAGTGCGCTCAGCTCTCGTAACTCAGCCAAGATCAGCCGACCGTTATATGAACAAGACTGCCAGTGCAACTCAGCTAAGCGCTGATTTAACTCTGCGCTTTCCCTGCATGCACCGGCACTGTGCCCCATTCGCTTCAGCAAACTCGGCCAACGTTTTTTGAGATCGGGTATGATCGCATGGCGGAGAAAGTTGCGATCATACGCTTGGCTAATATTGCTCGGGTCTTCGACCCAGCGCAGCCCTGCACTACCAGCCACGTCTTGCAGCCGGTCACGACCAACCGCCAACCATGGCCGATACAAGTCCCCCCGCCCCAAGGTGCGGCTTGCCGGCATTCCGGCAAGCCCCCTCACTCCAGAACCTCGCAGCAACCGGAACAAGACTGTTTCAGCCTGATCATCACCATGGTGAGCCATCAGGATCAAATCGCCATCGCCCAAGCGCCGCTCGAAAACCTGATAGCGGGCGTTTCTTGCGGCCTCTTCCAAGCCGCCAGCACCTGTAACGGAGACCGCGACATCAACGGGCTCAACCACAATAGGTACACCCAAACGCTCACAAACATCGCGACAAAACTGCTCTGTCTGCCGATGATTTGTTTGCAGTTGGTGATTGATATGTATCGCGGTCACATCGCAATGGCAGGACGCCACCACGTGGAGCAACAACGCCGAATCTAGACCGCCGCTAAAGGCGACCCAGAGACGGGAATGTTCGGGGAGCGTGTTAATTGGCCTAAGTAGGTCTTTCGGCCAATCAACATGCCGGGCGGGATTACCGCCCGCCTTCATACTTGGTCAAACGCTCGTAGCGGCGTGCAGTTAACTCATCCAGAGGAAGACGGCATAACTCAGCCAAGCTCGCCTCCAGCTGTACTTTCAGCGTTGCGGCCATATTTTCGGGGCTCCGGTGCGCGCCCCCTAACGGCTCTTCGATCACGTTGTCGGCAACACCCAGCTCTTTTAGTCGATCGGCGGTCACACCCATGGCTTCTGCGGCTAGTGACGCATATTCAGCACTCTTCCAAAGAATGGAAGCGCAGCCTTCCGGCGAGATAACGGCGTAGGTTGAATACTGCAACATATTTAACTGATCGCATACGCCAATAGCGAGAGCTCCACCGGAACCGCCCTCACCAATGACCGTGGAAATAATCGGCGTTTTCAACCTCGACATCACGGCCAGGTTGAATGCGATAGCCTCACTTTGTCCGCGTTCTTCGGCTCCGATACCCGGATAGGCACCCGGGGTATCAATGAACGTCAAAATCGGCATTTTGAACCGCTCTGCCATTTCCATCAGACGCAAAGCTTTCCGATAACCTTCCGGGCGAGGCATGCCAAAGTTACGTTTAACTTTATCACGCACTTCTCGCCCTTTCTGGTGCCCAATGACCATGACCGGCTGATTGCCCAAGCGAGCAGTACCGCCCACGATGGCGTGATCGTCTGCGTAGCGACGATCACCGTGAAGCTCATCAAAATCATCAAAAATGAAATCGATATAATCCTGAGTGTAGGGCCGGCGAGGATGCCGAGCTAAGCGGGCTACATCCCAGGGTTTGAGATCAGAAAAAATACTCTCGGTCAGACTAACGCTCTTCTTTTTGAGGCGACTGATCTCATCCGTAATATTGATATCGGTATCGTTACCAACCATTCGAAGCTCTTCAATTTTGGCCTCAAGGTCGGCGATCGGCTGTTCGAAATCCAGGTAATTAGGGTTCATGATGTTCCATCATTTGATTGCCAGGCGGGCAAATGCCCACCCAAACCAGAATTTGGGACAAAGATAGCAGTGCTTGCCGCGGAGCAAAAGCGGACATTGGTCTTAATCATAGACCAGTTCTACAGCTTGGTCGCCCACCAAATGCTTCAGCTCAAACAGAAGATCGTCATCCGGCTGCACACGCCAAGACTCTCCTAGCTCAATGCGGGTGCGGGCTTCTGCGCTACTATACTCAATCCATACCGGGCTGCCGTCGTTACGGAACGGCCGTAGCGTGTCATCTATTTTATCCAGTAGACCGTTTTGCAACTGATCAGCATGCAACGCTAATCGAATCCCTCGGCTGAACTGCTGACGCGCGGTAGCCACATCGGTGACCGAGCTCACACGCATCTTCATCTGCCCGGAGTAATCGTCGTGGCTGACCTGCCCTTCCAACACGATCACTTGATCCGACTGCAACAACTCCCGGTTTTCAAAATAGGCTTCCGAAAACAGGGTCGCTTCAATTCGGGCACTGCGATCGTCTAAGGTGATGAAGCACATGGTTGAACCTGTGCGAGTCTTCATCGTGCGCTGCGCCACCACCAAGCCCGCCACTCGTTGAGGGGACTTGTTGGGTTTTAGCTCCGAAATCGACGAACGCACAAAGCGGCGCACCTCTTTTTCGTACTCATCGAAGGGGTGGCCGGTAAGATAAATGCCCAGCGTGTCTTTTTCACCTTTAAGGCGCTGCTTTTCAGGCCATTCGCGGACACCAGCGACGTCGGCATACACCTCTTCGTCATCTCCGCCACCGAGCATTTCCCCGAACATATCCACCATGCCAACAGCATCGTTTCGAGATTGTTGACCAGCTTGCTGTATAGCCTTATCAATGCTGGCCATAAGCTGAGCCCGAGTCGCTCCGAGCTTGTCCATCGCACCGGCGCGAATCAACGCCTCCATGGCACGTTTGTTAACCTTTTTCAGATCAACCCGGCGAGCGAAGTCAAAGATATCCTGAAACGGGCCCCCTTCTTTGGCTGCTGCAACCACGCTTTCAATAGGGCCTTCACCCAAACCTTTGATGGCACCCAGCCCGTAGACGACCTGGCCATCATCGTTAACAGTAAAAGTGTACTCAGAACGACTCACGTCCGGCACCAGCAGGTCGAGCTTCATATTCCGGCATTCTTCGACCAGCGTGACCACCTTGTCGGTGTTCTGCATATCCGCTGTCAGTACCGCTGCCATAAATTCAGCAGGGTAATGGGCCTTCATCCATAATGTCTGGTACGACACCAGGGCGTAGGCTGCGGAGTGAGACTTGTTAAAGCCATAGCCGGCAAATTTCTCAACCAGGTCGAAGATGTTCTCAGCCAGTGCTTTGTCGATGCCGTTTTCTTCACAACCATCGAGAAACAACGCTTTCTGCTTGGCCATTTCCTCGGGTTTTTTCTTACCCATCGCTCGGCGAAGCATGTCGGCGCCACCCAGGGTATAACCCGCCATGACCTGGGCGATCTGCATGACCTGTTCCTGATACAGGATAACCCCGTAAGTGGGCTCCAATACTGGTTTCAGGCCTTCGTATTGATAATCCGGATGTGGGTAGGACATCGGCTGCCGGCCGTGCTTCCGGTCGATAAAGTCGTCAACCATGCCAGACTGAAGCGGGCCAGGCCGGAACAGTGCTACCAGTGCGATCATGTCTTCCAGCGAGTCCGGTTGCAGCCGCCGAATCAGATCTTTCATGCCTCGTGATTCAAGCTGGAATACGGCCGTTGTCTCAGCCTTCTTCAGCATTTCGAACGAGGCTTTATCGTCCAGAGGGATCGTCGCTATATCGAGTTCCGGCTCCCCGCGCTTTTCCCGGCGCGGGTTGATCATGTGAAGAGCCCATTTGATGATGGTCAGAGTCCGCAGACCTAAGAAGTCGAATTTCACCAATCCGGCTTCTTCAACGTCACCTTTATCGAACTGGGTGACCAGGCTTCCGCCCTCGTCATCGCAATACAAGGGTGAAAAGTCGGTGATTTTGGTGGGCGCGATAACGACACCCCCGGCGTGCTTACCAGCGTTCCGGCAAACACCCTCAAGCTTGAGCGCCATCTCCCAGATTTCCTGAGCTTCTTCGTCTTGCTCAAGAAACTCTTTAAGCTGGGGCTCCTGCTCGATGGCCTTATTCAGAGTCATGCCTACTTCGAACGGAATCAGCTTGGAGAGCTTATCTGCCAGGCCATAGGACTTACCCTGAACTCGCGCCACGTCTCGCACCACCGCCTTCGCAGCCATGGTACCGAAGGTAATAATCTGGGACACCGCTTCACGGCCGTATTTCTGCGCGGTGTATTCAATGACCCGGTCCCGGCCTTCCATGCAGAAGTCGACGTCGAAGTCGGGCATGGATACCCGCTCCGGGTTCAGGAATCGCTCAAACAGCAAATCGTATTCAAGCGGATCCAGGTCGGTGATCAACAACACATAAGCAACGAGCGAGCCGGCACCGGAACCACGACCCGGCCCAACGGGCACACCGTTGTTTTTGGCCCACTTGATGAAATCCATAACGATCAGGAAGTAACCCGGGAACCCCATCTGGATGATAATGTCGAGCTCAAACTTCAAGCGTTCGTCATAGGCGGCACGCTTTTGATCGTAGTCCGGGTCATCCTTGCTCAGGATGGATTCCAAACGCATATCCAGACCTTCTTCCGACACTTTTCGGAAGTAATCGTCCATGGTCATACCATCTGGAATCGGATAATTCGGCAGGAAGTATTCACCCAGTCGAACTTTTACCGAGCAGCGACGAGCAATCTCGACGGTATTTTCGATCGCTTCGGGAATATCCGAAAACAGTTCGATCATTTCCTCGGCGCTTCGCAGGTACTGCCGGTCACTGAACCGGCGATCCCGTCTCGGATCGTCCAAGGTGCGACTTTCACCAATGCACACTCGAGCTTCGTGCGCCTCAAAATCATCGGCGGTCAGGAAGTGCACATCGTTGGTCGCTACCACTGGCAACCCCATCTCAGCCGCCAGTTCAACACTCAAGTGCAAACAATCTTCATCACCGGCCCGGTCGGTACGCTGCAATTCCAGGTAATAGCTAGCGGGGTACAAATTTTTCCAGTACTGCGCACGCTCCCGGGCTAGATCCGGTTTTTCCGCCAGCAATGCCTTTCCAACGTCACCCATTTTTGCGCCCGACAAAGCGATCAAGCCGCCAGCACGAGCCTCCAACCATTCTTTTCGAACAATCGGTTTGCCGTATTTTTGCCCCTCGGTATAGCCCAAGGAAATAATTTCCGTTAGGTGCAGGTAGCCGTCGTTGTCACGCGCGAGCAAAGTAAGGCGGAACGGATTTTCAGGCTCATCCGGGTTTTCCAACCACAGGTCAGCGCCCACGATCGGTTTTATACCTGCTCCCATGGTTCCCTGGTAAAAACGAACCAGCGAACACATGTTGGACTGTTCGGTAAGTCCAACGGCTGGCATACCCAACTCAGCCACCCGATTGATCAGCGGCTTGACCCGAACCAGGCCATCCACCATGGAATATTCAGAATGTACGCGCAGGTGTACGAAAGTATTTGCCATGTTCAATTGCCGATCACTGTGCGGATGTCATCTTCGGTTTGCGGACCGAACCGAGTTTCAATCAGATCGCCGTCCGGGCTGACCACAAAAGTAGCCGGAAGGGCCATCGGTATATTCCAACCAAATTCTGGTGCGGGGTCTTTCGCCAACATGGTGTACTCAATCCCCATTCGTGCGCCCAGATCCTGCAGGGTTTCACCCTCTACACCATCGAAATTCACTCCCAACACCGATATGTCTGGTGCTTTGTCGAGCTGATTCAGTTCAGGGATTTCTTCAAGACAGGGCTTGCACCACTCAGCCCAATAATTCACCAACACCCATTGCCCGCGATAACTGTCCCAGCTTTTAAGGGTTCCATCGGCCTTTTCCATCTCCACTTTGCTACAACCGGACAGAGCCAACCCTACACTCAGCGCCAAGAACGCTAACCATCGCGGGCGATATAAAGACGAGGGGATTCGTGGAATGGACAAGTACCGAGGGTACTGCAAGGGATTTCCTCCTGTTAGACTACGCCCCAAATCAGACCGTAATCACGACTGTTAATCGAGCATGACCATGACAGAACAAACCCGCATTTTCCATAACCCACGGTGCTCAAAATCACGCCAGACCCTTGAGCTGCTTCAGCAAAAAGGCATCGAACCGGAGATTATACGCTACCTGGAGACGCCTCCGACAGAGCAAGAGCTACTACATATTCTTGACCTGCTAGGCTGTGAACCCCGGGAGCTCATGCGCACCAAGGAATCCGAATACAAAGAGCAGAGTTTAGACAGCCCGGAGTTGACCCGTGAGCAGTTGGTACAAGCGATGATAGCCACACCCAAGCTTATCGAGCGCCCTATCGTTCTAGCCAACAACAAAGCCGCCATCGGACGACCGCCAGAATCGGTGCTCGACATTCTTTAACGGAGCCCTCTCCAGGAGCCAGGCATGAGCCATCTCAGCCCTTATATTCTCGTTCTTTATTACAGCCGAAATGGCCAAACGGCTGAAATGGCCAAACAAATTGGGCGCGGCGTTTCCCGGGTAACCGGGCTGGAAGCGAAAATTCGCACCGTCCCCCCTGTTTCTCCGGATACGGTGGCCAGTCAACCTGCCGTGCCAGACACCGGCGCGCCCTATGCTACGCGAGAAGAACTGGCCAATTGTTCCGGCTTGGCTCTGGGCAGCCCTACCCGTTTCGGTAACATGGCGGCACCGCTCAAACATTTTCTGGATGGCACCGGAGACTTGTGGCTGAACGGTAAGTTAGCCGGCAAACCGGGAGGCGCCTTTACTTCAACAGGCAGCCTGCATGGAGGGCAGGAAACCACTCTATTAACAATGATGCTGCCTCTGTTACACCATGGAATGGTACTGTGCGGCCTGCCCTACTCAGAAAACGCGCTGAATGACACCACCACCGGTGGAACGCCCTACGGACCTTCCCACTGGGCCGGTACAGGGGCAGAACAAGCACTCAGCGAACACGAACGAATCCTATGCCAAGCATTCGGCGAACGGCTGGCTCGCTTGGTTCAAAAACTGTCTGACTGACGCAGTCAACGACGTTAACTACTCGGACCCTTTTATGCTTCACAATGACAAAGCCAAATCCACCGCTCGTGTGACCAGCGGGCTCTATCTTGCCGTATTGGCTACACTGGTTCTGACAACGTTCTATCCGGCGCCGGTTGAGGGGGTTTCCATCGTTCTGATGCTTTCGGTCAAGCTGCTGCCTCTGCTGGCGTTTATAGTTCCCGTATTCCGCGGCCACAACCGCAGTTATATCTGGATGTCGTTTGTGCTGATTTTCTACTTCACCCAAGCGGTTGTTTCAGCGTGGCTTAGCGAAGGCGCTATCGGACCGGTCATCATGACGGCACTCACCTTCCTGCTGTTTACGGTTGCCATGATTCACCTGAAGGTGAACCGCCCGGTTAGCGCCTAATACACCCTACTTGAGAGGCAAAAAAGGATGGCTGATCAAACACTCGCAATGCCAGCACCGCCCCACCATCGCACGCTCACCCTGAGAGACGTGTGCACTGCGCTGGTCGAGAGCGAGGAAATCAGTCAGCAAGATGCGGAAAAGGTCCTCACCGCAAATTTGGGGGCAGCCTCAGAGGGCACGAACACAACGCCCAGGCACCCACTGGAACTGGTTGCCATTGCCGGCCTGAGCAGCCAGACCGACGGCCGTACGCTGGATCTGGACCGCTTAACCCATTGGCTTGCAACTTGGGGCCAGCAAGACTACTACCACATAGATCCACTTAAGATTGATACTCCGGCCATTGCCCGAGTCATGTCTTACGCCTTTGCTCAGCGCCACGGCATTCTGGCGGTCGAGATCACCGACGACGACGTGGTGATCGCCAGCAGTGAGCCGTTCAAACGGGAATGGGAAAGCAACCTTCGCCAAGCGGTTCGTAAAGACATTCGACGCGTTGTCGCCAACCCGGAAGCCATCCGCCGATACACTGTGGAGTTTTACCAGCTTGCAGCTTCTGTCAGCAAAGCCAGTGGCGGCGCGAAATCAGGGCCCGCCGGCAACCAAAACCTTGAACAACTACTAGACCTTGGCACCAGTGATAGCGCGGATGCCAACGACCAACATGTGGTTAAAATTGTCGACTGGCTGTTGCAATACGCCTTCGAGCAACGCGCATCGGATATTCACATTGAACCGCGGCGAGCCGTCACTCAGGTAAGATTCCGCATCGATGGCGTATTGCACAATGTTTACGAATTTCCGGAGCACGTCGGCACAGCCATTACCAGTCGCCTGAAAATTTTGGGCCGCCTGAACGTTGCCGAAAAAAGGCGCCCACAGGACGGACGCATAAAAACCCGAAAACCGGACAATCGAGAAGTGGAACTCCGCTTAGCCACCATGCCCACTGCCTTTGGCGAGAAAATGGTGATGCGGATTTTTGACCCGGAAGTCCTACTGAAATCGTTTGAACAGCTTGGTTTCAGTAAAGAAGACCGCAGCCGCTGGCACAGCATCACGTCACGCCCTCACGGCATTGTGCTGGTAACCGGCCCAACAGGTTCTGGCAAAACCACAACGCTTTACTCTACCTTGAAGCAGCTGGCCTCACCGGAACTGAATATCTGCACCATCGAAGACCCGATCGAAATGGTCGAGCCAGCTTTCAATCAGATGCAGGTACAGAACAACATTGACCTTACTTTCGCTCACGGCGTAAGAGCTCTTCTACGCCAAGACCCTGATATCATCATGATTGGTGAAATACGGGATTTGGAAACCGCCGAGATGGCAGTACAAGCCGCACTGACTGGTCATTTGGTGCTTTCGACACTGCACACCAATGACGCACCAAGCGCCATTACCCGGTTGATGGAACTGGGCATTCCACCCTACTTGATCCGAGCCACGGTGCTCGGTGTCATGGCACAGCGCCTAACCCGGAATCTTTGTCCTCACTGCAAACAACCGGGCGAAGCCGACGAGCAAGCCTGGCAAACTCTGACCCGGCCATGGAAAGCCCCAGCGCCCCGGCAGTTCTTCCACCCGGTGGGCTGCCTGGAGTGCCGAAACACCGGATATATGGGCCGTTCAGGAGTGTATGAAATCATGACCTTGTCAGATAATCTGACCGGGCAGATAAATGACCGCTGCGAGCTCGAAGCGTTGAGGCGAGACGCCTACAAAGAGGGCATGAAATCGCTCAGATTAAGCGGCGCCCAGAAAGTAGCGGCAGGACAAACCACCGTTGAAGAAATCCTTCGGGTAACGCCGGAAAGCCAGCGCTGATCAAACTCCGGGTCGCAGACCACACTGGGCCAGCAAGTCCTGCCAATGACGAGTATGACGCATCATCGCTTGGTCCAGCTCTTTCCATAGACTTTCACTTGTTTCCTCGGAAAGGTGTCGGTCATACCACTGCTCAAAGGTATCCGGCATCACGCCTTTTTGCCGCTCCGCCAAATGCGCAAAGCCGCTCATTAAACTGTCACGAGCCCGACTCACGCCACTCATATACGGCTGAACCTCGCCGATATAGACCTTAAAAAAGAAGCTCTGAACGATGTTGGACTGGTTATTGGGCTTACCGTTCAAACACAACGGCTGCCCCTCAAGCCTCGCCCTCAGCATATTGGTGCCCGAGTTCAGCGTTGCAATCAACAAACGAGCACTGTTAATCACCTGCCCCGCCAGAAACTGCGCTTGCCAGCGCTGGTGTATCTGCCCGAGATCATTCAACGGCACGTCCAACTGCTGGTTGTTCAAGGCTTTTACCATCTGGTTCAGCTGATCCAAGTCCAGAGCGAGATCGGTCAACAAATTCTGCTCGACCGCCACGGGGTAGTAGCCCTTTGACAAGGTAAACAGCTTTTCGATCTCTTCGGTGCCCCACGTAGCATTCCACACCGCAAGCGGTAGCGTCTGATGCTTGCTTTCAATGGCCTGCTCCAGCGTGGCCTGCAGCTCTTCGTCGTCAATCTGTCGCACACAACGTTTGGCGCTTTGGATAAAACGAATCTCATACCGTAATCGGTTGATTGGTTGCATAACCCGGCCCATCACCGAATTTCTTTCGCCCACCACGTATTGGAGCTCACAGCCATACAGAGATAGAAAATCGAGCATGCCCAGCTCCAACTCGGGAATGTGGAGAACACGATCACGGCGTTTGGGCAGGGTGGTAGCGGTGGGCAGATCTGAAGGCGGGGGTGCAACGGAGGTATCGAGCACCCGAGCCAGCCGGCTCAGGTACTCTTCCATCATCGGTTCGGCTTCAGTGAACGGATTACAACCCGCCAAAAATAGAAGAAGAACACCCGGAATCAGCCATTGTTTTCTTCTATCGCCGGGCATCATGTCTACCTCCTAACGTATGCGCAGGAGTGCATCAACCTCCGAAAAATCACGGGCAGCAAAACGATCGGTATCGAGCACGTCACCGTCCCGGATCAGCCAGGCTGTTTTCAAGCCCGCTTGTTCAGCTGCTTCGAGTTCGGCCTCCACATCCGACAGGAATAGCACCGACTTAGGGTCAACGCCAAGTTCAGACAGAATATTGTGATAGGATTGAGCTTCTTTTTTGCCCCCCACCGCGGTGTCAAAGTAGCCGGAGAAGAAAGGGGTAAAATCCCCTTCATTGCTGTGACCAAAAATCAGCTTTTGAGCTTTGACCGACCCGGACGAATACACGAAAAGCCGCAAACCACGGTCATGCCATCGCTGCAGATAGTCCGCCGCATCCGGATAGATATGCCCTTTCAATTCGCCGCTTCGGTAGCCTTGCTCCCAGATCATGCCTTGCAGTGCCTTCAGGGAACCTTCTTTACGATCTTCGGCAATCCAGTTTTGAAGAACATCAATCAACCCTTCGACATCTTTACTATCGACTCCGCTTTTTTCTGCCACGATCGCCAACTGCTCAGATACTGCGCGAGTAGTGTGGTGATGCTCCCGCACGAAGTCCGGCAGGTGTTTGCTGGCGTAGGGAAACAACTCGTCGTGTACGAATGAAATCGAACTGGTGGTGCCTTCGATGTCGGTCAAAATAACGCGGATCATGCCGTCACTCCTGCCAAGGCCTCATACCTTGGAATGCGTGTCGCAATGTCTTCGCCGGTAAAGCTGGCTACCCACCCTTCGGGATTGGTGAACAAGCGAATACAGGTGAATTCCGGCTCTGCCCCCATGTCAAACCAGTGACGGGTGCCATTCGGCACACTGATCAGATCGTTTTTCTGACACATCACTGCGAAGATCTGATCGTCAAAATGCAGATAGAACAACCCTTGGCCGTGTACGAAAAACCGCACTTCGTCTTCGCTGTGGGTGTGCTCGTCCAGAAACTTTTTACGGAATTCTGCCTTCTGGGGATGATCTGGAGTTAGGCTAACCACGTCGGCCGTCTGGAAGCCGCTCTCTTGTTTGAGCTGATTAATTTCATCGGCGTAAACCGCCAAAATTTGCTCTTGATCGGCGCCCGCCGAGAGATCACGGGTAGGCCAACGCTCAAAGCGGACACCATGCTCCTTCAGAGCGCTGCGAATCACTTCCGGGTCAGACGTGACCGTATGAGCGGTGTCGGGCTGGTTCTGGTTGAAAATGCTCAGAGTGGTCATCGGCAGACTCTCATAGTTTCAAGTTCACATTCAAAAAGGAATTCAAACGCTTCTACATGACGCAGACAATCCGCCATAGTCTCGCCCCAGGTATAAAGACCGTGGCCCCGAATCAGATAACCGGGCTGCTCCGGATGATGCTGGAACCACTCTCGTGTTCGTTCCACCAGCGCAGGAATATCCTGGGTGTTTTCAAAGACTGGAATTCTCAACCGGCCGTCGTGACTCTCTACGCCGGGAAACGCCTTCTGCAGTTCATACCCTTCCACCTCGAACGGCGCGCCGGCTTCAATCAATCGACTTAATACTGTCGCCTTTACGGAGTGCGTATGCAATACAGCGCCGACATCCGGATAGATTTGGTAAAGAACGGTGTGCAGGAGGGTTTCAGCAGAGGATTTCGCCGTGCTCTGGACAGGGTTTCCGTTAAGGTCCACTACCATGACATCGTTCGTGGAGAGCTGACCCTTATGCCGTCCCGAGACAGTAATAGCAACGTGGTCGTGATCCAGACGCGCGGAATAGTTGCTGCTGGTGGCAGGTGACCAGCCTCGGTCGTAAAGAAAGCGCCCGGCATCAACAATAGCCTGAGCCGCTGTGGCGTATTGGGTAACATCAAACATTGGCTCACTCCCGGTTAGAGTTGGCCCTTCGGGGCGGATATCGGCCGCCATTATAGGGCGGCCGATCGCTCCGGCAAACCGCTTTATCCTGCGGTAAGCGGCAACCTACGCTGCCGTTTTCCTGTCAGCGCGAACAGAGCATTACCCAGCGCCGGAATCACCGCTGGTACGCCCGGCTCACCCACACCCGTGGGTTCAACATCACTATCCACAATATCCACCACCACTTCCGGCACTTGGTGCATACGCAACACGCGCGAGTCGTGGAAGTTGCTCTGCTGAACTTCTCCGTTCTTGAAGGTAATTTCTCCGAACAGTGCAGCGCTCAGCCCAAACAGGATACCACCGGAAATTTGGTCTTCGACCACTCGTGGGTTCACCACCTGGCCACAATCGACACTGCAGGTAACTTTATGAACTTTGATCTCACCGTTCTCGATGCTCGCCTCAACCACTTGAGCAACGTAGGTACCAAACGATTTGAACAGGGATATACCGCGGGCCCGGCCTTCGCCTAGCGGGGTTCCCCATCCTGCCCGTTCAGCTGCCCGATCAAGCACTGCACGATGACGCGGCTCGTTGGCGAGGAGCTTTCTTCGGAACTGCAGTGGTTCTTGCCCGGCCTCGTGAGCCAGCTCGTCCATAAAGGTTTCTACCGCAAAACCATTATGGGAGTACCCGACAGAACGCCACCACGTAATCGGCACTCCCGGATCTGTATGAGTATGGCGAACACTAACGTTCTCGACCTGATACGGGTACCCGATGGCACCTTCAATCGCGGACATGTCTTTGGGTGTCGCAATCCCTTCAGCCATCAAACCCACGCGGCCCAAGGTTCCGTATAGAAATTTGGGTGCCCAAGGGTACTGTGCCGGCGCAGCATTCCGAACGTACCAATCAAGAATCTGAGGCCCAACAATCTGGTGATCCCAGCCGGTTAACTCATTACCTCTGAAACTGGCTTTCATTCGGTGCAACATCGCCGGTCGCCAGAAGCCATGACGCACATCTTCTTCACGAGACCAGATCAACTTAACCGGCTTTTTGATCTTATACGCAACGATGGCAACTTCTTCGACATAATCCTGAGTCAAACGTCGTCCAAAACCACCACCTAAAAACGTGGTGTGAACGGTGACATCACCCGGCGACAGGCTTGAGTGCCGTGCTGCAGCGATACGCGCCAAATCCGGAGCTTGGGTCGATGCCCAAACTTCCATGCTGCCATCACGGTACCAAGCCGTTGCGTTCATGGGTTCCATGGCAGCATGATCCAGATAGGGCTGCTCATACTCCGCCTCAACCACACGGCTAGCGCTTTCAACGGCATCATCGAAATCACCGTCGGACCGTTCCTGAGCGCCCGCGTCTTCGTTGGCCGCCTCGCGATAGCTATCGAAGACCTGATCGTTATTTAAGTCAATCGCTTCTGAGAAATCCCATTCAACTTTCAAAGCATTCTGCGCCTTTCGCGCCCGCCAATACCGATCGGCGACCACGGCAACACCGCGTTCGGTGATGAAAGCGTCCAGCACACCCGGCCACGCCAACACGTCGCTCCGGTTAAAACCGGTAGCTTTACCCCCATAACGCGGGCAACGCGTCATCACCGCGTAAACCATCCCGGGCAACTCAACATCGATGCCATAAACCGCTTTACCGGTTGCCTTGGCTTCGCTATCCAACTTTCCGCCTTCGCGCCCGATGTATTTCCATTCGGAGCGTGGCTTCAAAGCAACATCACCACGCACAATCTCTTTGTCCGCCAACTCAACCAACTGGCCGTAACGTAGCGAGTCGATGCCATTGGGGTGAACAACCCGACCGTCTTGAGTACTGCACTCAGCGTCGTCTACCTTCCAGACACGAGCAGCTGCCATTACCAGCATTTGTCTTGCCGAAGCACCCGCTTCTCGCAGTGGCTTCCAGCTAATGGCTACACTGGTACTTCCGCCTGTAGCCTGCAAACCATACAACGGGTTGCGATATTCCGGTGCGACTGGCGCAAACTTCACTTTGATTCGGGCTGGATCGACATCCAACTCCTCGGCAACCAGCGTGGTCAAACCGGTGTAGGTTCCCTGCCCCATTTCAACTCGTGCCAGCGTGAAGAAAATTTCGTCGTTCGTCGTCAGCTCAAGCCAAACGTCGGGCGACCATTGTCCGCTTTCTTTTTCAAAACCGGTTTTGATGGTCGAGCATCCGGGAAGTGATACAGCGAGCATCAGACTGCCAGACGCGGCAGTACTGACTTTCATGAAGTCACGGCGATTCATCGTCATTTCAGACTTCCTCCTGCTCTGGCTCGAAATGGCCTACGCCATCGACAACGGATTCAACGGCAGCCACAATGCGGGAGTATGTGCCACAGCGGCACAGATTACCTGACATAGCCGTTACAATGTCTTCTCTAGAGGGGGATGATGTGTTCGCCAGAAAATGGGCAGCGGTCATAATTTGGCCAGATTGGCAGTAACCGCACTGCGGGACACCTTCGGCCACCCATGCTTTTTGAAGCGGATGCAACTCGCCGTTTTCAGACAACCCTTCGATGGTGGTTATCTCGGCACCATCCAAATACTCAACAGGCGTGGAGCAGGAGCGAGTTGGTTGGCCGTTAACATGCACCGTACACGCGCCACACAAGCCGGCGCCACAACCAAACTTGGTTCCTTTTAAATTAAGCTCGTCCCGCAGCACCCACAACAAAGGGGTATCGAGTTCTACGTCCAAACTATAGTGCTGGCCATTTACTGTCAGGCTTAACGCCATGTTCCACTCCCGTATTATTTTAATCCGGCCGTCGATAACCGTTATTTAACGACTTCGTTACCGTTTTTATCCACCCAGATTTCACGATTCCCAGAATCCATTTTTCCGTTGGAATCCCAAACTTTACGATCCTGGGTCGCCTCTTCTACTTTACCGTTGTCACTCCAGATCACGCGGTCTTTACAGCCCACCAATGTGAATAACGCGATCATCGCCACCATTGCAAAAGAACGCTTGTTCATTATTACCACCTTTATGTATGAAGGAATCGTTGGTCGGCGCACAACGCCTGTTCAGGAGCCTCCATGCACTTCTCTGTTCTGCTGTTTTTCGTGGTCGCTTTTGCGAACCATCACGTACGCAGCCCCGGTTCCACCATGCCGTTTTTGTGCCGAATGGAATGCCAGTACCGAGTCCAACTCCGGCAACCATTTCGCCAGATAACTTTTTAGTTGGGCAATGCCATCCGGGTTGCGCTCTCCCTTACCATGAAGAATGATGACAGAACGCAGCCCGTAATTTACGCACTCATTGAGGAACTGGAACACCTCTTTTCGGGCCTCTTCGACCGTCATTCGGTGTAAATCAAGCCGAGCCTCGATGGGATACTGCCCCAACCTGAGTTTTTTAAACACGCCATGCTGAACCCCGGGCCGCTGCCAACTTAAAACATCGTGCGCTGTTAGCGGCTCGACCACGTCAGCCGTTAAGGGATTAACATCACGGACCTGAGCCTCTACCGCGGCTTGCTGGCGCATCAGATGCCCAGGAGTAAGCTCCGTGCGTGCCACAACGTCGGCACGGTTCGGTTTACGTATGCGCCGCACGTCTTTCATTTCTTCCAGGAAAGCCAGGCGCTCATCTTTGGAGGTCATAACACATACGAATCCACGTTGACGAGTAACGGAACTCTATCACTGCACCGGGATCCCATAAAGCAAAGCTCGTTATCACATAGGACGAAAATCGTAGGGCGTCGTCTACAGTTACTGAACTACACTTCGAACAGCCCATAAGAATGGTGAGGCGGCGCAAGCACCCCCCCCTGCACGGCACGATGGATCTCTTTATGAAAACAGACAGTCCCGACACCACGCTTCCTCAGAACACCCGCGCGATCATGACTTTTTTGAGAGAACACGCGCCTTTTTCGAATATGGACGATCCGCATCTGGCGCATTTCGCGGAGAACGCAAAGCTGACGTTTTTCAGTGATGGAGAAGAAGTTCTTTCCCCCGAAGGTGGCGTCGTCAAAGATTTTTGGGTGGTTAAACAAGGTCGTATTCGAGGCGAGCGTTTCAGTGAGAAGGATAATCGTGCCGAAACCACCTTCGAAATCAGCAAAGGTGAATGCTTTCCGCTTGCCGCACTGATAGGCGAGCGCCCTACCCGCACGCTTCACCGGGCAGCAGGTGACACCTTTTGCTTAAGCATTGATCAGCCTGCTTTTGTGACCCTGTTTGCAGAGAGCGAGCCCTTCCGGGACTTTTGTCTTCGCGGTGTGAGCAGCCTGCTCGATCAGGTAAACCAACGCATTCAGTCCACAGCCATGGCATCCATAGGCTCTAGCAGCAGTTTGGACACGCCACTCGAGCGTTACGCACTGCGCGCACCGATCGTTTGTACGGCGGACCTTCCGGTTAACGAAGCCGTTGCCCGGATGCATGAGAACAATGTCGGCAGCATAGTGGTCACTGACGATCGTCAACAACCTACCGGTATCTTCACGCTCAGAGATTTGCGCATGTTGATTGCCGAGGGAGTGGACTCTCTCAGCGCGCCCATCAGCCAAGTGATGACACCAGAGCCATGCCGCTTACTCGCCACTGAGGATGCCTTTGACGCGGCCATGGTGATGGCTGAACGGCATTTTGCTCACGTGTGCGTGGTGGATGACAATAATCGTTTAATCGGTGTGGTTTCGGAACGTGACCTGTTTTCATTACAGCGAGTCGATTTGGTGCACCTGGCTCGAACCATCAGTACGGCTCCACAATTAAGCACGTTAATTAGCCTGCGCCATGATGTGTCTAGGCTGGTTGACACTATGCTTGCCCACGGCGCGGATTCTGGTCAGGTTGTCAAAATCATCACCACGCTAAACGATGTTACTGTGCGCCGCGTACTAGAATTAAATCTAAAGCAGAATGACCCAGGAATACCCTTCACCTGGCTGACCTTTGGCAGCGAGGGCCGTCAGGAACAGACCCTTCTGACCGATCAGGATAATGGCATCTTGTTCGATACTCCCGACGACATGACCGAAGACCAAGTCCGCGGAAAGCTATTGCCGTTTGCCCGCAAGGTCAATGACGAACTGGCTCAATGCGGCTTCACATTGTGCAAAGGCAATATTATGGCCAGCAATCCCAAGCTGTGTCTCAGTGAAGCGGAGTGGGACGACTGGTTTCAGCGTTTTATCGACGCATCCACACCTCAAAACCTGGTCTATTCTTCCATCTTTTTAGACATGCGGGCGGTTTTCGGACCGGAGGAGCCGCTCAGGCGATTGTTTAGCAAGGTGTTGGCACGCATTCAGAAAAACGCACTGTTTCAGAAAATGTTGGCCGGTAACGCTCTTCAGCGCAAACCGCCCCTTACCATGTTCCGCACTTTCCGCTATCTGAACGACGACAATAAGAAAGTGCTGGATCTCAAACGCCAAGGCTTGGCACCTTTCGTTGAATCCATCCGGGTGTTTGCCTTAGCGAACGGGATCAAAGCAGCCAACACACTTGAGCGTCTGAGTGAACTCGCCAAAAAAGGCGTTTTTGATGACAAAGATGCCGGTGCATGGAAAGAGTCCTACAGCCTGATTCAAGCAATACGGATGCGAGCCCATCAGGACATGTTAGCCAATGACGAACCGCTCACCAATTACATTGACCCGGACGACCTGAACCCTCTCGACCGGCGTATCCTGAGGGAATCTTTTCGTCAGGCCCAGCGGCTCCAGCAAAAGCTGGAACTGGCCTACCAATTATAGAGCTTGGCATCACTATGTTTTCGAACTTTAAACGTTGGCTTTTTCCTGAACGCAACGTCGATACAACGATCGATACGGAAAATCTGCCAACACCCAAAACGGTAGGAGAGCAAAAACTTTTCCGTTCCCGTCTGATCGTTCTAGACCTCGAAACAACCGGTTTAAACATGGCCAAGGATGAAGTGATCGCCATTGGAGCGGTGGCCATTGAGAAAGGCGCGATACATCTGGACGATCAGTTCGATCTGATTCTTCGACGTCCTGAATTAGACATCCGTGAAACCGTGCTGATTCATGGTATAGGCCCGGAAGCCCTCACACAGGGCCAGGAAACAAAAGAAGCGTTGCTACACCTGCTGGAATGGATGGACGGTGATCCGATCTTGGCCTATCACGCCGAGTTTGATAAACGGTTTCTCGAGAGGACGTTAAAAGTCCAACTCGGCTACTCTCGCTCCCACGTTTGGATGGACGTTGCAGAACTGATGCCCGCTTTTTTCCCGAAAGCAGATCCTAAAGGCAAGGGGCTGGATCATTGGTCGGATCTTTTCGGACTGGAAGTTAGTGAACGGCATCACGCGGCTGCCGATGCGATGGCAACCGCAGAACTCATCTTGATCGCCCTTAACGCGGCCAAGCGATTAAACGTAAAAACACTGAAAGATCTCTCTCAAAAGCTGCGTTATCAACGACGTTTACAGAAAATGAAGAGATTTTAGCGCCGCCCCACCCCGCCCGAAAGCCTGACACGGCGCGGCTTTGAAGCCGAATTAATAAGACCATTTGCCAATATCCATAATGTCATTGACGAGTAAAGTCGATAATGACAACAAGTCAGAGAACAACACTATGAACAATAATTTCTCTAACTGCATGACCCAAAAAGATCGCCAGCCGAGCTTTACAAAAACAATATGGGAGTGAGCTTATGTCAGGACATAGCTACGACGCTGAAAACTACTGGAAATCCAATCTTCGCCTAATCTTCGGAAGCCTGATCGTTTGGGCTTCGGTTTCATATGGCGCTGCAATTCTCCTACGCCCAATGCTTGCCGGCATTGAAGTAGGTGGTACCGATCTAGGCTTCTGGTTCGCCCAGCAAGGTTCCATCATTACTTTCATCATTCTGATTTTCTTCTACGCATGGCGCATGAACAAAATCGATGAAAAATTCGGCGTACACGAGGAGTAATCACCCATGAGCCAATTTGCGATTAATTTGCTATTCGTTGGGGGTTCCTTCCTCATCTACATCGGCATTGCCATTTGGGCAAAAGCCGGCAGTACCAGCGACTTCTACGTTGCCGGTGGCGGCGTCCATCCTGTTACAAACGGTATGGCGATTGGCGCCGACTGGATGTCCGCGGCTTCCTTTATCTCCATGGCCGGCCTGATTGCTGCGGGTGGTTATGCCAACTCTACGTTCTTGATGGGCTGGACCGGCGGGTACGTTTTGCTGGCCATGTTACTGGCTCCTTACTTGCGCAAGTTCGGCAAGTTCACGGTTCCGGAATTCATCGGTGACCGATATTACAGTGCCAATGCACGCCTCGTGGCTGTTATTTGCTTGATTGTTGCGTCGGTTACTTACGTCATCGGCCAGATGGCGGGCGCAGGTGTCGCTTTTTCTCGCTTTTTGGAAGTTGAAGCAACCAACGGTTTGATTATCGCCGCTATTGTCGTCTTCATCTACGCTGTACTCGGTGGCATGAAAGGCATCACGTACACCCAAGTCGCACAGTACTGTGTGCTCATCGTGGCCTACACCATTCCGGCGGTCTTTATCTCCCTTCACCTGACTGGCAACCCGATTCCGGGTCTCGGTATGTTTTCTACTCACACCGAATCTGGCCTGCCGCTACTGACGAAGCTGAATCAAGTCATCACCGATCTAGGCTTCAACCAATACACCGCCGATGTCGATAACAAGTTGAACATGGTGTTGTTCACCCTGTCACTGATGATCGGTACCGCCGGCTTACCACACGTCATCATCCGCTTCTTCACAGTTCCCAAAGTATCGGATGCGCGTTGGTCCGGCGGCTGGGCGCTGGTCTTCATTGCTCTGCTTTATCTGACGGCGCCAGCCGTAGCGTCTATGGCTCGCTTGAACCTGATGACGACCATCTATCCTGAAGGCACTCAGGCTCAGCCGATCGAATACGATCAGCGTCCTGGCTGGATTGCCACCTGGGAAGAAACTGGCCTGATCTCGTACGAAGATAAAAACAGCGATGGCCGTATCCAGCTGTATAACGATAAGAATGCAGACTTCGCCGCTACCGCTTCCGAGCGTGGCTGGGCAGGCAACGAACTGGTCGTCAACAACGACATCCTGGTTTTGGCGAACCCTGAAATTGCCAACCTGCCGGGATGGGTTATTGGCTTGATTGCCGCAGGCGGTTTGGCTGCAGCACTGTCTACTGCCGCCGGGTTATTACTGGCAATATCGTCTGCTGTGAGTCACGATTTAATCAAAGGCCGACTTAACCCCAACATCAGCGATAAAGGCGAATTGCTCGCGGCCCGAATTTCAATGGCTGTCGCGATTGTGGTTGCCACATGGCTAGGCGCAAATCCCCCGGGTTTCGCCGCTCAAGTAGTGGCGCTGGCCTTCGGGATAGCAGGAGCCTCACTGTTCCCCGCGTTGATGATGGGTATCTTCTCCAAGCGGGTAAATAATGTGGGCGCAATTTCCGGCATGCTGGCGGGCCTTACCTTTACCTTGGTGTATATTTTCACCTACAAAGGCTGGCTGTTCATTCCGGGCACCAACACCCTGACGGACTCCCCTGAAAACTGGGTACTGGGGATTTCCCCTCTGTCTATTGGTGCAATTGGTGCAATCGTTAACTTTGCGGTAGCCTTCAGTGTATCGAAAGTGACGGCTGAACCGCCGGTAGAAATTCAGGAATTGGTTGAAAGCGTCCGTTACCCTCGCGGTGCCGGTACAGCCCACGATCACTGAACTGCATGACAACCTGATTTGTTACTGATAATGACAGGTTGATACCGAACGGGCTTCCTCAAGTGAGGAAGCCCGTTCTTTATTGAGGATACCGTTTTATGTTTTGGAACTTTGTGGCCACGATTATTTGCGGCCTGGGCGCTGCTGGCATTGCACTGGGCATTCGCGCCATCACCGCTAAGAAAGCCCCCAGATGGATTATTCCGGTTTTTGCAGGGCTCGGGATGCTGAGTTATCTGGTTTACGGAGAATACACTTGGTACGACCACAAACAAACACTATTGCCCGATGAAGCCGTGGTGGTTGATACTGAACGGGAACAATTATTCTTCCGTCCATGGACGTTTGCGTTTCCTTACGTCACTGCATTTTCAGCAGTAGATGTCGAAAGCATTGCCCGGGATACGGAGAACGCCGAGATTGTTCGCTTTACCTTGTACCGGTTTGAGCAAACAGTAACGGATGCCGTATCCCACCGCGTGCATCTGATCAACTGTCAAACTCAAGAGCTAGTCCCCTTGGCAAGCGATGGAACCCCTCGGGTGGACAACCTTAAACGGCTCAACATCAACGATCCGCTACTTAACACTGTGTGTGGCGCCTGATAGATCTGACTGGATAGACGCAATACATGATTAGTGCCTGGCTGCTTGTCTTAATATCGATCACCTACATTTCACTGCTGTTTTTCATTGCCTGGGCAGGCGACAAGCATCCGAGGCTGTACCGCCACACTCTGGCCCGCACACATATCTACAGCCTTTCTCTGGCGGTTTACTTCACCTCCTGGACGTTTTACGGAGCTGTAGGACGTGCTACTCAGGAAGGCTTCGGCTTTGCGTCGATTTACCTCGGCCCGCTCCTGGTTTTTCTCTTTTTTGCGCCGTTGCTTCGCCGAATTATTCATATCAGCAAACGCAACAACAGTACCTCAATCGCCGATTTCATCGCGTCACGGTATGGTAAGTCCCAATTGCTGGCGGCCATGGTTGCTGCAGTCGCACTGATCGGCAGCGTGCCCTATATAGCCTTACAACTCAAAGCGATCGCTCTTGGTTTCAGTGTTTTGTCAGATAATAGCCACCCCCTGACTGGTCTCAGCACGATCTGGAACGATTCCGCATGGTATATCACCCTCACCCTCGCCGTATTTACTGTTCTATTTGGAACCCGGCACCTGGAATCTACCGAACATCATCGAGGCATGATTCAGGCGATTGCCTTCGAATCGTTGATTAAATTGGTTGCGTTCATCGCCGTCGGGCTATTCGTTGGCTACGGATTGTTTAATGGATTCGGCGACTTATTCCAAAAAGCCGCCGATGCAGACTTAATCGGAACGCTCACGACCGGCAGCTTCGATGCACCAGCGTTCATCACCCAAACGCTGGTAGCCATGCTGGCGATTATCTGTCTGCCACGGCAATTCCACGTCATGGTGGTTGAGAACGCAGATCATCGAGACTTCGATGTTGCCCGATGGGCTATGCCGGTGTATTTGATCATCGCAACCGCATTCGTAATCCCGATTGCCGCAGCAGGTCTTTTATATGCAGACAGCCTGGGTACCAATCCCGACGTTGTGATCCTGCAACTGCCAATAATGGCCGGCCAGCAGTGGCTTGCGATACTCGCCTTTCTTGGAGGCGGTTCTGCAGCAGCGGCGATGGTGATTGTCTGCTCGGTTGCCATATCCACGATGGTAAGCAACGAAATCATCATGCCCGGGCTTCTAAAATTCTTCAGACCGAGGATGAACCGTCGAGCGGACTTGAGCTACCTGCTACTAACCATTCGGCGCGTCGCTATCTTCGTCGTTTTGTTAACCGCCTACGGTTTTTATCGCATGGCGGGACAAGACTACAGCCTGACCGCTTTCGGGCTGCTATCTTTCGCCGCCGCCGCACAGTTCGGCCCCGCTCTAGTCGGTGGCATTCTATGGCGACAAGGTAATGCGACAGGCGCTATCTGGGGGCTTGGCCTGGGCTTCTCCGTTTGGTGTTACACCCTGCTATTACCGGCACTGGTTTCTACAGGCTGGATAGATGATGGACTAATCAACAACGGCCTGTTCGGTTGGAGCTGGACACGGCCAACAGCCTTATTTGGTTCAGAACTCGATCAGATGACCCACGGCATACTGTGGAGTCTAGGAATCAATACAGCAGCCTATTTACTGTTATCTGTGATAACCCGCCAACGTATTCGGGAAAAAATTCAGCTTGCCGCATTCTTCCAGGAATTTGATCCCCGACATGACAACCCCGCCAACCACAGCTGGCAGGGTGAAGTGCTGGTGTCTGACCTTCAGGCACTGACGGATCGTTTTATGGGGGAGGAACGCTCGGAAAGCGTGTTCCATAATTACGAGCGCCGAAACGCAATTCGACTTTACCCTCACAGGGAAGCATCTACCCACCTGCGGAAATACATTGAACGACAGCTGGCTTCGGTTATTGGGGCATCCACCGCTAGGGTTGTACTTGAATCGACCCTGACCGGCCGTGACATGCAGATTGAAGACGTTGTAAGCATCGTGGATGAAGCGTCCCAGGCGATGACCTTCAGCCGCGAACTTCTGCAATCAGCTATAGAAAACATCAGTTTGGGTGTGTCGGTCGTCAATCACCAGCAACAATTAGTTGTCTGGAATCAACGCTACCAAGAGCTTTTCAGCTACCCCAAAGGCTATATAAGGGTCGGTCGTCCGGTCGAAGACCTGATACGCTATAACTTAATGAACGCTAACCTATCCGCTCGTCGTATTGATGAAATCATCGAGGGCCGCTGTGCCAGTATGCGGGCAGGCGAAGCGATGTCGTACGAGCGTCAACGCCCGGATGGCACCGTTATACGTATCGATGGCAGCCCCATCCCCGGTGGCGGCTATGTAACGACCTTCCAAGACATCACGCCAATGCGACGCACCGAGCAGGCGCTAAAAGAAACCAATATCTATCTCGAGCAGCGCGTTCGTGAACGGACACAAGAACTGCAAGTAATTAACGAGCAAATGCTCAAAGCCAAGTCCGTTGCAGAGCAGGCTAACCAAAGTAAGACCCGTTTTCTGGCCGCAGCCAGCCACGATTTGTTGCAACCCCTGAATGCCGCTCGATTATTCACCTCTGCCCTATCAGGAAAAGCGGTAAACGGCGAAACGTCCGAACTGATTCAGCACATCGACAGCTCCCTGGGCGCTGCGGAAGAAATCATTAGTACGTTGCTGGACATATCAAAACTCGATGCGGGCGCCTTGGAACCCGACATTACCGTGTTTCCGGTAAATGATCTTCTGAGCCATCTTGCGACCGAGTTTTCTGCTATCGCCAAAGATCAAGGTCTGGAACTCAATGTGGTGCCCAGTTCGGCTTGGGTTCGGTCTGATGCAAAGCTACTCAGGCGGGCGGTTCAGAACTTCCTGTCTAATGCGATCAGGTATTGCGATAGCGGCCGAATTCTAATGGGGTGCCGCCGCCTAAGGGGCTACCTCAGAATCGAGATTTGGGACACCGGTCCCGGAATGTCCGAGGATCAATTAACCCACATTTTTGAAGAGTTTCGTCGGTTCCAGCATGGACAAGACAAAAAAGGACTGGGATTAGGCCTAGCCATCGTTGATCGTATCAGCGGCATGCTTAATCACCCGGTAACGGTGCTATCAACACAGGGGAAAGGCAGCGTTTTCGGCATAACGGTCCCTCTTACTGCTGCGGAGAAAACACACACAGAGATAAGCCGTAGCCAACCAGTATCACGGCGCGTTGCCAGCCTTGGTGGTCTGCACGTGCTCTGCATCGACAATGATTCCGCCATTCTGCAAGGCATGGTTGCCCTGCTGGGTAACTGGAAGTGCGATGTTACGGCTGCGGAGAGCTTGGAAACGGCGCTAAAAAAACTAGAAGGACGCAAGCCGAATATCATCCTCGCCGACTACCAACTCGATGACAACCAGAACGGTCTTGATGCGATGGACAATGTACGAACGGAGCTTGGAACCCAGATCCCAGGAATACTTATTACCGGGTATATGGCACCAGAAGTTCGTGAAGACGCGATTAATCGCGGTTATCAGATTCTGTATAAACCCGTTAAGCCAGCCGCTTTAAGAGCACTGGTGAACAAGCTACTGAAACAAACACAGTAAGCGAGGAATGGTTCAGCTGAGGTGATTTAGGCAACAGCCAAGCCCTGTCCCTGTTCACCGCCATTGACGACGGCGGTGCGCTACCGTTGAATCACCAGAACAGCAGCGCGGGCTGGCTGGCTGGCTAGGAGGTTATTTACACTGGAAGTGGCTTATGACTGACACTCAGAAATGAAAAAACCCCAGCCTCGTACGAAGCTGGGGTTTTTAGTATTAAGAGTCTGACGATGACCTACTCTCACATGGGCAAGTGCCACACTACCATCGGCGCAGGCTTGTTTCACTTCTGAGTTCGGGATGGGATCAGGTGGTTCCAAGCCGCTATGGTCGTCAGACAAAACGGTTTGATCACTGGGGGACGAGATGGAACGTGATACGATTTCTTTAGTGCGTTATCCGCAATTGTCTTGGGTGTTATATAGTCAAGCCGCACGAGCAATTAGTACTGGTTAGCTCAACGCCTCGCAGCGCTTACACACCCAGCCTATCAACGTCCTGGTCTTGAACGGCTCTTCAGGAGGCTCAAGGCCTCAGGGAGATCTCATCTTGGAAGGGGCTTCCCGCTTAGATGCTTTCAGCGGTTATCCTATCCGAACATAGCTACCCAGCAATGCTTCTGGCGAAACAACTGGAACACCAGCGGTTCGTTCACTCCGGTCCTCTCGTACTAGGAGCAACTTTCCTCAAATCTCCAACGTCCACGGCAGATAGGGACCGAACTGTCTCACGACGTTCTAAACCCAGCTCGCGTACCACTTTAAATGGCGAACAGCCATACCCTTGGGACCGGCTTCAGCCCCAGGATGTGATGAGCCGACATCGAGGTGCCAAACACCGCCGTCGATGTGAACTCTTGGGCGGTATCAGCCTGTTATCCCCGGAGTACCTTTTATCCGTTGAGCGATGGCCCTTCCATACAGAACCACCGGATCACTATGACCTACTTTCGTACCTGCTCGACGTGTCTGTCTCGCAGTCAAGCGGGCTTGTGCCATTACACTAACCGTACGATGTCCGACCGTACTTAGCCCACCTTTGTGCTCCTCCGTTACGCTTTGGGAGGAGACCGCCCCAGTCAAACTACCCACCACACAGTGTCCTCAACCCCGATAAGGGGTCAGAGTTAGAACCTCAAACATGCCAGGCTGGTATTTCAAGGTTGGCTCCACCAGAACTGGCGTCCTGGTTTCAAAGCCTCCCAGCTATCCTACACAAGCATATTCAAAGTTCACTGTGAAGCTATAGTAAAGGTTCACGGGGTCTTTCCGTCTAGCCGCGGATACACCGCATCTTCACGGCGATTTCAATTTCACTGAGTCTCGGGTAGAGACAGCGCCCCCATCGTTACGCCATTCGTGCAGGTCGGAACTTACCCGACAAGGAATTTCGCTACCTTAGGACCGTTATAGTTACGGCCGCCGTTTACCGGGGCTTCGATCAAGAGCTTCGCACGAGTGCTAACCCCATCAATTAACCTTCCGGCACCGGGCAGGCGTCACACCGTATACGTCCACTTTCGTGTTTGCACAGTGCTGTGTTTTTAATAAACAGTCGCAGGGGCCTGGTATCTTCGACCGGCTTCCGCTCCACCCGCAGGGGTTTCACGTACACGCCGGCGTGCCTTCTCCCGAAGTTACGGCACCATTTTGCCTAGTTCCTTTACCCGAGTTCTCTCAAGCGCCTTGGTATTCTCTACCTGACCACCTGTGTCGGTTTGGGGTACGGTCCCGAATAGCCTGAAGCTTAGAAGATTTTCCTGGAAGCAGGGCATCAATGACTTCGCGCCCTTGGGCACTCGTCGTCGCGTCTCAGGATTGTGGACCCGGATTTACCTAAGTCCACTCCCTACACGCTTAAACCGGGACAACCGTCGCCCGGCTCACCTAGCCTTCTCCGTCTCTCCATCGCAGCTATCCAAGGTACGGGAATATTAACCCGTTTCCCATCGACTACACCTTTCGGTCTCGCCTTAGGGGCCGACTCACCCTGCGCCGATTAGCGTTGCGCAGGAACCCTTGGTCTTCCGGCGTGGGAGTTTTTCACTCCCATTGTCGTTACTCATGTCAGCATTCGCACTTCTGATACCTCCAGCAAGCTTCTCAACTCACCTTCGCAGGCTTACAGAACGCTCCCCTACCCCGCATACAAAGTATGCAGCCGCAGCTTCGGTAACCAGTTTGAGCCCCGTTACATCTTCCGCGCAGGCCGACTCGACTAGTGAGCTATTACGCTTTCTTTAAAGGATGGCTGCTTCTAAGCCAACCTCCTAGCTGTCTGAGCCTTCCCACATCGTTTCCCACTTAACTGGTATTTTGGGACCTTAGCTGGCGGTCTGGGTTGTTTCCCTCTTCACGA
This sequence comes from Marinobacter sp. JH2, assembly GCF_004353225.1. NCBI lineage: Bacteria > Pseudomonadati > Pseudomonadota > Gammaproteobacteria > Pseudomonadales > Marinobacteraceae > Marinobacter > Marinobacter sp. JH2. Next base: position 728,001 of record NZ_CP037934.1, on the reverse strand, counting down.
CGGACGTTAGCACCCATCGTGTGTCTCCCGGATAGTACTCACAGGTATTCGGAGTTTGCATGGGGTTGGTAAGTCGAGATGACCCCCTAGCCCAAACAGTGCTCTACCCCCTGTGGTATTCGTCCGAGGCGCTACCTAAATAGCTTTCGGGGAGAACCAGCTATCTCCGGGCTTGATTAGCCTTTCACTCCGATCCACAAGTCATCCCCTGGCTTTTCAACGACAGTGGGTTCGGTCCTCCAGTTGATGTTACTCAACCTTCAACCTGCTCATGGATAGATCGCCCGGTTTCGGGTCTATGCCCAGCGACTAAATCGCCCTATTCAGACTCGGTTTCCCTACGGCTCCCCTAAACGGTTAACCTCGCCACTGAACATAAGTCGCTGACCCATTATACAAAAGGTACGCCGTCACAGAACAAGTCTGCTCCGACTGCTTGTACGCATACGGTTTCAGGATCTATTTCACTCCCCTCACAGGGGTTCTTTTCGCCTTTCCCTCACGGTACTGGTTCACTATCGGTCAGTCAGGAGTATTTAGCCTTGGAGGATGGTCCCCCCATGTTCAGTCAACGTTTCTCGTGCGCCGACCTACTCGATTTCACTAGACTCAGATTTCGGATACGGGGCTATCACCCACTATGGCGGCACTTTCCAGAGCCTTCTCCTATCAGTTGTCTAGCTTAAGGGCTAGTCCCCGTTCGCTCGCCGCTACTTAGGGAATCTCGGTTGATTTCTTTTCCTCGGGGTACTTAGATGTTTCAGTTCCCCCGGTTCGCCTCTTACACCTATGTATTCAGTGCAAGATACCCGATCGAAATCGGGTGGGTTTCCCCATTCAGAAATGTCCGGATCACAGCTCGTTTGCCAGCTCCCCGAACCTTATCGCAGGCTTCCACGTCTTTCATCGCCTCTGACTGCCAAGGCATCCACCGTATGCGCTTAGTTGCTTGACTATATAACCCCAAGACAACTGTGCTCGATTCAGACTTGAACCAGGCAAGCCTGATGCAAGTTAAAAAGAGACAGTCACTTGAAGCGATATAACAACCACTTCAACGACAACACCGGATAACGCTTGAAATCGTTATCACTTTGAATATTTTCTCTCGGAGATAATGAGAGAAGAATATTCGTGTTCTATCTCGTCCAATTTGTTAAAGAGCAAATCTGACCCAGTGATCAGAAAGAAGGACTTCGACGAATGACCGTTGTCATTAGATCGAAACACTTGTTTCTGTACACTGCTAACCGAAGTTAGTCAGTAAAATTTTGGTGGAGCTAGGCAGGATCGAACTGCCGACCTCCTGCGTGCAAGGCAGGCGCTCTCCCAGCTGAGCTATAGCCCCATTTAAGCTATTGTCGTTTCACTCTATGTGAGTAAAACTAAATCGTTCAGATCGAGGCATCGGATGGCGCCGCGTAGCCTGCTACGCAAGTCATTCGATAACGCTGAGCTGAGCGATTTTGGTGGGTCTGGGTGGACTTGAACCACCGACCTCACCCTTATCAGGGGTGCGCTCTAACCACCTGAGCTACAGACCCGGTTTTGCTTGTTGCAATAACAAGCCAAGTCGGGCCTGAAAGACCCAATTGCTCTCTTTATTCGCTAACCAAGTAATTCGTGTGGACTCTGACCGAAGCATTCAGCTTCGTTTAAGGAGGTGATCCAGCCCCAGGTTCCCCTAGGGCTACCTTGTTACGACTTCACCCCAGTCATGAACCACACCGTGGTAATCGTCCTCCCGAAGGTTAGACTAACTACTTCTGGTGCAATCCACTCCCATGGTGTGACGGGCGGTGTGTACAAGGCCCGGGAACGTATTCACCGCGACATTCTGATTCGCGATTACTAGCGATTCCGACTTCACGCAGTCGAGTTGCAGACTGCGATCCGGACTACGACGCACTTTAAGGGATTGGCTCACTCTCGCGAGTTGGCAGCCCTCTGTATACGCCATTGTAGCACGTGTGTAGCCCTGGCCGTAAGGGCCATGATGACCTGACGTCATCCCCACCTTCCTCCGGTTTGTCACCGGCAGTCTCCCTGGAGTTCTCAGCATTACCTGCTAGCAACCAAGGATAGGGGTTGCGCTCGTTACGGGACTTAACCCAACATCTCACGACACGAGCTGACGACGGCCATGCAGCACCTGTGTCAGAGCTCCCGAAGGCACCAATCCATCTCTGGAAAGTTCTCTGCATGTCAAGGCCAGGTAAGGTTCTTCGCGTTGCGTCGAATTAAACCACATGCTCCACCGCTTGTGCGGGCCCCCGTCAATTCATTTGAGTTTTAACCTTGCGGCCGTACTCCCCAGGCGGTCAACTTAGTGCGTTAGCTGCGCCACTAAGGATTCAAGATCCCCAACGGCTAGTTGACATCGTTTACGGCGTGGACTACCAGGGTATCTAATCCTGTTTGCTCCCCACGCTTTCGCACCTCAGTGTCAGTGTTGGTCCAGGTAGCCGCCTTCGCCACTGGTGTTCCTTCCTATATCTACGCATTTCACCGCTACACAGGAAATTCCACTACCCTCTACCACACTCTAGCCGAGCAGTTCGAAATGCCGTTCCCAGGTTAAGCCCGGGGCTTTCACATCTCGCTTACTCAACCACCTACGCGCGCTTTACGCCCAGTAATTCCGATTAACGCTTGCACCCTCCGTATTACCGCGGCTGCTGGCACGGAGTTAGCCGGTGCTTCTTCTGCGAGTAACGTCAATCCCTAAAGGTATTAGCTTTAGAGCCTTCCTCCTCGCTGAAAGTGCTTTACAACCCGAAAGCCTTCTTCACACACGCGGCATGGCTGGATCAGGGTTGCCCCCATTGTCCAATATTCCCCACTGCTGCCTCCCGTAGGAGTTCGGGCCGTGTCTCAGTCCCGATGTGGCTGATCATCCTCTCAAACCAGCTACGGATCGTGGCCTTGGTGAGCCTTTACCTCACCAACTAGCTAATCCGACTTAGGCTCATCCAATAGCGCAAGGTCCGAAGATCCCCTGCTTTCCCCCGTAGGGCGTATGCGGTATTAGCAGCCGTTTCCGACTGTTGTCCCCCACTACTGGGCAGATTCCTAAGCATTACTCACCCGTCCGCCGCTCGACGCCTGATAGCAAGCTATCATCGTTTCCGCTCGACTTGCATGTGTTAAGCCTGCCGCCAGCGTTCAATCTGAGCCATGATCAAACTCTTCAGTTTAAATCATACAAGAATCCGAAGATTCTTAATTCTTGCTCAAGACAAAACTCAATTTTCGACGAGTCACTGTCCTGATATTTCGCATCTGAAATACCTCGGCCAGCGCCCACACGAATTACTTGGTCAACTTTTTAAAGAGCGTTTGAGCTGCTGCTCAATCAAGGCCGCGAATTATACATCGCTTGATCACCTTGTCAACCGTTAATTTTAACCGCTGCTTTCGTCTTCGAAAACGGCCGAAAAACTCACCGGCGTTACTGCTAAATCGTGGGGCGCATTCTACACTGAACCGCCACCTTGTCAACCGCTTTTTGAAGAATCTTTAAAACGTTTTCTTCAAATTTTTCAAGCAGTTACCGCTTCGTTGCTGACCGTGTTTAGTGGCTAGCCCCTCAAGCGAGATGCGCATTCTACAGACATCCCTGAGGGTGTCAACGGGTGACCTGAAACTTTATCAAATTTCTTCAAACCACCCTCTACCAAACCCTCAATACCGCCGCTCAAGCCTCTACTTTGATTTTCCCGACTACAGCAACTGCTCTCGCCCTAGCTTCCTCAATAGTAGAACCGTGCGCCAATGCCACGCCCATACGCCTCCTTCCTTTAAGCTCGGGCTTACCGAATAGACGCAACTGAGTGTCCGGCTCACTAAGCGCCTCATCCAAACCGCTATACGATACGGCCGACGAGTCGCCTTCTGGGAGAATTACCGCCGATGCGGTCGGGCCTTTCTGCCGGATCGCAGGAATCGGCATACCCAGTATAGCTCTTGCATGCAGAGCAAACTCTGACAAATCCTGGGACATCAGCGTCACCAAACCGGTATCGTGGGGCCGGGGCGACACTTCGGAAAACCAAACCTCGTCACCTTTAACGAACAACTCCACACCATAGATACCATACCCACCCAGGTCGTTTACGACAGACCGTGCAATTTCCGCGGAACGCTCAAAGGCCTTAGGCGACATTGGATGGGGTTGCCAGGATTCCCGGTAATCGCCATCTTCCTGCAAATGACCGATAGGATCACAGAACGATATTCCGTCTCGGTGCTTAACCGTTAATAAAGTGATCTCGTAATCGAAATCAACAAAACCTTCTACGATAACCCGGCCACGCCCTGCTCTCCCGCCACTTTGCGCGTAGTCCCAAGCAGGCTCGATATCACTCTCGGCCTTAACGGTACTCTGCCCTTTACCAGACGAACTCATAACCGGCTTAACCACCAAGGGCATACCCACTTCTTTTACGGCGGCCAAATATTCTTCGCGACTACCCGCGAAACGGTATGGCGATGTCGGCACTTTCAACTCTTCGGCAGCCAAACGGCGAATCCCTTCGCGATTCATAGTGAGGTGTACCGCTCGCGCTGTTGGCACCACCCGATATCCTTCTTGCTCCAGCTTCACTAATTCTGCTGTAGCTATTGCTTCGATCTCCGGTACGATCAGGTCGGGTTTCTCAAGCTCAACCACTTCTCTTAACGCTGCACCGTCTAACATATCAACGACATGACTACGGTGCGCAACCTGCATCGCAGGAGCATTCGCATACCGGTCGACAGCAATCACCTCCACGCCGAAGCGTTGAAGCTCAATAACAACCTCTTTACCCAACTCTCCAGAGCCACAAAACAAAACCCTAGTGGCATTCGGTGTCAGAGGGGTGCCGATACGCACGACATCATCGGTTACAGTCATCCCGTGTACTTCCTGTCATTTAGATTTGAAATTTTTCTTCACGCTCTGCAACATTCTTGAGCACTTGACGCCGCTCATCATCCGTCATTGAGGTCCAACGTAGAATCTCATCGCCAGTTCGCTGACAGCCAATGCAAACATCATCATCGTTTAACGCACAAACTGACACGCAAGGCGAGCGCACTTTATCTCGAACCTTCATGACTGCAGATCAACCTCTTTCAACTTGGCGAGATAGCGCTGCGCATTATGAACGTAATGAAGAGCGCTCATCTCCAACATCTTTTTCTGGTTGTCAGTCAGCTCCCGACGAATCTTCCCGGGGGAACCGACTACCATCGAACCATCCGGAATTTCCATTCCCTCCGGTATCAGGGTGTTTGCGCCAATCAAACAATGCTTGCCAATTTTGGCGCCATTCAAAACAACCGCATTAATGCCGACAAGCGAGTAATCACCGATTTCACAACCATGAAGCATCGCCTTATGACCCACAGTCACACCACGACCCAGTGTAAGCGGTATGCCTGGATCAGTATGCAAGACTGAACCATCTTGTACATTGGACTCGGGGCCAATGGTGATCAGTTCATTGTCTCCCCGTATCACCACGTTGAACCAAACACTGGATTTTTCCATCAGCTTAACACTGCCGATTACAGTAGCGTTGTCTGCTACATACTGCCCGCCCCCACAATACTCCGGTGTGCGGTCATCAAGACTGTAAAACATCACTTCCTCCATCGGGTTCAACGTGGCGGTTCAAGAATATCGATCCCTGCATCGTAAACGGTATTCAAAAAATCAACTAACACGATGGCAGACAGACCCCAGATCTGGAAACGCTCCCACTTATAACAGGGCACATACAACGTGCTGTTCTGAAATCCCAGAGCATCGGTACGCTCCCGCTTGTCTTCCAGAAAAAACTCAATAGGCACTCGAAAAATACTTTCTATTTCATCAGGATTAGGCTCATAAGAATGCTCTTCCGGCACAACACCAACATAAGGCGTGACAAGAATCCGGTGCAGGGAAACCACCTGACTCAGCGGCGCAATCACGTTAACCCGATCTGGCGGCAAACCGATCTCTTCATGCGTTTCTCTAAGGGCGGTGGCAACGAGTGACGAATCCTCCGGATCACGCTTCCCCCCCGGATAGGCCACTTGCCCTCGATGGGTTTTGAGATTTGCCGATCGCAGAGTAAATACCATCTCGGGATGGCTGACGTTATCGGTAATCGGCACCAGTATTCCCGCCTCGGGATAATCCAGAGTTAATTGCCTAGGCGCATAATTCAGCAGTTTTTCCTGCAACAGTTCCTGCACTCTGCACTCCAACCAGATAACATCATTGAATGAGACATAAGCAGCCGCGATGGTTAAACTGGCTACTGTTGAACTCTCAGTATACGGGGAAAATGATGAAGTATTGCAGCACATGCGGCCAACAGGTTGAACAAAAGATTCCCGCGGGCGACAACCGCTACCGATATGTGTGCGTCAGCTGCGAGACCATCCATTACCAGAACCCTAGAATTATTGCGGGTACCGTACCAGTATGGGACGGAAAGATTTTGCTGTGCCGACGAGCGATTGAACCTCGTTATGGTTACTGGACGCTACCCGCGGGATTTATGGAGAACGCAGAGACAACCATCGAAGCAGCTGCTCGTGAAACCCTAGAAGAAGCCCTGGCTAACGTAACCATCGACGGTTTGTACTCCATCATTGATGTACCCCATATCAACCAGGTTCACATGTTCTACCGCGCAACACTTTTGGACGGAACCTTTGGGGCGGGCGAGGAGTCGTTAGAAACCCGCCTCTTCGCCGCTAACGAAATTCCTTGGGACGAAATCTCATTCCCGACGGTAAAACGGACATTGGAGCTTTTCCTTTCGGAGATGTCTTCCGGCAACTATGGCCTGCACGTAACCGACATCCGGCCCCCAAGCACCAAACGTGTAAATCAGAACAGTTCCAGCCGGAGCACCTCATAAGCCGGCTCTTCATACGGGTGGGCCTGTTTTAACGCTTCGATGCCCCCCTGTATCTTCTCCTCCGCACAAACCAGTTCGACCTTAAACTCGGTCACCACTTCCAATTCGCCCTTCTGCCCCAGAAAGGGATCACTTCCCTCCAACGGACAAAACTGGCCCTGCCCCTTACACTGCCATGCACACTGATCGTAATCGCCGATTTTACCCGCCCCAGCATTAAAGACTGCCTGCTTGGTAGCTTCCAAATGACTCTCCGGTACAAAGTAACAAAGCTTAAACATCGGCCACCTCAAATCGTACAAGTTTTGTTCAAATCGAGACTTTCTAGACTTACCCACAATTTCTGTGGATAACTCTGTGCAAAGTATTAGGGAATCTACTCTAAACCCCTATGAATACTGGCTTCACCTTAAATTGACGAGAAATTCGCCCATTCAACAAACTTTATATATTTCAACTAGTTACACTTCAAGCTCAAAAAGTGAACGTATATCCGCTTGTTTGTTCATAGTTCCACCAACCCAATCTAAAAAATGTGCATAAAAAACCTGGGTCAAGTCCTTGACCACCATTTTTTGAAAAATTATTTAAAAAAATAGTACATTTATTGTACGAACAAATACTTACACCACAAAAAAAGCCGGCCGGGCAGCACCTCCTACTAGGGAACGGTACTACCCGGCCGACTTTGCGTTGACCGGAGCCTGTCTATATCAACCCAGCCAGCGCCTCGCATTTCGGAACATGCGAATCCACGGACCATCTTCCTGCCAGCCATCTGGCCGCCACGAATGTTGTACCGCACGGAATACACGTTCAGGGTGCGGCATCATAATCGTCACGCGTCCATCACGGTTTGTAACGCCCGTAATACCGCCTTCAGACCCATTCGGGTTGTGGGGGTAGCGGTTTGTAACTTCACCACGATTATCGACATAGCGCAGGGCTGCCAACTTATTCTCAACGAGAGCATCGGCAGTATTCCCATCAGCAAACTCAATGCGGCCTTCACCGTGAGCGACAGCAATCGGCATACGTGATCCTGCCATGCCATCCAGGAACGCAGATGGAGAGGGTGCCACCTCTGCCATTACCAAGCGTGCCTCGAACTGCTCAGACTGATTCCGCACGAAGCGAGGCCAGCCTTCACTACCCGGAATGAGCTCGTGCAGATTAGACAACATCTGACAACCATTACACACACCCAGCGCCAGGGTATCTTCGCGATTGAAGAAGCTGGCAAACTGATCGCGAACACGGTCATTAAACAGAATAGATTTAGCCCAGCCTTCACCAGCACCCAACACGTCGCCGTAGGAGAACCCACCACACGCAACCAAGCTCTGGAAGCTTTCGAGTGAAATTCGCCCCGACAACAGGTCACTCATGTGCACGTCAACCGCTTCAAAGCCCGCGCGGTCAAATGCAGCAGCCATCTCGATCTGACCGTTAACGCCTTGCTCCCGTAGAACAGCTACTTTTGGGCGAGCTCCCGAATTGATAAACGGCGCAGCTATGTCTTCATTAATATCAAATGTCAGATCAACGTTCAGACCCGGATCATCTGTGTCGAGTAGATTCTCAAATTCTTCCTTGGCGCAATCCGCGTTGTCGCGCAACGATTGAATCTGATAGCTGGTCTCGGCCCACAAACGCTGCAAATCTGCACGCGCTTCATCAATGACGCTTTCACCGGCAAAGGTCAGCTCAACGTGATCGGACTCATTCAGCGTGCCGATTACACCAGTGTGGTCACCAAGTCCGGCGCCAGAGAATTGCTGAAGCACAAACTCCGTGTCTTCACGGCGAACCTGAACCACCGCACCCAGCTCCTCATTAAACAACTCCCGGGCGAATTGGGAGCGATCTTCCGCCAAACCATCCAGCTTGACGCTTACACCAGCGCGTCCGGCAAAGCTCATTTCTGCCAACGTAACGAACAGGCCTCCATCGGACCGGTCGTGGTAGGCCAGCAACTTGCCATCAGAGTTCAAACCCTGGATAACCGCAAAGAACGCTTTAATGTCTTCCGGATCATCCAGATCGGGCGCTACCGCACCAACCTGGCCGTACACCTGAGCCAGCGCCGAACCACCCAAGCGATTCTGGCCGGCGGCTAAATCAATCAGAATCAGATCTGTTTCACCTACATCGGTGCGCAACTGCGGAGTCAACGTGCGAGCAACATCGGTTACCGGAGCAAAACCGCTGACAATGAGTGACAACGGCGACGTAACGCTCTTCTGTTCGCCGTTCTCTTCTTCCCAAGTGGTCTTCATCGACATAGAGTCTTTGCCGACCGGGATAGTGATACCCAGTGCAGGGCACAACTCCATACCTACCGCTTTAACGGTTTCATAAAGATTTTCATCTTCACCGGGATGCCCGGCAGCCGCCATCCAGTTAGCGGAAAGCCGGATATTAGAAAGCTTTTCAATCGGTGCAGCGGCCAAGTTAGTGATGGCCTCCCCCACCGCCATACGGCCAGATGCGGGTGCATCAATGACCGCCAGAGGTGTGCGCTCACCCATGGCCATCGCTTCACCGGCACTGACATCAAAAGACGCGGCAGTCACTGCCACATCCGCCACTGGCACCTGCCAAGGACCCACCATTTGATCGCGAGCGACCAAACCTGTGATCGTACGGTCGCCAATGGTGATCAGGAAACCCTTGGAACCCACTGACGGCAAACGCAGCACACGGCGAATGGCATCCTGAATATCAATTTTCGAAGAATCGAAGATTGGCTTGGTGAACGACGCGCGAGTCACACTTCGATGCATTCTCGGAGGTTTTCCGAACAGTACATCCATCGGAAGATCAACAGGCTTATCGTTGAAGTAGGAATCCGCCAGTTCAAGATGGTGCTCTTCGGTTGCCTCACCAATCACAGCGTACGGGCAACGTTCACGGCGACACAGAGCATCGAAACGCTCAAGGTCTTCCGGCGCTACCGCAATAACGTAACGCTCCTGAGATTCGTTACTCCAAATTTCCAAAGGTGACATTCCTGGCTCGTCGCTGGGAATGTCCCGCAACTCGAACTTACCGCCACGACCACCGTCTTTGACCAGCTCTGGCATAGCGTTAGACAAACCGCCAGCACCCACGTCGTGGATAAAGCAGATTGGGTTCTGCTCACCCAACTGCCAGCAACGGTCGATCACTTCCTGACAGCGACGCTCCATTTCAGGGTTGTCCCGCTGAACAGAGGCAAAGTCAAGATTTTCGTTACTGGAACCGGAATCCATAGAAGAGGCTGCGCCGCCACCCAAACCGATCAGCATGGACGGGCCACCCAAAACAATCAGCTTCGCACCGACGGGGATGTTGCCCTTTTCCACATCCTCTTCACGGATGTTGCCCATGCCACCTGCGATCATGATCGGCTTGTGATAACCGCGCACTTCTTCACCTGCTGCACCGGCCACTTTTTCTTCAAACGTACGGAAATAACCGGTCAGGTTGGGACGGCCGAATTCGTTATTGAATGCTGCGCCACCGATTGGGCCTTCAATCATGATATCCAATGGCGAAGCAATACGGCTTGGCTTGCCATAACCAAGTTCCCATGGCTGTTCGTCGCCGGGGATGTTCAGGTTAGATACGGTAAATCCGGAAAGACCCGCTTTCGGCTTGGAACCGCGCCCGGTCGCACCTTCGTCACGAATTTCCCCGCCCGAGCCAGTCGCTGCGCCGGCAAAAGGAGCAATCGCTGTCGGGTGGTTGTGAGTTTCCACCTTCATCAGAATATGAACGGGCTCACGGTTATAACTGTATACGCCGGTACCCGGGGCCGGGTAAAAACGACCTGCGTCACTACCGACAATCACAGACGCGTTGTCTTTATAAGCAGACAGAACCCCTTCACTGTTCATCTCGTAGGTATTTTTTATCATCGCGAACAGGGATTTTTCCTGGGCTTCACCATCGATATCCCAAGAGGCATTAAAAATCTTGTGACGGCAATGCTCGGAGTTCGCCTGAGCGAACATCATTAGTTCAACATCGGTCGGATCACGCTCGAGCCTGATGAAGGACTCGACCAGATAATCGATTTCATCGTCAGCCAGAGCCAGCCCCAGACGCGCATTGGCTTCAACCAACGCTGCGCGGCCACCGGACACAATCGGAACCCGGCCCAAGCGGCGAGGCTCTTCATTGCTAAACAGAAGCTCGGCCCCACCCATTTCGTGAAAGACCTTTTGGGTCATACGGTCGTGCAGAAGTGCTGCGATTTTCTCGCGCTGCTCCAATCCGAGTTTATTGCTGGAGCGTATATAAAATGCAATACCGCGTTCAATTCGGCGAATCTGCCGCAGACCGCAATTACGGGCGATATCCGTCGCTTTACTGGACCAAGGAGACAGAGTGCCTGGGCGTGGAACCACGAGGAATAAAACTCCATCCTGCGCTTCTACTTCAACACTGGGCCCATAGGTAAGCAGCCGGTCTAGAATCGCCTGTTCGGTACCGGACAGGTCGTCATCTAGGTCCACAAAGTGCATAAACTCAGCATAAACATGCTCTACATCAGGAACCATATCCTGAATGCGAGAATGCAGTTTGCGGGAACGAAAGGGCGAGAGCGCTGGCGCGCCGCGAAGTTCAAGCATGATATCAACCTGTATCGCGCGAAGAATCGGGGGACGTCTTTCTGAAAGGCGGCAATGATACTTGAAACTGACGCAAGGATACAGGGTAAGCTGACGCCTTTCGTAGGTGTATAATCGAAACGATTTTGCTGATTGAGTATCTGCGCTGATTGACCGCGAAGGCGCAAGACGAGATCATCACTTATATGCACGGATTGCATGAGGCATCAAACAACAGGCAAGTGGCTTAAGTCACGCAGTTTCCTGAACATTGGGCTTTGCGGAGCGCATGGATTTGTCAGACATTATTAAAAAGTTTCACGGTAGTCGTGCTGTATTCACGCTAGCACTGGCCACAATAATGGCGGCCAGTGGATGCACTCAACCCAGCACCCTGCAAGAAGTTAAGAACGAAGGCGTCTTGCACGTAATTACCCGTACAGCACCGTCTGTCTATTACAAAGACGAGGGTGGCGCTACTGGTTACGACTACGAACTTGCGAGCCGCTTCGCCGAAGAACTAGGTGTTGAGCTGAGGGTTCGTGTCGCAAAAGACAACTCCGAAATCCTCTCCATATTAAAGCGTAACTACGCCCATATTGGATTGGCTGGATTGGTGAATCGCCCCGATTTCGCCGCTGAATTCCACCCGGTTTCAACTGGCATCAACGCGCAGTCCATTGTGGTTTACCACCGCGATCACCCGGCGCCCGATTCGATCGACGGCTTGTCTGGCCAGACATTGCACCTACTTGCCGACAGCAACCACGAATACGTCATCGAGGTTGCAGCTGGCGATCTGAAACCGCAAACCCGCATTCACCCGGGCCTTGATGCAGAAGGATTACTGGAAAAGGTAAATAAGGGTGAGCTGCCTTACGCCGTCATCTCATCGAACGAACTCGACCTGAATCACGTTTTCTTCCCGATGGTTAAAGAGGCCTTTGCCCTGAACGACCCACAAGAACTCGTCTGGCTGTTCCCGCCACAACAAGACAACACTCTCGCCGATGCCGCCCAGTTATTTATGGAGCGCGCTAATGAAGATGGCTCCAAGGCTCAGTTGGCAGAACGGTTCTACGGGCACTTAGACCGACTGAACTACGTGGGTGCCCGCACCTTCATGCACCACTTGAAAAACCGGCTGCCGAGATACCAAGCTTTGTTTGAAAGCCACGCCAAAGAAATCGGTATGGATTGGCGTCTTCTTGCCGCCATCGGTTATCAGGAATCCCACTGGAGGCCAAATGCGGTTTCGCCTACGGGTGTGCGCGGCCTGATGATGCTCACCAGAACCACCGCTAAATATATCGGCATCAACAATCGTCTCGATGCCGAGGAGAGCATCAAAGGCGGCGCTCGCTATTTCAACATGGTGCATGAGCGTATCCCCGACCGCATCCCTCAACCCGACCGCACATGGTTCGCGCTGGCTTCCTACAACGTAGGTTATGGCCATCTGGAGGATGCCCGAAGGCTAACTGAATCAGCAGGCCGGGACCCAGATCGCTGGATGGACGTTAAAGAATTCCTGCCACTGCTGACCAAAAAGGAATGGTATTCGAAAACCCGTTTTGGCTACGCCCGAGGGCACGAGCCTGTCACCTACGTTCAGAACATTCGGCGCTACTACGACGTGCTGGCACGAGTTCCAGCGCTCAACAACGAAATACCGGCTCCTTTGGAGCAGTCGCCAACTCTGGATAGCGCCAATCGACTAGCGAACGCTGAAGGTTCCGAGCCAGCCTCACCTGAAAACAGAGAAGATCTCAGGGCGGCACTCCCCCCCGAACTCAGCGTGATACCACCCACGCTTTAAAACTCTTCATCACCCCAAAGCTGCTCGGCAGCTTCGAGCCTAAGTGCTCTTTCCAGCTGAGCGGACGAAAAACCGCGACGAGCCAGAAACCTTGCCTGCCGAAGTTTCTCAGCCAGATCGTCACTTAAGCGAGAAAGCCCGAATCGCTTTTCGCGCAGTTCCGCAGCCACTCTAGCCCAATCAGCATCGCTTTTTTCCTCAAGGCACTCCGGGCGAAAATGAACACCTCGTTGCTGCAGTTCCGCCATAATACGTACCGGACCGTAGCCGGCATCGATACGTTGGCGACTGTAAACATCCGCAAAGCGATGATCATCCAGCCAGCCCTCCTCTTCATATTCATCAAGCACCAAGTCGATTACCGATTGTTCGATGTTCCTTTGGCGCAATTTCAACGAAAGTTCCTGGCGGCTGTGTTCCCGACGGGCCAGCAAGCGCAACGCTGCCGCTCGGGCTTTATACTCCGGATCATCGAGTTTTGAATCTTTTCCCATGTAGCCCCTTCCCGCATGCGCTAGCTAAACGCTAGACTAGCGCCCGATGTTACAACTATCCGGCATGCAACTCATGCCGATGGCCGGTGGTGTGCACTCTGCCGCCACCGCAGACTGGTCTTAATCCCGAAGGATACCTTTTATGGCTGCATTTATTCAGAAACTGTTCAAGTCCCGCAAAACAAAAGCGACCTCCAGTTCCAATCCTCAGATAAAACCTGAGGCCAAACAGCCTGCCGAAGTAGACCAGCGCAATGAGCTTCGGGAAGCTCAGCAACAACAGCTTGCAAACAGCCCTGAACAATCTGTGTTAGCGACACTTGCAACAGAGGGTGTAACCGCCTCCATCAGGCTTGAAGCAGCCAAAAAACTGCAAGGCGAAGAGTTACTTCAACAGGTACAGAAGAACTCGAAAGGTCGAGACAAAAGCGTGTACCAGACCGTTAGGCAATCACTTCAGCGCTTACGTGAACAGCAAGCTCAGGAAGCTGCAACCCGCCAGCGAGTCAGTGATCTGGTCGCGCAAGCCAAAGATCAGGCCAGCAGTGAAAATACCAAACTGTTCAAAGCCCGTCTTGAGGCATTACAAGAGCAATGGCAAGTGGTAAAAGACGACGCCAGCTCCGAGCAATCGCAACACTTTCTGGAAGCAGTGCACGAATGCCAGAAACGCTTACAGCAGATTGAACAAACGCAGCAGGAAGAAGCTCGTCAACAAGAGCAGGCGCGCCAGCGTAGCGAAACGCTCGACCTGCTCAGCAACACCCTCACCGACCTAAAGCTGCAAGGTGCAAACGATCTGCCTTCCCCTTCATCTCTTGACGCTCTCCAGAAAACGCAAGAGAACCGTTGGCTGGAAGCAACTCGAGACACCGCAGTTGAGAAGCACGAACAACGGGCTTACGAGCAGCAGATGCAGACCCTTCGAAGCTACTTGAACGCCGTTCGCTGGCTGGCACAGGAAAAAGACACCCTTAGCGTACTCGCACAGGCTGCAGAATCAGGCGAGGCGACAGACGAACAACGAACGCAAGCAACCGAACTGCTGCAACAACTGGAATGGCCGACCGACCTGCCTCTGCCAACTACCCTAGTTCAGGTTCGCAAGCTCACAGGCAAACGACAAGCACCAAAGCAAAACGATGGGCAGCGCGAAAAGCAGCAAGAGGTTACGAATCAACTAAAAGCCGCACTGCCTGAGTTAGAAACGGCTCTCGAGGCTCGGCAATTTAAAGAATCGAAACAACTGTTCAAAACCACTCAAAATCTCTTTCAGCAATTGGACCACGCTCACCGGAGAAACCTGCAGGCACGCATGCAGTTATTGACTGGCCAATTCCGAGAATTGAGTGACTGGCAAGGCTTTGCAACCGAACCCAAGCAAATCGCCCTGTGCGAGCAGATGGAGTATCTTGCTGAGCAGCCTATGGATCCGGAAGCCAAAGCTGAGCGGATAAAAGAACTGCAAGGCGAATGGCGCAATCTGGGCGGCTCCTCAGACCGAACCCTTTGGACTCGATTCAAAGCCGCTTCTGATCAGGCCTACGAGCCTTGCAAAGTGTACTTTGAGGCTAAGTCCGATCTGAAGCAGGCGAATTTGGATAAACGCAAAGCAATTTGCAATGAACTGTCCAACTTCCTCGAAAACACGGATTGGGCCTCCACTGACTGGAAAGCCATTGAACGCATCTACCAGACTGCGAGACAGGAATGGAAAGAAGCTTGGCCCGTAGACTTCAGAAACAACCGATCCGTCCAGAAACAGTTCGATGAACTACTGAAGCGACTGGAACAGCCTTTGGATGACGAGCGCAAAAAGAACGAGGCCCTGAAACAATCAGTTGTAGAGCGCGCCCAAGCGCTTATTGAACATGAACCTCTGCAAGAAGCCATGGAACAAGCCAAATCATTGCAAGCGGAATGGACCAGAATTGGCATTACACGGCACCGTGAAGACCGCAAAATGTGGCAAGCATTCCGTAAGGCCTGCGACCAGATTTTCGCCCGCCGTGAGGCCCAGCGTACTGAGCAACAGCAGGCCAGCCAATTGGCCGATCAAACGGCTCAGGAAGTCTTAAGCAAATTTCAGGATATTGATGCCGATACGGATGAGGGTCTTCTGAACGAAGCTCGCCAGGCCATCCAGCCGCTGTCAGGCAACCCCTTGTCCCCGGCGGTCAAGGAGCAGGTGCAGCAGCTGAAGCAAAAGCTCAACCGGGCAGCAGAGCTCAAAAAGTTCCAGCAAACGGTGGCCGATTGGCAAGCTTTCGTCAGCGATAAGGTTGAGCAGAAACTTTCAGACGAAGCCGCCCCTAAACATTGGTTAAAGCTGGCCAAAGCCGCCGGCCCGATAAACGGCCGTGACTTGGCAATCCGAGCAGAGATCCTGACCGGCACCCCAACCCCGGAACAAGACCAATCACGTCGGATGGAAATACAGGTACAACGCCTGAGCGACGGCATGGGAAGCACGGATAACGCCTCCCCCACCCAAGAGCTCGAGAAGCTGGTAGCACTTTGGTGCCTGCACCCAGACGTTGAAGATACGTCGCACGAGAATGCAGGTCGCCTGAATCAGGCACTAACCAGCCTGACACAAACCAGCTAACCACAATCTCTCAAACCTCCTCCTCAATCCCTGAGCGGCAACCCCGGTCAGGGATTTTCTGTTTCTGCGTCTAGAATCTTCCTGAGCAAATAGGCCAATGGGATTGGCAGGCACTGTCATTACTCCCCCCGCACCATACCGGCTATGGTTAGATAACTGACGTATTCCACAAAACAACGAACAGAGGAACGAACATGTCCACCGAGGCGTATATCTTTGATGCAGTCCGCACTCCACGAGGGCGCGGCAAGAAAGACGGTTCACTGCACAGCGTCAAACCCGTCACTCTATTGGGCTCTGTACTTGAAGCCCTTCGTGAACGCAATCAATTGGATACCGCGCACGTTGATGACATTGTAATGGGCTGTGTGACCGCCGTAGGTGATCAGGGTGCCGACATAGCCAAAACCGCCGCGCTTGCCATTGGCTGGGATGAGAAGGTAGCGGGTGTCACGCTCAACCGCTTCTGCGCATCGGGCTTGGAAGCCGTGAACCTCGCAGCGATGAAAGTGCGTTCGGGCTGGGAAGATCTTGTTGTTGCCGGCGGTGTTGAGGCCATGTCTCGCGTACCTATGGGTTCTGACGGCGGCGCATGGGCAACTGACCCTGCCACCAACCTCGAAACCGGGTTTATGCCACAGGGCATCGGTGCCGATTTGATCGCCACCCTTGAAGGTTTCAGCCGGACAGACGTCGACAGTTTTGCGGTTCGGTCACAACAGAAAGCCGCGAACGCTTGGGCCAACGGCCACTTTGCAAAATCCATCGTGCCGGTGACGGACCAGAATGGCGTTACGATTCTGGATCACGACGAATTCATTCGCAGCAACACAACCGTAGATTCATTGTCTGGCCTAAAGCCCTCTTTCCAGATGATGGGTGAAATGGGCTTCGACAGCGTCGCCCGTGAAAAATACCACTACGTTGAGAAAATTAATCATGTCCACCATGCCGGCAACTCGTCAGGCATTGTAGATGGCGCAACTGCGCTACTGATCGGCAGTGAAACCAAAGGCAAAGAACTCGGCCTTAAGCCGCGAGCCCGCATTGTCGCCACGGCCGTCACCAGTACCGATCCCACCATCATGCTGACTGGCCCGGCACCGGCTGCTCGCAAAGCACTCGAAAAAGCCGGCCTGTCCATCGACGACATCGACCTGTTTGAAGTCAATGAAGCCTTTGCCTCCGTAGTAATGCGCTTCCAGAAAGAACTGTCCGTTCCGGACGAGAAAGTGAACGTAAATGGCGGCGCCATCGCCATGGGCCACCCTCTAGGCGCGACCGGCGCCATGATACTCGGCACCTTGCTCGATGAACTTGAGCGCCGCGAGCTCCGCTACGGCCTGGCCACTCTGTGTGTCGGCGGCGGCATGGGTATTGCCACCATCATAGAACGCGTTTGAACCCCACTTTCACTAATTAAGGAACAGACCATGACTGCTATTCAGTACGACCTGGGTTCAGACCAAATCCTGACCCTCACCATCGACATGCCGGGCCAGTCCGCAAACACCATGAATGGAGAGTTCCGGAAGGCTCTCAGCGAGACTGTCGATCGGGTTAAGCAAGATCTCGATAACATCAAAGGCATCGTTGTCGCATCCGCGAAGAAGACTTTCTTTGCCGGCGGCGACCTGAACGAACTGCATAAAGTGACACGCGATCAGGCGAAAGACTTTGAAGACATGGTAAACGGCATGAAAGCCGACATGCGCTTCCTAGAAACCTGCGGCAAACCGGTTGTTGCAGCGATTAACGGGACCGCTCTTGGCGGCGGGCTGGAAATTGCCCTCGCGTGCCATCACCGCGTTGCTCTCGATAACGACAAGACACAACTAGGCCTGCCAGAAGTCTCCTTGGGGCTGCTTCCCGGCGGTGGCGGCACACAGCGCCTTCCGCGAATGATCGGGCTTGAAGCCGCCTTCCCTCTGTTAATGGAAGGCAAGAAGTTAGCGCCAAAAGCAGCTTTGAAAGCAGGAGTAATCGACGCTCTGGCAAGCTCACCTGAAGAAATGATGAGCAAGACTCGCAAGTTCATTGAAGCCAACCCGAAAGCCCAGCAACCCTGGGACAAAAAAGGCTTCAAAATACCGGGCGGCGCACCACACCACCCGGCCATGGCACAGAAGCTCGCAATTGCGCCAGCTATGCTTCGCCAGAAAACCAAAGGCTGCTACCCGGCACCGGAGCGGATCCTCGCGGCTGCCGTTGAAGGCGCACAGGTTGATTTTGACAACGGTAGCTTGATCGAAACCCGTTACTTTGCAGAGCTGGCCACCGGTAACGTTGCGAAAAACATGACCAGCACCTTCTGGTTCCAGCTAAACGCCATCAAAGCCGGCGGTAGCCGACCTGACGGTGTCGAGAAGGAAACCTTTAAGAAAGTGGGTGTTCTGGGTGCCGGCATGATGGGCGCAGGCATTGCATACTCCACCGCTACTCGCGGCGTCGAAGTCGTACTGAAGGACGTATCGGTCGAAAATGCCGAAAAAGGCAAAAGCTATTCCGAGAAGCTGCTAGCCAAGAAAGTTAACCGCGGCCGCATGACCGAAGCCGAAAAAGATGCGGTTCTGAGCCGCATTACCGCAACCGACTCAGCGGACGACTTGGAAAACTGTGATCTCATCATTGAGGCCGTTTTCGAAGACAGCGGATTGAAAGCGAACGTGACCCGGGAAGCCGAGCCGAAAATGGCAGCCAACGGCATCTTTGCGTCCAACACGTCCACCATCCCCATCAGTCAGCTGGCCGACGCCTCCGCGAAGCCGGAAAATTTCATCGGTCTGCATTTCTTCTCGCCCGTCGATAAGATGCAGCTGGTCGAAATCATTGTTGGTGAAACCACCTCCGATGAAACCCTGGCGCGCGCCTTCGATTACGTACAGCAGATTGGCAAAATTCCGATTGTTGTAAACGACAGCCGCGGCTTCTTCACGTCCCGGGTGTTCGGCACTTTCGTCAACGAAGGCATCAGCATGCTGGCAGAAGGTATTCACCCAGCCAGCATCGATAACGCAGGGGTTCTGGCAGGCATGCCGGTAGGGCCTCTGACCATTTCCGACGAAGTCACCCTGACGCTGATGCAGCACATTCGTGCTGAAAGCAAAAAAGATTCGGAAGCTGCAGGCCAGACTTGGACAGCGCACCCAGCCGAAGCTGTGATCGACGTTATGGTGAATACCCATAATCGCAAAGGGAAAGCGTCCGGTGCGGGATTCTATGAGTATCCGGAAAAGGGTAAAAAGTACCTGTGGCCGGAACTTGAGAACCTGTTTGTCGATCAAGAAAAATCTCGGAACGTTAAACTACAAGACCTTAAGGATCGTATTCTGTTCATTCAGGCGATCGAAACCATTCGCTGCCTTGAAGAAGGGGTTTTACGCACCGTGGCCGATGCCAACATTGGCAGCATCTTCGGCATCGGATACGCGCCCTGGACCGGCGGAGCCATTCAGTTTGTCAATCAATACGGTGTGCGCAAGTTCGCAGAGCGCGCTCAAGAACTGACCGAGCAATACGGCGAGCGGTTCACGCCGCCGGCGATGCTGGTCGAAAAGGCGGAGAAAAACGAAGCCTTCGCTTAACAGCCACTACTGACCGGGGGCCCCGCCTCCGGTCGGTTTCTTCTACATTGCTCTTCCCCGCCCGCATTTGGCCCGCAATACTGCAATCTATATGGACATATTGTCACTAAGCTCTGCGCTTAGCCTATGGCAACGGATGTGGCAGTTGCCTACAATAAATTAACTAGTCGCGGGTAGATCACACTGTCAGTAGACTCGGCAGACATAAAACAACCCAGTATCGCCAGGTATGCTTATATGACCATTGCGGAAAAAGCCTTTACGCGTAACCCCCGGTCCTCCTTTCTAAAAAGTGCTGGACTGAGCGCCGCGTTAGGCCTTGCTTTGCTTGTACCCGGATTGTCCGGTCTACACGCAAAGATGGAAGAGCCAGCCAGCTATCAACCGGTTTCCCCCACCATTGATCAAGCTCGGGCTAATATTCTTATTGCCCGTCAGCTGCAGTTCACTCATTTCCGCGACCTCGGCATCAGCGATGAACTCTCCGGCGATGTTTTTGATGCCTACCTCAACTACCTCGACAGTCAGCGCGTTTACCTCACTCAGCAAGATATCGATGCGCTAAGCAAAGTAAAAGGCCGCTTGGGCTCCGCTTTGAAAACGGGCCAACTGCAACCCGGCTTCGATATCTACAATCTGGTCCAGCAACGCATTGTCGAGCGCCTGAAATTTGCTAAAGAGATTATCCGCTCTGGTGTCTCCGAACTGGACTTCAATGCCAACGAAAAAATCCGGGTTGATCGTTCAGAAGCGGCATGGGAAGCCGACGAAGCGGCCTTGGATAAGCTTTGGATCAAACGCATCAAAAACGCCGTTTTGGCTCAGCGTTTAAACGGTGCCGACGACGAGGCTATTGAAGAAACCTTGTTGCGCCGCTATGAAGGCCAACTCAAACGCGCCTATCAAGCTCGTAGCGAAGATGCGTTTCAGGCCTACATGAATGCGTTTACGGGCATGTGGGACCCACATACATCCTACTTCTCACCCCGTACATCGGAAAACTTCAACATCAACATGAGCCTGTCTTTGGAAGGGATTGGCGCAGTTCTGCAATCCGATAACGAATACACCAAAGTGGTTCGACTGGTTCCTGGTGGCCCAGCATCCAAGCAAGGGCAACTGCAACCGGCAGACCGTATTGTTTCCGTTACCCAGGAAGACGAGAAGCCGGTGAATGTCATTGGCTGGCGTCTTGATGAAGTCGTTGACCTCATCCGTGGCCCGCGCAATTCCATCGTAACCTTGGAAGTCATCCCGGCCAACGCCTCTGATGAAACCATCACGCGCAGTATTGCCATCAGTCGAGATGAAGTAAAACTGGAAGAACAAAGCGCCAGCAAAGACATCATTCAACTGGACCGAAGCGGAATCATTCATAATATCGGGGTGATCACCATCCCAACCTTTTACGCCGACTTCCAAGCCATGCAAGCGGGCGACCCAAACTACAAAAGCACCACCCGAGACGTTCGCAAGCTGATTGACGAGCTGAAACAGGATGGTGTTGACGGCATCGTGATGGACCTTCGCAATAACGGCGGTGGCGCCTTGCACGAAGCCAACGACCTTGTAGGCTTATTTATCGATAAAGGGCCCACGGTCCAAATTCGCAACGCTAATAACGATGTACAAGTACTGGACGACAGAGATCCAACGGTAGCCTACGACGGCCCCTTGGTGGTACTGGTCAACCGCATGAGCGCATCGGCGTCTGAAATTTTCGCGGGTGCCATCCAAGACTATGGCCGAGGCTTGGTCGTGGGCTCCCAAACCTTTGGTAAAGGCACCGTTCAAGCCGTTCGACCGCTTAACCACGGGCAGCTCAAGATCACCCAATCCAAGTTCTATCGAGTGTCAGGCGGTTCTACCCAGCACAAGGGCGTGATTCCAGACATTGAAATTCCTTCCCGTATCGATAAATCGAGAATCGGTGAAGACGCCCTCGACCACGCTCTACCTTGGGACCAGATTGAAGCGGTACCGCATACCCGCTACTTCGACTTTAGCGGTATCATTGATGAGCTCCGTACACGGCACGACGATCGTTTCAATACCAATCCGGAGTTCAGCCTGCTGCAAAAGGAAATTGATTTTCTGAGCCAACAGCGCCAGATTGACCACGTCAGCCTCAATCTTGACGAACGAACAGCGCACCATAACCAGATCGAAAGCACCCGCCTTACCATCGCCAATGCGCGTCGTGAGCTTCGCGGTGAAGCTCCCTTCGACACACTGGACGATCTGGAAGAGTGGCAAGATGCGCAAGTCGCTGATCCAGACAACAGCGATGACGAACTAGACTTTGTGATCCGTGAGGGTGGCCACATCATGGCAGACTTGCTTGAACTGGACCAACGCATGGCTTCCATCCTCGCCCCCACCCAATTTGCGGCCAAAACCGAGGTGCCCTGACACTATGCCTGACAAAGCATCTTCCGGAGGTCAGCGAGAGAACAATAAAAAAGCTCAGGTGTTTCAGAGCATGCTTTTGGATGCGTTACACGCCATGCGTTCCATGGAAGAAGCCGAGAGCATGGCGCCAGCCCCCGACGCGCGCACTAAATCGTCGGACCGGATTCTGGACCGCATCGTCGGCTTTACCGGCTCGGCCCTAAAACTCGGCGCTCGGGCTACCGACACGTCCCTCAAAGTGGGGCGGGTACTGGTCAATTCTCAGGACCAGCTCAGAGCTATGCTGGCCGCGGGCCAATCGCTCAAAGACATACGGGAAGTGGCTGGCCTCACGCTTTCAGAAATGAGCGATGCACTAAACCTCAAAGACAAATCTCTACTGGAAGCCATTGAAAACGGCACTGCGACACTATCCTTCGAGCTCATCTTACGGTTTGCGGCTCTGGTGGCTCGAAACGATCCGATTCCCTTCATCATGCGCACCACCCGGAACTATAACCCGGAGGTATGGCAGATATTGAACGACTGGGGAATTGGCCGCATTCCGCTGCAGTTCGAACGGGAACGAGAGTTCATCAATATCTTCCGCCGTCATGACAACGCCCGAAGCCTGTCGGATGAGGGTTTCAAAAAAGTGCTGGAATTCACCCGCAACAGCTTTGAAATGTCGATGCACTTCGTTG
This sequence comes from Marinobacter sp. JH2, assembly GCF_004353225.1. Taxonomy (NCBI): domain Bacteria; kingdom Pseudomonadati; phylum Pseudomonadota; class Gammaproteobacteria; order Pseudomonadales; family Marinobacteraceae; genus Marinobacter; species Marinobacter sp. JH2. The sequence goes on along the minus strand of NZ_CP037934.1, from coordinate 704,901 downwards.
AGCAGCAAGAAATGGAAGTAGCGGAACTGAAAGCCGGCCTTCAGTCCCGTGATAATGCCGACGACTCCGAGCCATCGTCAGGCAAATAGCGTTTTCATTCCAGCAACATCCGGTTTAAGTACCGCGCCCTTTTCCGTCACAATCGCGTCAATCAGGCTGGCCGGTGTCACATCGAACACCGGATTGAACACGTCCACTCCGGCTGGCGCTAACGGAATCCCTCGAATTTCCCGAACCTCAGTTCCGTCGCGTTCTTCAATCGGGATCTGAGCACCCTCCGGCAATGCCATATCCACCGTACTGGACGGTGCAACAACCATAAAACCAACACCATGGTAACGAGCCAAAACAGCCAGACTGTAAGTACCAATCTTGTTCGCCACATCACCGTTGGCCGTAATCCGGTCTGCACCAACCACCACCCAACTGACTTTACCACTGGCAAGAATGGCGGCAGCTGCGCCATCAGCGTTCAAAGTCACCGGAATTTCATCACGGCTAAGTTCCCAAGCGGTCAGGCGGCTACCCTGAAGCCAAGGCCGAGTTTCATCCGCATACACTCGCTTCAGCAGGCTACGTTCATGCAAACGGCGAATGACACCAAGCGCTGTCCCGTAACCACCGGTAGCGAGCGCACCCGTATTGCAGTGGGTTAACACGCCTATCGGCTGTTCGGTGTTCATAACATTCAGCGCATGGTCAGCCATCGCCAAATTCGCAGCGATATCTTCTTGATGAATCAAAATCGCTTCTTCGGCCAATTGCACAATCGCCTCATCCAGCTCAGAGCAAGCCAGAAAGACCTTTTTCATCCGCTGCAAGGCCCAGAACAAATTCACCGCTGTCGGCCGCGATTTTGCTAACAAATCAATCGCCCGCTCCACTTCAACCTGCCAATTTTGGCTACCGCCGGCATGACGCGCGGCTAATGCAACACCGTAAGCAGCACTGATCCCGATCGCCGGTGCGCCACGAACCACCATATCAGTAATGCATTGCGCAACTGCAGATGCGCCTTCAGCCGTGATCCAATGTTCTTCGGTAGGCAACAGCCGCTGATCCAATAACTCTAAACTGTCGCCGAGCCAGCGAACAGGTTGAGTCCCCAAAGAGCGTTGGTCTGTCGTATTTGCCATCAATTGCTCCGGTTACGTGCCTGAAAAATCGCAGTATAACGCGTTAGATCCAGCTTTATACCATCATTGGCACGACAACCGGGGTAGTTCTGCCGGTAGCGGCTCGCTATACTTCCCAGTTAAATTTCCCGGCATACAGAGACTGTGCCCCCGACCCTTCAAGGCAGGTTAATGACGGCAAATACCATTATCGCAGCCGATACCCGAATCAACGCCCGCTGGCTGATTCCAATCGAACCTTTTGGCGTTGTACTGGACCATCAGGCCGTCATACTCCAAGGCAGCCGCATTGCAGCTGTAGTATCCCAAGCGGATGCTGACCAAAAGTTTCGCACACGGGAAACCATTGACCTACCGAATCACGTTGTCCTCCCAGGCTTAATCAATCTCCATGGTCACACCGCCATGTCCCTATTCCGTGGCATGGCCGATGATTTGCCGCTTATGACATGGCTTAACGAACATATCTGGCCCGCCGAGGGGCAGTTTGTTTGTGAGCAATTTGTTCTGGATGGTAGCCGACTGGCGATGGCCGAAATGCTTCGTACGGGCACCACCACCTTTTCCGATATGTATTTTTTCCCGGAAGCCACGGCTCAGGCCGCGCACGATACTGGCATGCGCGCGCAAGTGTGTTTTCCGTTGATGGACATGCCTACCATGTGGGGCTCCGGCCCGGACGAGTATCTAGCGAAGGGCGCTGATCTGATTGCTCAATGGCGCAACGATGAATTCATCATGCCCGCGATTGGCCCCCATGCGCCCTACACCGTTTCGGACAAGCCTTTAGCTGCCGCCGTTGAGTTGTCTCAACAAACAGGCGCAGCCATCCAAATGCACCTGCACGAAACGGCATTCGAGGTAGAAGAAGCCTTAAAGCTGACAGGCAAACGGCCGACCGACCGAATGGCAGATCTGGGCGTACTGGGTAAAAACAGCCAATATGTACACATGACTCAACTGAATGAAGCGGATCTGGACCTGCTGGCAAAGACCGGTGGCCACATTGTTCACTGCCCAGAGTCTAATTTGAAACTCGCCAGTGGCATGTGTCCGGTTCAAACCTTGATTGACCGAGAGCTTAACGTCACCATCGGCACCGATGGCGCAGCCAGCAACAACGATCTCGATCTGTTTAGCGAATTGAAGACGGCGGCCTTACTGGCCAAAGCTGTTGCCGACGATGCCTCGGCCCTGTCGGCTCACAAGGCTTTGGAAATGGCTACCCTGAACGGTGCCCGAGCCCTTGGCCGCGAACAGGAGCTTGGTTCCTTGGTAGCCGGAAAATTGGCGGACCTAATTGCGGTAGACCTCAGTGACCCGTTCCTTCAACCCGTCTACGACCCCGCCTCGCATTTGGTTTACAGCAACCACGGTCGGGCCGTTAGTAACAGCTGGATTCACGGCGTACCGCAATTACAGGACGGCCGGTTAACCCGAATTGATGTCCCGGACCTAATGCTGCGGGTTCGCGATTGGCAGAAACATATTCTCAGTTAATTTTTCTCAGGGGCAAGCATGAGCAACCAGAATGTAGATCAAAACGAGATCGCCAAGTTTGAGGCGCTCGCCAGTCGTTGGTGGGATCCCACCAGTGAGTTCAAGCCACTGCATGACATCAACCCTCTGCGCCTGAACTTCATTGATGAACGGGTTTCGCTAGCCGGAAAACGCGTCTTGGACGTAGGTTGCGGTGGCGGCTTATTGTCCGAAGGCATGGCTCTTCGCGGTGCCCACGTGACAGGCATTGATATGGGCGAGGCGCCTCTGCAGGTCGCAAAGCTGCATGGTTTGGAATCCGGGATAAAAGTGGACTACCGCCAGACCACCATTGAAGAATTAGCCAAAGATCCGGAACATGCCGGCCAATACGATGCCGTTACCTGCCTGGAAATGCTTGAACACGTACCCAACCCAGCGTCGGTGATTAAATCCTGCGCTGCCATGCTACGCCCGGGTGGGCACTTATTCGTGTCTACTATTAACCGGAACCCCAAATCCTTTCTGTTTGCGATTGTCGGCGCAGAATACATCATGAACATGCTTCCCAAGGGCACCCATGAATGGAACAAATTCATCCGTCCTTCGGAGATGTCGGATTATCTGCGCCAGGCCGGCTTGGATATCCGGGAACTCACCGGCATGACCTACAACCCCATCACAAAGAGTTACAAGCTTGGCCGTGATGTAGACGTTAATTACCTGATGCATGCGAAGGATATCCGTGAAGACTAAGCAGAACCCCTCGGCTGTACTGTTTGATCTCGACGGTACCTTGATCGATACCGCAGCGGACTTTATCCGCTGCCTGAACCAATTGCGCCAACAGCACGAACTGGACCCACTACCGGCGGAGTATATTCGCCGATCCGTCTCTAACGGTGCTCGCGCCATGGTACGCCTCGGTTTTAATCTGGAGCCCGAGCACGATGGCTATCTGGACAAACACGCTGCCTTTTTGGATCTTTACGAAGCGGGAGTGGCTGTAGAAACCACCCTTTTTGAGGGCATGAATGACCTACTTCTGGAACTCGAAGCCAAAAACATCCCCTGGGGCATCGTCACCAATAAGCCTGTGCGATTTGCAGCACCGTTGATTGAGGCGCTCGGCTTGCAGGAGCGTTGCGCGACCCTAATCTGCCCGGATCATGTGGCCGAGCCCAAACCCCATCCGGAACCTATGTTCCTAGCGTGTAAGGAAATCAACGCTGTTCCGGATCAGGCTATTTACGTAGGTGACCACGTACGGGATATAGAGGCTGGCCGTAACGCTGGCATGTACACCATTGCCGTAAGGTACGGTTACATTGAAGAACCGGAAACCGTTGATCTGTGGCAAGCCGATGCCATCGCCGACACCGTCAGCGACTTAGTAAAGCTGTTACAATAGCGCTCAAATTCTTTCATTGACCGGCCAAGATGTGGCCGGTATTGGCCAGATATCGGAGACAGGTTATGCATGATTACCAGGCACCCGCCGATCTTCTAAAAGACCGCATTATCATGGTTACCGGAGCTGGTAGCGGCATAGGCCGAGCGGCCGCAAAAGCCTACGCGGCTCATGGTGCCACCGTCATTCTGGTGGGACGCACCCTGTCCAGATTGGAAGAAGTTTACGATGAAATCGAGGCCGCCGGACACCCACAGCCTGCGCTGGTGCCGATGAACTTCGAAGGCGCAGCCATGAAAGACTACGAAGAACTGGCAATGACCATCGAAGAAAACTTCGGACGTCTCGATGGCCTCCTCCACAATGCAGGCGTTCTGGGCACACGGAGCCCTGTAGAGCTTTACGATCCTGAAACCTGGAACAAGGTCATGCAGGTTAACGCCACGGCGCCCTTCATGCTTAGCCGGGCTATGATCCCTCTGCTCAGACAGTCGGATGCTGCTTCTATGATCTTTACTTCATCCGGTGTTGGCCGCCAGGCACGAGCTTACTGGGGAGCCTACGCGGTATCCAAATTCGCCGTGGAAGGGCTTTCACAACTGTTGGCCGATGAGCTGGACGACGAGCGCAACAACATTCGCGTGAACAGCCTGAACCCAGGTGCAACGCGAACCGGAATGCGCGTTCTCGCCTACCCGGCCGAAGATCCGCAGAAAAACCCCGAGCCAGAGCAACTCATGCCTATCTACCTCTACCTGATGGGTAAAGACAGCGAAGGTGTGACCGGCCAGCAAATTGACGCACAGCCGAAAAGCTAATGGAACTGATTTTCTACACCACATCTAACTGCCACCTTTGCGAACTGGCCGAAGCACTCTTGGTTAATACCCCGATGCCGGAGCCGATTCCCGTGGATGTGGTGGATATCGCCCAGTCCGAAGCGCTGGTTGAACGCTACGGCACGCGCATTCCGGTTCTGCGCCGACAAGACACCGGCGAAGAATTAGGCTGGCCCTTTACCCAGGCCCAGCTACTCACGTTTTTGCAATAAAGGATCCGCTACCATGCTGATGATCATCTCCCCCGCTAAAACTCTGGATTACGAGAGCCCTCTGGCCACAGAAATATACTCCCAACCGGACTATCTGGACGATGCGTGTGAGTTGATTGATCAACTGAAGGAACTGGAACCACATCAGGTCAGTAATCTGATGAGCATCAGTGATAAACTGGGTCAACTGAACGCCGACCGTTTCCGCAATTGGCATACTCCGTTCACACCCGACAACGCGCGCCAAGCCATTCTGGCGTTCAAAGGCGATGTGTACACGGGGCTAGACGCCGAAAGCTTCAGTCAAGACGACTTCGTCTTTGCACAAAAACACCTGCGCATGCTGTCTGGCCTCTATGGCTTATTGAAACCACTGGACCTGATGCAGCCTTACCGCCTTGAAATGGGCACCAAGTTCGAGAACCAACGCGGTAAAGATCTTTATGCGTTTTGGGGCGACAAGCTAACATCAGCCTTGAACATACTGCTGGAGAAAGACGATCAGGTGCTCGTAAACCTTGCATCCAACGAATACTTTAAGAGCATCCAAAAGAAGAATCTGCAGGGTCAGCTGATCACGCCTCAGTTTAAAGACTTTAAGAACGGCAAATACAAGATCATCAGCTTTTACGCTAAAAAAGCACGCGGCTTAATGTGCCGCTATGCCATTCAAAAACAGATCACCCAAGCGGAAGATCTCAAGGGCTTTGATTGGGATGGCTACTACTTCAGTGAAGAACAATCCGATAAGAACAACTGGGTTTTCCTGCGCGAAGAGCAGAGCTAAGTACAACCGCGCACTCGCACATTTTTGTTGATATCGGAGTAAACATGAACGAAGCAGTGTTTTCCCAGATCGCCATGCTGGTGCTGGTGACAGGCCTGATTGGTTGGATGGGGTTTATTGTTTGGGATCTTGCTAAAAAATCACAAGCGGGAAAATTCGGCACCATTGCGTTATTTGCCGTCCTCGGTACCGGTGTTCTCGGTTTTGTGATCAAGACAGTCGTGGTCGAGATTCTGCAAATCTAAACATACCCTGCCGGTAACTTTACGGCTGCCTGTCGGTAGCCGTATTATCCCTCCCCTCTTTTCCGAAACGCCCCAAACAATTAGCAAGGACATACAACCCATGTGGTTTCGTAACGCCCGAGTTTTCCGTTTTACCAAGCCGTTCGACATTACGGCCGAAGCCTTAGAAGAAAAGCTACAAGCCGATGCGTTCAAGCCCTGCGGCCCCCAAGAAACCATGCGTCAGGGTTGGGTTCCGCCACTTGGCAAGCACGGCGAACTGCTGGTGCACAGTGCCAACGGCTACCATCTGATTGCACTGCGTAAAGAAGAAAAGATCTTACCTGGCCCCGTTGTTAAAGAAGCCGTGGAAGAGCGCGCCGAAGCCATTGAGCTTGAGCAGAGCCGCAAGGTTCGCCGCAAAGAAAAAGACGAAATCAAAGAACAGGTGATGCTGGAAATGCTGCCACAAGCTTTTTCCCGCAACCGTCGTTGCTATGCCTATCTGGCGCCGAAAGACGGCGTGCTGGTGGTAGACGCTGGCTCGGCAAAACAAGCCGAAGACTTGGCCTCCACCCTTCGAAAAACTCTGGGGTCGCTACCCGTCCGCCCACCCGTGGTAGAGCAGGCCCCGGCCTTTACGTTTACCGGTTGGCTGAACGAAACCATCGACCTGCCCGCCACGATTGAATTAGGCAACGAATGCGAACTGAAAGACCCGTCTGAAGACGGCGGTGTTGTTCGCTGCAAAGGCCTGGACTTGAAGGCCGACGAGATCCGCAATCACCTGGAAACCGGCATGCAAGTCACCAAGCTGGCGGTAACCTGGGACAACAACGTACATCTGGTTCTTGATGAGGAACTGGGCATTCGTCGCTTGAAGTTTGGCGAGACACTGCAGGAGCAGTTGGACGATGTCGATGTAGACGATGCCGTAGCCAAATTCGATGCGGCCTTTACGATCATGACGCTGGAACTGTCTCGCATGATCCCTGGCTTGCTGGAAGCCCTTGGTGGCGAAGACCGCTCCGCGATTGTCGAAGACTAAGCAGCAAACACTCGAAAGCGGCGGGGATTAGCTCCCCCGCTTTTTCAATCGTTCTTTCTGCCAGTCTTTTTCTGGTTCATTCAACACCAGCCGAAGATCCATCACCTCTTCCGTAGGGTTGAATTTAATATCGAACCCAAGATGTTCGGCAAGCTGTAGCATCGGTCGGTTTTCGGGCAACACGTCACCCACCATCTCCATGGTTCCTCGACTTCGGCAGTATTCGATCATTTTCTGCATCAACGCAACGCCCAATCCCTCGCCCTTCATTCGATCATCAACCATAACCGCGAATTCACTGCGAAGATTATCGGCATCGGTCCATACTCGAACCGTTCCGAGCGTTTCCTCTCCCTCACCGTTTTCTTTTTTGGCGTTCGCAATGAACACCATCTCCCGGTCGTAATCGATTTGCACCATCTGGGCAACGTCTTCACGAGAGAAGTGCTTGCGATACTGGAAGAATCGGTACCGAATCGATTCCGGTGATTGGTATTCATGAAAGGCTCGATGCGCCGGCTCATCCTCCGCCAAAACCGCACGAATAATGACTCGTCGCCCGGACTTGGGCATTACAATCCATTCTTCAAGCTCTCTCGGATAGGCCTGAATAATGGGTCGGCTTGGTTTTTCATCCAGATCGACTGCGATACTGACGGCTATGGCACCCTGATCATTGAACAGCAGTGGTGAAATTTCCAACCCGCGAATTTCTGGAATGTCGATGACGATTTGAGATAGCTTCACCAATGTTTCGGACACCGCCCGTATGTCTTCCTGAGGATGCAAGCTGTGCTCTTTGAGTAGTTTGTACATATAGGTCCGGCGCAACAGCTCGCGGGCCAGCACCATATTCAAGGGCGGCAACGCAATCTGGCGGTCGGTTGTGATGTTGATTTGAGCGCCCGCGGCACCGCAAACTACCAAAGGGCCAAACACCTCGTCCCGTGTGATGCCCACGCTGAACTCAATACCACCGATATGCTGGTAGGAGTGCTGCGTGCCAAAGCCCAAGAAGCCACTATCGGGGAAATGCTCCTTGTACTCTTCAATCAGGAACCGACAACCATCGATAATCGCCTGTTCGCTATTGAGATTTTTGATCGTGCCTTTATAGCGGCGCTGCGAGGGGGTCAGGTCGAGGAAGGGGTAACAGACCTGTTCATGCACAATCGTCAGGTCAATAGGCCGACGTTCGACCGCAAACATTTCCAGAACTTCTTCAACATCATCGCAATACACGGTTTCGATGGCGTCGATCCCGTAATCCCGGATCACCTGCCGAGCTTCACGGCTGGACAAATGCTTGCGGCCATCACGAAGTGCTTTGGCGACGAGAGAACGCGTGTTTGCCCTATCTGCAAAGTGGTCAGTGAACGACTCTGGCGTTTCACTCAAAAGCCGCTGAACCCTTTGATGCTTCACGTGCTGCATGAACGCGGTAACGGCTTTTTCCGGGTTGAAGAACGACGGTAAGCCAGCCCGATAAAACTCCTCACGAGAGTCCATCACCGTACTTTGCCCCAGCCAACAGGTGAAAATATTCAGCCGGGTTCCCTTGGATGCCTGCACAACCGCATCGGCAATCTGGAGACTGTCTTGAACCAACGTTGGTGCGTACATCACCAGAACATTCGCAATGTTTGGGTCTTTGGCCAATATTTTAACCGCTTTCCCATACAACTCGGGGGACGCGTCGTAGTTCAAATCAATGGGGTTTTTGCGCGTCCAGTAAGGCGGCAACAGCTTCCCTAACTCTTCAACGGTTGTATCCGACAACTCGGCTAACTCCCCACCCAAATGGGATAACCGGTCAACCGCCAACACTCCGGGCCCTACACCGTTGGCGATAATCGCCAAGGATTCCCGCCTTAAGGGACGCATGCGGGTCAGGGTTTCCAAGGCATCAAACATCTGCCCTAATCCATCTACCCGCAACACACCGCTCCGCTGCAACATTGCATCGTATATCGGATCACTGTGAGAGACTCCGGCGGGAAGTCCATGAGAAATCCATTCCGATTCCGGTACACGCCCGGATTTAACCGCAATCACCGGCTTCGTTCTCGATGCAACCCGGACGGCCGACATGAATCGGCGAGGATTGGGGATGTTCTCCATATGTAACAAGATGGCTCGGGTTTGGCTGTCCTGAGCAAGATAATCAATCAAATCGTCGTGATCGATATCCATGCCATCACCTAACGTCAAGAAGTAGGAGAAGCCCACCCCCCGAGCGAACGCCCAGTCCAGAACCGAACTTGCGATGGTGCCCGATTGGCCGATAAACGCCACACGCCCGGGGATAGCCCCCATGTGTGCATACGTTGCGTTCAGTTGCCTGGCCGGTACCATCAAACCAATGGTGTTTGGGCCCAATACCCGAATGCCGGTTTCTCTTGCCGCATCACGCACCGAATACATCAAAGGCTGACCGGTTTTACTGTGTGTACGAGACATACCACCGGTCATCACGATGGCGGTTCGTACGCCACTTTCGCCGAGCTTACGAATCATTTTGGGAACGGTATCGGGCGGGGTACAGACGATGGCAAGATCAGGCGTGAAATCCAGTTGCGACACTTTCGCAACACAAAGAACACCGTGAACGTTGTCATAATCGTTCTGGTTAACCACCACCATACGACCAGGGAAACCGCCACCCAGCATGTTCCGCAAAACCATGCCACCCAAATTATCTGACCGCTCGGAGGCACCGATGACAGCGATGGAGTCGGGATTGAACAAACTTTCCAAATAACGGGTACTCAAGAGAACTCTCCCTGATCCAAGCGGTGGCGACGTAGATAAGAATCTCAATAAAACAGACTACTTATCAATGTATACCTTATCTTAGATCGGTATTTCCTGATGTAAATCCACGATCTTGTCGGTCAGTCGCCGCTTATTAGACGAAAGTAGCCCACATCGACCTAGTATCCTTGTTAACATGACCACAATAGCAACCGGACTCAGGCTTAGACTCTCAGCATGACCACCGCATTTTTTTCTCACGATGATTGCCTGAAACACAACATGGGCCCGGAGCACCCGGAAAGCCCGGAACGTATTACAAGCATTCTGGCACACATTGCTGACACCGAACTTCAGCAAAACCTCGATTGGGTGCGGCCCGAAGAGATCACTCGTGACCAGTTGCTGATGGTTCACCCCGAGTCTTACCTACAACAACTGGACTTAATGGCACCCACGCGGGGCCGAGTGTTTACTGACCCAGACACGTCATTGATGCCCGACACCTTGAGAGCCGCCAGATTAGCCGCCGGCGGGAACGTTCAAGCCGTTGATATGGTTATGAGTAGTCAGGTCACCAATGCGTTTGTTTGCACAAGACCTCCAGGGCATCATGCCGAACGCACCAAATCCATGGGCTTTTGTTTCTACAACAACATTGCTTTAGCGGCGTTACGTGCACTGAATTTTCATCAGCTCGAGCGGGTTGCCATTATCGACTTCGATGTTCACCAAGGGAATGGGACCGTAGACATCGTCAGCGGTGACGAGCGCATTATGATGTGTTCAAGCTTTCAGCATCCGCTTTACCCTCACAGTCATGTGCACCGCCAGCCCGACAACATCATCAATGCGCCGATTGAGGCCAATTGCTCATCCGCAGAATACCGCAAACGGGTGGAAGCGAGCTGGCTGAAAAAACTCCAGGATTTCCGGCCGCAATTGGTGTTGGTATCCGCAGGCTTTGACGGCCACAGACTTGATCCAATGGCGGAAACAAATCTGGAAACAGAGGATTATCGCTGGCTAACCGAAATGATCGTCAGTGTTGCCCATGACCATGCCAACGATCGGGTTATCTCAACGCTGGAAGGCGGCTATCACCTGAGGGCTCTCGGTGAAAGTGTGGTTGCTCACCTGGAGGTACTGGACGCAGTCTATTAAACGACTCGAGGCTTAACCTGAGACGTTCTCACGGCTTCCGCTTGCCTGCTGAAATTCAGGGCGTTCTCCCTGTCGTTGCAGACGGATGGTGACTCGGCGGTTATCTCGCTGGCGACGCGATACCGGAAACTGATCGCCATGACTGCGAACAATCAGCAGCTCTTCATTAAGACCTTGAGCTTTCAAATACTCCGCAACCACGTTCGCTCGATCTTCTGAAAGGGCGCGATTGTCGATTCTGCTGCCTACGCTGTCTGAGTGGCCATCCACCAAAATGCGCTCGACAGTAGAATCCGCCATCACATATGTCACGATGTTGTCCAACAGTGTTTGATCTGCTTCAGAGAGTTTTGCCCCTCCGCTGGCAAAGGGAACGCGGGAGCGACGAATCTGGTCAAAATTCACCGGCAACAGGCCCGAGACACACTGCATGTAGCCCGAATAAGGCGCAGAAAAATTCACATTCGAAAGTGAGACTCGCACCGAGCCTTGATCATAACGGGAGGTTCGGGTCAGCGTTGGCTGCATTCCCTGCAACAACCCCTGAGCCATGATGCTCGCCTCTTTGGCACCCACGCTAACAGCGCGCTTGTCATCCGAAACACTGACAGCGCCTACCGGTCTTGGCGCAACGCCAGGCCGCCAGACAGGTGCCTCCACCACAAGCTGCCCCTTGCCCGGTTTCATCAGTGCGACCGTGGAATCAAGATAGAACGCCAAATCTTCTCCGGCTCGGTGGCTGAAGACCGCTCGCCCGAACCCTGGCACTTCCTGTACCAAAGAGCACTCAAAGACCGATTCTGAAAGGGACCAACGACTGTTCTCGATACCCGCGCCATAACTGGATGCCGCAGTCGGGGAAGTGAACGTCCACACCAGAAACATGCTCGCAATGGCTGCCACGCCCTCTGCTGTAGACCTGCGCTTAAACTTCTTCATAGAAACGCCCCAACACACGTTAACTCAATCGCTTATTGCGTATCGGCCAGCTTGAACAATACTTGAGCCCCAGAAACACATTCAGATCGAAAACATTCCCGGCGGCCTTCTGATATAATTCGCAAAATTTTTAAGAGCTGCTTGGCGAATACTTCATGAGCAAACAACTGATCATCACCCGTCCAGACGACTGGCATTTGCACGTTCGAGATGGCGAGGTATTAAACAGTGTTGTACCGGCGACCGCCGCTTGTTTCGGTCGCGCCATCATTATGCCGAACCTGGTACCACCGGTAACCGATGCAGCCGCCGCTACCGCTTATCGGGAGCGCATTCTGACGGCCGCAAAGGGTACAAACTTTGAACCGTTGATGGTGCTCTACCTGACCGAAAGCACATCGCCAGAAACTATCCGCGAAGCCAAAGCTGCGGGTGTTGTGGCCGCGAAGCTCTACCCCGCTGGCGCAACGACGAATTCTGCATCGGGTGTTACTGATATCCGCAATATCTACCCCGTACTGGAAGCTATGGTCGAATGCGGCATGCTGTTGCTGGTTCACGGCGAAGTGACCGATGCTGATATCGACATTTTCGATCGTGAAAAGGTATTTTTGGATCGCGTTCTGGCACCTACGCTGGAAGCCTTCCCGACCCTGAAAGTGGTACTCGAACACATCACCACCGCAGATTCGGCCGAGTTTGTGCGCCGTCATACCGACGGCAACCTTGCTGCGACACTGACCCCGCAGCACTTGATGTATAACCGCAATCACATGTTGGTTGGCGGCATTCGACCGCACTTGTACTGCTTGCCCATCCTCAAGCGCAACAAGCACCAGGAAGCCCTACGAGAAGCGGTGGCCAGTGGCGATCCAAGATTCTTCTTGGGCACCGACTCAGCACCCCATGCCCGTGACAAAAAAGAGGCCGCATGCGGCTGTGCCGGTTGCTACTCTGCTTACGGCGCCATTGGGTTGTATGCTGAAATCTTCGAAGAACTAGGCATACTGGACAAGCTGGAAGCTTTTGCCAGCTTCAACGGTGCCGACTTCTACGGCTTACCGAGGAACACCGACACCATTACTCTGGTTCGCGATCCTTGGACCATGCCTGAGCAACTGCCGCTGGCAGATGGAACCATCGTGCCGCTAAAAGCCGGTGAAACCGTTCACTGGCGTATGGCTTGATCATCTTTTAATTTACAACACGAACATTGGAGTTCGCGTGTCTGACGAAAACAAACCGCTTCACCCTATGTCCCAGCGTTTCCGTGGCTTCCTGCCGGTCGTAGTGGATGTTGAAACAGCCGGCTTCAACCCGGAAAGAGACGCTTTGCTGGAAATCGCAGCTGTGATGCTCACTATGGATGAAGACGGCAAACTACACCGTGGCGAAACCCACCTTCAGCAAATCGACCCGTTCGAAGGCGCTAACCTTGAGCAGTCCGCATTGGACTTCACCGGCATCGACCCCTGGGATCCCGAGCGCGAAGCGGTTCCCGAGCGCGAAGGCATGAGCGAGATCTTCTCACCGATCCGCAAAGCGGTCAAAGCGTTCGACTGCAAACGGGCTGTGTTAGTTGGCCACAACGCCACCTTCGACCACAACTTTGTGTTTGCCGCCGCCATGCGCGCGGACATCAAACGCAACCCTTTCCATCCGTTTTCTACATTTGATACCGCCACACTTGCCGGACTGGCCTATGGCCATACGGTGCTGGCGCAAGCATGTAAGCTAGCCGGGATTCCGTTCGATAACAAAGAAGCGCATTCCGCTGCCTATGATGCCGAGAAAACTGCGGATCTGTTTTGTGGCATAGTGAACCGCTGGCAGGAATTGGGAGGCTTTCCGCCACCCCCGGTGCCAAGCAGCGACGAATAATCTTGGAAGACGCTATTTCAAGCCAACAAAAAACCCGCACAAGGCGGGTTTTTTGTTGCACTGCGTTTCGCCTTACCAGTGAATACCGCGCATGATGGCCGCAAACGCAACCTGCTCAGTAGACACCTTCGGTTTCTCGGTTGTCTTGGTGCCCGCAGCCGAGGCTGAATCCGGGAACATCCGATAACCCGTGTTCATGACAATTTCACCTACCTTTGGTGCCAGTGAGTGCAGTACCGAAGCAAACACTCCCAAACGAGTCGCAATGCGCTTCGGACGGTGCACAATGGCATCAGCCACCATGTCTGCGGCTTCTTCTGGCGTCAGCGTAGGCACAGAATCGTAAATTTTGGTCGGGGCAATCATCGGCGTTTTCACCAACGGCATGTTGATGGTGGTAAACGTTACGTTGCGATCGGACCATTCTGCGGCCGCACAACGACTGAACGCATCCAGCGCCGACTTAGAGGCTACATACGCAGAGAACCGAGGCGCGTTAGTCAGCACACCGATGGATGAAATGTTCACCACGTGACCACCACGACGCTCTAACATAGCTGGCGCAAACCCCATGATCAAACGCACTGAGCCAAAGTAATTCAGCTGCATGGTGCGCTCGAAATCGTGGAAACGGTCGAACGCCAATGACAAGGAGCGGCGGATGGAACGACCAGCGTTGTTAACCAGCACATCCACATGTCCGTGGTTGTCCAGAACCGTTTTGACGAACCGGTCGCAATCTTCCATATCGGAAAAGTCACATTGGTAAGCGTGAATATTGCCACCTTTGGCTTCAAGCTGTGCAGCAACTTCATCCAATGTTTCTTTGGTGCGGGCACCGATGACCAGGATCGCACCGGCTTCCGCCAGTTTTTCAGCTGTCGCCAGGCCGATACCGGAGGTTGCACCCGTTACCACGCAAACCTTGCCTTCGACCGTACCTTGCAGCGTTCGATCTTTGAACAGATCGGGATCAAGATTACGCTCCCAGAAATCCCAGATGACGGCCGCGTAGCTCGGCAGACGCGGAACCTCAATATCGGTGCCTTTTAGCACGCGCTCAAGCTCACGGGTATCAAAGCGGGTCGGATAATTAATAAAGGACATCACTGAGGCCGGAATGCCCAAGTCATCCAAAAGCGCACCAGTGATGCGCTTTACCGGCGGCAAGTTTTTCACACTCTGACGAATGAACGGCGGGATAAAACCAAACATCCGGGAGTCGATACGCATGCCCATGCGAGGTGCATGACCAGCTTCTGAGAAGATATTAAGAATCTCACCAACTTTGTAAGGATCCGAATCCACCAAGTGGAAACAGTTGCCGTCTTCGCCATCCAAATGCGCGATGTGATCCATGGCATTAACCACGAAGTCCACCGGCACAATGTTAAGTCGGCCGCCTTCCAGACCAATGGTCGGCACCCACTGGGGTAACGCATGGCGGATCTTCTGGATCATCTTGAAGAAGTAGTAAGGCCCGTCAATCTTATCCATTTCGCCTGTTTCAGAATGGCCGATCACCATGCCCGGGCGATAAATGCGGAACGGTACTTTGCATTCTTCGCGCACCACCTTCTCGGATTCATGTTTGGTCCGCAGATAAGGGTGGTCGAGCTTTTCCGCTTCTTCGAACATATCCTCACGGAAAATGCCTTTAAACAAACCAGCCGCTGCAATAGAGGACACGTGGTGGAAATGTTTAGCCCCCATCGCTTCAGCGGCCTGCACCGCGGCGCGAGTACCTTCAATATTGGTCGCTGCCTGAGCTTCTTCGTCTGCCCCCATGTCATACACAGCAGCAAGGTGGAAGAAATGATCAACCTTTCCTTCCAAGGCTTTCATGGCAGCATTATCGATCCCTAAACTGTTGCTGGTCAGGTCGCCAACCACCGCCTTGATTCGGTTATCGTCCACACCCAGCCGCTCGCGGAGTTCTTCCAGCTTGCTCTGGGACTGTTCCCTCACCAGAACATGCACCGTACCACCCCGGGCCAACAGTTTTTCCACCAAAAAACGACCGATAAAACCGGTGCCACCTGTAAGGAAATAATTCATAGAAGATCCGTCCTACGTGTTACTTATTTGTTGTCATATCGCCACACCACACCACTACGACCAAAGTCGTAGTCCGGTTATGGAACGCACGCATTCTACTTAATTGCAGCTTACATGTATCGAACTTTATTAGAGCTTTTGCTCTTTAACCCCTTGTTTTTATTAGAGCATTTACTCTATCTCTAGCAAAAAGCCAACCGATATCATGCCCCATTATTCGACACACTGAACTTGAGACTAGCACAGGATTTCAACACTGATGGCCCGAATATCGTAAATTACGGCAGAGAAATGCAACCAGCCGCTGGCAATGCGATAATCGGGAACTTCCGACGCCTCTCGGCGTCTTTAACAGTCACCCAATCATTCCAAGGTTTACCAAAGCAGCCATGCCGAAAGACAATCCAAACACCGAACGCTACATCGCCATTGCCCGTGCCTGTTTGAAGGCGATCAACGATACCGCTGCCGACAAAGGTTCAAGAGAAGAAAAAATCGAAGCCGTTTATAAAGCTATCGACAAAGCGTTTCAGAAAGAATTCGCGGACTACCGTCAATCTGTTGCCATCATGGCGACCGTGCTAGAGCGCATCGCGTCCGGAGAGCTCGATGCAGACCAAGCTTCTGACCTGGCCAAGAAAACCCTGTCCCAAAAGCCCGACAGCAGCAATTCCGGCCAAGTTCACTAAGCCATAACAAACGAACACCGATTCGATGAGGCCCCATGACCGTTAAACCCCCCCTGTTCCGACGCTTGTATCGATTGCCGCCATTGTTGCTTTTACTCGCGAGTTTAATCCCTAGCGCGTACTCCCATGCGGAAACCGAGCCCCGCAAAAGCCCCAATGATCCCAATAGCTATCGATATCTGGAATTGGAGAACGGCCTGCGCATCATCTTGGTGTCGGATACCGAGGCGGATAAAGCCGCGGCCTCCCTTAACGTAGCGGTCGGAAGTGGCAACGATCCCAGCGACCGCGAAGGCATGGCCCATTTCCTTGAGCACATGTTATTTCTGGGCACAGAAAAGTACCCAGATGCAGGCGAGTATCAGCAATTTATTCGCAGCCACGGCGGAAGCCACAATGCATTCACCGCATTCGAAAACACCAACTATTTTTTCGATGTTGAAAGTGAATTTCTGGAAGCTGCGCTGGATCGTTTTGCCCAGCAGTTTTCACATCCGCTCTTTACGGCCGAACTGGTAGACCGTGAACGTAACGCGGTTCATTCCGAATTCAGCGCAAAACTGAAGGAAGACGGACGACGCCTGCTGTCGGTCAGGAAAGCAGCCGGCAATCCGGATCACGCCTTCAGCAAATTCGCTGTGGGCAACCTGACCACGCTCGAGAACACCGATGCTAACCCGCTACGCCCTGACCTTGTCCGGTTTTGGGAACAAAATTATTCGGCTGACGTAATGTCTCTGGCCGTTTACGGGCCGCAGTCTCTGGCTGAGCTTGAACGCATGGTGAGGCAACGCTTCAGCGCCATAGCGAACCGCAACCTGGAAGTGATCAAGCACCCTGAGCCCCTGTACAGCCCGGAACAGTTGCCGAAACGTATTCTCGCCGAAACCCTCAAAGACAGCCGAAGCTTGTCACTCGCATTTCCAATCCCGTCACAACGGGTCAACTACGCTACAAAACCAGCCTCGTATGTAGCCAGCCTGTTAGGCCACGAAGGTCCTGGCAGCTTGTTCGATGTACTCAAGAGCGCCGGCTTGGTAGAAACCCTCTCGGCCGGATTGGGCATGGACACCGGCAGCCACGCAACGTTTAACATCAACATGTCACTTACCCGTGAAGGTCTTAAACAGCAAGATGACATTCTGGCTCTTGTCTTCCGCTACATCGACTCAATCAAAACAAACGGCATCAGCCACGAACGTTTTGACGAGATGAAGCAATTGGCGCTGATCGATTTCCGCTTTCATGAACGCGGCGAACCGGTACGCGAAGCCATGCGCTTGTCCAGCCTGCTCCGAGACTATCCGGCAAACGAGATTTTGAGCGCTCCCTATTTAATGGAGCGTTATGCACCCAAGCAGTACCAAGCAATCCTGGGTCGCCTGACACCCGACAATGTGGCGGTCATGGTGTCTGCGCCCGATCAAAACCTGCAAGATCCCGAACTGACCAAGTGGTATGAAACGCCTTGGAAGCAAGAGCCCTTAAAGACGCCAAAAGCGGTCAATCCAACGTTGGCTGATCAGCTGGCTTTGCCCCCCGCCAACCCGCTCGTACCCGAAAACCTGGATATGGTTGCCGGCAATAGCGTGCCTCACCCTACATTACTCCGCGGCTCTGACGGCATGCAGGTGTGGTACGCCCGGGACACCCTGTTCAACACGCCCAAAGCCAACGTCTTCATCAGCCTGCGCAGCCCCATTGCCCGCGCGTCCGCTCGCAATACGGTGCTGACCCAACTGTTGGTCGATGCCATCAAAACCAATCTCAATGCCTGGGCCTATTCCGCGCAGCTCGCTGGCCTAAATTACAGCGTGTACCCTCACCTACGCGGTGTGACCATTCGGGTGGGCGGATACAACGACAAACTTCACGAGTTGCTGAATCGTATTCTGTTGGAGTTTGCCGACCCGATGATCACCGAGCAACGTTTTCGCATTGCCCGCCAGCGGTTGATCGATGACCTTGAGAACAAATCGAAAAACCGCCCGGTTCAGCAAACCTCCGAGTTTATTCAAACCGCTTTGTTGAACGGCACGCACCCAGTAAGCGAGAAACTCGCGGCCGCTAAAGCCATCACGCTCGACGAACTGATGCAGTTTGGTTCAGAGTTCACCAAAGCCATGGACCCGGTGATGCTGGCTCACGGCAACCTGACCGAAGCGACCGCTTTAAACCTGGCCAATCAGGTACAAGCGGTTGTGCTTCGAAACAGTGAACAGGTAGACGTACAACGCTCCCGAGTCAGGCAGTTGCCTTCAGGCGAAACCGAAGCGATTCTCAACGTAGAGCACCCAGACACGGGATATACCTTGTACTTACAAGGCAAAGACAGATCGTACGAAGAACGCGCCCGCTACCGGCTGCTGGCCCAGATCATCAGCAGCCCGTTCTACGAAGAGATAAGAACCACCAAACAACTCGGCTACATTGTGTACGCCACCGCCTTCGAAATTCTGGAAACCCCCGCCCTTGGGCTGATTGTTCAGTCCCCGGAAGCCAGTGGCGTTGAGGTAGACGATGCCGTCACCGAGTTTGCTGAACGTTTTAAAGATAGGCTCACCGAGCTGTCTCCCGAGCAGCTGAACCGTGAAAAACAAGCCGTTATCAGCAAAGTGATGGCCCGCGACCGGCAGCTGGGTGATGTTTCTGGCCGGTACTGGCAAGAGATTGACCGGGAAAACAACGAATTCAATAGCCGCGAAAAGCTTGCGGCAGCGATTCGGGAGGTTTCACTGGATGAGCTGGCCAGCACCTTTGAAGAAGCCATCATTGAAAGGCAACGAGCATTTAAGGTGGTGACGGCAAAAGGAGAAACCAATCAGCAAGCAATTCTGAACCAGCTGCTTAAGCGTCAGCCTGTGGCCCCTTGAGCCACGGGCTGATGCCCGTTATTATACCGCCTCTTCTGAAATGCCTCCGTAGCTCATCTGGATAGAGCGTCCCCCTCCTAAGGGGAAGGTAGCAGGTTCGAGTCCTGCCGGGGGTACCAGTTAGCCCTCCATCAAGATCCACCAACCTCCACAAGCTACCGTTTTTAAACACTTTTTACCTCATCTTTAGTCCATGAACATCCATTGACATCCATGCTCAGCCACAATCTTTGGGGGTACATCTGGGGGTGCAAACTGAAATGCACCCCGCTATAGTAAGTTTTATACCCCCAACCGCTGCAGGATACCCCCAATGGCGACGGACAAGCTGACCGACAGACAGATCAAATCTGCCAGCTTCGAAAAGTACGGCAAACGCACAAAGCTCTCAGATGGCTCAGGCATGTACCTGGATATCCAGCCGTCGGGCAAGTATTGGCGCATGAAGTACCGGTTCGGCGGTAAAGAAAAAACGTTGGCCCTGGGGGTATACCCGGACGTTCCACTGAAGCTCGCCCGGCAGAGGCGCTCTGAGGCACGAGCATTAATCGCTGACGGCGTAGACCCCAATGAGGTCAAGAAGCAGGAAAAAGCCGCTGAGCAGGAGAAAAGCGACACCTTCAAGGT
Source organism: Marinobacter sp. JH2 (assembly GCF_004353225.1). Classification (NCBI taxonomy): domain Bacteria; kingdom Pseudomonadati; phylum Pseudomonadota; class Gammaproteobacteria; order Pseudomonadales; family Marinobacteraceae; genus Marinobacter; species Marinobacter sp. JH2. The sequence goes on along the minus strand of NZ_CP037934.1, from coordinate 684,780 downwards.
TGTTGCGGAAGAATGGCTAAAGCTGAAAAAAGGAGAGCTCTCCGAAGGTACTTTGAGAGTAGCGCGCAGAAGACTGGAGACCTGGGCCTACCCCAAACTAGGCCACCTACCCATCGCCAACATCAAGCCAGCCAAGATTCTGGAAACACTTCGCGAAATCGAGAATCAGGGTAAACACGAAACCGCGCACCGCATACGCCAGCGAATTGGTGAGATCTATCGGTACGCCGTCGCAGAAGGGCGAGCTGAAACAGACCCGACTTCCACATTGAAAGGCCTATTGAAGACGGTACCTACGCAGCACAGGGCCGCCATCACCTCCTCTGACGAATTGGGAGCACTGTTGCGGGCTATTGATGCCTACAGTGGCCACGCATCAACCAGGGCAGCGCTGAAGCTCGCTCCGATGCTGTTTCTGCGCCCCGGTGAGCTAAGGAACGCTGAGTGGGCAGAGATCGACCTGAAGTCGGGCACGTGGGTTGTGCCAGGTAAACGAATGAAAGGCACTCAGAAGGCGAAACGGGCCGGCTTAGTGCCGGACCATATTGTCCCCCTACCCAAGCAAGCGGTTGCTGTTCTGGAGGAACTCCAGGCGATCACAGGCCACCAGCACCTGGTATTCGAGTCTGTGAAGTCCGGGCGCCCACTGTCCGATAACACCATTAACGTCGCACTCCGATCCATGGGCTTTGACGGCTCGACCATGGTGGGCCACGGCTTTCGTGCAACAGCTTCGACACTACTACATGAGCAAGGATGGCAACCAGAAGTCATTGAGCTACAGCTTGCGCACAAACAGCGCAACCAGGTTGCTGCAGCATATAACCGCTCTGCTCGCTTGAAAGAGCGGACGCAGATGATGCAAGCATGGGCAGATTACCTCACCAAACTAAAGGCGTGACCGCATACTGGCAAACTCTTGGTTTTGGATTAATGAACACTACAAAGAACCCTTTTCACCGGATAGCGCCTTACTCACGAGAGCATCTACGAGTTCTCCTTGAGTCTTATACCCATCTCGCCTCATCAGCTGTTTTATACCTTCTTTAGTTTCAGGGAGTAATAAGACGTTAACCTGAGACCGCTCACATCTTTTCTTATTGGTTTTTATGCTCCATTTCCGCCTTAAGTCTTTAATGAGCATTTCTTCCATCTTTGGATTGAGGCTCGACTGATCTAACATACACTGAAACTTCAAGAGACTTTCATTTATTGATAATGGGTTATTTACACTGCCTGGAACTAGATTCGGCAATCCAGCCTTTAGGCCTTCATTAATAAGCCATGATACTTGCTCAGGATTATTGCCATCCACCCAGCTTAAAGAGTAATCCTTTAACATGCGAAGGTTCCAAATAGAAGCTATCTCTCGAATGATACGCAACTTATCTGAACCAAGCCTGGCATCGAGGTCTACAGCCAAAAGAAAGCATGACCGATCATCCAAGTAATACTTAAGGCTCCCTAGCTCAAAATCGAAACCATTATAGACCACAAGCTTATACATAAGAAAACTAATTAATCTTTTTCCAGCATCACCTATAATACTGCTCAGCTCGCCATTAACGACATGCTGCTGATAACAATTAAAAACCCAGTCAGCATACGCTTCACCTTTAGATTCGAGCGCTTTTGCACAAGACTCTGCCAATCCCAACGGGTTTTTAAAAGACTCGGGGTGACTGATCGTAAAGTCACGCCCAAGAACAGACCAAAGCCATACTAGATCCTGATCGGAAAAGGACTGAAATCTTTTGGGTAACACGTCTCGGTTTCTGTCATGAACTGCCATACAACACCTGAAATTTCAAAAGAAGAACGATAAGCACACGATCCAGCTTAGCACACCTCTATTATCTTTCTACCACGTTTCTGTACGATATCTGTAACATTTCTATATGGTTTCTAGTGCGTTAATACTGACCTTCTATGCGAACTAGTTCACCAACCTCTATGCAAAACAGAGAGTTACAGACTAAAAAATCGAGGTAAATCTAGGAACTAGCTTGGCATCGGCAGTGAGCCCAGCACGGCTAGAGAGCCTCACGACCCCGAGCCATGTTGAACCCACCATCATGAGCATCGATAAATTTCTACTGAGCTCCCTGGATCTTCTGAGACGAACCGTTCAGGAGATCAGCCATGAGAATTCTCAGACTCAGAGACGTAATTGAAAAGACAGGCCTTGCCCGCTCGACAGTTTACAAATACATCGAAGCAGGCACTTTCCCTAAGCCAATTGATTTAGGCGGTAGGTCTGTAGGCTGGGTAGACGAAGAAATAAATGATTGGATACTGGAGAAGGTTAACCAGCGTGACTCCTGTCAGTGAACAGGAACCCTCTTTCAGATCCTGCAAGATTTTTGCAGACCAAAAACCTACTAATCCAACACACCCTCCACAGCCTAGCTTCTAGGCTATAAACACTTTAAAAATAAAAATACATGTAGGTTTTAAATATTATTAACAACTTACATTAACAACCAACCACACACTAAATAGAGAAAGGACCATAAACCAAAATTAGATATGGAGACCATAACAATGAACCACGCATACAACATGCCCCTCACTACAGAGGGCATGTTTAATACAAAGCCCCTCCTTCCAAAGCACGGCCCATACATAGAAAGTTATCTTAATCGGATAGAGGGCACCATCAATCAGGCGGTTATTAACCACCCCCATTCAATTGCTATAAGAATAGATTTCAGACTTCCCTGCTGGTACGACTGGCGCAATGAAGCCGGCCGGCCTTTGTTCAACAGATTTATCGACTCGTTAAAAGCGAAGATCAAGGCCTATGGAAAATCACTGTCCCGTCAAGGCAAACGATTTCATCCAACCAATGTTGGCTTCATCTGGTGCAGAGAGTTCACCAACCCTAATTATCCCCACTATCACTGCATCCTGTTCTTCAACAAACAAACCTTTCGGGGACTGGGTGAATTAGGGGTTGGTAGTACCGGCTTGTATGGAATGATCAGCAGGGCCTGGTGCAGCGCATTGAACTGCACCCAGGAAGAAGGTGACGGACTCGTTCACGTCCCACAGAACCACCTTTACCATCTTCGTCAGGGAGAGCGGTACGATGACTTGTTCAAGCGCGCCAGCTATCTGGCGAAACACGACACCAAGGTGTGGGGGTTAGCCAGCCACAATTTTGGAGCAAGCAGACGATGAAGCACCACCAACTGAGTTAGCACTCTCAACCGGCGAACTCTCATCCGCTGGTTGATCATCCCTCCACTAGCGGGCAATATCACCCCACTAAACGCAACATTCGCGACACCCTCCGACTCAAACTGTCGCACCTTTCGAATAGCGTTCCCAGAAACACCAAACGGAAGTACCCATGGCCTTAACGCTCGAACAACTCGAACGTCACCTGTTCAAAGCTGCTGACATTCTCCGGGGCAAGATGGATGCCTCGGAGTTCAAGGAATACATCTTCGGCATGCTGTTCCTCAAGCGCTGCTCTGATGTATTCGAGCAGCGCTACCAGGAAGTTGTCTCCAACCAACTGGCAAAAGGCAAAGGCGAGGTGGAGGCGAGAGCCATTGCAGACATGGAGAACTGGTACAAGTCCACCTTCTATGTGCCCAAGCAGTCCCGCTGGGAGTTCCTGATGAACGATGCCCACCATGGCGTGGGCAACTATCTGAACAAGGCGCTGGCAGGCCTGGAAGAGCACAACGTAAGCCTGGCAGGCGTATTGGAGCATATCGACTTCACCCGGAAGGTCGGCTCCACCACTTTACCGGATAAGAAGCTGCGGGATCTGATCGTGCATTTCAGTCAGTACCGTTTGCGGAACGAAGACTTTGAGTTCCCGGACCTGCTGGGTGCAGCCTACGAATACCTGATTGGCGACTTTGCCGACTCTGCCGGCAAGAAAGGTGGCGAGTTCTACACGCCCCGCTCGGTCGTGCGGATGATGGTGCGGCTAACCAATCCCCAGGAAGGCCAAAGCGTTTACGATCCATGCTGTGGCTCTGGCGGCATGCTGATCATGTCCAAGGAGTACCTGGAAGAACAAGGTGGCGATCCAAACCTGCTGTCATTGTTCGGCCAGGAAGCGTCTGGTTCCGTCTGGGCCATCGCCAAAATGAACATGCTGCTGCATGGTATCACCAGCGCCGATCTGCGTAACGAAGACACTCTTACTGATCCCCAGCACGTTGAAGGCGGTGAGCTGATGCGTTTTGACCGCATCCTCACCAACCCGCCCTTCTCTATCGGCTTCACCCCCAGCAACCAGTTCCCGGAACGATTCCAGTATGGCCAGGTACCGGAGGGCGCGAAGAAAGCCGACCTGATGTTCCTGCAACACATGGTCGCCAGCCTTAAATCCGACGGCATGCTGGCCACTGTTATGCCCCACGGCGTGCTGTTCCGGGGTGGTGATGAAAAACGCATCCGGGCCGGGCTACTGGAGAACGACCTGGTTGAAGCCGTGATCGGCCTCGCCCCCAACCTGTTTTACGGCACGGGCATCCCTGCCTGCATCCTGGTATTGCGCAACAAAGGTGCCAAAGCGCCGGAACGCAAAGGCAAGGTGCTCTTCATCAATGCAGACCGGGAATACTATGAAGGCCGGGCACAGAACCACTTGCTGCCGGAGCATATCGAGAAAATCGCCAGCACCTTTGAGGCCTTTGCCGAGGCAGACAATTTCTCGCGCATTGTTAGCCTGGAGGAGCTGCGGGAAAACGACTACAACCTCAACATCCGCCGCTATGCGGATAACGCCCCACCACCGGAACCCCAGGACGTGCATGCACACCTGGTGGGCGGTATCCCCCTGAAAGAAGTTCGGGCCAAGCAACCTCTGTTTGATGCCCAGGGTCTTGATCCCATGGACCTACTCACACCCAAGCCTGGTGAAGAAGACTATGTGGACTTCCGGGATGAACTCACTGATAAAACCGCGATTAAACCAGCCATCGAACAAAATGCCGGCGTTCAACACAAAGAGGCTCGGCTCAAGGACAGCTTCGAAACCTGGTGGCAGCAACGAGCTCCCCATATTGCCCAGCTCTCCGGCAATGGCCAGCAACTGAGTGCTCTGCGGGATGAACTGATAGGCACCTTCACCCACGCCCTGGACCCCATCGGAATGCTGGACCGGTTTGCGGTACGCGGCATCATCGCCGGCTTCTGGGATCAGAACAAAAACGAATTCCGCACCCTGCAGGCTCGCGGCGTGCTCGGCGTGGTAGATGCCTGGCGTACCAGCGTCATCACGTTGCTGGAAGACGACCAGCAGAAGACCAATCCGTTGGACCACAAACTGGTGGCCTTCCTGCTTGCAGACTACGTAGCCGAATTGGAAAACCTGCAAGCCAAAAAGGCCGAATTGGATGCCCGCATCAAAGCCGCCACTGCACAGCCTGAGGACGACGACGAGGGGGAACCGGATGAAGACGCACCCACAGAGGCGGATATTAAAGCCTGGAAATCCGAACGGACCAAAGCCTCCAAAAACCTGAAAGCCAAACAGGCCAGCTTTGAGGCGCATCTGAACGAAGCGGTAGATGACCTGGACGAAGCCGGCGCCGCCGAGTTAGTTCTTACCATTCTGCACAACGACATGCTGGGGATATTGAACGCTTACATTCGCCAGAAGCGGCAGTACGTGATTGAGGCATTTGAAACGTGGTGGGATAGGTACCGGGTGACGTTAGCGGATATTGAGGCGGAGCGGAATGAAGCTGCCTCTGAACTGAAGGGATTCCTGGCGGGGCTGGGATATGTCTAAACTTTTCCCCACTATCCCGCTATACCAAGTTGCGGAAATCAGCATGGGACAGTCGCCCGATTCATCAACTGTAAATGAGATCAACTCGGTGGGGATGCCGTTCCTACAAGGGAATGCGGAGTTCGGCGATAAACATCCATCTCCAAAGTACTCGTGTATCAGGCCGCCTCGTGTCGGTGAAACAGGAGCCACTCTCATTTCTGTGCGCGCCCCCGTTGGCCAAACAAATATTGCAGACAGGGATTACTGCATCGGTCGAGGATTGGCTGCGGTCAAGGCCCGTGAATATGGTCCGGCACTGTGTCGAGCAATTATGGCTTATAAAGCTGTAACATTGAAAAAGGTATCTCAAGGAACGACGTTCGAAGCGATTAGTCGTGATGACCTGCTTTCTTTGCAGGTGCCTCGGATACCGAATGCAGAGGCTAATCTCATCGAAAGTGTGCTCGACATCCTGGACACCCAAATCCAGAAAACCGAGGCCCTGATCGCCAAACTGGAAAAAATAAAGGAAGGTCTGCTCCACGACCTGCTCACCCGAGGTATCGACCATAACGGCCAGCTACGCCCCATGCAGGAACAGGCGCCGGAGCTTTATAAGGAGTCAGCTTTGGGGCTAATCCCACGAGAGTGGGATGTTTCGGAACTCGGAACCGTCACAACCTCTTCAGTAATTGGTCCATTCGGCAGTGACTTGGTCGCATCGGATTACCGTAGTGAAGGGGTTCCGGTTGTATTCGTGCGAGACATTGCAGGGGCACGATACAACCGAGTAAGCCGGGTCTTTGTAAGCCATAAAAAGGCGCTTGCTCTATCAGCTCATGAAGTAAAGGCCGGCGATTTACTTCTGACGAAAATGGGGTTGCCACCCTGCATATCTGCCGTATACCCCGAAAACGAACCTGCGGGAATAATTACTGCAGACATCGTTCGCCTCCGACTTAATGCCGCCGTAACCCCGAAATGGGCTCAGTACTTCGTGAATTCCGAATACGTAAAGGCGCAAGTAAGAGGTATCACTGCTGGTGTCACTAGGCCCAAAGTCACACTGAAAGATGTGAGAAGCCTGAAGATCGCGATACCCAGCACCGAGGAACAGGCTCGGATTCTCGACATCCTTCAGCATTGTTCCAAACGACTGGGATCAGAACGTGCAGAATTGTCCAAATTACAATCTCAGAAACCCGGCTTAATGGACGACCTCCTCACCGGCCGAGTCCGCGTCACCCCACTACTCAAGGATGCAGTATGACCACCTTCGACAGCACCAAACGTTCTCTACCGGAATTGCTCAAAGACATCACGAGCGGCAAGATTCAGCTGCCGGACTTCCAGCGTGGCTGGGTGTGGGACGATGAGCACGTAAAGAGCCTTCTGGTCAGTGTCGCACGGTCGTTTCCTGTGGGTGCGGTCATGCTTATGGAGACCGGTGGTGAAGTGCAGTTCCAGGTGCGGCCGGTTGAGGGCATATCCGCAAACGATGTTACAGATAACCCCGAACAACTCATCCTGGACGGCCAGCAACGCCTGACGAGCCTGACGCAAGCCATTGCCCTGACTACCCCGGTGGACACGCGCACCGCCAAAGGCAAGGACATCCTTCGTCATTATTACTTCGATATTGCGATGGCCTTGGAAGGTGATGACCGTCTGGACGAAGCCGTCAAAGCGGTGGACAAAGATCGCCAGGTCCGCAGCAATTTTGGCCGCGACGTGGAGCTGGATCTTTCCACCCGTGAGCTGGAGTGCCAGCAACTGCATTTCCCCTGCGACAAGATTCTGGACGACTCCCAGTGGTTGCAGGATCTGTTTCAATTTAATCCGGAAGGCATGGAACAGTTCCTGAAGTTCAAACAGAAGATCATTGGCGCGTTCGTCGCCTACCAGATCCCGATCATTGAACTGAAAAAAGAAACCTCAAAAGAGGCCGTGTGCCTGGTTTTCGAAAAGGTGAACACAGGCGGCGTTCAGCTTTCTGTCTTTGAACTGATGACAGCCAGCTACGCCGCCGAGAGCTACAACCTTCGCGACGATTGGTTTGGCTCTGATATTCGTAATGAAGCTTCACGCCGTGAACGCTTGGCCAAACACGAATTGCTGAAAGGTGTCGAGAGCACCGATTTTCTGCAAGCCATTACCTTGCTGCACACGCGCCAGCGCAAATACCAGGACATCGCAAGCGGGAAACAGGGCAAGCAGGTGCGACCGGTCAGCGCCAAGCGGGCCTCCGTATTGGATCTGCCGCTGAGCGCTTACCAGAAATGGGCCGATGAAGTTGAGGCCGGTTTCATTGAAGCTTCCAAATTCCTGGCGGGTGAATGTTTCTTCAGCCGGAAAGAACTGCCTTACGGTACCCAACTCGTGCCACTTGCTGCGACACTGACCTTGCTGGGTAAACGCTGGCGAGAGCCAAAGGTTCACCAAAAGCTGACCCGCTGGTTCTGGTCTGGCGTATTGGGCGAGCTCTACGGTGGCGCCGTTGAAACCCGCATAGCGGTGGATCTCGAAGAACTGATGAACTGGTTCGGGGATGACAGCGCAACGCCCCGTACCGTCACCGATGCGTCCTTTGACCCGGAACGCCTTGAGTCTCTACGTAGCCGTTTGAGCGCAGCGTACAAGGGCATCAACGTCCTGATCCTGCGTGAAGGCGCCTCCGATTTCTTCTGGAAAGGCCGAATCCAAGACCTGGACAAACAGGAAGTCGCGCTGGATATTCACCACATCTTCCCTCGCGCCTGGTGTGAGGCCAACGGCATCCCGCCCAAGGTCTATGACTCGATCATCAACAAAACCCCAATTTCCTATAAGGCCAACCGGATGATTGGTGGGGATGCGCCATCACGTTACCTGGCGAAGCTGCAGAATCATGATCAGGTGCAGCTCGAGGACCCGGAGATGAATGCCATTCTGGAAGGGCATTTCATCCCTACTGAATTGCTGCGAGCGGATGATTTTCCGGGCTTTTTTGAGGAACGGAAGCAGCTTTTGCTGGGGTTAATCGAGAAAGCAATGGGCAAAAAGTCACTGACCTAAAAAAAGAGGCCTGCTTTCCGGCAGGCCTCTTTTAAAGAACATAGTAGAATAATTTTGGCTATCCGGCCTTCCGACCAGCCATAGCTACAGGCTCTTCAGCCCAGCGCTGCTTGAGTTTGCGCATTTTGAATGCCGCAACCTTGTATCTGGGCTTTTTCGGCAAGCCCAGATCTTGCCTAGCCTGCTCAAGCTGCTGATCTGTCGGATTCTCTGGTACGGAAACCTTGCAGCCAGACGGCCTATGTTGCTCGCCTTGGTGCATTTCTCTTGCGGCGCTCATAGCACCACCTCCCGTATAGATATCAATATACACTCATTTTGCCCAACACAGTCCTGAAAGGCAAATGAGGGGATTCCCTGAGCCACTTTACCCTTCAAGATTGAGATAGAAGTAGTCATAGGGGAAATTTTTGTCATGTTCTCGATATTTTCCTTCAAAAACATCCATAAAATGCTGAAAGGCCTGTACATTTTTACTCGGATTTGTGAGTAAGACCCGCTTCTTGTCAATCAAGGATGCGTAATGTGCCGCGCAGTGAACGGCGATATCAGTGATATAGCCTTGAAAAGGGTTGTCAGTCGGCTTTCTGGCCAGAAAATCTATGCGAACGTGGCTTAACGCCTTATGACCTTTTGAAACACGCCCTTGCGCAGCACCGACGAGCTTCGCTGACTCTCGGCCTTCTGAAACATGGAAAATACCAAGGTCGAAGTTACGCGGTCTTTTGATGTTGTTGGTCTTGGACAAAAGCCCATGCCAATCAAGGCCTGAGCCCCACCCGGCAACCTCGTCTCGAACGTTGCTTTCACTCAAGGCATCGAGCATCAAGCGCTCACCAAAGACATCATGAAACTCGTCCATGCAGATCTTGTAAGCTTTTTGCCTGATAAGCAGATAACGCTTCCAGGCTTCGCGTTTTTCCAAACTTTGAGAAGTCAAACTGCTTCCTTTAGGGTTAGTACCATACACCAACACGCCAGAATGGTATTCGCATGATCTTTGCTGGCCAAGCATAATAGGTTGAACTGCAACTGTTAATGGGCGAACGTATATTACTGGCGGAAAAAGCCCTCGGTGAAGCTCACAGATCAACATGGCGCCTCAAAAGGAGTTGTAATGCCCGGCCCGGAATTTACTGAAGTCGAGCTCCCTTTCATTCGACAACTGGAACAGGAAGGCTGGGATTACATTGAGGGCTCGCTGGAAGAGCCCGCTGTTACCCATCGTGAAACCTTTGCCCAGGTGGTCATGGAGTCGTTGCTTCGGGAACGACTTGTGGCCATCAATAACCGGAACGGCTCGCTATGGCTGGATGAGCGGCGGGTTGATCAGGCGGTTTCAGCCATCACACGCCTTCCCGCCAATAAAGTGATGGAAGCCAATCAACTGGCCACTGAGCTACTTCACGGCGGAATCACTGTCGAGGGCCTGCCAGACTGGGACGGCGGCAGGGGGCAAACCATCCAGTTCATTGACTGGGTAAACCCTGAGAACAACACCTTCACTGTAGTGAATCAGTTCAAGGTCAAATGCCCACCCGGGCACGATGGCTGGAAGGGCCACGTGATCCCGGACCTGGTTCTTTTTGTTAACGGCATCCCCCTCGTCGTCATCGAATGCAAAGGCCGCACGGTACCCGAGGGCCTTACCGACGCTGTAGACCAGTTACGCCGTTATCATGATCAGCGCTACCACGATCTCGAAGTGGAAGAACACGAGGGCGCCCCTGCCCTGTTCTCTACCAATCAGTTTATGGTGGCCTCGAATTTTGACGATGCACGAGTGGGAACGATCGGTGCCGGATTCGGCCATTACCTGAATTGGAAAACTGTGGTGCCTCGGTCAGAAGCCGAAGTAGCAGAAAAGCTCGGTGTTAGTTCACTGTCCTCTCAACAACGGTTGATCGCTGGCATGCTGCCACCGGCCAATCTGCTCGATATCGTCCGCCACTTTATGCTGTTCATGAGCACGGGTGGCCAAACCATTAAACTCGTATGCCGGTACCAGCAGTACCGAGCAGTGACACTCGCCGTCCAGCGCCTGAAAACCGGCAAAACCCGAATTGAGGACGGCGAGCATGACCGCCGGGGCGGCATCATCTGGCACACCCAGGGCAGCGGCAAAAGCCTCACGATGGTATTCCTGGTTCTCAAGATGAGAACCGACCCGGATCTTCGCCGATTCAAAGTCGTCGTGATCACCGATCGAAAGGATCTCCAGGATCAGTTGTCTAGCACTGCTACTCTGACTGGTGAAACGGTCAAGATCGCCAACAACACCGGCAAACTGAAATCACTTCTCGGGCAGCCCGGCCCGGGACTCGTTTTCGCAACCATTCAGAAATACCGTGAGCATGAGAGCGTTTCTGCCGCATACCCACCTCCCAAAGAGGAACGTGGGCTTGAGCTCAACCGCCGAGATGCGGCGGAAGAAACTGACAGCACACCGGTAAAACCCATTCCCGCAAAACCACTGGGGCTGATCAACGACAGTCCCGATATTCTGGTGATGATCGATGAGGCTCATCGGACCCAGGCGGGTGATCTGCACGCCAACCTACTGCAGGCTGTACCCAATGCTGCCCGAATTGGGTTTACGGGCACGCCCATCATCATGGGCAAGAAGAAACAAACCAGCGATATCTTTGGCGAGTACATTGACCGCTACACCATCAAAGAAGCGGAAGAAGATGGCGCCACGGTACCCATCCTCTATGAAGGTCGAACGGCAGAAGGTGCCGTCAAGGAAGGCGCCAATCTCGACGATCTGTTTGAGGATCTATTCAAGGAGCGAACCAAAGATGAACTGGAATTGATCAAAAAGAAATACGCGACCAAGGGCCAGATTTTTGAAGCACCTCTGCTCATCGAGGAAAAGGCCGCCGACATTCTCCGCCACTACGTAACCAACATTCTTCCAAATGGTTTCAAGGCACAGTTAGTCGCCTACAGTCGTCGCGCTGCTATCCGGTACTTGGAAGCACTCAAACAGGCCCGATCAAAGCTACTTGAAGAGGCCATGGCACTGCCGGCTGAAGACAAGAACATCGCTGAAACCGACGTAATTACTCGACCACCGCGAGTTCAGGCCGCCATTAAAGCCTGGCAATATCGCGACCTGTTGCAGAAACTGGATTTTGCGGTGGTATTCAGTAGCAGCAACAACGATGACAGCGGCTGGGCGCAATGGAGTGACAGGGCGGAAATCGAGCACAACATCAGCCGGTTCAAGAAACCGCTGTTTCATAAAGATCCTGAAAAGGCGGACCCGCTCAGTTTCCTGATCGTCAAATCCATGCTGCTAACTGGTTTTGACGCCCCAATCGCGGGCGTGATGTATCTGGACCGGCCTATCCGTGAGGCCGAATTGCTGCAAGCAGTTGCCCGGGTGAACCGTACCGGCTTCGGGAAACGCTGTGGGATTGTGGTGGACTACTATGGCGTTGCCAATCACCTGAAAGAGGCACTTGCCGCCTACAGTGATGAGGATGTCGAAGGCGCACTGCAAAGCCTGAAAGACGAAATCCCGATGCTACGGGACCGCCACCTCCGTGTCGTCGATGTGCTGAGAAAACAGGGCGTTGATAGCCTGGAGGATGCAGAGGAGGCAGTTACGGCATTGGGCGATGAAAGATTGAGAGCCGAGTTCATCGTTAAACTGAAGGAATTCAACCGAACGCTGGACGACGTACTGCCCCGCCCGGAAGCGCTGGAATTTGTAAACGATGCAAAACAACTGGCCTACATTCACGCCCTGGCGCGAAATCGCTACAAAGACAGCCCGGAACTCGGCAAGGATGTAGGCAACAAAGTCCGCAAACTGATCGACGACTACATGATCTCTCTGGGCATCAACCCGAAGATTCCGCCGGTGCAATTAACCGACACCGATTTTGATCAGCACATAAGCCGGCAAGTCAGTGATCGAGCCAAAGCATCCGAAATGGAGCATGCGGTGCGCTCTCACGTGCGCAAGCACCTGGACGAAGACCCGGTGAAATACACCAAGTTAAGCGAACGCCTGAAGGAAATCCTGGAACAGCTGGATGGGCTCTGGCAGGAGCAAGTGGACGCGTTATCGAGTTTGGTCAAACAGTTGAAGGACGACGAAGCACCGGACGATGAACCGACGTCTGCCCTTCCCTCCAATCATCTACCGTTTTTGAGGCTGATGAGCGAAGTGAAATACGAAACCGATTCGGTCCCTGCAGCCGATGAGCAGGAGAGCCTGGAGCAAGCCACTGCATCAACCGTTCAAATTATCCAGGAAGAACTGCGAATCCCGGATTTCTGGAAACCAGCCCACCTGCCGGACCAGGAGCGTTTACGAGGCAGGCTGTTCGAAGAACTGTTCGAACTCGACTTATTCCCCATGGATAAACTGGATGGATTGCTGGACAAACTGATTGACCTGGCCAAAGCCAATCACAGCAAGTTGGTAAACGCGTGATAGAATTGCAGGTAGACGATCTGACTTTCGAGGTGCGCCAAAGCAAACGGCGAAAGACCCTGGAAATCATCGTAGATCGCGAGGGCGACTTGGTGATTGCCGCCCCCAAAGGTGTCGAAGATCAACTGCTCAAGGACTTCGTTCAAGAGAAAAAATTTTGGATCTACCAGAAGCTGGCAGAGAAAGCCGAGCTGCAAAAGCCTCAGCCTCGGAAGGAGTACGTGAATGGTGAAGGCTTCCTTTACCTGGGCCGGAGCTATCGCCTGAAACTCGTTGATGACCAGCAAACTCCCCTCAAGTTGGTAGCAGGTCGATTTTGCCTACGCAGAGACCTGCAGCCTGACGCAAAATTGCACTTCATTCACTGGTACAGCACCAAGGCCCAGATTTACCTGAACGAAAAAGTCCAGACACTCGCCGCACGTATGGGAGTGGAGCCAGCAGGCGTAAAAATCCAGGATCTGGGTTACCGCTGGGGCTCTTGCGGCCGGGGAAACCGCCTCTACTTCAACTGGAAGACCATCCTTTTACCGCGCGAGATTGTGGAGTATGTGGTGGTACACGAGCTGACGCATCTGCATGAACCGCACCATACGCCGCAGTTCTGGAAGCGCGTGGAGAGGGTTCTGCCGGATTATGAGCGGAGGAAAGGCTGGTTGGCTAAGAATGGAATTGGGGTAGAGGGGATTGATTGAATACGAATGCCTTGCGATCCCTAAATACTATTAACTACAGCTAAAGCGTTGGCATCGCTGGTTTTTTCTTCAATGTATTTACGAATCAAGGAGCGATTCGATGAAATTATAGACGGCCATCTGGCATTCCATGCCTTATAGGCATGCCATGAATATCCAATTATTAACCTCTTACTCATTGTTTCCATCGATCGCAAAACAGCAGTCAAGTATACTTTTTCTATAGATGTTCCCTCTATCTCAAAAATAGTTCCCAGGTAAATAAGCCACTTCGCAAGATGCACATATTGATCCCAGGCATTGTCCTCAGTAGTAAGCTCGCGTTTGGAATCAATAATATCGCCTAGGACTTCAACCACTCTTTCGTTCTCCAGGCTTAAACCCTCTGCCGACAAGGAAGAAATTATTTTTGAAAAAGAGTCTTCGAGACTAAGGTAACTCTTTTTGAATGACCTACCCTCATAAACAACTTTCCTAATGCTTTTTATCGACCTTTCAACAATGCGTTCTACTCTAGGTATTGTCTCATTCAACTCCTCAAAGAAATCATGAACATCAAGACCATCAATAACTCTTATCCCGTAACAATGAGAATAGTAGTCTTTTACATGTTGGTCTACTGAAGACCTAGCAACGAGAAAAATATTGCTTCCCACAACATGGCTTTTCGAAAAGCCTTTATAGTCGCTCATTATTGCTTTTAGGTTGGTATCACCGAGAGAGTAACCCAATATAACGACAGTATTCTCGTGCAAAACTGTGCTTAACTTTCTCGAAAAATATGAATGATTATTTATAAAATTAAAATAGTCATCGGACGTTAGAACCATATTTTGCGGAGAATCTACCGATCCATGGACATGATAGACTTTAACGCTCGCGGGCGATTTGGGAATTGGCAACCCGGGCGCTATTGAGTGGCACTCATTGTCGGACGTAAGTTCTTCTGCGAGCTTATCGTAATTTGTGGTGACAACTCTAAACGCTCTTGAAGAAAAAAACTCACTAAGATGGTCGTTATCGCCTTTTAGTTTAATTCTTGAAATTATTTTAGAAACCTCATCGTAAATGCTTTTTCCATACGAATTTAGTTCAATTGAAATCACCTGAGCTGCCTCTTCCAGACTCAAGGGGCTAACCTTCCCTTCTGGGAACAAACCATTTCTTAAACCATCCTCGTTTGGAAGTAATCCACAAACTTCCTCAAGAAGACCCTGCCAGCTCGGTGCAGAATTATCGGAGGCAGCTTTTGAAAACCCTGTTCCCGTAAAAAAACATAGCCTATTCGATGCAGCCGCATAGGCTATTTCAAACATCTCACTCAATTTTTATCACCTTAGTTTTAATGGAAAAGCTCAGATTACGCATCAGCGGCAGGAGCGCCTGATCATTTAGAAATCATTCCAAGTTCGTCTGTTTCATTCTCGGAATATGGCGAACTACCTCGACGACCTCATAGCGACTATTAGTGAATATTCCGGTATCTTCGTCTCGCGTTTGATAGATCTTCAGCTTAACTTCTACGGCATCCCCTGGAGCAATCATTATTTTGTGGGCGAAAAAGTCATCAAAGAACTTTTCGTCCAAGACCGGTGCTGATATTTTGATGCCGCGCCAGACGAACTCCCATTTTCTATTCCCGCGCTCCAGAATCGCGCGCAGGATTTGCAAGTCGGCGGGTTCTACGACAGTCCTTTGGTTGTCCTCTAGTTGTGGTGGCTCAGACAACAGGTGGAATCGTTCACGCGGTATCAGTATGGCAGGGAAATCGTCATTAAAATTTGGGCAAAATCCCAGCCCTGTGACATTCTTGTCTCTTTCTACAGCTTGGAATGTTTTCCCAATGCTTCGAGTGAACTTCTCTGATTTTTCCAGCTCCTTCACTCTCTCATGAACTTCTCTAGGAACGACAACCCGTTTACCTCCCTGCTCCACAACCACCTCATCGGTGTTCACTGTTACATTCACATCATTATCAGGAGCGAGAGTGTTCTCATAAACGTACGTCGCGATGATGCTGAAAGCTACCGCCTTGAGGTTTTCCGCCGAAAATAGGTTGGATGCGCCGCTGTATAGAGCACGAACATGTGCCTTGAAACTACCCTCACCAAATGCCTCAACGACAACTTCAACATCGTAACCGGGGTTTACCAGGGAGTTTGCTGCTTTTACCGCATCTGCGAGGGAGACGAGCGAGGAAGCCAAGGTGTATGCATTTATTCGTCTCGGCTCTCCGCTAAAATAAACGACAAAATCTGTCTCAAATTCCCTTACATCCAATACCTGCACGGTAACTCCCTTTTTTCAAATAACACTTAAGCATTTAAAGGTCGTGCGTAGCATGGCCTTTAAATATGCGTTGGACCAAACCGCTGCCACCTAGGCCACCGGGCAACGTATACGGTTAAAATAAAGATTGGACGGATGATGGAACGTCAACCCGAGTGGGCAACAAGCACGCTCACAGAAACTGTGTATCGTCCTGATGGTCATCATAAAATGCCTCTTCCCTGAGTATTTCGGGTCAGACTACCCGGCTGATTCTTTAATTTCCAGCCATAACCCGGACGAAGCCCAGCCCCTCCGGAAATGTAACGCTCGCTGGTAACCGCCAGTAACAGCGGCTACCCCGTCACTCCCACTCCATACTTGAAACCGGGTAATTAGTTCCGTTTCTTCCAGTTGCAGGGTCTTATGACGCTCCGTCCTCCCAGTAATCCCTGTACCTGAGCTTGATCCGGTTACCTGCCTGTGACCGTTGCTGATGGCAATGCGATGAGTGTAACGGGCCAGGTAATTCACCACTTGCTCCGCCTAGTTTAGGCAGCGTCGGGCGTACCCCCTTTCTACGTCACTTCGTTGAACAATTCATCGATAGAACCCGGTTCTATGAGCCTGTGCAGCTCGCCAGTCCTAACAGAGCTTCTGAGAACCCCCGCCTTTCGGCCGCGAAAACAGCTGGACAGTGCCCTCACCGGGAACAGGTACTAGTGCATGGAATGATGCCATTGTCCCCTTTAGTGAGCCCACCGCCCGAAATCAGGCAATGCACGTAAAAATGGCAACTCGGGTTCTATCTCCAGGCATGAACGACGGCTATCATGCCCGGCTCTCCCTTCAAATGCCTGGTTTCAGGCAAACGCTGAGAAAAAAATAAACTGACATAGGCGAGTGACCCCGGTGGGTCACTCGCCTACCTCTATCCTGAAGCCGACCGATTTATGTCTAGATCTTTCCTCAGCTTTGAGACTACCGTGGAAGTACCCGGCGCGCCCTCCGCTGTATTAGCTGGAAAAAATTCTTCCACCAGCTGACTCATCTCATCGTCGTCATACTCAAACAACGCATTCCCAAATCCCTTGCCAGCCGCCGCATCCAGCGCGGCCTGGTCAATGCCCTCCTCTGCCACCTTGTTGGCTGTTTCCTTCGCTTCTGCCACCGCCTCCTGCAATGACAACCCTTCCTTGATCACCAGATCCACATAGAAAATGGGCGTTCGCCGGCTCTGCGTCGTGCTTTTACCCCTTAGCTTCAGCTCCAGCGGCATGTAAGCCAGCAAACCGCCGGACACTGCCTGGTAATAGCTCAGCCGGGCCGCAAGCGTCCGGATGCTGTTGTAACCGGTCGTGCGGAAAATGAAGGTGCCGAGATCGTCGTCGTCACCGATCTTCACGTTCAGACGGCCGTAGGGCTTGCACAGGCCACCTTTGCCGAACTCGCACAGCGTTGGCCCAGGGCACGGTAATGACTGGACACCGGATTGCGTCAGGCGCTTGCAGGTATCGCCGTTCCCCACACACATAGGCCGCCCGCTTTTGCGGTCGAACATGGTGTATTCAGCGCGCAGATTGAGATCCGCTTCATTGAACAGCATGCGCACCGGAATGGTCCGCAGCTTGCTATTGGGCGCGCCTTTTCTCAGCTCTTCGTCCAGTGGGTGCAGCACCCAGCCATCCTTTTCCTGGATCTGGGAGGTGATGGTGAATTGATTGTCTTTTTGTGGCAGCCGGATGCCGTTCTTCTCAACGACCCGACCGATACTGATACGCCCCAACACGGGAGGCGTGATGGCTAACCCTTTAATCATGGTGATTCTCCTGAAAAAGGGCCACGGGGCACTCGTTACGCCCGCGTGGCCAAGGGGACATTAGGCATGGATCAGAAACCGACGACTGCCCGGCTTGGTGAGGGGATACTGCTCCAGCAATTCCGGCTGGTCTTTCAGTAGCTGTTTGACGTTGAGCCCCACGGAATCCTTGCTCCGTTTCCAGCTCACGCAGCCATCCGGGAACGTGGCCTTAGAGGCCTCGCCCATGTGGCTTTGAATGCGCTGCTTCAGATGGGATTCAGTTGACTTGAGGGTTTCCATTTCAGAGCGAATCGCCAGCAGTTCGCTGAAGGCATCGGCCAGCTCCTTGCTATCACTGAAGTCCAGGGTCTCGCCTTGGTCTTCGGGATAGAGATGTCGCAGCGCACGTTCTGCCGACGCCGTGCCATCCATCGGGGGTGGCGTATCCGTCTCCACGTAATCCCAAAACTGGCGTTCCAGTGTGATCAACGCTTCGATTAGCTCTTCGTTTCGCTCGATTCGGAAGATCTTGAGTGACTGGCCACACAGCAACACACAGACATCCGCAGCCTGCTTGCCCGTGACTGCCAGCTGGTGCTGAACTTGGCACTGGATGTAGTCGGGCACACCGTCTTTCCAGAGACGCGCCCCAAACTCTCCAGCGGTTTTGCATTCCAGGACTTGCACTTCGTCATCGGCCACCACGGAATAATCCAGGTTGGCCAACATCCAGTGCTTGTCCGGATCAGGATGCTGCAGCACCGCATTCACTCGCCGGACCTTACGCCCGGTTTGTCGGCTGTACTGCTCAGCCACAATGGGTTCCAGGATATGGCCCCAGTAGACCGGTGATTCCGGATCATCAGAGTCCGGTTTTGGCATGCCGGCATCTCGACCGGTTTTGACCATCCAGAGCTCCAGCTGAGACTGGTAGGGATTCATACCCACCGCTGCCGCAGCATCACTACTGCCAATGCCTTGTTTACGGACTTTCAGCCATTCGTCACGGCTGAGGCCTTTGGTTGAAACCAGCCGCAGTGCTGGCCGTTGCTTGGGAAGTACGTTTGCGCTCATGCCCATGGTGTTTTCCTCCAGACATAAAAAAAGCCCACCAGAGCACGAGGCTCCGGTGGGCTTTATGGCGGTTTTAGGTGTGTGAGACTGGGTTCAGGCCACAAGTGACATGGCCTGTTCGAGGGCGCGGTTTTTGATGGAAGCGCCATTACCGAACCAGGCGGAATCCAGCCGGTGGTCAACGGTTTTGGCGCGGCGTTGATGGTCAATAAACTCGGTGACTGCGTTCAGCAAGCCATAGGCAGTGCCATCCGACGATGCCAGCGTTGCGCCCATGCCCTCCCCTTCATACAAGGACAGAACCTTGGCCATGGACCGCTCGTGGGTTTTGCCAACGCCGGTTCCGGAATCGTCGGTGAATACTTTCAGGAAGTAATTCCTGGCCTCAGTGGTTTTCACCTTCCGCTCGCTCAGGGTTTTCAGGCGGTACATGAAATCGTCCCAGGCAGAAACGGAAATGCCGAGTTGCTTCTTCACCAGGTCTGCATCGAACGCCGTGTTGTGCTTCACCTTCACTGCATTGGCCGTGGAATCCTTCAGGGCCACAGCCAGGGTGTTGTTACACACCACCCGTATGCTGGTGAACTGAGCCGTGGTGGCCATGGTGCCATCACAGGCTGTGGCCAACAGGACGTAGGCATTAGTTTGATCGTTGCCCTTGAGCACGCCCGATTGGCCGGTACGGGCCAGCGCCCACATTTTCCGGCCACCTTTCAGGACACCGGCTGTTTCCAGCTCAAAGCCGGAGACCTCGGTGAGATCCCGGTAGAACTCCAGTATTTCTTCCGGCTGCACCACCTTGAACCTGTTACCGACGACAGACAGCGGCGCTTTGGTATCCGAGCGATACAGCACCTTGGAATCCGGGTAGGACAAGATCTCGCCCAGCGGGCTTCCGGCATTAGTCACGTAGCGAACAGGGCTTTCCTGGATCTGCCAGTCGAGGCCGGCCTGCCTGGCCCAGACTTCGAGTGGTTGATTGGAGGTGAGTTCATTCCCCAGGCCATGCCAAGGGGTTTGGCCAACGTAGGCCATTTGCTCGATCAGATGAGCCATGGGGTTACTCCTTAGGGAATTTTGAGGTGGGGTTATCGGTGGTCTCGTCTTCCGGGTCAGGTTCGATGCTGAACGAATGACCACACTCCAGGCAGCGGTAATTATCAAGCACGACTTCATCGAGCACATCGCCCAGGATGATGCCAGCGGAGACACCGGTGACACCGCCCAGCAAACCGCCGATCACCGCACCACCGATACCACTCACCGGGCCAGCCATCGCTCCAACGACAGCACCTGTTCGAGCACCTGCAATTGCGGAGGCGTAGCCGCCATACACGCCAGCGGCAGCACCGACCACGCCAGCCGCCTTTTTTCCGTAGTTGTTCCTGCCAATCCGGGTGGACAGGCATCTGGGGCATTGTTCGGACATTGGAATTACCTCTGTGAATTGGGAGGGAAGGCACCGTTGGCGCCTTGGTTCACAGAGGTGATATAGGTTTGAGATTAGTTCGAATAACGATGCCTGGCAGGGCCGCACCGAGGCGGATGAACTGATGATCCTGAACCTGGGACACCACTCCAGACCGCGCCCATTGTATTGCCCTGGTGGCCACATTGGTCGCAAAGCGAACATTCAGGAAGGTTCATGAGTTTTGGTCCAAGTGGTTTTTTCGAGTCTTCGGGCATTTGGAATGGAACTTTCTGGTGCTATCCAAAATGCCCGAAGACTTGACCATTGAATTACCTCTTTAATTTAACGCATTGATAGTACGCACCGGTATCAGGGCTTCGTATCCGGCCGAGGCACTATATAGATCACGGATCACCCCAGCTCGACGGAGTTTGACCCCAGTAAGCTGTCTTGCGCTATTTATTGCGTCCTCCAGTCTGCCAGTGCCACTGGCCAGCTCGTTCAGACTGGCTTCCCAGTGCGCGCGCTGGTTTGGCAAGTGTCGCTCGTTGAGGATGTTCAGGCGACCATGGCCGGCCTCAACGCTTGCCCTCAGTTTAGCGATCGAAGCCCGCCATTCCCGCTGAGCCTGAGTGGCCAGCCATCGTTTTTGTGAGGCTTCGGCAGTCGCCTTTCGAACGGCGCTGTGCTGGCGCTGCCCACTAAATGGAATCCGAACGCCAATGCCGACGACCCAACGTTTTCTCTCGTCAGCCCACAGGCTGTTATAGCCGGCATTAGCTGTGAACGTAGGTCTACGATCGACTTCGGCAACATCCAGCCGCGCGCGCGCCTCGGCTTCCCTTGCCTCGGCTGCCCGAATCAGCGGATGATCTGGTTCCAACTGTCCATCGGCGAACAGAAGCGTTTCAGATGCCTCCGTCAGTTGCAAACTGGCCCCCGTCGGACGACGCCCAAGCAGAGGAATCAGGTCGCTGGCTAGCCCGGCCTTTTCCGCTTGCAGCTCTACTAGTCTGGCATCTAGAGTGTCCAACTCCGTTTTGACCCTGAGCATTTCACTTTGCGAGCCGATGCCATAGTCAAGCCTCTGTTCCGTTACGGTGGCCAGTTGCTCTACCAAAGCGCGTGTCTCATGATGGAGATTGATCGCTTCATTGGTATACCACCAATATGCATACGCCTCCTTAACGCGAGCTGTCAGCTGCCTTATTAGCCACTGAGTCTCCTGCTGGGCGGCAAGCATTCCGGCCTCCGCTGCCTTGCGAGACGCCGACAGATGATCCGGCCAGGGCAGCTGCTGGCTTACCTCAAAGCGATGCCCAACTGTATTAGGTCCCTCTAGAGTTTCAGGCGCAATGCCATACTTGATGACCGGGTCGGCCCAAGTATCTGAGCCCTCCACTTTGGCTTCTGACATTTCGGCGACAGATCTTTGCGCGCCCAGTGGATAGTGTTTGTATAGAAAACTTTCCTCACCGTAATGCCTTTTTCAAGCTAGATTCAGCTTCGTCTGTTGTTATAGCGGGTCGCTTGAAGTCCGGTCTCTTAGCTAATTTTGATTTGCTCTCGAGAAGGGCGACAGCCACAATTTTCCAACATCCAGAGACGGCGCTTATAGATGAAGGTTCTAATTGTCGAAGACAACGCGGTACTCGCAGAAAAAATCTCCGTTTGGCTTGCGAAGGAAAACTTTACTGTAGATGTTGCCCAAAACGGAAAAGAGGCAAATTTCTTCGTAGAGACAAGCAGTTATCAGGCGATCATTCTGGATATAGGACTGCCCGACGAGAACGGGCTTTCTTTGATGCAAAAATGGAGAAGCAGTGGCAGAGATGAAGCTATTCTTATTTTAACTGCCCGCTCCAACTGGACAGAGAGAGTTGAGGGCTTGAATGCCGGGGCAGACGATTATCTTCCAAAACCCTTCGAATTCGATGAACTAAAAGCTCGACTTAGCGCCATAATACGAAGAAAAGACGGGCGAGCAACTGATAAGATCATCGTGGATGGTTTTCTACTTAATGCAACCTATAGAACCCTAACAACTCCCGATCATAAAGAGTTCAGACTAACCGCAACGGAGTACCGCCTTTTACAATGCTTTCTTCGCTCTCCTGACAGAGTTTTCTCACAGGACGAACTTGTTGAAGCACTCTATAATATCGAAAGGTGCCCAACCAGAAATGTCGTTCAAGTCTACATAGCCAGGCTCAGAAAGATACTCGGAAAAAAACGAATAAAAACATTGAGAGGACAAGGATATTACTTTGCAAGAGATTCTCTTCAAAAAAGGGTTGAAGCTTAAATGATTTTACTGTGATTTAACCATTTTCCTCAAGAACCAGGGCTCGCCAGATAAATGCGCTGGCCCATAAACCGGGCCAGCTTTCTCAACGATTAACCATTTCGGTGAAAAATACCAAATAGATTAAAAAGACTTAGTCCAGCCCAGCCAAAACTTCGGGTCGTCCGAATTGACCGAACCAAGTGCGTTACTTGAATCGATATCAGCGTACTCCAGATTAACACTAAAAGCTCCAAAGCTTCCCGCATCTTTGGTGACGTTAACAGCTGCATGTCCGTAGCTCGCCTCGCCAATAGACGCCTTGCCATCATCAGTGAAATCATAATAGCCAATCAAAACACCTGTGCTGAAATCGTCTTCCAGTGGCACATCAACTGATGCGTAATAATAGATATCGCCTGGAACGAACAGCCCTTCGCCGCTTACGTCGCTGTTTGCTGTGTAAGCAACACCTATAGATACAATGCTGTAACTCAACTCTCCGTATATTTCGCCAAAATCAATAGATTCAGGAGCATCAGGGTAAGAGTAATAAATGTAGCCAACATCGTAACCGATATCCTCAATTACACCGGAGAAGCCAGCATAAAGATCAAGCTCGTAGCTCGTCCCATCGCCGAAATCCACATTGGAGCCCCAGCCGCCAACATAAAGCCCCGACGCATGTTCGTAGTCAAGCCCGCCTTGCGTCGCCGTTGAGCCATCTGTTTGTGTCACACCGCGAAATAAGTAGTTGCTTGTTATGCCCAAATTAGCACTAACACCTGCGCTGGCAATTAACGGGACCGCTTGGAGAGTTACGAGCAAACCAACACTTAGCAAACAATCTTTAGTCGAGATACGTCTTTTCATCGTTTTTACCTTCTATTTGGGCAGCTTAGTTATTTGCGCATTGAATAACGCACCTATAATGCATACACGTTTTGTGCCACCTTTTAAAAAACTTATTCTATGAGCAATTATTGTCAAATCAGGGCCGCAGTTCATAAAAATGATTAAATATTTAACAATTCAATGCAATAAGCACTCTGCTTCAAGTGTTGCATTGCTCGTCGATAGTGCGCTCATCAATAATGCGCACCAAATAGGAACAAGAATTGAAAAAACGATGACTAAAATAGAACTATTTTTAACTTGGTAATTCTAGATTAGATATGGTTTTATGAAAAATCGAGGGAGGTCTGAATTAGCCATGAATACTGCAAAATATCTTAGTTAAGAATGCAGCTTTCCAACATTTTGCGCTCTGTCTTCCTTACGAGATTCATCAATACTAAAGCGCGACTTTCGCAATTTTGGGAAAATTAACAAAAATCTACCATTAAATTAATCTTGGAGCCACGTAATTGCCCGTCTGGCTCCATGTAAACAACGATAAATGTTATTGCTTTTCCAAGAGACCCCCAATCAACTCTTTAATCAATCTATGTTCTTCCTTCAGTTTTTTGATGGTCTCGCTCTCTTCCACACGATACTGGGAGGAACGTTCATCTATGCTCTTATTAGGATAGCTTCTTGCCTCGTTGTATCTGTCCGCTTGCCCTCCTGCGTGGGCTATAGAAGCACCACTTGCCACGAAAGAAGCTACTATAATCATGGATACTTTCTTCATAAAACGGCTCCGATATTTGTTTCAATTAGACCAGCAACATTCAGTGGCCTTGAGTGTTTAGTAGAACATCGAAACTTTAAACACACTTGAAAATATATGCTGATGAAACGATTTTTTCAGCGGTTACCACTAGCTCAAAAGCCATTTAGGTCGGCTTTGATTTGATGACACTAAATCAAGTTATTCAAATGCCTAAGAACGATAAGACCAAGCCAGACCGATCTGAAGCCCAGAGCGGCCCTCCCTCCGGCTCGCACCCGTTGCGGCACGCTTCGATTCCAACTATGCTTTCCAATCAGAGCACCTCTATGTGCCTTCAACTGAAGCCTTCCGCTCAATCGACAAAAGCACCTTCATGACAGCGCAGAAAAGCATCCGAAAAACTGTCCTCCAATATGGCATCGCTTTCAGCCTCTTGTATTTTTTACTAATTTTTTTCTCGCACACTTATGTAATAGAGCAGCTTTCGAACGAGTCCAGAAAACATCGCCTTGACAAGGAGGTGGAGAGTTTTCAAACCATCATTGAAAACGAAGTTCCGACGCCCGACGAGATTGGCAGCATGATTGATCGATTCCAATTGCTACTGGAGCACGCGCTCGTCGTCGAAATGAAAGACGGAAGCATCATTGCCAGTAGCAACATAGATCAAACAACGTTGCGCATGGTTTCAAGAAAGCCGGCGGGCTTTGTAGAAATATCCCAAGGTGCAGATGGCCTTCTTGGATTGAAACGAGGTGGCGGAATTGATAGTCCGCTTTCGTCAGTCACCATCCTGGAAATGGAAAGCGGACTCGCCGAGCGATCCAGTGGGGCTCACCTGACCTTGCTGGCTGCCTCCGCATTATTACTTGTTGTTCTCTTGGCTCTGGTAGGCACCACTACTTACCTCGCTTTGAAACCGATCGAACACATCAAGGAAGACATGAGGAGACTGCAATCTGGCAAACAACCTCGTTTGAATCCTGACGCACCAGAGGAGTTCAGTCCGCTGATCAAACAGTTCAATAACCTACTTGAACTAGCAAGTCGTCGCCTTGACCGCCACCGCCGCCTCAATTCCGATCTTTCTCACATGGTCAAGACCTCGATCTCTGCCAATCTCGCAATCTTGTCAGACACTGGTTCATTACCTCCGTCCCGCGACGACATAGAGTTCATGGCCTCCAACCTAAAGGATCTAAGCCGGTCCTTGAACTACCGCATGAGCAAGGCAGATATCTCCGGCAGGCAGATGGGGCAAACATGTTTGCCGATTGAAATAGCGAACAACGTCATTTCTGTCATGGAAAAAATCTTTCCCGATAAGAGTTTCCGTATTAATACATCCTTGCCGAATAACTTCAGTTGGCCCATGGAGCGTCAGGACCTATCAGAGTTATTCGGTAACCTGCTCGAAAACGGCGGGAAATGGAGTCAGGCTGAGATTGACGTTTCAATAAGCCAGACCGATTCCGGGCTAACGATAGAAGTTGCAGACGACGGCCCTGGGATTACTCCAGAAGCGGCCTCAAAAGTGATGGATAGAGGTTCCCGGCTTGACGAAACCGTTTCTGGATTTGGATTGGGACTGTCCATCGTGTCCGAAATACTAGAAGACAATTTCGGACGGATGAACATTGGCCCCTCAGAAACAGGGGGCGCCAGAATTACAGTTGTGCTTCCTTTCCCAGAGTAGAGCACAACCATAATTCCTCCGCCCCGCTATGACGGAGGGATTACCCTCCCCTGCTCGCGATCAAAACTGTGTATTTCCACCTATCTTCTACCGTTGCATATCATCGAGTTTAGCCCTTGAGAAGCGCGTGAATAGAGCCGGCAAAACAAAAAGCGTTAGGAAAGTCGCAGTCACGAGACCACCTACAATCACGCTGGCCAATGGCTTCTGGATTTCCGCACCCACGCCCGTCGACAATAGCATCGGTATCAAACCGAGTGCCGAGGTTATTGCTGTCATCAAGACAGGACGCAAACGGGAGACGGCACCTTCAAACACCGCAGTATCCACGTTCAACCCATCCTGTATTCGCTGATTGATGCTTTCGACCATTACGACCCCGTTAAGCACCGCCACACCAAACAGTGTGATAAATCCAACGGAACTGGGCACCGAAAGATACTGGCCGGAGATCCAGAGTGAAAAGACGCCACCAATAACGGCAAGCGGCACGTTGACCAGAATCAACAGCGCTTGACCAACCGAACTGAAAGCAAAGTACAGCAACAGCGCGATCAGGCCCAGAGATACAGGTACCACAATGGTCAATCGCTTCTGAGCTCGTTGCTGGTTTTCAAACTGACCACCAATATCCACCGAATAGCCGGGGGGAAGGTTCACTTCTGTCGCGATGGTATCCTGAATATCGGCAACCACACTGCCCATGTCACGACCCTGCACATTAGACTGAATGACCACACGGCGCTGAACGTCATCGCGGCGCACCTGAGGCGGGCCGGACTCAATAGACACATCGGCCACATCACCGAGTCTCACCCAGGCTCCAGACGGCGCCTGTAACCTGAAATCGGCAATGGCATCCCGGTCTTCCCGGAAACGTTTGGCCAGACGCACATAGATATCGTACCGCTCATTTCCGTTGATGATCTGGCCCGCGGCGGCACCACCCAGTCCATCCCGGACGACACTCATCACATCAGACACGGCAAGTCCGTACCGGGATAGTGCCTGACGGTCAGGCTGAACCACCAACTGCGCTTCACCAGCAATCTGCTCCATGGCCACGTCTCGTGTTCCCTGAACTGTTCGGACCGCCGCTTCAATCTGCTGGCCTTTCTCCGCCAGTACGTCGAGATCCGGGCCAAAGAGTTTGATGGCCAGTTGCGCGCGGACACCTGACAGCAATTCATCAACCCGAGTCGCGATAGGCTGAGAAAAGTTAAACAGTAGCCCCGGGTGTTGTTCGAGCTTCTCCTCAATCAAAGCCTGCAATTCATAGCGATTACTGGCGCTGGTCCACTCGGCTGTTGGTTTGAGACCAATATATATCTCGATGTTATTGACTGGTTCCGGATCGCCGCCTATTTCCGCTCGGCCAGCCCGGGACAGGGCGTAGGTCACCTCTGGAAATTCCATCAGCATGGCCTCCAGTTTCGGCGCCACTTCAAGCGCGGTATCAAGGCTTGATGAGGGGGCTAGCGTTACCCGGAGGTTAATGGTCCCCTCTTCCAATTCGGGGACAAACTCAGTACCGAGTCGCGGCACGACCAAGGCCGCCAGCACAACAAGGACAGCTGCTGCACCGACAACAGAGCGGGTGTGTTTCAACGACCAGTCAAGGCCCTTGCGATAAAGCTTTTCGAGGGGCTTTAAAATGAAACTTTCCCGCTCCCGAATACCCTTGCGAAACATAAACGATGCCAAGGCCGGCACAACCACCAGAGCAACGATCACAGCGGACACGATGGCCAACATTATGCTGATCGCCATTGGCTGAAAAAGCTTGGCTTCCACACCTTCAAAGCTGAATAAAGGCATGAAAACGACCAGGATAATCGCCGTCGCGAAAAAAATTGGTCGCGCCACTTCCCGGCCTGCCTCCTGCAGTCGAAGCGCAATGCCATGGTCATCGTGTGACGCGTCCAATGGGTCAGGGTCGTTTTTCACCAATTCATCCCGACGGGCGTCATGCTCAGCATCCGGATGCGTCAGATGTTTGAACATGTTCTCGACCATAACAACAGAGCCGTCCACCAGCATGCCAATTGCCACAGCAATGCCGCCCAGAGACATCAAGTTGGCCGAGAGACCGAACCAGGCCATGATCATCAGCGCAATACCGATAGAAATCGGTATAGAAAGCAGCACGAGCGTTGTTGCCCGAAGATTCATCAGAAACAGGGCAAGCACGATCGCAATAAACACAAAAGCCAACAGAAGTGCATTGGTCACCGTCTCTACGGCCTTGGTCACCAGATCCGCCTGGTTGTAATAGGGCTCAAAACGAACCCCACTCGGAAGCGCCTGATTTATGCGATCAATGCGGGCCTCGATGCCGTCGATGGTGGCTTTTGTATTGGCCCCCATTCGTTTGAGTACAATGCCAGAAACCACTTCACCCAGTTGTTCAACCTGACCGTCTTCATCCTTCCGGGTCATGGTCACCGCACCCTGGCGAATTTCAGTGCCCAGCGCTACCTGGGCGACATCGCTCACCGTCACTGTAATGCCATCACTGGTTTTAACGGGCACTTGACGGATCTGCTCCAGCCCCTGCTCGCCATTACCCAGCCAGCCCATACCGCGAATAACCAACTGCTCCTGTCCACGGCCCATATACCAGCCCCCAACATTGGAGTTGTTGTTCTCCAGGGCGTCCATGACGTCGTTCTGTGATAAGTCATAGGACAGCATTCGCGCCGGGTTCAGATTGACCTGGTACTGGCGGACCTCTCCGCCAAACGACAGAATCTCTGTTACCCCTTCAGCAGGTATCAGCAACAGCTTGACCAGCCAGTCGTGCAAGCTGCGTAATTCCATTGCGTCGTACCCCGAATCCGGGTCCGCTATCAGCAAGTACTGGTAGACCTGGCCGAGACCGGACGTATTCGGGCCCATTTCAGGCACCCCGACCCCGTCCGGAATCAGCTCCCGCGCGGCCTGCAACCGCTCGAACACCAGTTGGCGCGCGAAATAGATATCCGAGCCCTCTTTAAAGACCACGGTGACACCAGACAACCCGGTTTTGGAGATGGACCGAACCTCCTCAACATCCGGCAACGCATACATCACCGCTTCAATGGGATAGGTGATCAGTTGCTCGACTTCCTCGGCCGCAAGTCCGGGCGCCTCTGTATTAACAGCGACCTGGACGTTTGTAACGTCAGGGAAAGCATCAAGATTCAGTTTTGGGATCTGAAACGCGGCCGTGGCGATAAGCACTGCAAGCGCAATAAGAACCAACAGGCGGTTCTGAACCGCCCAGTCGACAACTCGGTTGAACATAATGGCTCCCGGAATCAGTGGTTGTGTGGGTCAAAGCCGCCTTTGGCAATTTCAGAGGCCACAAAAAATGCGCCCCGCGAAACGATCCGTTGGCCCGCAGTCAGGCCCGAAATTTCACGGAGTCCGCCAATTGCGCGACCCAGTTCCACTTCCACAGGCTCGTACTCCCCTTCAGCCTCTTCCACATAGACCGTCCAGTCGCCATCGGCGCCTCGCATCAACGCACTCTCCGGCACCGCAAGCACCGGCTCCGTGGTTTTAAAAAGGAAATACACATCTGCAAACATTCCGGGATGAAAACGATCTTCCGGATTGTCCAGCTCCAACCGAACAATTCGCGTGCGGGTCACAGCGTCAATGGTATGAGCTTCCTGGGATACCGTTGCCACAGCTACTCGGCCTGCAACTCTTACTTCCGCTTCGGCCCCTTGCTTAAGGACAATGTCGGAGTTTGCTGGCAGGTGAGCCTCTACCCAAAGTTCGCTTTCATTAGCCAGAGTCACCAGCGGTTGGCCTGCCTCAACTCTTTGTCCTTGCTCAAACTCATCGGTCAGCACTGCGCCATCCACGCGAGCTCTGAGCGTGTATTCACCGAGACTACCTACGCCGCTGGCCTTCAACGCACCAATGTCATCATCGTTTAGCCCATAAGCAAGCAGAGTCGCCCTCGCCGCTTCAATATTCGCTTTCGCCGTATTGAACCGCTGATCACCAACCACGGAACGACCCAGCCCGCTGATTCGCTCCCATTCAGGAAAAGCCTTCCTGTAATCAGCCTGCGCCTGTGCCACCGTCTCACTGAACAGGGTTACCAGTTGCTGACCTTTGGTTACGTGCTCACCCAATTCCACGTGACGTCTCAACACCACCGAGGCAACCCGGGGGGACACGTGATAGCTGGTATAGCCGTTGGTCAGCAGCTCACCGGGAGCGTAGATTTCATAGTCAACGCGCTTGCTCTCGAGGGTTGCTACCTCAATGCCGGCGAGCTCTTTCTGTTTGGCATTGATGCTTGCGGTAGTTGATTCTTCATGACCACCATCGCTCTCCTCTTCGTGGCCATGACCTTGTTCCTCTTCATGCTCACGTTCTTCAGCATGCCCGCCCTCATGCTCATCCTCTTCACCGGTACCTTCTCGATGATCGTCGCCACCGGCGGCATGATCATGGCCCGCCTCGTTATGCGCATCTTCCTCGGCCTGCACCAATGAAGGGGGAGCTATAAACAGCGTCAATACAAATACTGAAATCAGAGTTTTTTTCATGATGACTATCCAGTTTCCAGAATATTATTGGAAGGGGGTGATCAGTTCGCCAGACTGGCTCAAGAGTTCAATCAGGCCCAGCTGCGCCAGCTTTTCCAGTTCAATACCGGTTTTCAGGCTCTCCGCGCGCTGGCCTAACGCCTGGAGATACTCAGAGGTGGAGAGGTCGCCGACCTGCCACTGCTTCTCAAGCAAATCGGCACTTCGCTGTACACGCCCCTGGGATAGTTCTTTCCATCGACGAAGTTGCTTGTCGTATCGCTTCCAGGAAGCGCGAGCGCCTGCCAGGTCATATTGTTGTTTCCGGTAGAGCGCCTGAAACCGCGCTTCGGCCTCCAGAGCCCGTCGATTCGCGGCCCGGATTTCAGCGCTGTAGTTATTACGGACGTTCAGAGGGATCGAGAATGTCAGGCCAACCACGTTCTCGCCACCGTCACGCCCTCCGCTCAGCCCTACTGTCGGCGATGCTGTGGCTTTGCGTCTCGCAACCTCTGCCTCACTTTTCAGCACCTGCCACTCGGATCGAGCGACTGCAATTGACGGGTGTGACAGCAGATCAGCCTCACCAAGCTGGGACTCCAGCGCTGGCCATATATACTCGGGGATTCCCCCATCCTGAGGCCTCCAGTCCGGCAGACGTTCTTGAACCTGAGTTTCTGCCCGATCAACTGCGGCCTTTGCCTGGGCGACTTCGCTCAACTGACGGGATAGATTTAGAAACAGAAGCTCTGCATCGGCACGCCCCAGATCACCTGCCTGCTGGCGCTGTTCAACCTGGTCCAGCAAAGCATCCAGGCGCTGCTGTTGGGATTCAGCAATTTCCTCAAACAGCGTAGTGGCGCGCCACTCGACAAGCGCAAACAATGATTCAGACGTTTGTGTCAGAACTGCTTCGCTCAAGCCAGCTTGCGCAGACAGCCTGATCAGCTTTGCCTTCTCCTGTAATGCGCCCTGTTGATCAGACCAATCGATCGTTTGTGACAGCCCTGCCTCAAAGTTATTCTCACTGCCCGTTCTGTCTGCTCCTACGGACAACTCTGGGTTATACAGCGGTTGTTCGCTTGCCTCAGCGTCCTCTTTCCGCGCTGCCGCCTGCTCTGTCGCTGCCAGTACCTCCGGGTGCTTGCTTATCTGGCCAGTGAGCCAATTCGCCCAATTAACAGTCTCAGCTTGACCGAACAGAGGAATGGACAATAGTACTGAACACAGCAACGCCCGAGGCGAGTGCTTGCTTGCCTTCATCGACTTTCTCCCGAAGCGATTAATAGCCAAAAATCATAGGTGTAAGGCGCCTATGACGAGGCAGGAAAAGATCGAGATAATAAGTGCAAACTTTGAAATGAGTTTGAATTCGGAAAAACAGTTCAGATATGAGTCGCTAAAAACTCTTTGTAGCGCTTCTCAATGAGGCTAAGAACGGCAGCTCGCGACCAATCGCCGCGATGCCACCGTCTCATTTCAGGAAGGGGCTAGATTGAAGTGGGTTGGAGTGCGCTTTCGTCGGTCGCCCCGTCTTCAATACGAACGGCCTGAACCAGGCGGGATACCAGTACCTTGCCGTCCCCCGGGTGTCCATCCCGGGTCCTGCTCGTTCGCACAATGATGTCCACAACTTCATCGGCAACAGCATCGGTCGCTACATCTACTTCCAGCTTGACCATCTGCACTTTCTCCAGAGGCGATTCATCGCCAACCAGATGACCAAATTCGTTGAGAGACACGACAGCAATGCTTGCCACCCCCTTAACTTTGGCCAGAGCATCAACCACATGCTCTGCCATCACTTCTCTGACATACGCTTTTATTTCATACATAAACCGCCTCCTGACTATCAGACTTCAACGTCACGACGTTCGGATGCAAACCATTGATACACGCTGGGCAACACTACCAACGTCAGCAGCGTTGACGTGATCAGACCGCCAACCACAACCGTTGCCAGTGGCCGTTGGACATTAGAGCCAATGCCATCGGCCAGCAGCAGGGGAATCAGCCCCAGAATAGCCACAGAGGCTGTCATCAGAACCGGCCGCAAACGACGTTGAGCGCCCAGCTTGACTGCTTCAGTGACTTCGTAGCCTTCGTCCCGCAACTGATTGATGTAGCTCACCATTACCACACCGTTCAGTACGGCTACGCCAAACACCGCAATGAACCCCACAGCAGCGGGCACGGAGAGGTAAAGCCCCGTCACAAACAACGCGACAATGCCACCAGTAACCGCAAAGGGCACATTCATGAAGATCAGCGCCGCATAGCGAAGACTACTGAATGCAGAAAAGAGAAGCAGGAAAATAAGCGCCAGGGTAATGGGCACAACGATCGCTAGCCGCGCCATGGCCCTTTCTTGGTTCTCAAACTGACCGCCGAACTCCACGAAATACCCCGGCGGCATATCCACTTGCTCCTCGATCCGCTTGCGCAAATCCTGAACAACACCGCCCATATCGCGACCACGCACGTTCATCTGCACGTACTGACGGCGACTGGCATTGGAGCGTGAAATTTTCTTGGGGCCTGCGTACATTTCAACATCGGCCACCCGTGCAAGCGGGATAAGCTCGCCACTGTTGCCCCTGAGGGGAAGCTTTCTGATTTCATCGATGGACCCGCGATAGGACTCTTGCAGCCGGGCGAAAATCTCAAATCGACGGACACCGTCGAAGACCAGCCCGGCGCCTTTACCACCTATACCGGTTTCAACCGTACTCATCAGGTTATCGACGCTGATGCCGAACTGCGCCAGTACTTCACGGTCGGGGCGAATCACGATCTGTTTTTTACCCGCACTCTGCTGAGCGCGGACGTCCGTTGCACCCGGCACCTCTTGCGCCAGTGCCGCCACTTCCCTGCCGATCCGGCCCAACTCGTCCAAGTCGTCGCCGAAAATGCTGGCAACCAGTTGCGCCTGAACGCCTGACAGGAGTTCGTCGGTTCTGAGCTGAATCGGTTGGGACAGATTGTTGGCAAGCCCAGGAACCCGATCATCCAAAGCATCGGCAATCCTGCTTTGGAGATCCTCGTAGCTCACGTCCTCTCGCCATTGATCCAGGGGCTTCAGATTGACAAGCGTCGCGACAACGTTCACAGGTTCAGGATCACCACCGACCTCGGCACGACCGATCCTGGCATAGGTGCCGGTGACTTCTGGAAATTCGTCTACAACGGACTGAATCCGTTTGCCATATTTGATGGCGGATTCAAGACTGGCTCCAGGAGGCAGTGTCGAGCGAATCTGGAAAGTGCCTTCCCTGAGCGTGGGCACGAATTCGCTCCCGAGATAGGGAAACAGCAGAAGACTGCCGGCAAAAGCAATGACGGCAACGCCCATCACAATCTTAGGGGCTTTGACGACAGTATTCACTACCGGCTTGTATAGCCGGTTCAGGAACAGAACCAGCTTTGGCTCTTTGTGACGCCCGCCCATCTTGAATGACAGGGAGGCCAGAACCGGCACCAACGTTAACGCGAGCAAAAGCGCACCGATCAGAGCAAAGCTGATGGTGTAGGCCATGGGCGAAAACAGCTTGCCCTCGACGCCCTGTAGCGTAAACAGTGGAAGGAAAACGATAATGATGATGCCTATGGCAAACACGATCGGACGAGCCACTTCCCGGGCTGACTCACCTACAAGCCTCAGAACGCTGATCTTTTCATCGGATCGCTCCTCAAGGTGTCGGAAGATGTTCTCTATCATCACGACAGCGCCGTCCACCATCATGCCGATGCCAATAGCCAGCCCCCCCAGACTCATCAGGTTGGCCGACAGGCCCGACATGCGCATAGCAATGAACGCAAAGAGTACAGACAACGGCAACGTCGCCACCACGATCAGTGTGGAACGAATATTACCCAGGAACAGATAGAGAAAAACCAGCACCAGAACCGAGCCTTCAAGCAGCGCTTTCTCGACAGTGCCTATAGCCTTGCCCACCAAGTCTGCCTGAGAGTAATACGCTTCTATTTTCAGCCCTTCAGGAAGTGACTTGTTCAGATCATCGATTTTTGAGTTGACATCCTCTAGAACCTGACTGGTGTTGGTACCAATCAATTTCATCACGTAGCCGCCCACGGACTCCTCACCTGAGGACACCTCTGCGCCACGGCGAATTGCCGGTCCAAGGCCAACCTCCGCCACATCCTTGACGTAAATAGGAGATTCTCCCTCACTCTTGGACACAATGATGTTCCGGATATCTTTGATGCCTGCGGTACCGGAGTTGACCCAGCCGTAACCACGGACAATGTACTCTTCACCTCCTCGAGTAATGAATGAGGCGCCAACGTTACGATTATTCTGGGTGAGGGCACCGCGAACATCAGACACCGTCAGGTTCCTTGCCTGAAGCTTCTGCGCATCAATATTGACCTGGTACTGCTTTACCTCGCCGCCGATAGAAAGCACACCGGTTACGCCCGGCACGGTCCTGAGCTGGGGTTTGACAATCCAGTCCTGAATCGTGCGAATTTCCTGCAGGCTGTATTGATCTTTATCCTCAGCTTCCAGGGAATACATCAGGATGCGCCCAAGACCGCTTGCGATGGGCCCGAGTTCGGGTTCCCCCATCCCTTTGGGAATCTGGCGCTTGGCCTCGGATAGCCGTTCGTTTACCAGCCGCCTGGCGAAGTAGATATCGGTGCCATCTTCGAAATAGATGGTCACCCGCGAAAGTCCGAAAATCGACGTGCTCTGCACTTTTTCTAACTTGGGAATACCATACATGCTGATCTCAACGGGATAGGAAATCAGCGTTTCGATATCAACCGGCGACAATCCAGGACTGGTAGTGAATACCTGAACCATGGTCGGTGTCGCGTCCGGAAACGCATCCACCGGCAGTTTTTGAAATGAAAATACGCCGGCAACGATCACGGCGATAGCAAAGACAAGCGTCATCAAACGATTGTTCAGCGCATAATTCACAATTGCGTTGATCATGCTCCCCCCGAGTATTAGTGTCCGTGAGCGGCGCTGCGGCCACTGGCGGTAATGGCCGACATCAGATCAAAAGCGCCCACTGAGACCACTTCCGTGTTTGCGCTGATGCCGGACTTAATCTCTATCCAGTCGTTAGCCTCCTTACCAAGAGTGACTGGAACCGCCTTGTAGGCTCCCCCTTCATTACCCGGAACAAATACAACGGACTCGTCATCGATGGTTTGCACGGCATCGTGTGGAACTAGGGGCAGTGATGCCGCCGATTGAGTCATGACTCTCGCTTTGGCATAGGTATTTGGACGAAGGTCGCCGTTGGGGGATTCGAGTACAACGCGAACCGTAATGGTGCGGGTTTCCTCATCAAGCTCATTTGAGATCCAGGACACTTCCCCGGTGTGAAAGCGGTCTGCAACCGACTTTGAGAAGACCTGAACTTCATCTCCGACGGATACCCTGCCAATGTCAGTTTCGGCAACTTGCAACATCACCCACACCACAGAGGTATCAGCTACGGTAAAAGGCGTATCTGAAGAGCTTAAGGTTTGGCCCAACCGGGCATCCATGCGCTCAATGCGCCCCTGGATAGGAGAACGGAGCGCGTACTGTGCAAGACTGCTATCTGCGCCTGTCGAATCACTGCCAAAAACCTCCAGTTGCTCACGAATTGAATCGTACTCCGCTGTAATCTCAAGATAAGCGGCCTTGGCGTCCAGGAACTCTTCTTCGCTGGTGAAGCTTTCACTCCGCAATTGCTTTTCTCGCTGATACTCCGCAGTCGCGGCTTCTTTCCGAGCTTTCAACGAGTTCAGGCGGGAACGAATGCGAGCCAACTCAACGCTGTTTAACGTGGCCAACAACTGGCCTTTTTCAACCTGGTCCCCCAGATCAACAGCCAGTCTCGTAAGCTTTCCCTGCAATAGCGGCCCTACCTCAGCGACGCGATCCGGAACATAATGAACTTCAGCTGGCGCAGTAACGATATTATCAGCACGACCTCGGGGCACCGTTACAGTCTGCACGGAGAGCAACTCCCTCTGCTCTGGAGTCAGATGAACTTCGCGGGCCTCACTGCCTTCAGCCGAGTGCCCAGCCTCACCCTTTTGGTGCTGCCCTCCTTCGGCTTCTTCGGCGCCGTACGCCAGTGGCTGATAGACCAGAAAACTGATCGCGACAAACAATATCTGCAGATTTCGAATCATCTAAACACCTTCGATATAAGAGAACGTTCAACCATTAATTTTCTTGTCATCAGGAACCGGATGACATTGAAAGGGCACCGCCGGTGCTCACTTCCAACGCCCGGACGGCGTCGATATAGTCGTGTTGCACTTTGACGTATTCCTTCCTCACCGACAAAAGATTGTCCTGAGCGGACAGGACATCGGAAGCATCGACTTTTCCCGCTTGAAGAGCTTTCTGCATAAGTTGCAGCGTTTCCTCCGAACGCTCGAGAATCGACTCGTTCATCTGGCGCAATCTGCGTACGGCGGATTCGTACTGAGCTACAGCAGATACGACCTGGCGTTCAGTCGCCAAACGCAGTGCCTCGGCCTCAAGCTCGGACATTTTCAACTGAGCCGAGGCCTTCCTTTTTTCACCGGAATAATCATGAAACACAGTCAGAGGCATCGACACACCCGCACCAAAAAGGTTGGATCTTTCCTCCCGCTCGTAGAACCCGAACACTTTCAGGTTCGGAATACTTAGACTCTTGGCCAGTTCCAGGCCGGACTCATTCGCAGCAATTCTGGCTGCTGCCGCCTTCAGATCCCCTCTCTGGCGCTGAGCCAGCGCGACCAGGCGATTAGTTGGTGGCAAGTTGGCACGAGCTACATTGAGTTCTCCCACGACCCCTACCGCATCGGAGGGGGACACCCCAAGAACTTCCGTCAGGTCAATTTTTGATTGCCTAAGCTTTTGCTCCGCTTCGGCCTTCTGGCTCTTAGCTCTTGCCAAGCCAATGACAGCGGTATTGAGGTCAATCCGGGTCTGTTTGCCCCGCTCAACGGACACCTCGACCAGCTCTTTGGTTCGCTGCATCAGCTCAACGGTGCGGCTTGCCGTTTCCAGTTCTTTCTGTGCAAGCAGTATTTTGAAGTAGGCTGACCGCACTCGGGCCTTGGTCGCCACCTTCAGGTATTCAAGTTCCTGCTGTTGAGAAGTGAGAGTGCTCTGAGCACGCGACTGACCGAGATCGCCCCGATTGCCCATCCAGACTTCCTGAGTAACCCGAACCTCGTAAT
This sequence comes from Marinobacter sp. JH2, assembly GCF_004353225.1. Lineage (NCBI taxonomy): Bacteria > Pseudomonadati > Pseudomonadota > Gammaproteobacteria > Pseudomonadales > Marinobacteraceae > Marinobacter > Marinobacter sp. JH2. The sequence goes on along the minus strand of NZ_CP037934.1, from coordinate 646,957 downwards.
TCAGTGACTGATCTGCCTTATCTGGATTATCACGGCCACTCAGCTCAAGCTCCGGGTTGCTGGGCGCCCAGCGGCTGGCATGATCGAGCTCGGCTTCCTGCATGGACACCGCAGCCCGCCTTAAAGCCAATATCGGGCTATTCTCAAATGCCATTACCATTGCCTCATTCAAAGAGACAGCCTGTCTGGCCTTGGCTTGCTGGTACTCCTTGAGTGAAACGCTCTCCCCGGCGGTGGCCGCCGCCGAAGGCATGACGTTCAAGACTCCGGGTACTATCAGCACCCACAACAACAGTCGTTTGTTCATTCAATATCATCCTGGCTATTTGACTGAGATACATGAATCAGCGTTTTCGCCGTAAATGCCAGGACGACCCTACAGACAGACCTTTAAATCAGTCTGAATTCGGCGCCATCACACCTAAACTCGTACGGAGTTCAACGAAACTATGGCGGGGTATACGCCAAAAAGAGGTGAAAGAAAGAGACAAAAGAGGAGGGCATCGTCCAGCGCATGGGAGGGAGCGCAGATAAGAAACGACGGGCCTATTTCAGCCCGTCGTTGGGTCCAATTATGTGAAGCAACACTATGAACGATTAAAAATCGAACTGCGCAGCCAGTTGCAGGCGAGTGTTATCAGCAGATTCGCCATTGGCCAACTCTTTGTCTGCGAAGGAAAGCTCCAATCCCAGCGTTACCGGGTCAGCAACTTTGTAGAAGTTGCTGAAGTGAACGCTTTGCAGGGTTTCAAAGGAGTTCGGGAACAGATCTGCTGGCTGATCGCCCTCTACGCGCCCATAGGACAGACCAGAGGAGAACTTCGGCGTCCACTGCTGACTGATAGCAACGTTGGCACCGTATGCCTCAATGGTTTCAAGATCGCCGTTGGCGTCGATGTATGCTTCACCAATACCAGTGCGGCTAGCGCTGCTGTCATTATTGCTGAAGGAACTGTAGATGTAACGACCCACGCCGTCACCAAAGATCGCCCCTGCCATGACCGTGGTGGCGTCGGTCAGGCTTAGCCGACCAGCAATCAAAACGCCATAACCAAAGGCGTTATCGTCGCCCGTAGCAGCTGCAGAGTCAGTCTGAAGCGAACGTGCCAGACCGGCAACTTCAATGCCACCAGCACTGCCGGCCCACTTGTACTTGGCAGTCAGATCCGGCGCATTATCGCGGGAGCCGTCAAAACCCGTTGTTTCCGGATTCTCAGCAGAAACGGAAAAATTAGCACCGCCGCCAAGAGGCATGGTGTAGCGCAACTGTGCCTGACGAATAAAAGAAACACCTACTGGGCCGTCGAAATCAACCGTGGACGGATAGGCGGTAAATTGCATGAAGTTACTCCAGGTTTGACCGGCGAGCAGGCCGTTCAGCTCACCATAGGCGTGACGAAGACGCAGCCCTCTGGAGTTGGAGAAAACTTCATCACCGCCACCACCGTAGAAGTCACCTTCAACGGTCGTTTTGACATCACCCACTTCGGTTGGCGTGGTTGTCTTAATGCGAACCCGTGATTGTCGAGCATGGGCTCGGAATGAAGGGTCGCTATCGCTATTAGCAGTATCAAGGCCTGCTACGAACAGGCTGTCACCCATGTCCTGATCAAAATCATAGATCATGTCCAGCTTGACATAGCCACCGATTGTTACAGTGGTGTTGGTGCCAGGCACCATCCAACCTTCCGCCCCCTTACTTTCCGCCATGTCATCCAATTGGCGCTGCAAATCATTAATCTGTGTCTGAAGTTCAGTTGCAGATTGCGCATGAACAGACGGGGCCAGCAGACCCGTAACCGAAAGCGCTAGTGTTGCTCTAATCGCTAACCTGAGTTTATTAGTTTGCATTGTAAATCAGTCTCCATGGGCTTTCGTTGTATGTCATCAGACCGGTACTTGGCCCTGAACAAACAGACAGCTAATGCGCTTCAGTTGTCGGCCACTACCGGTAAGTGGTTCATTGTTCTCGCTCTTTCCGCCAGAACAACGACTTGCCATTGATAGCAGATGAACTTGAAACGAAATTGAAACGAAATTGAAAAAACGCCTCCTTAACACCTTTGTATTAACGACCCCGTCGCCCCCGCTTTTCTAGCCGTGCTCTCTTTTCATCATCTAATTTTATTTTTTCAAGCTGAGTTAAAGTTCATCTGTTTCCATCGGGATGCAGACCATTCAACTTAAAGGTGACTCTATGAGAAAACATCTCTTGCTCACATCTCTAGCATTAACCTTGGCGGCAGGAAGTCTCCATGCCTCTGAGGCCAATGACGGCAGCCTGGCACAAAACATGCTCTCCGAAAGCAGCGTTCAGGACATGAAGAGACAGCATAGGGTAATGACTCAGGCAGCCTTATCTGAAGTAGGCATGGAAGCTCGCCGAAAATTGATGCAATCGAATAAAGACGACATTTATCACGAGATGATGAAGTCGGGCGATATTAATCTATCTAAATCAGACCAATTCTCAAAAGATCAGCTTACTCATTAGAAATAATGTCGCACCAATAGCTTTTTCGATTGAATAATAGAAACTTGTCGATACACGACATTCTAAAACCAGTTGCATCGTGAATGGTCTCCACCATTCCGTCTTGCCGCACTACTTTTGTAGTGCGACTTTTTTAGGCCTAGATTTAGTCGATAACAAATTCTAACCACCTGCTTGGCAGACAACATGCCCAGAAAACAACAACGCCCTTCAATAAAACGGAAACTGCTTACTTTCCTGACGCTAACGGGTTTCGCGTGTACCGGGCTGATATTCTTCTCACACACCCTTTTAATCGACTATATCCATGACGAGCTTCACAGGCAGCAGCTAGAGGCTGCAGCTAACCGACTCTCAAAGATGCTAACAAATGATAAAGAAGAAATTACAAAATCCTCTCTCAGAAATTTTTCATTGTCTCAATATTCAGTTCACATCGAAGACAGTCAAGGTCGGAGTTTTACAAGCGAGAACATTAAACCGAAATTACAGGTGGTAGAATCGTTCAGAAAGCCTGGAATTTTTCACATATCGGATGATGATCGCTCAATCCTTGGCTACTACAGAATATTTAATAACAGACAAGATAAACTAAGCGTTACTATAATTGAAAAAAGCTCCTACTCACCAAACACGCTTGACAAAATCCACGTTCTTATATGGATAATATCTTTTACAATTCTCGTTACGATATCATTGATCATATTTATTGGGGTAACTATCGCACTAAAACCCTTAAAAATGATGAGTGCCCAATTAACGTCGCTTAAAAAGGGTCAGCGTAATAGACTGGATGAGAACGTACCTGAAGAATTCAATGAACTTGTCAAACATCTTAATCGTCTATTAGAGTCGTACGACAAAAAACTTACCCGTTCACGCCACCTAGCCGCAGATATTTCTCATAGCTTAAAAACCCCCCTTGCCGTCATAAACTCCATGATCAATGACGAAGCCATTCCCACCACAATCGCGAGTCAAATTAAGTCTCAACTGTCTGAAATGCACGAGCTGATCGACACTCAAATGAGAAAAACCGAAATGTCCGGTCAGTACATTGGAAAGGCGACACCGATCATTGAGAGAACTCTGGCACTGGTGGACGTAGTCAGTCGAATCTATCCTTACAAACAGATCCATCTTCAAGAAACATTACCCAGAGAGCTTGTCTGGCCAATTGATGAGCGTGATTTTAATGAGATCTTGGGTAATGTGCTTGATAACGCAAGCAAATGGTGCTCTCAGGAAGTTCATCTACACTTGAAACTTCACGATGACACTTTGACCATTCTTGTTGAAGATGACGGCCCCGGAGTAGCGTCACACCAACTCGCCGATCTTACCAAGCGCCAGAAAAGACTGGACGAAAAAACCCCTGGCTATGGCCTTGGCCTATCAATCGTTGAGGAAATCATCAATGACTACGGTGGTGCCATGCATTTTTCTTTATCACCCAAAGGTGGTCTTCGGGTTCTAATCGAGCTTCCCAGAAGCATTTGACGACTACAAGGGCAACTTATCCAGCTTTAGTCAGCGACCAGTAGGCATAGCAGCCCGATACACCAACGTCTCAACGTCAAAACTGTCACTTTGAACTGAGTTTTCATCCGGCGACATAAAGAATAACTCTGTATTGCCTGATACGGGGGACACCGGAACCGACGTTAGAAGACTTGTTGACTGCGTTTTGGGAGATTTCCCGGATCTCAGCGTCAACCAATCAACTCGAGTATCATAAACACCTATCATATCTTCGGCTGCACTGGATTCCTGTGGAATCCCGATATTAACTGCGTCCCCACCGGAGCGTACGAGCAGGTTCGGCAAAAATAGTGTTTGCCTCGGACTAAACACCAACTCAGGCGACACGTCGTAAGTCATACTCGTGCCTGCCACCCGGCTTCCAATCTCATAGTCCAGATGTGGGCCCTCGGTGCCAGCAGGGAAAAATGAAACCTTCCCTTGGGAGACGGTCACCATATTCAAAGGTCTCGGTTCGTTCTGAACAACGGCACCGATTACCCGGAACACTGGCGTGTACTGGCTTAATTCTTCATGAACGGCCTTCTCAAGATCAGGCCCGTTCGGTGAGATTGATATTTTATAGATCTCTGAACCAAACCCCTGCTCTGAGTAGAAAGACTGCCCGAGAATAGTTTCCCGGCGACCGTCAGCGTCCAAATCCTGCAATCCCAAGATTAAGGGAATGAAACCGATGGTTTCAGCCTTCCCCTCGGCCAACTGGATCAAAGAACTTGAAACACTACGGCCATTCCACTGATTCAAAATGAGGTAATATGAGTTCTCTGAAACGTACCAGTCCATTCGGATGACTTTCTCCCGACGGGGCACCTCAATGGACGCCAGGCTCTGAACAGCCCCGCTGGAATCAACAAGGAAAAAGCTGAGTTTGTTTCCATGCTCCGCCGCAAAATAGTAATCGCTGCCAGAACGAAACGCGGACAACGACTTTGCATTGATTGGCAGCTTCGCATATGGAGACGATGAAGCCTCCCCCTCAACTGAACCTACCCGATGTGCTTCAGCATCGGTCTGTACGATGCCGACCAACCAGGTGTTATTGTAGGTCGCAACGGCTTGACCTCTCCCGGTAACTTGAAAGCGCACCAATGGCACATCGTTTGACGCCTCTGGCTCGTCCCGCCACAAAAGATCAGGAAATCGGGCTTTCAACGCCGGCGTTACCGGCGTGGGATCGCCGACTCTGTCAGTAAACACCGCCGGAATACCGTAGAAGCGTTTCGATACAGCGCCAACGGAGGGCATCGTTCCAAACAGCACTTTCCCTACTGCTTGATCCTTTCCGATACTCTCGATACCGATGACTGCAAGGTTTTTCTCCGGGATGCCTGCATGATCAGGCTCCCGCAACACAACAAACAAATCACCTACCTCAACAGTGGCATCGTCGACTGTGAGGGAAAGCACTTTTTGATCACGATCTACCTGAATGACCTTTGCCTTTGCTGGATGCTCACGCTCAACCGCCTGTACCGCACCAGCTAGTAGTAGCATCAGGAACACAAATACTGCAGAACGAGTCATCATAGGAAAAAGTCACTTAATGCGGATTCATTTCGTATAACAAAAGCGGGGTGGCGCTCCCACCACCCCGTTCTTGTTAGAACTTGTACCTTACCCGACCGGCAACATGAACAATGTCCTGATCGCTTTTGCCGTCCTGTAAGGCAGTTTCCTCCAGCGCATCCATGGCATCGCCTGATGCCAGGTATGCAGCTTCTGCCGACAGCTCAAGCGAAGGGTATGGGAAGTACGAGACCTTGGAGCCAAATTCCAGTCCGAGATCTTTTGAGGACGATCCATCGGCAAGTGCAATGTCCTCAGCCAAGCGGTTGTAGACAATCATTCCGCTGACCGTAATATTGGCCGCTACTTTATGATCGAGCTGTAGCTTGTTCATGAAATACCCTTTGTCGAGGATATAGGGCGTTTCGGCGAAGTAGTCATCGCTCGTCATGTTTTCCTGAAAAATCATACTGTCGCTGAAGTCGACATCCGTGGCGATGAAGGCGTCGAAGTCCCCGTCTTGCTCATTGCCATCGCCCGATGCGTAGAGCACGGTGTACGTCAGTTGGTTTGGTCCAAATTGCAGCCCGAGCTCGCCGCGTCCCAGAACGGTCGAAAGGTCATAGTTCGTATTGGGATTCGTAGCACCATTCAATGGGACGAAATTTACACCTTCTATTGTTCCGCTTTGGCCAATCACCGTACCCTTCACGAACATGCGGCCTAGCGACGTCTCTTGACCATAATCCATCTCCACCCCAAAGCTGGAAACGGAATATTTGGAGTTATCAGCGATACTCTTCAGTTCATACTCCCTGCTATTTACCGTACCTACTCCCTCAGCAATTTGATCATTCATCTGATAGAGATAGAATAGGCCCGCGCTCAGGTTCGGTGAGTAACGCTTGTTCAGGTTGATCGCGAAGTTGTCCGCGCCATCCCAGCCTTCGTCCTGTTCTGAGTCGACGCCGCTCTCATTGGAAGAGTCACCTCGCCCCCATAACAACTGATAGTCAAATCCAGAGCCCAGTGAGCCTTTCCAAACAGCGGCTGTGGCGGTTTCAGTCCAGACATGTCGGTTCACTGACACTGGCTGCAAGCCCAGCGAGACGCGCTGGTCTAGCGTGTTGGGCACCAAGAAATCCACATAAGCCCACCGTGTTTCGATGTTCACACCATCACCGGAATAGTCGCCACCCGACCCCTCACCGTAGCGGATGCCACCAATCTCCGTCGCGAATACACCGGTAACTTTCTTGTCGTCGGAAGTTGCCTTCGCCCAGAAGCGATATTTGACCTCGCCGAAGCTCTCGGTCGGCTCGTCATCTTTCAGCGTACCGCCACCTGAGTTACCACCAGCAAACCAGTCTCTTTGATTGGTGTAGGCCTGAAAGCGGTTATCCATATCACCGTGGAATTCAACCTCCGCTGCCGTCGCGGCCCAACTTCCCGACAGTGTTGTCATCCCTGCAATCGCAGTGGCCAGAATGTTGCGCTTCAACGTATTCCCCTCCAGTTTCTTTCTTAATTGTTTGTGATATCCGATTCGTACGGATCGTGGCGCAAATCTTAAAACCAGCTAGAACAACGAACTAAAGGTCAAAAAAAAGGCGAGAATGAAGCATTCCCGCCATTAAATAACCTGAGTTAACTCACAAGTAGACTCTCACACGAACCTTAAATGAGCTTGAAATCCGGAAAAGATTTCAGATACGTCGGTCCCCCTGTATTCAGCGATCACGCTCGACTCTACATGGAAAACTTATGCTCGAAGCCCACACCAAATGTGGAGTCCTCAGAGTCGGCCAAGTCCGCCTCCACCTGAGACACATACGCATAGACCTTACTCTTGCTCGCCAGTTTATAATCGAGCCCCAAGGCCAGCAGGGTTAGCTCCTCGTTTGTTGTCTCGGCTTCGGTCAGTCCGTACTGTGCCTTGATCTTCCAACGCTCAAGATTAACGGCACCACCAACCAGATAAGACGTATCTTCTCCAGGGCCATCGCTTTCTTCTGCCAACTGGTAAACTGCGCCGATCTCGAAGTTGCTTAATCGGACCTTCCCTACGGTTCGCAGGATATTAAGACGACTATCGCCACTTGAATCGGCTTCCAGTGAATCTTCGATATCAGAATCGTAGGCAATACTTCCGTAAAAACGATCATTCTCAAACGTAAAAGAGCTGGAAACTGCATCCGCAGGTCCGTCGTTCTCTGCCCCAGCTGACTGCTCTTCACCCGGGATGACGGCAACACTAACGCCCACAGCATCAAACAGACGTGGAGAACTGTATTGAACAATGTTGCTGGTCCGATTTTCACCAGCCATGATATTTTTTATATCCGCCTGTAAGTCGTTGAACTGGTCAACCTTGCCCTGCGCTGACTTTAAAGGTGTGTCAAATTTTCCCGCAATCAGTGCACCGAGGTTCGCCTGCTTGAAGCCACCGTAAATATTACGCTGCGAGAAAGTCTGGCCATCCTTATCTCCATCATCAATCGATATTTCAAATTCTGCCTTGTAGATCGCCTCCAAGCCTTCGAGGTCGGTATTGAGCGCCCCTTTTACCCCCAGACGGGACGCATTACTCTGGAGCTTCCAGGTATCGCTATTACCGTCGTCCTGGTTTTCATACGAAACATTGGCTTTGCCGTACAGGATAGGACCTTCCCCCGCTAGTGCATTCATTGAAGTTACTGCAACCCCACCAAACACCAACATTGATAGACACTTTTTCATGGACACCTCTTCAGATTAGATAGATTCAAAATGACACTTGAAGTCTTTCAAATGCTGAGTAGATGGCGCTTTGCACTTATTGCAGAGTTGTTACATTTTTAAATTTTTTCTTTGTATTTCAACAACCTAAAACCAAAACCTTTTATTATATCCTTTGACACTGAATTGAACTTGAATATAAGCGGCTGTCTTCGTACATCGCGTCGTGGGCACGGAAGCGCTTTCCGTCTGACGCCAGGTCATTCACTAAATTCTTCTGTTCGCTCCCTGTGGTGGCCCCCGCTAAACCGGACACCACCTTGTTAATTTGATGCCAGCTCTGCCCGGTATTCCCCGGGCGATCTAATTGTTCCGCCCGTTCACGCCCTTTTTCCAGCGACCGGCCTGCCAAGACAATGTCGCTGTCGATCCGTTGCCCAAGAGTGTTGCAATAGCCGCCCCTGCAGCTCCGTAGCTACCAAGGATTAGTACGCTCTTGTTGCCCTGCCTCATCGTTGCTCAAACTCCTTTTAATGTACTCCAGTTCAACTCTTTAGTTACTACAGGGTCATACCGCAAGTCGTCGAATCGCGGTGGGTTCACCAGTGTCGTCAAAAACTAACAACTTAACGTTGACCCTGTAGTGACTACAGGGTTTTAAATAACGGAACTTGTGTGAGAACCGGAGCCGCGAAAATGAGCAAACCCTGCGATGGACAGTGTGGCAGCGAAGATTCTGTCGTTAACAATGAGCTTCAGAGCCCCGTCACCGCCGAAACAGACAGCCAGCTCAGCACCTACAGCGTGCCGAAAATGGATTGCCCCTCAGAAGAGCGAATGATTCGAATGGCGCTCACGGGTTTTGACAACATTCAGTCACTCTCATTCGACCTATCGAATCGAAAGCTGGAAATTATCCATCAAGGCGAAGTCGGACCTATTACCAGCAAACTGGAAACCCTGGGTCTGGGCGCTTCCTTGCAGAGGACAGAAGACGCCAGCGCTGAATCCGTCAGAGCGGCTGAATCTTCTAAGGCCAACGAAAGCGAAGAGTCCGGCACTTTATGGATACTGCTGGCAATCAACGCACTGATGTTTCTGGTCGAGATGACGATGGGCCTGATCGCCCAGTCCGCTGGCCTGATTGCAGACTCGCTAGACATGCTTGCCGATGCCGCCGTCTACGGTCTCGCGCTTTACGCCGTTGGGCACGGCATCAAAATGCAGGTCAGAGCGGCGCATGTGGCTGGCATACTCCAGCTTATCCTTGCCGCTGGGGTACTGGTTGAAGTTGGCAGGCGCTTTCTGTTTGGCAGTGATCCCCAGTCGTCAATGATGATGGCCGTCGCATCTGTGGCCCTTATTGCCAACATCAGTTGCCTGCTCCTGATCGCCAAACACCGTGACGGCGGTGCTCACATGAAAGCCAGCTGGATATTTTCGGCCAATGATGTGGTTATCAATCTGGGAGTTATCCTTGCAGCCCTTCTTGTTGCCTGGACCGGCTCCAACTACCCGGATCTGGTTATTGGCGGTATTGTGGGAGGCATTGTACTCATTGGTGCCAAGCGCATCCTTGCGCTAAAAGGATAATTCGATGTCTGAAGACCGTTCTCGCTTTTTTACGCTCACTTTTCTCGGCTTTTCGGCACTTATAGCTCTGGCCGACCAACTTATTAAATGGCTCGTCCAGCAATCCATGGCTTACGGACAATCGGTTGAGATCACCCCTTTCTTTAATTGGGTGCACGTATGGAATAAAGGCGCTGCCTTCAGTCTCTTTGCCGATGGCGGTGGCTGGCAGCGATATTTTTTTATTGCGATAGCCATTGTCGTCTCGGCTGTTCTGGTCAAATTGATTCGGGACAGCCATAAGCGAACCGAAGCACTAGCCTATTCGATGGTACTTGGCGGTGCATTTGGAAATGTCATCGACCGAGTTTTTCGAGGCTATGTTGTCGATTACCTGGATTTTCATTGGCAATCCCGGCACTGGCCGGCGTTCAACCTTGCCGACGTGTTCATCGTCCTGGGCGTGGCCATGATTTTGGTCACGAGCTTCACAGCCGAGAAAGGTGCCGGGAATAACATGGAAAATCGCCAGAATGGCTAGTTTTCGCGCGGTCGCAACACTCGCTAAGCCCTCTGAGCCAGGCTTAGCGAGTGTTGCGACTACGTTTAATTGAACAGCAACGACCAAGGAGAAAACAATGGGCCACGAGCATGCTCACATGTCACCGGATACTAAGGATAAGAGAGTTGCAGTAGCTATCTGGGCGAACGGTATCCTAACCTTGGCTCAGATCGCTGGAGGGATCTTCGCTGGCAGCTTGGCGCTGATAGCCGACGCTATACACAACTTTTCGGATATGGCGTCACTATTTATCGCATTTGCGGCGCGGAAGATTGCACGCCGCCCGGCCGACTCGAAGATGACCTTTGGCTACGGGAGAATTGAGGTTGTTGCGGCACTCATAAATTACACCACTTTGATAATGATCGGGGCATATTTGATCTACGAAGGTGGCATGCGATTCATAGATCCCCCGGAAATCAAGGGGTGGTGGGTAGTTTGGCTTGGCATTATCGCATTGGTAGTGGATGGTTTGACCGCGCTGCTTACTTACTCCATGCAAAAGGACAGCGTCAACATCCGTGCGCTGTTTCTACACAACTTGTCTGATGCGTTTGCGTCAATTGCAGTCGTTGTAGGCGGCGCCCTGATTCTCCTGTACGACATGCGTTGGGTTGATCCCGCGATCACAATTGGTATCGCAAGCTATATTCTCTACCTGGGTCTAACGGAAATCGGCGGAACCATCCGGACACTCATGCTGGGTAGTCCATTGGATATCGACACAGATTCTGTCATCGAGGCTTTATCAAACGTAGAAGGCGTTTTAGACCTTCACCACGTACATTTCTGGCAGATGGGTGAGCATGATGCCTCCCTCGACGCCCATGTGGTGGTCGAAATAAGTGCCTGGAATGAACTTGAAAAAGTCAAGGGTGGGATAAAACGAACTTTGGAAAACGAGTTCGGCATCACTCATTCAACATTGGAGTTTGAACATCCTGATCACAGTCACAAAGATGCCCATACTTATGGCCATGGCTAGCAGGGCTGCTGAAAAGGGTACCGTGTGGCAGATATGCTGCGAATGGCCGACATTCCACTCGGTTACGAGCACGCCATGCGAGACGTAATTGAACGCCACCAGGTCTGGGCCTACCTCATCGCTGTTGTTTTCGGACTGTCTGTGGATTGGACATCGTCCCTCGGTGACAGTGTGCCGGATTACTTAATCTGGGGGTTGCTCGGAGTTCTGCTCTACGCCACATTTACTCAAACACCGTTGACCCACCTGTCTGATATGTTCCGGGACCGTCGGTTCATGGGTGCCTTGCTCACCGGAAATTTTCTGGTCATGCCGGCGATCACTGCCTTGCTGATATTGGCGCTGCCGGACAATGACGCGCTGAAGTTGGGAGTGCTTCTGGTATTGCTGATGCCCTGTACCGACTGGTTTGTCACCTTCACTCACCTAGGCAAGGGGGACAGCACCCGAGCCATTGCGGCAACACCGGTTCTGCTGATTGCTCAACTGGGTCTTCTTCCACTTTACCTCTGGCTTTTCATGGGTAATCAGTTCGACGTGAATCTTGAGCTTGGGCGGCACCTCCTGCCGGCCTTTGGCGGGCTGATTATTGTCCCGCTTATCCTGGCATTTCTGACTGAAAAATGGGCCGAAAACTCCAGAAAAGCCATCGGGTTCATTCGCTTCATGGGTCTGATGCCGGTCCCTCTGCTGACAGTCGTACTGTTCATCATCTCAATGACACAGGTCAGCCAGATCGACAGTACCGGCTCACTTATCTGGCCCTTGATGATTCTGTTTCCGGCCTATCTTCTAGCTGCGGCTCTGGTTGGAAAGGCTCTGCGCCGGGTCTTTCGATTACCGGTAGAAACCGGTCGCACCGTCATCTTCAGCCTAGGAACACGCAACTCCTTCGTGGTTTTACCTTTGGCACTGTCAATGCCAGAGGCCTGGGCTGTGGCCGTCGTGGTGATTGTCGTCCAGTCTTTGTTGGAACTGTTTGGAATGATGCTTTATCTGCGGTGGGTGCCTAGTCGGCTGCTACCGGACACCTGAATAATCTGAAACCCGTAAACTCATTTAAAATAGGAAGATCTCCCGTGCAAACCCGAACCCTGGTCATCAGTCTCCTTCTTTTTTGTCTGGTTGTCTTTGCTGGTGCTTTTGTTATTTACGATCGCTCCCAGGGCACTAATGAACCCGCCGTTGTTGAAAAAACGCCACTGGTGAGGGATTACTCTCCCGTTATTGGCCCTGAGGACGCGCCGGTAACCATTGTCGAGTTCTTCGACCCATCCTGCGAAGGTTGTCGCGCCATGCATCCCTATGTGAAACAGATTCAGGCTGCCTACCCGGACAACGTGCGTCTGGTACTGCGCTACGTATTGTTTCACAAAGGCTCGGAAGAGGCCGTCAGAATCCTGGAAACCGCCCGTGAACAGGGGGTCTATGAGCCGGTACTGGACGCTGTTATGGAAGCACAACCGAAATGGCACGATGATCCAAAGGTCGCCGCAGCATGGGATGCGGCGGAGTCAGCCGGACTTGATGTCGAAGCCGCTCGGGCCGGTATGAACTCACCCGAGATTGACGGCATTATTCAACAGGATGCTGCGGACGTTAAGGCGGTTGGAATTTCCGGAACCCCAACATTCTACGTTAACGGAGACACCTTGAGCCGCCTGGGGCCTCAGGAACTGTACGACCTGGTGACATCCAAGGTAGGGTCACTGAAATAACAACAAAACAACCGGCAACGCTATGTCACTGCTTGACTACCTTTTACCCTACGATTTCTCGCCGCTGACCATACTCAGCTACATGCTCGTGATGGGATTCTATGGCGTCGGGCTAATTCGGATGCCGGAACAGGACCGGCCAGGCTCACTGCGGATCTTTGCGTTCACCCTGGGGGTACTGATCTGTTATGCGGTGATGCAGACCCGCTTCGATTACTACGCACAATACATGTTCTTCGTCCATCGGGGTCAGCACCTGATTCTTCATCATATCGGTCCGATCCTGATCGCCCTGTCCAACCCTTTACCGGTCATGCGGTTCTGGTTCGCAAAAATCAGCCCGGGCTGGAGGCATACATTGAGGCCTCTGGGCTGGGTCTATAACGTTCTGCAACAGCCTTTTATCGCCCTTTTCCTATTTGTTGGGCTCATTTATTTCTGGCTGTGGCCATCGATCCATTTCGACGCCATGCTCAGCCGGGAGCTGTACTGGGTCATGAACTGGAGCATGTTGCTGGATGGTCTTCTCTTCTGGTGGTTGATCTTTGACCCAAGACCGCCGGCGATCACCTCATCGTTGGGGTATGGCAGACGCATGTTGGTTCTGGCTGCCGCGGGTGTGCTTCAGATGTTTCTTGGGGCGTGGATCGTGTTCTCACGTGACATGGTCTATGACGTTTACGAAGTCTGTGGCAGGGCCTGGCCGCTGGATCCAGAAGTCGACCAGCTTCTGGGCGGCATGCTGACCTATATTCCTCCGGCCATGATGAGCATTCTTGGCATTCTTCTGATGCTCCGGCGAGCCATGCATCAGGACGGAAAATATACCAACCAATCCAAACAACTTGAGGAAACAGCGTCATGAGAACTCGCTTCTGGCGACAGCGCACCAACATCATATCGGCGACCTTAACGCTGATAGCATCCCTATTGCTGACTGGTTGCTTTGGCAATGACGAGGAAGACTGGAACGGTAAAAACATCAGTGGCTTGATGCCTGAGCTGGAATTCGACCTGATCAATAGCCAGGGCAAGTCTGTATCTGGCGATGATTACAGTGGCCGCGTGAGAATGCTGTTTTTCGGGTTCACCTCGTGCCCCGATGTTTGCCCGACCGCCCTGCAAAAACTCAATCAGGTAACCAGTGGCCTGGACCCCGAGCTTCAGGATGAAGTACTCACTTTGTTCGTGAGTGTCGATCCGAAACGTGACACGCCCGAGCGCCTCGCAAAATACGTGGATTTCTTCGGTGACAATATTGTAGGGCTCACTGGAAAAGAACCCCAGCTTCGTGAACTGGCAAAACGATATAGGACAACCTTCGGTTATGACGAACCTGACGCTGATGGAAATTATGCGGTGTCACACAGCAGCGCGATTTATGTATTTGATCGCGAAGGTAACCCTCGCCTTTTAATGCGGCCCGATTTGAGCGGGGAAGAAATTCGGCATGACCTCGCTGCTCTTATTCAGGAGGATGCCTGAGTTAACGAAGCTTGCCATTGGAAAGTAATGCTTAGCTGCTGCGGAATACGGCAGCAGCCCGTGACTCAAGATTTGATTGTCGGACGCTTATGTTCATCTTTTGCCGGGCTTCACATATCCAGTTTTTTTGGCCTTTGGAAAGCTGGGGGCAGGTCAATCGGGGTAAACATCGGCTTAGCCCATTATCGCTAACTCTATACCGGAATTAGTTGGCACCTGAAAGTTGCTCCATCAACCATGATGAATCAAAGGCCAATGACGAGCTTGGAACCTTCGGGGGGGAGAAGGAAGGCCTGACTCGAATGTTCGCTTTTGTTTAGCAGCGGACCGATTGAGCCGTCCGGTGGAGGCCGCAGGCCGGCAGATCAGGAACTGGTGGGCCTAAGAAATAGAGATGGAAATCTATTTCTCTCGGCCCGGCCAGCCCATCGTCAATGCGATTGGAGAGTCGTTCAACGGCAGACTCAGCCAGAAATGCTTGGACGAGAACTGGTTCCCGTCACTGACCGATACCGAGTAGAAGATTGACTTCTGGAGAACGTTCTATAATCAAGTCAGGCTTCACTCCGCACTGGGGTGGTCTATCAATAACGGACAGGCCGCACGAATCGTTGTTAACTACCTGAAACATAAAACTCAGGGCCTACATCAGCACGAAGCCTCCTAGCTATCTCAGCATTGATGGAAGCGTATCCATGCGAACGAGTTGAGCACGCTAACTAGTTGACACTGGATGGCAATGGCTCTGAAACCATAGAAAGCACTAAAATAACGCTAGCATGCTAACATTAAGCAGGGAGCGGAAAGACTCGGAAAAGGGAATCACCCCCAGTGGCACAGCTGGAACTGGGGGTATATTTGGGGGTATAAAACAAACGAAATAAATTTATACAACTTATATTTCAATACTTTACTTAGCTAATCGATACCTGCCGGGGGTACCATCCTACTTATTATGATCCCCTGATAGCTCTTCGACGCCACCAGCTGACCCAGCAATCAACTATAGGATGTCGCATGAAAAATACCGTCGTACTCATTTCTCTGGGCGGCACTATTGCCAGTCTTCCTGACAGCTCCGGGCGTGCCATTGCTGGCGCTCTTTCAGGCAAAGAGTTAATGGAGACGCTCAAGATCGAGAGTGATGGCCCGGTTGAAGTCATTACACTCTTCCAAAAACCCAGCAACGCCCTTACCACCGCCGATCTGTTGCAGCTCAGAACCCTGTGTTTGGAGCTGGCAGAGCGCCCAGAGGTTGCCGGATTAGTTGTTTCGCAAGGAACTGATACTCTGGAAGATACGGCTTATTTTTTGGATACCACTCTGGCGCTGACCGACACTGCATTGGTGGTTACCGGTGCCCAGCGGGTGCCTTATGCGCCCGGTTCCGATGCGGGCCCCAACCTACGCGATGCCATAAAAGTAGCTGGCAACATCGCAGCCCGTGGAACAGGCACACTTGTTGTATTCAATGAAGAAATCCATGCGGCAGCAACCGTACGCAAAGTCAGCAGCTATCAGCTAAACGGCTTTGGTTCGCCGGGCCTTGGCCCTCTGGGCTTCGTCGACGGCGATGAAGTGCGCCTTCATCATAAACAACTCCGCTCGTCCACGATTGTTCCGGGCGAGCAATTGCCCCGAGTTGATATTTTACCGGTCGCGATCGATGCCTCGCCAGCATTGCTTGAAGCCTCGGTGGCCAGTGGCGCACAAGGTCTGGTACTTGATGCTATCGGCCGGGGCCATATTCCGCCCAGTTGGATGGAGCCCTTACGTAAGGCCATCAATGCTGGAATTCCGGTAGTAGTCGCATCTTCAACCCATTGGGGGCGTATTGCAGAAGTTTATGAGTACCCGGGCTCGCTGGAGGAACAGGTTTCTCTGGGCGTCCTGAAGGCGATTCACTTGAATGCTCGGAAGGCGCGCCTCAGGTTGATGTGCGCCCTATCCGGGAACACGCCTATCGAGCAATCTATTTTTGCCTGACGCCCCTGATGTCGCGTGGAGCAAACATTCTATGCACCATTCTGGCCAGCCAACTTACCCCGACAAGCAAGGGAAAAAGAACAAGAAACCAACCCGGCAGTTGCACTGCCCATGCAGGAACCCCCAAAACCGCTGCAGCTCCGGCGAACAGGTCATTGAGGATGGCAGGGTGGTTCACCGTTACATAGGCCAGTGCTATCAGCGCAGGCCATTTGGCGTTGCTTACTACGACAGAAGCTATTTGTCCGGCACGCGCCAGCCGAGCGGAATAGCTGGCTGTTCGTGTTGACACAGACGCGGTGCGAGCCGTGTTCGCCGCCACCCTGCCCGCTTTGAGAAACTTCACTGCGCTGCCAATGATCACCGCGTCTACGGCCGCCCAGCCCAAATCGCTGGCCCGGATCTCCTGATCGGTTCGATATCGGGTTTCCAACGTGCGAATGCCGCTAGTGAAGAACTGAGTAATTCCTTCGGTGATTCGGTCGGTCCAAATCCATTCAATGCTACCATCCGGTGCCACACGAAACTGGCCAGTGAAGTCATCGCCTTCTTTATTGGCAAAGTTCACTGCGTACCAGGCACGCTGCTCAGGGCTCAACGATGCCTCTCCACCGGTTATACGGTTCAATACTTCAATAGTGGTCACGGGGTTTCGATAGAAGTGAATAACCGGCGGAATGAGGTTTTCACCCTGCGCCCTCAACGCCCGCCTGAACTCGGGCTCTTCACCAAAAAACTCAAGCAGCATGGGCGTGTACTCGGGGTACACATGCAGGGCGGATAGTGTTTTTAGCCACAGCAGGGAATCTGTTTGGTAATCGAGCAACAGCGCCTGTATCGGCAGCGGCTGCTCGAGTAATTCGGGATGGTGTCCTAACTGATCGTGGGCAGCAATAGAAACTAACCGTTCTTCAACCATCATGGACTTGGCAAAGACAGCAATCAGGGCCGCAACCAGCAAAGCCAGTGCCGCAGGCCAAACAAGCTTAAGCTTGTTCATATTCCCCGACCAACGCTTCCAGAAAGTGCATCCCGGCCGAGCTCAAAAAATATCGGTTTGCTCCACTGCGGAACATCAAATTACGCTTACCGAGATAATCCAAAGCGTCTGGCAACCCTTTCTCAAATCGCGCCGCACGCAGAATTTCGAGGTATTCTTCATCCGCGATTATCTGCTCCAGATCCTGCTCCCCGAGCCCCGCCTCAGGGCGCGCCAGATACTCGAGATCACGGCCACTTCGAGCAAAGTAACGACCTATCAGCAGAAGCACTACCTGCACCCGAAAAGCATTTTCATCGTGTTCTTCGATTTCATCGTCGCTGCTTTCCTTTAAGAAGAAAAAGGAGCCTTCATCGTTAAACACCAACTCGCACCCCAGATGTTCGTAGAAAGTCCGGAAATGTGACAGTTGGTTGTACAGCAGGTTATACAAAGGGTTCGCCACCAATTCGGAGCGGTTGCTGTCCCATAACTCCCGAACAATGACACGGCCCGCCTGAAACTCCCGGTATAAAGCGGTGCTATGCGCCGGCAAAATCTCATCGAAGCTGCTGGTGGGTTGGTCCGGTTGCGGGCTGTTTAAGTCAGTCATGATTGCTCTCTAATTGTGGTTCCAATCGGCGCTTTCGGTACACGAACTGCTCAATAGCAGGCTCACTCGTTTTCTCTGTTTCCAGCGAGGTTTCCAATGTGCGAAAACGATTGGTAGTCACTACTTGATAACCGTCTGGCGGAGTGTTCACCATGCGATTGAGAGCAGCCAACAAATCCTGGAATCGATACCCGGGAAGAAACCCTTCCAAACGGCCATGAAGCTCCCGCACCAGATCATTGGTTGGCCGAAGCTTCAGAGTTTCGAGCCATTGGTAGAGCTGATTGATGCGCTGCATATCCACGCGGGCCGAACGGCCAGCCCCGGCCACTTCCTGCAACACGGGCACTTCCGCTTTGCGGCGCAGATCCGCCAGGCGCATATCCAGTTCGCTGAACAATAACTGGTAATAGCTGGACGAATTGCCGAAAGCATAATGCTTTGGGCGCTGCTGTGCCCGCAGCCCCACCAGAAAACCCGTGCTTCGGGCGAAGTCGCCGCCTTCCAGCCACTTCCGGCGCAAGCTCAGGGTTTCGGTCTCTCCCTTAAGGTCCCGCAGCTTGCCGTAGAAATGCTCCATAGCGTTGTACTGCACCATGCCCTTGCGGGTTTTGCGCAGGAAATGCTCTACCTCGTGCGCAACGCTTTGAATCGGTTTGTAGAGCGCATTGAGACTGAGAGACGAACGAAACAGCTGGTCCGCCAGGCCGTGATCGCCGTGGTTTTCCAGAAGGCGAACCATCGCATCCAGAGTTTCAAACAAATTGCTGCCATCGGGTAGGCGAGTATCCGGATTCAGAAACACCAGCGTAGGCTTGATGTGACGTTCATAGAGGGTAACGATCTGCTCCAGCAGGTTCTGCCGGAATTCCAGAAACTTCTCCGGGGCCCGGCTGGCGTCACCGGACAACTCCGCAAACTGGGCGCTGATGGTCTGCATACGCAGCACATTCTGGCGTAACAGACCGATCAGCTGGCTAACTCGCTCGTTGAGGTCATCCCTCAATTCGGTGAAATCCGGGTCGGCTTCACTAAAACTGCTGATTTCCAGCCGGTTTCGAACATCCCGCAAGGTCACCAAATGGCCTCGCAGGCGTGCATCGGTCAACTCTTGATACAGCGAAGCATTGCAGGCTCGCATCAGATTGATCAGCGCATCCTGAAACACCAGTCGCCGTTCGCCGTCTGCTTTGATGATGTCGATTACCAGTCCGGAGCGGAACAGATTTTCCGTGTTCATGGCTAATCGCACGCGATCGCGATCGCGATCGGCGCCGGACAAGCTGCGCGAGTACTCCATTACCTCAGCCACCAGATCACTCTCACGCACGTAACGGGCTTCGTACCGATCCATTCGTTCGATCAATCGAAACAGAATTTTGGGGTGATCGAACAACAGCCGCGTCGTATCCAGCGTGCTGAAACGCTTACTCATCCGCCAGCTCCAACAAACTGTTCTGAGTATGGTCCGCCCAATGACTCACAGGCTCGCCACCGGTGAAGCCTTCGGCACCGCCCCAGAACACCAATGTTCGTTGCGGGCTATAAGGACGCGACGTACGCATCTGGCCCACTTCCAGGTGGCGTCCAATCAGATAAATGACTTCAGCACTGGCACTGTGGGTGGCCGCAGAAAACAAGTTAAAACCCTGCTGACTTAACCGATCAAGCAACCCAGGCATCTGACTGACGTCAACACTGGCCAGTTCGTCCAGAACCAGCGGGAACGACAGTTTCACACCCGGGTACAGCACTCGCTTGAGCAAACGGTACACCAACTCCAGATTAATCAGCGCTGTCGTAGAGGTCGATTGGCCTTTTTTATCCAAGCTGGTAGCGTTTTCTTTACGAGTTCGATAGGAGATCCCGGTGATCACCTTGTCCATGGTCAGGCGTTTGCTACCATGCTCTCCAAAGAAGTCCGCCACAAACACCCGTAGACGATCATAGAAGGCTTCGGACTGGAGCTGATTGCCATAGGGATCGATGTTGTTGGCTTCTTCCACCAGATTGCGGAATTTCGGGTCAGTGTGAATATCCACCCGAATTTCCACCAGATCATTGATCTGCACCCCTTCCAGCTCACGGTTGAGCTGAGCTTCAAAGCGGCTGATAAATTCGTGATTGGAGGTCAACGCCTGCACGTAGCTGGCCACAGTTTCGTTGTGAACCGAGATCTGTTCGTTCAGCACTCGCCAGCGCTCAGTCAACGCAGCAAACAGATCTGAGAGACCTTTGAATGTGTCACGGATAACCGCCGAAGACGGGCTGTCTTTTTGCAGCTCACCGGCAGTGTCTTCGTAAACGCCCACATACACAAACTGGCGCAAGTGATCGAGAATGTTCCGGCGCAGGGTGTCCAGCTCATCCAGTCGGTTTTGCAGGTCATCAAAGGCCGCCACGGAAACCTTTTCCACCGCCAGCGCCTGTTCAGCCTGAACCGTTTTCAGGTGCTGGAATCGATGTTCTGCGGTGCCGACACTGCGGCTCAATTGCGCCAGCTCCCGCTCCCGCTCTTCGATGCGCTCTTTGTCAGCCCGGGCCTTTGCAACCTTTTGCTGAACGGCTTCCATCTTTTCCTGCTCTAGCCGGGCTTGTTCGTCCAGCTTGGCCAACGCCTCTTCCGCAGCTTTACGCTCCTCGGTCGCATCTCGCAGAGTGGTTTCAGCCGCAGGGTAACGGGCCAGAGTATCCAGGTCTTTATCGATGGCACGAATTTCTTTTTCCGTGCGTTCAATCAACCTGGGTCGATCTTGTTCGTTGCCCGTGGTGTCTGCCAATTCCCCACGTTCTTTCTCCAAGCCATTCAGCTCACCGTCCAAACGCCGGCGCTGTTCCGCATAGTCTTCCTGCCGTGCCGGTTGCCCCGGGTATTCGATATCAAACCAGTCGTACCCTTTGCCGTTGGGTGCAAACAAATTAGCAAAGGCTTCGATAACAGATTTACTAGCGGAATCCAGCGTTTGCCCGGGGCTGGCCAACATCAGCTTCGGGTCCACGGCACGCAAGGGGGCTGCGACAGACTCATCCAGCTGGTTCTGCAATTGCCACTGCTGTTTGCTTTCCCGTTCAGTCAACGTTGCCAGTTTGCTTTCCAGATTACGCTTCTGGGCGTCAATCTTCGCAAGGCGAATTTCTGCCTGGGCAGCACTCTTCAGCGCGTTTAAATGGCCCTGTTTGTTTTCCCGGTCTTCTTTCAGGACCTCATCGATTTCTTGCAGAGTCATGCTGCCGTACTGGGCAATCAGCAACTCGCCATTTTGTTTGTCCTGCTCAGCGCGGCTCAGGTTTCGCTCGGCCGCACGGACCTCCCCTTTCAAGCTATTGGTTTCCTGCTCCAGCTTTTTCAGGGTTTGCACAACGTGCTTCAGGATTTCACTCTGTTCGTTATAGGCTTCCACCCCGGTTCGTCGCTGTACGCCTACTTGCTCCAATGCAACAGTGAGCCCCTCACGAAAAGCCGCAAAATCATGCTGGCTTCGCAACAGCGCTTGATACTTCTGATACGCACCGTTCAGTTTTTCAAAGCGCGGGCGTTCTTTTTCAATCCGATTGAGCTGGTTTTGCTGCTGTTTTAGGTGATCATGATGATTCAGAAATTCATCGATATTGAAATCAAAGGCGTCGTCCGAAAACTTCTTATCAGCCTCAACAATACTGGCCACCGCATTGGCCATGGCGCGATCATCCGCCTTCATCTCAAACAGCAGCAGAATCAGCGTGCGCAGCGATTGCACCTTACGCTCATCCGATTCACCCAAAGGCAAAACAGAGTAGCGCACCGCGTCTGCGTTCATCAGCTCGCTGCTATACAGCATCGACTTCAGACGCGCCGGGTCATTCACGAACCGAGTGTCTTTCGACAGCTTTTTCAGAGATTCAGAGAGCCGGCTGAAGGATAATTCCGGGACTGCCTGACCAATGCCGTCTGGGTCATCACCATTCCAGAATAGTGGCCGTAACTGCTCATAAGACACCGGCACAAACGCGCGACCGTAGCTCAGCTGGCTGCTGTTATCCCGGTACAAAATTTGGCAATGGGTGCCCGCAGGGTTTTCAGCTTCCATAATCAGAAAGCTGTATTTGCCAGGAAAATAATGCTGATAGCTTTCTTCGTTACTGTAGAAACTACCGGCGCTGGCGTTCCGGAATGCAAACTTCTTCCGGCTGTTCTTGAAGTTGTTTTCAGGCAACAGGAACAAACGCAGAGAATTCAATAAACTGGACTTACCCAGATTCCCCGGCCCCAAAATCAGGCCGTGATGGGTCACGGGAATCTCCACGTAACAGAAGCCGGCCGAATCCACCAACACCAAGCGGCGTACGCCAAAGTTAAACGCGCTAGGGCTCGCCTGTGAATCAGTCATCCAGAATCATCTCCTGTTCCATAAAGTTACCCGTACTGCGAAACGCCCGGGCCAAACCAACAAACCCCAAATCTTCCGCCAGCGAGACGGCTTTTGTAAACCAGCTTGAAAACTCGAGCCTGCGGCCAAATACCATTACCATACTGCCAACCATACAAGTTGAGGCCGATTATGTCCCTTAAGTACCGAATTGTGCCGGTAACGCCTTTCGAACAAAACTGCACACTGATCTGGTGCGAAGACACCATGAAAGCGGCCGTGGTTGACCCCGGTGGGGATCTTGACCGTATTCAGGCAGCCATTGAAGCCGAAGGCGTCACGGTTGAGAAAATTTTACTGACCCACGCTCACATTGACCATGCAGGGGGCACAGCCGAGCTGGCCCGAACCGCCGACATTCCCATTGTTGGGCCACATAAAGAAGAGAACTTCTGGATTCAGGGGCTACCCATGCAAGCCCAGATGTTCGGGTTTGCAACCCCAGAGGTATTCACTCCCGACCGCTGGCTGGAAGATGGTGACTCGGCAACCGTAGGCAACCAGACCTTGGAAGTCCTGCACTGCCCGGGCCACACACCAGGCCATGTCGTATTCTATCACCGGGATTCTGACCTGGCGCTGGTAGGTGATGTTCTGTTTAACGGGTCCATCGGCCGAACCGACTTTCCGAAAGGTGACCACGGCACGCTAATCCGATCTATCCGTGAAAAGCTCTTCCCGCTGGGCGACAGCATTACCTTCATCTCGGGCCACGGACCGATGTCGACATTTGGCCATGAAAAAGCCACCAACCCGTTCGTATCTGACCACCGGGGGTAATTCCCCCCCGGCTAGATCATAGCCGGGTTAAACGGAATTGTTCCACGGTTTTGCGCAAGGTTTCCGCCATTTCCAGAAGGTCACCGGCAATGCGGGCGGTGTCTTGCGCATCACTGGAGGTTTGCTCAGCTGAACGGCTGATTTCGATGACGTTTTGGTTGATCGACTCCGAGACGGAGCTCTGTTCGTAAGACGCGTTTTCCATCTGCTCGTTCAAGCCAGTGATTTCCCTCACTGCAGCAGCAATGCCCTGCAACTCACGTTCAACTGTAAGAATGGCGTCTACCTGATTCTGTGCCAGCTCTGAGGCATGGCGCATCGTTCCCACGCAATCCACAACTTCCTGTTTCAGGCCATCAATGGTTTTGCGAATGTCTTCCGTGGCATCCTGAGTACGAGAGGCCAGTGCACGAACTTCATCTGCCACAACAGAAAAGCCCCGCCCTTGCTCACCCGCTCGAGCTGCTTCAATCGCCGCGTTTAGAGCAAGTAGGTTGGTCTGATCAGCAATTTCAGAAATGAGCGCCAAGCGTGATGCCATTTCACTGGTGCGCTGATCAAGCTGCTCAATACGCCCTGCTCCGTTCTGCACTTCGGCGTTGAGCAGTTCAATGCCCTGAACGGCGTTACGGGCTAACTGCTCGCCCGCCTCTGCCGATGCAGCCGTATCTGCCGACTTTCGCGCGGTATCCGCCGCGTTCTCACGAACCTGCACAGCCGATGCTGCCATCTCGGTCGTAGCACTGGCAACCTGATCAGTATTGTCTTTCTGAGCAAGTACCTCGTGTTCCGTGGTTTCTGCTTTTGCAGAGATAGAGCGCGCTGCGGATTCCACTTCGGCCGCATTTTCCATGACGGTGTGCATACTCTCGCGAATCTTGGCCATCATACGATTGAAGGCGCGGGAAACAGAACCGATTTCATCGTTGCGAGAAACTTCGAGTTCAACCGTCAAATCGGAATTGCGGGAGATTTCATCCATGCTGTCGTGCAATCGACGCAAACGCGAGAAGACCAACCGGCCCAACACTAGAGCGGTCAGTATGAAGATCGCCAGCAAAATGGCGACTTGCACTCCACCACCGAAGAGTAGCTGCGTCTGAAGTCGGGCATCACTTTTAGCCAGTGAGTAATCCACCCGAATAGCGCCCAGAACATCACCATCCTGGCTCTGATGGCAGCTATGGCAATTCACACCCTGGTAATCTGATCGGGCAATGACCGGCTCAACCAAGGTATACACTCGACCCTTCTCATTACTGGAAAACTGTTCCACGCGTTCACCCGTTAAAGCGCGTCTATCCAGTGGTTCGCGTTTCCGCTCCGACGCACTGCCAGCACCAAACATGGCATTCAACTGATCGCTGCGAATAACCCGAACATCCAGAACCTCGTCAGACGCTATCGCTTTGTCACGTAACATGTCCCGATTACCAATAGTACCTGTCAGCATCATGGTATTAAGGCCATCAAAGTACGATTTCGCTAAGCCTTCGACGTATTTTTGACTGTATTCTTCTAGATGCGCACGCTGAGATTGGGCGCTAAAAAGCACCGTGAATACCAATATCACGGAGAATGCCGTTGCCAATGCAGCTAGCAATAGAAAACGAATGGAATAGTGTTTTTTCATGTGTCTCCGGCGGCGAATCATCAAAAGATGGGATACAGGATATGACGGCAGGTCGAGCCATAACTTTATAGGTTCCACTCTGATTTTTAGTGACTTAGGTCATTCAATCGGATGATTAAATAGCTTCCTTACAAAGAAAGACTTTTCTTAAAACCAAATCCGCACTATCTGGCATGAAAACTGCCTCTTACCTAATAGCTCACTCAGGCATCGGAAATCCGGCAGACTTTTGCCACCCAGGAGGAAACACACCATGTCGTTGCTGACATCATTGATCCAAGCCAGCACTCGCTTTCAGCAAACCATGGACACCCGCCAGGCTCCCTCGGGTAAGACCGACGATGGTGTGACGACTGAAGCTCCGAAGCCCCAAGCTACCGGCAGCCCAGACGGTGACCGTTTCACGCCGTCGGAGCAAAAGGCACTGGATCCTGCCGACGTAAAGGTACAAAAAATACCGTTGAATCAATATAAGCAAACCGTGGCGCAGGATCTTTCCTACATCCGAGACACGTTGCGGCACAAACTTGCCGAGTACAACTTACATCCCGCTACTGCCTTGAACGTCAGCAAAGGCGAAGACGGAAAAACAGTTGTTGTAGGAAAGGTACCCGACGAGATTCGCGGAAAAATAGAGCAGGATTTAAACAACAATCGGGATTTTACAGACGCCTTCAGTCGCCTGAGCGTCAGCGAGCCGACGTTGCATTTCATGGATAACGCTTTGAAGCTGAATCAGGCTTATGGCGTTCGCAACTCATTGCTAAGCGCACTGGTGAGTGAAAACCAGCAATTTAACGGCCTGCAGGATGTACTCCATCGGTATGACAGCCTTCGCCGAAACACCAGCGCCAATCAATCCGTGCCCGCAGGTGACTCACAGCGCTATGCCTTTAACTTGAACGCCCGGGCCTGATCTCAAGCCGGGCGTTCAAGCACACCTTAGAACATTATCCCTCAAACGGTGCCGGGTCGCCTTTGCCGACCCGAGTCACTTCGGGTACATCTCCGGTGAAGTTCACCACAGTTGTGGCTTCCATACCGCAGAACCCGCCATCGATGATCAAATCCAGCTCCTTCTCCAAAGCATCACGAATTTCTTCGGGGTCCGTCATGGGCTCGGTTTCATCCGGCAAAATTAACGTGCTGCTCATGATCGGTTCGCCCAATTCACCCAAAAGCTCTCGCACAATGGCGTTGTCTGGAACACGAACGCCTATGGTACGACGCTTGGGGTGCAATAAACGGCGAGGCACTTCACTGGTGGCATCCAAAATGAAGGTGTAAGCCCCCGGGGTGAATGTTTTCAGGAGCCGATATTGGGTGTTATCGACTTTGGCGTACACGCCTATATCAGAGAGATCACGGCACACCAGAGTGAAGTTGTGCTTGTCGTCCAGCTTGCGAATACGCTTGATCCGATCGGCGGCTTGTTTATCCCCCAGATGACAACCCAGCGCATAGCCGGAGTCGGTTGGGTACACAATCACACCGCCGTTACGGATGATGTCCACTGCCTGCTTGATCAAACGCTTTTGCGGATTCTCGGGATGAATTTGAAAAAACTGGCTCATGAATTAACTCCCTGTTTCAACTTGGCGGCCATCGAGGCATCGCCTTTGGAACCGCCCATACAATTTGGCGAATCGGGTGTTGCCTGCCCGGTTTTCGCCCACTCCTCTGGCGTGTACAAATGCAACGCCAAGGCATGTACTGGCCCGGCAAGCTCGTCGGCCAACACTTTATAAATCAACTGGTGACGCTTTACTTTCATCGTCCCGTTAAACGCGCCAGAAACCAAGGTCACTTTAAAATGCGTTTCGGAATTCGGCGGTACCGAATGCATGTGGCTTTCATTTTCCACCATCAGATGCTGCACTTCGAATGCATCGGCAAGCTTAGTTTCAATGGCATTCTGAACTTGCATAGTCACTTACCCTCCCATCAATATAACCCCAGTCTACTACACAAAGCGTGCCAGCCCAGAGCCTTGACACCAAGGAGCGAAAGGGCCACATTCCGGAGCCATTTATAGAACCCGTATACCATGCACCTGTATATAGCTGAAAAACCCAGTTTGGCACGAGCCATTGCGGCCGCCTTACCCGGCCCTTACCAAAAAGGCCAGGGGTGGATTCGCTGTGGCGAAGGGCATCATTCGGTCACCGTTAGTTGGTGCATTGGCCATTTGCTTGAGCCGGCAGAACCAGCCAACTACAACCCGGCTTGGAAACGCTGGCGTCTGGAAGATTTGCCGCTGGTTCCGGATCAATGGCAGCTGACCCCGAAGGACAGCGTTAAGCAGCAATTTAAGGTTCTCGAATCGCTCATCCGTAACGCCAAGCTGATCACTCACGCCGGCGACCCGGACCGGGAAGGTCAGTTGCTGGTAGACGAGGTCATTCGCTTTGTGGGTTCAAAGGTACCGGTCAAACGTGTACTGATAAACGACCTGACCCCCAATGCAGTCGCTCGGGCCATTGCCAACCCGAAAGAAAACACTGCATTCCGGAGCCTGTCTCACTCCGCCTTAGCCCGACAAAGAGCGGACTGGCTTTACGGCATCAACCTCACACGGTTTTACACGCTCACCTATCAGCAACAAGGCGAGCAAGGCGTCTATTCGGTTGGCCGTGTGCAAACACCGGTTCTAGGCTTGGTGGTCGATCGAGACAACACCATCGAACACTTCGAGCCCAAACCCTGGTTTCGAATTGAAGGTGTGTTTCAAGCAGCGGAGGAGGAATCAGATCCACGCCCGTTTACCGGGCGCTGGCTGCCGGACGGTCAATTCCAGGACCACCTGGACGAAGAGGGCCGATTGCTCAATCGTGATATCGCGAACGACATAGCCAACGCCGTAGACGGTCGGCCCGGACGAATTGTGGAATCGCGCTTCCGGGACCGACCAGAACCCCCACCGCTGCCCCTGTCACTCTCGGCCCTACAAATTGAAGCCGGCCGATTGTTCCGCATGGGGGCGAAAGAGGTGCTGGATACAGCCCAGAACCTTTACGAACGCCATCAGCTTATTACCTATCCGCGTTCAGACTCACGCTACCTGCCCGAAGAGCACTTTAATCAGCGCGAACAAGTGATAAGGGCCATCGGCCGGGCCGCACCCGAATTGGCACCCCATACGGAACGACTCGACAGCAGCCGCCGGTCAGCAGCCTGGAACGACAAAAAAGTCGATGCACACCATGCCATTATTCCCACCGTTCGGCCCTCGCCGAACGGTAAACTCACTCCGTCAGAACAGAAAATCTACGGTCTGGTCAGCCGCTACTACTTGATGCAGTTCAGTGAGGATGCCGTCCACCGAGAAGGCAAGCTCACGGTGCAAGTGCAGGAGCACAAATTCCGCGCTACGGAAACAGCGTTGTTCAGCCCGGGCTGGAAAGCGCTGGAGTTGAAGCTCAAAGATAAAGCCAGTGAGCCCCAGAAGCCTCCGCTACCGCGGCTCGAACATGACGAGCCAACCATCTGCCGACAGGCCGAGGTGAAAGAGCGAAAGACTCAGCCTCCCCAGCACTTCACCGATGCCACGCTGCTTTCTGCAATGACTAACATTGCACGATTTGTGGCGAATGCAGAGCTGCGCAAGACCTTGAGAGAAACCGATGGTCTAGGCACCGAAGCAACTCGGGCTGCGATCATTGATACGTTATTCAAGCGAGATTATTTGCTGCGGGAAAAGCGGTTCATTCGTGCCACCGAGAAAGGCAAAGCACTGATTGCCGCCTTACCGGACTCCGCCCGCACACCAGACCGAACAGCGGTATGGGAAGCCACGCTGGAAGGCATTCGCCGAGGCGAAGACGATCCCCGAGCGTTCCTTGAAACCCTGAAGAATGAAATACGGGGCTTTATTCACCAGCTGGAAGTACCTAAAGGCGAACCACAGGGCGAGGCAAGCATCCATTGTCCCAAGTGCCGAACGCCGATGGTGCAGAGAGAGGGTAAATTCGGGCCATTCTACGCCTGCACCCGTTACCCAAAATGCACGGGCACGCGCCCTATGGAAGACAGCCAGCCTCAGGATGGGACCAGCCAAAAACCGGTGCCTTGCCCGCACTGTTTTTCACCATTGGTGCGCCGCCAAAGCAAAAAAGGTTGGTTCTGGGGCTGCAGTAATTTCCCAGCGTGCCGACAAACAGTTAATGACGACAATGGTAAACCCGCTTTAGTGTTACGGAATAGTACATATCGTCACTGAAACACGGCACTTTTTCTGGGATAATTGGCGTTGCTGCAGAGTTCATTATTTTTTCATTCTGCAAAAACGCCCCGCACCAAGTATCACGATAGAGGCTAAGCTCAATGCGCATTGCTCTGCTTGAAGATGAATTTGAACAAGCGCAAAACATTCAAGCAATACTGTCCGACAAAGGACACGAATGCGATAGCTTTGCCACCGGTCAATCCTTTCTCAGCGCCGTACTACACCGCAGTTACGACCTGATCATTCTGGATTGGCAGATACCGGACATGACAGGCATCGACGTTTTAAAAAGCGTACGCACTCACCTCGACTGGGCTATTCCGGCGATATTCCTGACCCAGCACGATAGCGAAAGTGACATTGTTTGTGCGCTCGATGCCGGTGCAGACGATTTCTTGGCAAAGCCAGCACGCGCTGCGGAACTCATCGCCCGACTGAACGCTCTGGCACGCCGCAGCAACCCTGAAAGCGATAAAGAGCTGCTGGTGTTCGGCCCCTTCGAGGTCAACATGAATCAGCGCAGCATTCACCTGCACGGCGAACTCCTGACCCTGACCGATAAGGATTTCGATCTGACGCTGTTCCTGTTCCAAAATCAGGGCCGCCTGCTCACACGGGACGTTCTTCTGGAACGAGTATGGGGAGTCGCACGAGACATCAACACACGCACCGTCGACACTCACATCAGCCGACTACGCCGTCGGCTGGGGCTCAATCCGGACAACGGCTTTCGGATTAAAACCATCTATCAGCGGGGGTATCGCTTGGAGGCCGTTCAAGCAACCGAAGCAACGGCACCCGCGAGCGACCTTACCTCCAATGCCTAAGCCGATCGTGCCTACCTTGCGCAACAGTCTGGCCTACTGGTTTGCACTGGCGATCACCCTCATGCCCGGCCTTGCGCTGGCAGAGTGGACGGTCGCTCAGGGTTCTGCGCCTGTGCCTTCCCATTCTGCAGAAACAATGTCGGAATGGGTCTACACCCTTCAAAAAAAGGACTCGTTGGCCAGTATTTCCGAGTCGTTACTGCAGAACCCCAGAGACAGCTACCAGCTACTTGCACACAACGGATTACCCGGTAACACCAGCCTCAAGGCGGGACAATCACTACGCATCCCGATTGCCTGGCTAAAGCGTCAACCCGAGCCTGTGCGAGTATCGTCCGTCAGCGGCAACGTTCAGCACATCTCGGGGTCCGATGCTCGTAAAATCGCTCTGACTGAGCAGTCTTTGATTCGAGTCGGTGACGAGCTTTTGTTAGGCGCCGGTTCAGCCACACTGACACTAGCCGATGGCTCCGAATTGCGGGTTTCGCCCAACTCCCGGCTAATGTTCAACCGGCTGACCCAGTACGGTAAAACGGGCATGGTAGACACTCGGCTTAGGTTACACAAAGGTGAAGTGCATTCCCGCGTAAAACCCCTTCGTGGAAATGGCGCCCGGTTTGAAATCACAACGCCATCGGCCGTAGTTGCCGTGCGTGGCACCGCGTTTACTCTGCAGGCGAGTGCCAACGACAGCAGCGTCCAAGTACAAGAGGGCGCTGTAGATTTTGGTCGCCCCGGTAAGGCACAAAGAATTCCAGCGGGTTATGGCGCAAGCGTCGCCACGACAGGCTCAGAGCGTCTGCACATCCGCCAGCTGCCACCGCGCCCCGAGATTAACCCCGTAGAACCGTTGGTCAGCCAGCTACCGCTGAAACTATCTTGGCAAACAACGCTCGCTCCCGCCCATCGAATCGATATTTTTGAGACCTTCTCGGGTGGATGGGTACAAAGCCGCAGTGTCACCAGCAACCAATTCCCGATAGATCAACTCGACAATGGGCAATATGAAGTCCATGTTGCCGCTCTTGATAAACGTGGTATTGCGGGATTACCTTCGGTGATTCCTATCGAAGTGGAGCTGCATGCCAAAACTCCGGCACTTATAAGCCCTGAGAGCGGTGCCAGTGTCGACGATGACATGCCGGAGTTTCGTTGGCAGCTGAAGGGGGCAAACGAAGTGGCTCGTGTCGAGATTTCACAAGACCAAACGTTCGAGAACCTGATGAGCACCAGTGAATGGGCGCCAGAAAGTCGAGCACTGCCCTCGAGAGCTCTAAGCCCCGGCACCTATTTCTGGCGAGTGACAACTGAAGCGGGCGGCACATCATTCGCAGCCTCCGAAGCCCGAAAACTCACCGTCAATGGCACCCTGCCACCGGTTCGAATCATCAACATCAATTATCTGGACAGTCAGGTTCGGGTATTTTGGGAGCAGGCTGATTTTGCTGACAAATATCGATTGCAGCTTTCTGAAGAACCCAGCTTTCAGAACATTATCAAAGAAGCCGACGTGCCAGACACCGCAGCCTCGTTGCGCCTGATTCCCGGGCGGCGGTATTTTGTGCGCGTGAAGGCGGTTTCAGAGGGGCCGGTTGCTAGCCGCTGGGGCCCCGGCCGCGAGCTGTATCTCGACTAATCACCGACTGAACCTGCAATAGCACGAGGCCCATGACCAAGGACTGGCTTACCATAAAAAACGCGCCGTGGGCCCTAGGCCTTTTACTGATCCTGAGTTTGTTTCTATTTCAGGGCAACGGGTTATCTGATCGTCTAGAGCATTGGCTTTACGATCAGACAATCACCACGTGGCCAACACTGGTAAACCATCAAGTTGCAGTGATCGCCATTGGCGATTGGGCCAGCGTCACCCTCAGCGTTCTGGTATTGATCATTCTGACGGTTCTGCTACCACGACTCACACATTCCTATACGCTGATCACCTGTATGGCGATATTTGGCCTTCTTATCGCCGGCTATCTTCTGCTGCTGTTTTATCTGCGTATCCAGCTACCCATTATCGATACTCTGCTGTTGATACTTTTTGCCGTCCCCATCGCCACTGGATACCGGCTTGTCATGACCAACCGCTTTTTGAACCAACAGCTGGATGATATGGCGAGCACACCTCATCTGTCACTGCCGCAATCGGCAAAACGGCAACCGGCTCAATTGCTGGAACATTTTCAAGCATTTCTTGAACCCGAAGGATGGTTGCTGTGGGAAAACGGGGAACTGCTTCAAATTCATGGTATGACCATGGCGCAAGCCCCCCATTTACCCAAACCAGGTCATTGGGTTCATCAGTTGAATCAAAGCTGGGTAAAACTCGAGCGGGGTAGCTCGACTTATGTTCTAGGACTGTCCCTGAAAAACGACCTGAGCCGCGAGGTGACCCAACAATATTTGCGTGGTCTTGAGCTCGAAAGCGATACAATCATGACGCCCACCCAGCACTCCGTTCAGGCATTCTCACCTCGTTTAGAGAAAGTACAGCTGGCAAACAAACGCCTTAGCCAGATGCAGTCTTTCATTCAACACAGCTTCGAGCACATGCCAGACGGCATCATCGTGACCGATGAGCTTGCCGTTATCCGGTTTGCTAACCGTCATATTGAAAACTGGTTTCGTGAACCGATGCCAAGTCTCAGCGGCATGCCTCTGATTAAATTGCTTCAGGGCCACGACCCGCAAGAGAATCCTTCTTGGCACGAAATTGTCTCAGAAACCCTGACGCTGAGTGAAAGCCGCGCGGTCAATCTAAAGGTGCACGGCAGAGATTTCATCCTTCATTTGGCGCCCGTAACT